>NZ_CP042435.1:4244517-4886271 GCF_007971225.1 Panacibacter ginsenosidivorans | reverse complement strand
ACTACTCACCCTGGTGCCAGCTGATTGCTGCAAATAAGTTTATTTGCTGAATACCAGTTTTAAAAATTACCAGCATGAATAACGAACTCCTTGAATTAAAACTTCAGTTAAACAAACAAAAGAAGAAAATGCAACAGTTAACATTTTTGTTTTCTTCAGTGCTCTTATTATTTATCTCTTTCTTTATTTTTTCCTTCAAGGACAATGATGATAATAAAGTTTTACGTGCAAAAGGTTTGGTGATCGTTGATGAAAATGGTAAGGAACGCATCTTAATAGGCGCTCCGCTGCCTTATGCAAAAAACAGGATAAGAACTGACACAGCAAGGGTACGTGCATTATGGTCGAAAAAATTTCCTGATGCTGACCAGTACATGAAATGGTATAAAGATTATAACCATCAATCTGATGGAATACTGATCCTTGATGAGCAGGGATATGATAAGGTTTGTCTGGGAGATGGTGTTCCTGATGCAAATATTGGTCCGCGCATTGGTAAGCAATCCGGTTTGATCTTTTGCGATGATGAAGGATTTGAACGCGGAGGATTGGGTATTTTAAATGTTGGTGAAAAAACAAATCGTGTTGTGCTGGCACTTGACGGAGCTAATGGTATGGATGCAACCGGTATTTCGGTTTTGGAAGATGGCGAAACCGGGTTCTTCGCTTCCGGTCCAAAAGGTTACCATATGTTCATTGGTTCTGCCCCTGCAGAAAGCTATACACCTGAACCCTTTTTTGGTGTAATGATCAATCAAAAGAAAAACGCATTGTACCAATTAAATACAGCAACAGCAGATACAGTAAGAAAAGTAAAATAATTAGTGATCTTTCAAATTGTTTGCAGTTAATGTGTTAATGCCACCAGCTTTTTTATTTACCCGGCTGCAATACACATGGCATCTTTCGTTGTGTCACTCACTTGTACTTTCTACACTATGTTCAGCATGAAGAAGGTTGTACCCATTTCTAAGGCGAGTCTCATGTGTAGAGCATTGCGTGAAGCGGACTCGCCGTGTTGTTATAGTTAACTATACGGCGAGTGCCACAAAGCCTGCTCACACTGCTCTCAGACACTCGCCTGAGAAGCAAAATCGTTTGGAGACTCGCGGAGTAAGGAGAAAGTAATTAATGGAGCACGTATGCAGGGCAGATTTAACTGAAGGCGAGTGCAACAAAACCTTTGCAAAAAGCTGTCTGACACTTGCTTGAGAACTTGTGTGCGTGAGACTCGCGGAGAAAGGAGAGGATTAATAAAAAGAGCCGAATAAATTTCATTGCTGCTATTTGAGTTGAAAGTTATCATGCTTTCATTTTATAATTTTATTTTTTTATGATCCGGTCTGCATTACTACTATTTGGCTGTGATTGCGTCGCACTCTTCGAGGTTCTGTTCTATACTGTGCATCGTGTATTGGGCTTTTGAAGCTTCGAAGTTCAAATGCAACTAATTACTGAAGCTCAAGTATGCTGCTCGCTTAAGATTGAGGCAAAGCTTTTGAAGCGCAGGGATATTAAGCCTTGCTCAGCTAACCCGCACAGGAAGCTGAGCACGAACCCACACCTCATTCCTGCGCTAGCATGTTGTTTTTATATCGACATTCTTAGGACAACTGGGGCAAAGTCTTGGCTGCATACTTACTCATTTAATAACTTGCATACTTAGACTAGTTGGGGTAGCATTAAACAATTTTATGTATTTGGACTACTTGAGAAGGTAGACCAGTCAAAAGTATTTTCCTTAACTCTCTTATAATTATTATTTAAGTTTTCTTCCATTAGACAAAGTGCTGTTATCCTGCGTGATATATTGACGATCTCTCTTGCCTCTTCCTTCTTAAGTGGTCTTTTTATAATACTTTCCTCTCTATAAGAAAGCCATTTCTTTATAACTTGATAGCCTCCGATATGATAATTCCACACTTTTAGTGGTATATTTTTCCAGTACACATCAGCATTCAGAAAAACATCAATGGTAGTTTCTCCCAGTAATTTATGGATTAATTCTTCACTATAGCCAGTTGACTTGAAAGATGCATACTCATCTTTTGAAAAATTTCGTTCTTCATATTTGCCTTTACCAGGCATTACTCCTTGAACCGTTTTATTTCCCCAGTTTGCTACTATGGCTAAATTATCTAACGAAATTATAGATCCATCTTTTTTAGAAATTATTGCAATGTCTTTATATAATTGAAGAACATTAATCGTTACTCCTTCAATTTCAATTTCTGCGTTCATAAGACCGACAATCTGACTGCCTAATTGAGAAGAAGATTTAAAATCTTCTTTATTATTTGGTAAAGGAATTTTTGGAAAATCAATTGATAAATTAGTGGAATTTTCCTTGAGATATAATGGGCAAAAAAGAATAGAAAAGCAATGAAACAAAATCTCTTTAGATAATTCAACAAAATCTGATTTTTCATCGTACCCTATTGAACTTAAATATTTATATGTATTTACAGATAAATTTGGAATGAATAAATTCTTACCTGATTGAAAAAGATTTTTTTCAATTGACTCTTTAACCTTATAAGGTATAGCAATCGGATTTCTACTTATGGTTTGTTTATCAAATAAATATTTTGTGAATGCGGCTGGTATGCCTTCATTTTTTGATTGTGACTTAAATCTTGTTATCAAGAAAAAATTATCTTCTTCTATTTCATCAATTAGTTCAGGTCTAGGTCGATTCCAAAGTGGGGTAACATCTGAATAAAAAGCCCACACAGTGTCAAAAGGTCTAAGAAGATATTTTTTGATTGAATCTGAATTAAACTTTTCCTTCTTCAGTATTTTAGCTCTTGCATTTTCAGCAACAAATCCAGAGTAATTTTTTGTTAGCCCAACAAGAACAGTTTTTAGTTCTTTAATATTCTTATCAAGATCAAAATATAAATCCATTTTTGATCTAAGTTCCTCAAAGTCAAAATTCATTAAATCGCCACCTCTACATTCTTCAAGACCGACAAAAAATTTAAGAAAAATATGAGTTATTGAAACCCATTTCTGATAGTCGGCAAATGTATTTTCTTTGGGATATAAATTGTGCCAATTTTCTTTGGAAGTATAAAAAGTTGTATAGTTATTTAAATTTTGGCTAGCGATCAAATCCTTTAGTTTCTGTTTTCCCCAAAACTGTCTAAAATTGACTTTCGCAGATTTTTCTGTCAAATCAGACCTTTCTGTTTTTACTAATGTAGTGATAGTTGTACCAGTTCTAATTCCTGCTTTATTAAAAGAAGTTGAAAACACACTCGGGTCTGGTAATCCATCAGGAGTTGTTTTGCCCGTTTCACGACTGTCTCCATTCATACAATCGATCCAAATATTGTCAAAATTGGAAAGAAGGTGTTTTCGCATTACCACAAATGATGGGTCTCTTAAGTAAGAAAAGTTCGAAATAAAACTCACAATTCCCTTTCCAGTAACTTCCGCGACTCTTCTTTCAGACAATCTGAAAAATCGAACATATAGTTCATCTAAATTGAATTTTTTAATCCCCCATTCGCTAATTAATCCTTTCTTATACGGATCAACCAACCCTCCTTCTTCTTCTGGGCTTGCTCCAGCAAAAGCATTATACGGAGGGTTTCCCAAAATCACTAATATAGGTTTTTCTTGTTTTACAAATTCAGCAGCATCCTTTTCTTCTTGCATTTCAGGGTAAGCTATCAGTTGTTTATCTTTCTTTTTAGGAGCATTCCATCCTGTAAGTGAATTAGTGAGGTAAATTCCAACGCGGTCTGATTCTTCTATAAAATTAGCTCCTAAATTTTGGAGTAATAGTCCCAGTTGTAAATGAGCAATGACAAAAGGTGCAGGAAGAATTTCAAAACCAAAAATTCGGTTTCTTGCGGCTTCCTTTAAGTCTTCGCCTGAAAGTGCATCGGCGCCCTCTTCCTCATGTGTTTTATGAATCCTTTTTAGTACTTCTACTAAGTAAGCACCTGTACCACATGCTGGATCTAAAACAAACACATTATCATTAGCCAAACCTCTTTTTATATTAAGTTCTTTACGCAATATGAAGTCCACCTTTTCAACCATATAACTCACAACTTCATGGGGCGTATACCAAACTCCTAAATCCTTTCTCAATTCAGGATCAAAGGCTTCAAGAAATGGTTCATAGAAATAGAGGACTGCTTCGTTTTCTTTGAATCTCTCAAAAAACTCCAATCTTTCAATTCGATTAAGAGTATCAGTTGCCCAGTCAAGCACTTCAATAATTCCCAGGCGTCCTAATTGGCTTGGATTTGCAACTCGCTCAAATAAAGCTTTTATCATTGGCACCTTCAAATACCACCCTGCTAATCGCCAATCAAATTTTTTTGATTGCACAGTTTTATCTTTATTGAATAATATCCAAGCAGAAAAGACTCCATAGAATATCGTTTGAATTAATGTCGATTTAAAGAAATGGCTTCCTTTTTTTCCAGCAAAAGAAACACCTAATGTTTCTTCAAGAGCCTTTTTCACTTCATCCAAAGCAGGCAATTCCAATTGTTCTATTCTAGTTTTTGCGTCCCGAGCATACGATGCTAAAAACCAAGCTACGTCTTTTGGCTCAAGTAATGGAGCCGTATGAAGCATTACCCGTAAAAGAAATTGTTTTAAACTTTCGCCATGAATAGAGTCAATATTTTTTGGATTTGAAGCTAGCTCCCAAAATTCCTTTTCACTTCCTGAAAGGCTATATTTTTCCAGAAATTTAACTTCTTTATTTTCATCTAATACTACCAATAAAAATTGGTAGTAGTTTGTAACTAATACCTGCCCATATCCTTTAAGATATTTTTTAATTTGATCAGACTTAGCAATTTCATCAACATCATCAGACGTACCTTTTATTTCTATCACTCCTCTAGATGGCGGTGTCCCGAGGAAATCATTAATTCTATCCTGATCTTTTAAAAATTGATCTTTTGTAAATAGTCCTCCATCCGGAATACCCGAGCCAGTATTTTTTGTGTTAATTATTGCTCTAATAGTAGGTTTAAGAGAAGAACCTATTTCATTCAAAAAGCTTTCAAGTGAGCCATAATAAGAGGTTTCTTTTACAGCCATCCCAGATCGCTTGATCGTTACTAAATTATGAATGTACTTCTCAAGAAAATTCATTTAGTTATTTTATAATGTCAATACACGCTAGATACAAAAATATGCTGCTAAAAATATGAAACATTTTTACTCTTTGTTCTAAATCATTTTCGTTTCGATATAATCAATTTAAAATAATCCGCCTTAATCATTTTGCCCATTTTAGTTTCTACAGTACAAGTGTGCGACGCAACCACAGCTTAATAGCAGCACTACAGCTTAGTACATAAAATTCTTACACATTTCCCTTCTTCATTTCCTTCACTGCATAATCACAAGCTCTTGCAGTAAGCGCCATATAAGTAAGCGATGGGTTTACACAGTTGCTGCTTGCCATGCAACTGCCATCGGTAATAAATACATTGGACACTTCGTGCATTTGGTTGAATGCATTAAGCACAGATGTTTTGGGGTCTTTGCCCATGCGTGCAATACCCATTTCGTGGTTGGCATTGCCGGGAAAAGAAATGCTGCCGCTAACCTTTACATCTTTATAGCCTGCAGCAGTTAATATTTCTTTGCCTGTTTCAGCAATGTCTTTGTGCATGGCTTTTTCATTATCGCGGAAGTTGCAGTCGATGGTAATGGTTGGTCTGCCCCATGGATCTTTTTTATCGTGGTTGAGTGTAACGCGGTTATCTGCATAAGGCAATGTTTCGCCAAATGCATAAATGCTGAAACTCCATGCACCGGGCTCTGTAAGCGCATCTTTAAGATCCGCACCAATTGTGGCATCGTGCGATTGACGACCACGATAGGCACCACCTGCAAAATGATAACCACGCAGAAAATCCGGAGAAGGTTCGTGTATATTTTTAAATCGCGGAATATAAATGCCCGTAGGTCTGCGACCATAATAATAACCATCTTCAAAACCATCTACACTTGCAGAGATAGAAAGCCCTTTATGATGATCCATCAGGTTGCGGCCCACCTGGTCGCTGCCATTACCAAGTCCGTTTGGAAACCGGTTTGATGTGGAGTTCAATAAAATAAATGCAGTAGCTACCGTTGCTGCATTTAAGAAAATAATGTTTGCATAAAACTCTTCTGTTTGTTTTGTTTCGGTATCGAGTATTTCAACACCAATGGCTTTTTGTTGTTGTTCATCATACAAAACTTTGTTGACCAAACTATGCGGACGCACAGTAAGATTACCTGTTGCATATGCTGCAGGCATGGTGCTTGCATTGGTGCTGAAGTATGCACCAAACGGGCAACCCCTGTGACAAAGATCTCTTGCCTGGCAGTGTCCCCTACCCTGCACAGGTTTCGTAAGATTGGCTGTGCGACCAATGATAACTTTTCTATCGTTATAAACAGATTCAATTTTTTGTTTGAAAGATTTCTCCACGCAATTCATTTCGAATGGTGGCTGAAATTTTCCATCGGGCAACTGCGGTATGTGCTCAACAGAACCACTTACACCAATAAAACTTTCTACATAATCATACCACGGCGCAAGATCTTTATAACGTATGGGCCAATCCACACCATGACCATCTTTTAAGTTGGCTTCAAAATCAAGATCGCTCCAGCGGTAACAGGCTCTTGCCCACAACAGCGAACGACCGCCTACAATATCTCCACGAATCCAATCGAAGCGTTTTGTTTCATCGTATGGATTTTCTTTATCGTTGATGTAAAAATGTTTATTGTCTTCTTTGTAAGAATAATGCCGGCTTTGCACATAGCAGCGTTCCTTGTCTTCTTTGGTTAAGTGCAAATGATGCTCAAACTCCCACGGGGCTTTGGTTGCAGTCGGGTAATCTTTTATATGCTCCACATTTCTTCCCCGTTCAAGCATTAATACTTTCAAACCTTTTTCGCAAAGTTCTTTTGCAGCCCATCCGCCGGTAATGCCGCTGCCTACAATGATGGCGTCGTACGTGTTTTGTTTTTTCGCTTTGTTGTTGAGATGGAGTGTATCGCCTGGCATCTGTCTTTTATTTGAAAATGAGTTTTAAAATTAGGGGAAAATATTTTTATGTACTTAGCAGTTGTGGCACTATTAAGCTTTGTTGTGTCACTCACTTGTGCGTTTGGTTGTTTGCGCGGCAGAGAACAATGTTTGCAAGTGCGCATGATTTTGCTTTATAAGATGCGAAGATCAGATTGGCTATTGCATTTCTTTGCTCCCCTTTAGGGGATGGGGGGCTTTTCTTTCTTTTACTTTTTGTCTTGACACAAAAAGTAACCAAAAAGTCAAGAACGGATGATATACAGCCCATCCGTTCATTCGCCCTGAGTTAGCTGTGGTGCTACTGTGGCTTGTGCTTTTGTGGTTGCATGGGCATGGATTATTGTTTGCAAGTGTGTAAATAATTTGAACTGAAGTAAAAGTGCGAAGATTGAATTATGGAAACGGCATCAGGAAAATGGCGTTACGAAATAATTTTAGCTTTTTCTCTGGAACCTTATCTTTTAGTTCCTTTAAATCAAGGTAAAAGAACAAAAAAATAATATTTTTTTATCCTTATTTAAGTATAAAGTTTATTATTCGTATCACATCTGACAATTATGCACTACTGTGCGTATTTCAATTTTAGAAGATATGAAATTCATTCTAGCTTGCATTCAGTTCATTGATTTCTGATGCTTTCTTTTGTTCAACTCAGTAATTAAAGTGTATTCAGTTACACATTCGAAACGCCCCTCCGCTGCGCGGAGCGTCGGGAAATTAGAAATGCCAGGGTAAAATTAAAGACGCAAATCATTATGAGTATTGAAAGTTTTGGTGGTGCGCGGGGAGTAAGTCTCTCCCACTAAAATTTTCAAATATGAATAAAGGAAATGTC
The DNA here is from genome assembly GCF_007971225.1 of Panacibacter ginsenosidivorans. Taxonomy (NCBI): domain Bacteria; kingdom Pseudomonadati; phylum Bacteroidota; class Chitinophagia; order Chitinophagales; family Chitinophagaceae; genus Panacibacter; species Panacibacter ginsenosidivorans. The sequence continues at coordinate 4,878,367 of NZ_CP042435.1, read as the reverse complement.
GACAACACACCGACAAACATCAGAATTGAATTAACATTCAATTGCAAATTGTCTTTAACTGAACATGGCAATTTCTATGAAAAAGAGAGATGCTCCAGAAAAGGAAAAAAGCCAAAAAATGTTTTTTGCAAAATTTATTGGCTAGGTTTTCTTAAGCCTGAGTTTATTCTTAAGGTCGTGGAAGTTATCAAAACCATGTTCTAATCCTGGTTTTTTTATGATCAAAAGTTTACCAAATCTATATTCGTTCTTACACTTAACTCGGGCAGAGTTAAATGTTATACTTGATGATATAGGTAAATATTATAAGCCCGTTACTATACCCAAAAGAAAATTCGGGGAAGACCAAATAGACAACAAAGGAAATATAAGATACAGGGAATTACTCGTGCCTAAAGGATCTTTAAAAATTGCTCAACAAAGAATAAATGATCTTTTACAGAACATACCTGTACCTGATTATATGTATGGTTCAATTCCTGGAAAAAACCATATCCTCAATGCACAAAACCACTTAACTCAAAAATTTTTTCTAACTATAGACTTAAAGAAATTTTTTTCCAACATTACTCATTATCAGGTGCATCAAATGTTGCATAATAACGGATTCTCATATTCTACTTCACATATACTAACAAAACTTACGACCTTTCAAAAATCACTTCCCCAAGGTGCGCCATCTTCCCCAGTTATCGCAAATCTTGTTTTCCTAAATACTGCCAAACGACTTTTTGAATTTGGTAAAAGTCATGAAATCACCTACACCAATTATCTAGATGATCAAAGTTTTTCTTCACAATACAGCTTTAAGCATTTAGTACCTAAAATTCTAGAAGCAATAAGAGAAGGCGAATTCTTTCCATCACACAATAAGATACACTATAGAACTCGTAGTTGCGAAATAACGGGTCTCATAGTTAAGGGTCACTTACTGAATCTGATACCAAAAATGAAAAAGAAAGTCGAAACAAATAATTTTGTAAAAGCGTATGCTAAGCAAATTCAACATGCCAATATCCGGTTCAGGAGTTCAACAGTGCTTGGTCATTTCTAACAATTCTGCAATACTTTTTACTATTAGATCAATTTGCCTAGTCAAAAAGAACAAAAGAGATAAGTTTTTTCTTTATTTCCTCTTGAAAAAAAGTAACAAAAGTTCAAGCATGGAAAAAAGATACAACACATCCGTGCACACGCATTGATTGAGCCTTGGTACTACTGTTGCTTGGGCTTTTGTAGTTGGATGAACATGGTTCATATTTGCAAGTACATTGATGTGTTGTCTTGGTAAATGCGAAGATTGAGTTATATAACGGCATCAGAGAAAAAGCGTTAAGAAATTTGTTGAGTGAAGCGTAAACAGCGAAGATTTTCAGTTTTATTCTAAAGCCTTTCATAAGTCTTTACTGAAAAATATTCAACAGCATAATAGTAAGCTTCTTCGCTGTAGCGTAACGAAATAAATTTTAGCTTTTTCTCTGGAGCCTTGATCTTTTGGTTCTTTTGCATCAAGGCAAAAGAACATAAGAAATAAATTTCTTCTCTTTACTTTTTCTCTTGAAAGAAAGAGGCAACCGTAATGGGAGGTTGCGAAAAAAAGTTCAAGAACGAATGATATACAGCACATTCGTTCGTTGTTCCTTGATTTGACTGCATTGCTACTGTGACTTGTGCTTTTGTGGTTGCATGAGCATCAATTAGTTTTTGCAAGTGCCTAAATAATTTAAAGTGAATTAAAAAAGTGCGATGATTGAATTATGGAAATGGCATCAGAAAAATGGCGTTAAGAAAAAGATGGAATGAAGCGTTAAGCAACGAAAGCTGCATGGCTCTTCGTAAAAGTATTTAACACAGCTTTGCTTAATTGATAACAAAATGCTTGGCTTTAAACTCTTTCGTTGTAGTGTAATGAAATCTTTTTTAGCCATTTTTCTGGAGCCTTGACTTTTTTTGTTACTTTTTTGTGTCAAGACAAAAAAGTAAATAACAACTTGCATTATTTTCACCGAATGGCGGTTACACATCCATATATCAAACAATTATTGCAGTGTATAGACCTTGAAGAAAAAGAACAGGTAAAACAATACAGTCTTGACCAGGTGCATACACTGAAGTCATTAAAGGCAGAAGGTCTGGCACTGCACCCAATTACTGTTACAAGAAAGAATTTTGGCTATGCAGATTATCCTGAGATAAGTTTTAAACTCAACTTTCCCACAGAAACAAACCAGTTCAAAGATGGCGCAGCCATTGAATGTTTTATTAGTGGTGAAGAACCAATAAAAGGATTATTATTAAATCTTGATGGTAAGAATGGAGAGTTCAGGTTGTTTGCGCCTGACTTCCCTGACTGGATAGAAGATAATGGTGTAGGTATAAAACTGGCACCTGACCAGCGTACTACTACTATCATGAAAACTGTGCTGAACAATCTTGAAAACAATAAGCACTTGTTTGCATTGTTCCAGGAACTACACGATGGCAGGTCGAAAGAACGAAGTATATCAACTGTAAGAACTGAACTTATTGATTTTCGTAACAAGCGTTTAAATAAAAGTCAGCAGCAAGCTGTTACTGCCATACTGCAAAATGAAGAGATGATAATTGTACATGGTCCGCCGGGCACAGGTAAAACCACTACACTTATTGAAGCCATCATACAGCTGATAAAGAAAGGAGAAAAAGTTTTGGTATCTGCACCAAGCAATACGGCAGTGGATAATATTGCCAAAGGGTTGATCGCACAAGGTGTGAAGATTGTAAGAGTAGGTAATACGAGTAAAGTTGATGAAACCATTTTTCCATATACAGCAGAAGGAAGATTGGCTAACAGCAAACAACAGAAAGAAATAAAGCAATTAAAAATAAGAGCAGAAGAATTCAGGAAGATGGCGCTGAAATATAAACGCAGCTTTGGCAAGGCGGAAAGAGAGCAACGCAACCTTTTATTTAGGGAAGTAAAGAATACGAGAACAGAAATGAAAAAATTGCAGTCATACAACGAAGAAAAATTATATGCAGAAGCTGACGTAATACTCGGTACGCCGATAGGTTTGTATGATGCAAAGATCAATCATATTAAATTTCAAACATTAGTAATTGATGAAGCAGGGCAATGTATTGAGCCATTGGCATGGTGCATATTTCCATTAGCAGAAAAGTATGTGCTTGCAGGTGATCATTTACAATTACCACCAACCGTATTAAGTGATGAAGCCGCAAGATCAGGGCTTAATAAATCTATTTTAGAAATAAGTATTGCGGGCATAAATAACATTCACTTGTTAAATACGCAATATAGAATGCGGCAAGCGATAGCAGGATTTTCAGGTAATTATTTTTACAATGGATTGTTGCTAACGGCTGCGCATTTAAGCAACATTGCTGATCATATTTATTTTATAGATACTGCAGGCTCCGGGTTTAATGAAGCGCATGGCAGCGATGGTGTAAGTTTGCAAAACGAAGGCGAGCTACGTATTGCACAAAAGCTTATCGAGACAGAGCATCTTGACGTAATGCAAACAGCTTTTATTTCTCCTTATTCGGGGCAGGTTGTTTTAGCAAAAGAAATGTTGCCCGCAACGATGCGTATTAGTACTATTGACAGTTTCCAGGGACAGGAAAAACAAACAGTAATACTTTCTTTGGTACGTAGTAATGATGATAGCGTGATTGGATTTTTAAAAGACTATCGCAGAATGAATGTTGCTATAACAAGAGCCAAAGAGAAACTTTTTGTAATTGGCGATAGCGCTACTATTGGCGCTGATCTTTTTTACAATTCATTCCTTTCTTATGTTGAGCAATATGGTATATACAAAACTGTATGGGAGTTTGAGTTGTGAGACCGTATTGTTATTAATTTTCTCCTTGACGCAAAAAAAAGCTTGCATCAGGGCAAAAGAACATTGGAGATAAATTTCTTTCTTTTACTTTTTGTCTTGACACAAAAAGTAACCAAAAAGTCAAGAACGGATGATTACAACACATCCGTTCGTTGTGCCTTGATGTGGCTTATGCTTTTGTAGTTGCATAGGCAAGGATTAGGAATTGCAAGAGCGTAAGAAGCATTTTCTTGTTATATGCGAAAGTTGAATCCTGAAAAAAGGCATCAGAAAAATGGCGTTAAGAAAAAGATTGAATAGAGCGTTAAGCAACGAAAGCTGCATGGCTTTATGCAAAAGTATTTAACACAACTTCGCTTAATGGATAATAAAATGTTTGGCTTTGGACTCTTTCGTTGTAGCGTAATGAAATTTTTTTTAGCCATTTTTCTGAAGCCTTGATCTTTTGGTTCTTTTGCATCAAGGCAAAAGAACAAGGAAAAATAGTTTTAATTAGAAGTAAACACTTTCACATAATCCACATACATACTACCCGTTGCAATTAGTGCGGGATTAAAATTGGTAAAGAAATTGCCGCCTACCGCAAGATTCAATGTGATGCGTTCTGTCTTACCAAAGAGATTGGGAACATAGCTGCCTGTTTTTGTTTCCACAACATTGCCATCAAACAGAGAAGTTAAACTATTCTGCGACCAGATCATTTCATATACATGATAACAGGTGGTGAGGTCTACATTGGAAGTAATAAAACCAACCTGGTTTTTTACGAGGTTACGATTGGTGGCACGTCCGTAAAAATAATTGGTCTGGTATTTAAAAGGCTCCTGCCCTTTTGCCTCCAGATAATCTATTTCTCCCTGTGTTGGCCATGGATCGCCGTAACTCCAGTATGCGGGCCACATACCATAACCGGCAGGCAATTTGATTCGTGCCACAATACGCACTTTGGGCGTGGCAGTTGAAGCAGAGATATTTGTTTTACATTCTATTCTGCCGGAAGTATAATTGAAGGTTTTAGGTGTTGCATCAAAAGGCGTAGTGGCGCCTGTTACTGTTTCTTTCTTAGCAGTGATCACCAGGTTGCTGTTTACCAGTTGCATATTAGCTGCCTGGTAATATTCCAGTTCATTATTAAAGGCGCCCCCAGTCCAGATATTCCATTTACTAAGGTCTGTATCAAAATTATCTTCAAATACTTTGGTATAGCCTGCTGCCGTTACAGCAGATTCATTAAAAATATAATCACAGATGCCTGTTGCGTTTACACTGGTATTATTTTCTGCAACGGGTGCAGCATCTGCTTTCTGTGATGCAGTGGTATTCATTTGCTTTTTACAGGAAAGCAGGCCAATGGTACATAACAACGCAAATAATGCGTTATAGCTGATGTGTCTTTTTTTCATATGCAATCGGTTTGATTAAAAAAGATATTGAATATACAATTAAAATAAACAGGAAAATTATACGGAATAAAAATTTATTCTTTAGAGCGCCCGACAGTAAGATCTGCTGGTGTTTCCAGTTACCATCTGAGGCATGTTTTAAGGAAATGAATTTAAAAAAACATTTTATAAATGAATAAATATTCATTTATATTTGCTGCGTGAAATTACGGGACGAAAATAAAACAGATCAGATATTCAAAGCTACACTTAAGCTGGTAAAGGAAAACGGGCTATCGGGAATTACCATGCAGTCTGTGGCAAAAGAAGCAAAGATTGCAACAGGAACTCTTTATATTTATTTTAAAAACAAAGAATCAATAATCACAAGCCTGTTTGACCACTGTGTAAAAAATTCCGCAACTATATTCTTTCAGCATTACGATGTGTCTGCGCCTTTTAAGGTAGGCTTTCATACTATATGGTCAAACATAGTACAGCACAGGATCTCAAGGTTCGAAGAAAGTATTTTTATTGAACAATGTTTTCATTCTCCTTATATAGATGAAGAAACAAAAACAACCCTAAAAAAAATGTTTGAGCCTTTGCTTGAGCTTTTAAACCGTGGAAAAGAACAGCATATCATAAAGAACATTGACTCATTCTGGCTAACATCTTTCATGATTGGCACTATTAATGAAATCGCAAAGCGTGTTACTTATTTCAACAAAAGACTGACAAAAGAAGTACTTGACCTGAATTTTCAGATGTGCTGGGATGGCATAAAAGCATAAGTTTTATTCATAAAACTGAATTTTTATTCATTATAATCTATTTACCGGCTAAAGCAATTTTGAATTATGACATACAAAAAAATTGAGATTGTAATAATAGTTTTCACCCTGTTTCTTCTGCCTGCATTTAATACACATGCACAGGAAACAAAATCGCTAACGCTTAACGAGGCTATTGACTTAAGTGTTAAGAACAGCAAACAACTTAAACTAAGTAAGGCTCGTATTGATGAAGCAATTGCCGCTACTAAAGAAGCCACCGAAAGAAAATTACCCGAAGCCAATATCAGCGGCTCTTACCTTAGACTAAACAAACCTGATATTAATTTAAAAACAGGCTCAGGTGGTGCTGATAGTACCGGTGGTGGTTCTACTATAAATGTTACACAAGCTTTGTATGGGATTGCCAATGTGTCTTTTAATATTTATGCAGGCAGTAAAGTAAAATACGGAATTGAATCTGCCAAGTATCTGGAGCAGGCCAGCCGAATGGATGCGGATAATGATAAACAGGAGATCATTTTAAATACAGTATCTGCATATATTAATCTTTACAAAGCAACTGCCGCGGCCAAACTTGTTGATGAGAACCTGGCGCAATCAAGACAGAGAGATACGGACTTTACGAACCTTGAGCAAAATGGCCTGCTTGCAAGAAATGATCTTTTAAAAGCACAGCTTGAAACATCCAATTTTGAACTTGCATTGGTTGATGCACAAAACAATATTCAGCTGGCAACAGTAAATATGAACCTGATGCTGGGCCTTCCTGAAAATACAATCCTTACACTTGATTCAGCAAGTATCAACCCGCCTGTCGAAGTAAAATCTATTGAAGAATACGAACAGCTTGCTGCACAAAACAGGAACGATGTTAAAGCCATTGACTACAGGAAAAAAGCAGCAGGGGCAGGCGTAAAAATTGCCCGGGGAGATTATTATCCTTCTATTGGTTTAACAGGCGGTTATGTTGCTGCAGATATTCCACACTTCTTAACAGTTACCAATGCTATCAATGTTGGTGTAGGCGTTAAATATAGCTTATCATCCTTATGGAAAACAAATACCAAAATACAAAAGGCAAAAGCACAAGAGCAGGAACTGGAGGCATCCGCCGCCATGCTGACTGACGAGATACATCTTTCTATCAATAAGGCCTACCAGGATTATTTCTCGGGTATCAAAAAAATTGAAGTGTATAGTAAAGCTGTTGATCAGGCAACTGAAAACTACAGGATTAGTAAAAACAAATACAATAATAGCCTGCTTACACTTACAGACCTGCTTGATGCCGACGTAGCACAATTGAGAGCAAAACTTAATCTCGTCCTGGCTAAAGCAGATGTAGCATTGTCCTATCAGACATTGTTACAAAAAGCAGGCATACTCTATCAATAATTCAATCAAAACTTTCTTTTAAAGGCGAATATTTTTTATGGCAACAACACAAAACACAGGCAGTGATACTGCTCCAAAAAAAAGAAGCAAAACATTTTTAATTGTATTAATTATTTTATTGCTTGCCGGCGGATCGTTTGGCATCACAAAATACATACATGCATTGCATCATGAAGAGACTGATGATGCGCAGGTAGAAGCCAATGTCAATCCCGTTATTCCAAAAATCTCCGGCTACGTAACTGAAGTAAGGGTTAAAGACAATCAAAAAGTAAGGAAAGGAGATACCTTACTGATACTTGATAACCGCGATCTCAAAATAAAATTAGCACAGGCAGAAGCTGCACTCGCCACTGCAGAAAGCAATCTTTCCATTGCAAAAGCTTCTACCAGTGCAGCACACTCAAATATAGCAACAGCGGAAGCATCTGTTAAAACGGCCGATGCGCAGATAGAAGCAGCTAAAGTTAATGTGTGGCGCACCACACAGGATTATAACCGCTATGCAAATCTTATAAAAGATCATTCTATTACACAGCAACAATTCGAGCAGGCACAGGCTGCAAAAGAAACAGCAGAAAAGCAATTGCTGGTATTGCAGGAACAAAGAGCACAAGCTTCTAAACAAACAAATGCAGTAAGCTCCCAAAGCAATGCAACATCTACACAGATTGGTTTGGCAAATGCAACTATTAAACAAAGGCAGATAGATGTTGATGATGCAAAGCTTAATCTTTCATATGCCGTTGTGTTAGCGCCTGCAGATGGTATTGCATCAAAAGTAAATGCGCAGGCCGGGCAGTTCTTACAGGCAGGTCAGGCAACATTCAGTATAGTGCAGGACAATGATATTTGGGTGGTTGCAAATTTTAAAGAAACACAATTCAATGATCTTAAGATCGGCCAGAAAGTTATTGTTGAAGTAGATGCATTGTCAGGTCATGAGTTTGAAGCAACACTTACTTCTTTTTCACCGGCAACAGGTTCACGTTTTGCATTGTTACCTCCTGATAATTCAAGCGGAAACTTTGTAAAAGTGGTGCAGCGCTTACCTGTAAAAATAGAATTTACCAACAAGAATGATTCGTTGGTAAAACAATTAAAAGCAGGCATGAATGTAACTGTTGATGTGCATCTTGATTAAACAACAAAAGAAGATTTTGTTACAAGCTGCAGCATTTCATAGCAGCATCGTTGCGTCGCACTCTTGTACTGTTGAAGAAAAGGCGACAAGGCAATAGGCAAGGAGGCAAATAGTTTTAGCTTTCACTATTCGTTGTTATCTGTTCACTGTTGTTATAACCGTACAAGTGAGTGACACAACCAAAGCTTCATAGTAGCAATACAGTTTGCTCCATAAAAATAATACTGCAGTAATTTATACATATGTTACAACAAAATTCATTGGTAGAATATGGCTCACGAAGAGTTATCATTACAATAACTGCAGTGTTTTGTGCAGTGCTTGAAATTATTGACACCACTATTGTAAACGTGGCGCTGAATAATATGAAAGGCAGTCTTGGCGCTACTTTGAGCGAGGTAAGCTGGGTAATTACTGCATATTCTATTGCGAATGTAATCATCGTACCGATGACGAGCTGGCTTTCGCAACAATTTGGCAGGCGCAACTATTTTGCAGCATCGGTAATTATTTTTACGGTTGCCTCTTTTATGTGTGGAAATTCAACAAGTATCTCTGAGCTTATTATATTTCGTTTTATACAAGGTCTTGGTGGTGGTGCGTTGCTGGTAACTTCGCAAACAATTATTACGGAAAGTTATCCTCCTGAAAAAAGAGCAATGGCACAGGCCATTTATGTGCTGGGCGTTATCATTGGCCCTACACTTGGCCCGCCGCTTGGTGGTTATATTGTTGATCATTTTTCGTGGCCGTATATTTTTTATATCAATATTCCTGTAGGCATTGTTGCCGCATTGCTTGCGCTGCAATATGTAAGAAGCCCAAAGTATGCAGAGAAAAGGCCTGCAAGTGAAGTGGATTGGCTGGGTATATTTTTGTTAACGGCAGCAGTTGGTGCCTTGCAATATATATTGGAGAAAGGACAGGAAGATGATTGGTTTAGTAGTAACCTCATCATAGTGCTAACAGTTGTGGCAGGCTTAGGGCTTTATTGTTTTATATGGCGGGAGATGACTTACCAATACCCCATTGTAGAATTGCGTGTATTGAAAGATGGTAACCTGCGCATGGGTGTAATACTTTCTTTTGTGCAGGGTTTTGGTTTGTTTGGTTCCACGTTTATTATTCCGTTATATACGCAAACTATTCTTGGCTGGGATGCAACACAGTCAGGAATGTTAATGATACCAAGTACACTGATGGTTGCATTTATGATGCCGATCATTGGGCAGATGATACAAAGAGGTGTGCCCCATAAATATCTTATTGCGGTTGGAATGATCATTTTCTTTGTGTATAGCCTGCTTACCTATAAGATCATTACACCACAAACAGGTGCAGAAAATTTCTTCTGGGTATTAATGATACGTGGTGTTGGTCTCGGACTTTTATCGGTACCAATTTCAACCATGGCACTCTCCACATTGAAAGGCGTGGAAATAGGTCAGGGTGCTGCATTTTCAGGCATGATGCGGCAACTGGGTGGTTCATTTGGCGTGGCATTAATTACCACTTACCTCTCAAGAGATATTATCGGCCATCGGAGTAATATTGCCAATCATCTTGATATGTACGACCCGGATGTACAAAACAGGATACATGGAATTGCAGCGGGTATGCAGGCAAAAGGTATGGCTCCAAATGTTGCCCTTAAAAGCGCTTACACACTAATGGACGGAACTGTAAGTGTACAAGCCACTGTACTTTCTTATATGGACATCTTTTTATACGTGGGTTGTATGTTCCTTATATGTGTACCATTTGTATTGATCTTTATCAAACGGTCGAAGGCCAAAGTAAGTATGGCGGATGCAGCGCATTAAAGACAAACCAATAAATCAATCGTGCTATAATAATTTATAAAAGCTATCATGTCAAGAGTAATTGTAGTTACCAATTTTTCAGATTCATCACGCAATGCACTTAAATATGCGTGTGAATTTTTGAATATTCCGCAGACGCAGGTTTTACTGTTGAATATTTTTGGCTTCCCCGGTTCTTTAAGTGGCGATGCTATTGCCATTGCAGCAATGAGTGAAACAATAACAAATGATGAAAGGCTTTTACAGAAAGAATATGCATGGGTAAAAGAAAATTACTCCAACATAAACATAGCAAGAGAAATGGTAACGGGGTCCTTTATAGAAGTGTTGCATGAGTTTGAAAAAGATCCTGAAACTTCTTTGATCATAATGGGTGCAGGTGGTAATTATAATGATCTGCTTTCATGGGATACAAATATTATAGATGCCTTTGTTGATCTTACGATTTCTGTGTTAGTTGTGCCTGCCTCAGTCCAGTATAAGCCCGTGAATAAAATTGCCTTTGCCTGTAATTATTACCGAAAAAATTTACACACACCTGTATCAATGATCAGGAAACTAATACAGTTTACACGGGCAAAATTGTATGTAATAAATGTTGTATCACATGATGAAACGATTGATGAAGAGGCCATAAAAAGCAAGCATCTCCTGCAGCGGAGCCTTGAAGATATCAGTCCAACCTATTATGAACCTGCTTTTGAAAATATTTTTACAGCCATTGATCAATTCACTTCAGCAGAAAATATTGATATGCTTATTGTTATTCCTACGCGCCACGGAATATGGTATAATATCTTTCATCACAATCATACCAAAGGTTTGGTGCACCTGAATCATATTCCCCTATTATCCCTGCGGCAAAGGGAACGGTTTATATAAAACTTTTGCAGACTTGATTGCCGCTGAAATACTTTCTGGCGTACAAATGTGCGACGCAACAGCAGCATAATAGCAGCAATACAGCGCGGCACAAAAATTTCTATACATTTATCTTACACAAAAGCAGTATTTCTTTATGCTTTAACCGCCTTAACTTTATACTATAAAGCTTAGTGGTATGGAATTTATAGATTATTACAAGATTTTAGGTATAGAAAAAAATGCAACAGCAGAAGACATCAAGAAAGCCTATCGCAAATTAGCCAGGAAACTGCATCCTGACCTTAATCCCAACGATAAAGAAGCGCACAAAAAATTTCAGCAGATCAATGAGGCCAATGAAGTTTTAAGCGATCCTGAAAAAAGAAAAAAATACGACCAGTATGGTAAAGACTGGCAGCATGCAGAACATTTTGAACAGCAAAAAGCACAACGTGCCAATCAACAGGGTTATGAGCAACAATTCTATGGCGATACAGACAGTGATTTCTCCAGCTTCTTTGAGTCTATGTTTGGTGGGTCAGGGCGTAAGAGTCAAACAAAATTTCGCGGACAGGATTATAATGCCGAACTAACACTTTCACTCAACGATGTACTCAACACACACCAGCAAACCTTTACCATTAATGGAAAGAATATCCGCATCACTGTTCCTGCAGGCGTAGAAAACGGGCAGGTAATTCGTCTTAAAGGTTATGGTGCACCTGGCGTAAACAATGGCCCCGCCGGTGATCTTTATATAACTTTCAACATTGCACCGCATCCTGTTTTTAAACGTTCCGGTAATGATCTTTACACAACAGTTACGATTGATCTGTACACAGCTTTACTGGGTGGCGAAACAATCCTCGATACACTAACAGGAAAAGTAAAGCTGAAAGTAAATCCTGAAACACAGAATGGCACCAAAATAAAGCTGAAAGGTAAAGGTGTTCCTGTTTACAAGAAAGCAGGCGAAAGCGGTGACCTCTATATAACCTACGATGTAAAATTGCCAACACATCTTACAGAGAAGCAAAAAGAATTGTTCACCGAATTATCAAAACTTAAATAACTCGTCTTATGCAAACAGAAGACATGATACCGTTGCAGCAGTTTTGCACACATTACCATATTGAGCAGTCGTTTGTATATGCACTGAAAGATGCCGGCCTTATAGAGGTCATTTATACAGAACAGGAAATATACATACCGGAAAACCAATTGAACCAGTTAGAAAAAATGGTGCGTTTAAATACTGAAATGGATATTAACCTGGAAGGAATAGAAACCATCACACATTTGCTGCAACGCATGCATGATATGCAACAAGAGATCATTCAACTCAATAACCGCTTACGTATGTACGAAAATGATTAATGTTTTGGCGTAAACTATAAAATAATATTTTACCTGTCTGCATTACTACTATTGTACTCCGGTTGTGTCACTCACTTGTACTTTCTTTTCTTTATGCAGCAAATTGCAGCACACTTTTATGCCTTTTAATTTATTTTTTTTCTGAAAGGCTTCAGAAGAACAGATCATTTAATTAATGTGGTAATTTATCTCTTATTAACCCATACACCCATGTTCCTGCAACAGCGCTTAACAAAACAGCAATAATAACAGTAGCGCCATTACCTATCAATGCAAACAAGGGGCCGGGGCATGCGCCTGTAAGTGCCCAGCCAAAACCAAAGATCAATCCGCCAATAATTTGCCCTTTATTAAATTTTTTAGAATGCAGTTCAATGGCTTCTCCATGAATGGTTTTTATCTTGAACTTTTTGATGAGCCATATGCTGATAGCTCCCACTACCACTGCAGAACCAATCACGCCATACATGTGAAAGCTTTGCATCCTAAACATTTCCTGTATGCGAAACCAGGAAATCACTTCTGCTTTTACGAGTAGTATACCAAATAAGATACCTGCGAACAAATATTTAAGATTATACCACCACGGATGTTGCAGGTTTGATTCATTAATACATATAGTATCGAGTGAACGCACTTCAAAATCTGTGTTCTGTTCCTTTAATTCAATACCATCTAAAATATTTTGCATAACTACAATTGTAAAATAAATGGAAGAATGAGGTTAGACATAATAAAGCCACCCGCCATAAAACAAATTGTTGCAATCAATGAAGGCCATTCAAGATTGCTTAAGCCCATAATTGAATGACCAGAGGTACAACCACCGGCATAGCGTGTACCAAAGCCCACTAAAAACCCTCCACCGATCATCATGATAAAACCTTTAAGCGTAAGCAATGCAGGCCAGTTAAATAGTTGTGTTGGAATAAGCCTTGCGTAATCTGTAATACCATATTTATTAAGATCAGAAACCAGTTTTGGATTTAGCTGAATGGGCTGATAATTGCCCAAAAGGTTTGAGGCAATGATTGCGCCAAACAAGATACCGGTCACGAAAAATAAGTTCCATAGTTCTTTTTTCCAGTTGTATTTGAAGAAAGGAATATTTGCCGGAAAACAGGCAGCGCATATATGCCGCAAAGAAGAAGATATGCCGAAACTCTTATTGCCCAGTAGTAATAATATGGGCACGGTTAAACCTATTAACGGACCGGAAACGTACCATGGCCAGGGTTGTCTTATCCATTCAATGAAACTCATAATAACGGGTATTTGATATTAATTATACAACATATATGCTGCAATCTTGCAAAATCAACGTCAGTTGCATAAGTAATGCAGTTTATAAACCTGCAATTTCTTTAATAATTATGTAAATACCCATTATTAATACAAACCATCCAAAACCTTTTTTCAATTTTTCACCATGTATTTTTTCGCCAAGTTTGGAACCAATGAAAATACCTGCCACAGCAAGCGCTGTAACGGACAGTAACAAGCCCCAGTTTATAGTTGTATGGAAAATATCACCTGTAAAGCCAAGAAGGTTATTAATTGCTATAATAAGCAATGAGGTTCCAATGGCCTGCTTTACGGAAAGATGAAATAAAAATATCAATGCAGGTATAATAAGAAAACCACCACCAGCACCCAGCAGGCCTGTAAGTAATCCTATTCCTAAACCACTGTAAATGATCTTGCCAGGTTGAAATTTTTCAGCGCATTCAGGACAATCCTTTGGCTGCGTACCTACTATCATTTTAACTGCAGCTATCATCATTACCACTGCAAAAAGCAGCATGGTCATAAGAGATTTGGTAATTGCATAACCCATTATTGTAAACAAATTATCGGGGATTATATGCAGTAAAAATTTTCTTGTTACTAAAACGGTGATAGTTGAAACAATACTGAAAGTGAGTGCGGTTTTTATATTTACATTACCCTTACGGTAGTTCTTTACTGCGCCTACCAAACTTGTAGAACCAACAATAAACAAAGAGTACCCGGTTGCAAGTAATGGTTGTACACCAAAAAGATAGACTAAAACCGGGATTGTTAAGATTGACCCGCCCCCACCGATGAGGCCAAGAGATATACCAATAAGGATGGCTGCTATATAACCTAGCGCTGTAATCATAATTATATGCAAAGCTGCATTAACAGACTTGCACCAGATGTAACATTTGTCACATCAGCTGTATTTAAAATAACTACTTACGTATGCAAATATCTTCTTTCTAAAGCTTATTAATTATAAAACAGCAGAAACTTTTACATTATCATGTAAGCTTGTTCAATAAAATTTAGAATGTACAAGTGTGCGACGCAACGAAGACGCGCAAAGCAAAAATGCCGGGACACAAAAAAATTATAAGTTAAGTATTAGTTTAGTAAAGCGATCTGATCATTTAATTCATGCATATCAATACCAAGGTGGCTTTCTTCGTAATAACACTTTCCATTTTTAATAAGGAGTACCTGTGGCGATTCGTGGTAAACATTAAATAGGTCGGCTATTTTATTTGAAACATTGCGATAGCGGATGAGATCCACAAAATAGAAATCAGCCTCAGGAATCTCTTTAGCTCTTTCCAACCTGTTAAGCACCAGGCTGCTTGTACCACAGCGGGTACTATGTTTAAATAAGACCTGTGGTTTTTGAAACGATTTTTCTTTGATGCGTATTAATTCATCTATCTCAGTGAGGGAAATCCAGTTAAGCATGTGCAAAAATACAACAGAAAAATTATCTTCTGAAATACATAGGATCATGTGACGGGCAAGTCCTCGACTTACGTGTATCGTATGCGCTGGCGCAGGATGCAAACATGGCAACCAATATACAGAATACAGTTATTTGTAGTAGTGATTTTTTCATAAAACCAGGTTTTTCGATTTTTGATTTTATCGGGAATATAAAGTTAGAATAAAACAACAGAAATAGCATGTTTATTGTGCAAAAGCGTATTAAATGTTATTAAAATCTAAAAGATATGCTGTTTATTATGATATTTTCTGTTAATGCAAACGGTAGTACATGTATAAGACTTTGGTTGCGTCGCACTCTTGCGCTTTCTAAATTCTTGTCTTAATAGTAATAAATGTTAAAACAATTATCCGATAAATTAAAGTAATGCATTGATAGCTTTTGAATCTTTGGTTTAATTAAAAAATAATGTCTCCGTTTACGGTGATAAAATTGCGTTTATTTTTCATTCTACTTTAACAGCATAAATTTTTTTAAAAAAATTATTCAAATGCAATAGCATCATTAGGCCGTTATCATTTAAATTTCCGCTCATACAAAAAATGTATAAGCACTGTTACATTAACAAACCGTTGACCACAATATTTGTTTAATAATAATTTGCAGCATATCTTCGCAGCGCAAATCAGAAGTTGATCATCTTTAACTGATTATAGTCATTAAGCCAACAGCCCTAACGATCTACTGCTAACCACAGCGCTTGCCAGGAAGAATTTTTTAGATTAAAAATTAGAAACAATGAACAGTAATGTGAGCCATTCCATTATTACTATGGAATCAGACGATTTAAGCAAATTGGTTACAGAAGTTAAAGAAACAATTGCGGTAAACACAAATTTCAAGCAATTAAGCGCAGCCGATCTCTGGAATATCCAGCGAAATATGAAAACTGCACAAAAAGTTTCCAGAAGAAGGGACCCACAATCTTATTAACAGCAATTCAGTAACCATACCATACTGATATTCGCAAGTCAATTTCATATCAGTAACCTCATTAAGGTCTTCGCCGGAAGACCTTTTTTATTTGACACCCGTAATTAATAACTTCGGCACATGAGAATGAAAATAACAACCTACGTTATAATAGTGTTTTTCCTGTCTGTTATTTCTTTTCATTTTACTGCATGCAGTGATGGAAAAACAGAAGAACATAAAGCTGAGAGGCCTGATACTATTCCACAACCTACCAAAAATGATATTACCATCCGGGGTAATTTTAGTGATCAACGTTCATTGAAATTTGATAAAAAAATTATTGATGCGTTTCTTTCACGTTATCCTAAATTAAGATCATACAAAAAAGATATTGATACATTTTACGCCAAAAGAAATTTTGCTTTTGCGTGGTACGATAATAATGGTTTGATAGAACAGGCTGCCAACCTATATAACCGAATGGAAAATATAAGTGAAGAAGGGCTGCCGGATAGTATTCCTTATAAGGATGCTTTCACAGACTTAATGAAGAATGATGCGCTGGACAGTACAAATACTGCAAATGAATTTACAGAGCTCATGCTTACCGCTCAATATTTTATTTATGCAAGAACTGTATGGAGTGGCCTTGATGCAAAGAGAATGAAATCGCTCGATTGGTTCCTGCCACGAAAAACTGTTTCCTATAACCAATTGCTTGATTCATTATTAACAGGAAAAAACATTCTTGATACAGCACCTGTTTACAGGCAGTATGCGCTGTTAAGAGCACAACTAAAAAAATATAAAGACATAGAGAGCAAGGGTGGCTTCCCAACAATTAAAGCAGATAAGAAAACATACAAGCAAGGAGATTCATCTGCAACAATTGCAACTATCAGAAAATTTCTGTTTGTAACAGGCGATCTTTCAAATGATAATAACAGTGCAATCTTTGATACTACACTTACAATTGCCGTTAAAAATTTTCAACATCGTTATGGAGAAAAAGAAGATGGTGTTATTGGGTCCGCTATTCTTAAAAAGATGAATATTCCAATCAGTAAGTTAATACAACAGATCATTGTAAACATGGAGCGCTGCCGCTGGGTTCCTGTTAATCTTGTTTCAAATTATGTGGTTGTAAATATCCCCGCTTACAAATTATATGTTTACGAAAACGACACAGTTGCTTTTAGCATGAACGTCGTTGTTGGTCAGCCTGCGCATAAAACTGTTATTTTCAACGGCACTATAAAATACATCGTGTTTAGCCCTTACTGGAATGTACCTTCGGGCATTTTAAAAAATGAAGTGCTCCCGGGCATAAGAAAAAATTCAAATTACCTTGCCAGTCATAATATGGAATGGAATGGTGGTGCCGTCCGTCAAAAACCAGGGCCCAATAATTCACTTGGGCTTGTAAAATTTTTATTTCCCAACAGCTATGATATTTATTTACATGATACACCTTCCAAATCTTTATTTGGCGAAACCAATCGTGCATTTAGTCATGGCTGCATCCGAATTTCACAGCCACAAAAATTTGCTGAGTATTTGTTAAGGCACGATTCATCATGGACTACAGAAAAAATTGTTGCAGCAATGAATAGCGGTAAGGAGCAATATGTAACCCTTAAAGAAACAGTTCCTGTTTTTATTGCGTATTTTACTACGTGGGTAAGCAAAGATGGAAAAATAAATTTCAGGGATGATGTGTATGGAAGAGATAAGCGTCTTGCAGATATGATTTTTTCAAAAAAATAATTTTATGTAACAAGCAGTTGAACTTTGTGGCATCGCCTGTTGTGTCACTCACTTGTGCGTTCGGAATAATATTTAGCTTTTTCAACGTGCTTTTTAATAAACTAATATAGCATGACTTATAAAATTAAATTAGTATCTCAGACAAATGCGGCTATTTTACTTTTATCTTCAATTGCACTTCTAATGATTTCTATATGGATTTTTGTTCCAGATGGATTAAGTCCCTTGGCTTCCTATTCGCTTACAGCTATAATCGGCTTTCTTATGTATTTTCTTTGGCAAAAATTTGTAACAGGAAGAACAGAATGGACAATAAGTAAAGATCAGATAAGTATTGTATGGACAAAAAAATTCGCTTTGTCAAACGTAAAAGATATTAATCTAAAATGGAACGACATTGAAAAAATAAGTAAAGGTTTTGATCCTCACTATTACAATTTAAAAATAAAACTCGCTTCAGGTACTACATTAAGATTTTATCATGACAACTTAACTACAAGAGATGATTTTGATGAGATAATTATTGTATTAAATCAAACACTAAATCATGAGAAACGAGCTGAGAAAAAAAATATATCAATCAATTAATTTTTTATTCATCTTTCTTATATCACTTATCTCAATTATATCAACTCCATTTGCAGGCGCATGTTCAACAGCATACAACAATGCATTCAACATTTGATTTAAATAAACAATACGCAATGCTTTGGCTTTTGCAGATGTGGAAGGAATCCATTCGAGTATCTTAAACAATGGTTGAAATAACAAAGGCCAATAATGCCCGGGACCAATTACATACCATGGTCTTATAAATGTTGAAGGGATAGTTGTTGCTCTTATTGTTGTTTCTCCTTCTGCGCGGCATTGCTGGTAATCTTTCATAATACCTGTTGGCGTTTGTGCAACACTTACATATACAAAATGTTTTACACCTGCATGCAATGCTGCAATAGCAGAAGCTTTTGCAGAAGCAAGATCAATTGTTTTGAATTGTTCTTTCTTCTTTGGTCCGGGATGCGGCACGCCGAGCAATTGTACAAAAGTTGCATCAGCAGGAATATCTTTCATAAATGAAGCTGCTTCAAAAGGGTTTGCTATAATAATATTACACCCAGGAGGTAATTTATTTTCAGAGCCATTACGGACTAATGCAGTAACCATATAATCTTTCTGCTGCAAAAGCGGGATAAGTCTTTTGCCTATATAACCTGTGCCGCCGGTAATGAAAACATGTTTCATGCAAATAAATACGCTTACAAAATAAAAAAAAGATTTAGCAGTAAAAATTTTATTGTTTTCATTTCATTCTCCAGTACTTTCATAACAAGCAATTTCTAATTTATTGAACGATCTTGCCGTATCAAATGTTGAGTAATGATGTGAACGATAAAGTGATTGCGACGCAACAGGCGATGCCATTCTTACTGAAGCTGGTATTAAAAATATTTTTCTTTAAATTGTTTGTATATGTCACAAAATATTCGTTGGGGAATTCTTGGTGCCGGCAAGATCGCAAAAAAGTTTGCGTCTGACCTGCGTCTGGTGAAAGATGCGGAGCTCATTGCTATTGGTTCAAGAAATATTGATACGGCCCAGGTATTTGCCAGAGATTACCCGGCAAAATACCTGCATGGAAGCTATGAGGATTTGGTAAGTAATCCGGAAGTTGACACAATTTATGTTGCTACCACTCATAATTTTCATTACGAGCACACGATGCTTTGTCTGCAAAATGGTAAAGCAGTATTGTGTGAAAAACCTTTTGCCATTAATGCAAGAGAAGCATCCGCAATGATAGCATTGGCAAAAGAGAAAAATATTTTTTTGATGGAAGCATTATGGACAAAATTTCTTCCACACTTTATAAAAGTAAAAGAGCTTGTAGCATCTGGACAGATTGGAGAAGTAAAAAGTGTGTTGGTAAAATTTGGTTTTAAACCGACTGAGCCCATAGCTCCAAGAATTTTTGATCCTGCACTGGCAGGCGGTACTATGCTTGATATTGGCATTTACAATGTGTTTATGGCGTTGGGTATTCTTGGCAAACCAACTGAAATTGAAGCAATAATGACGCCTGCATCAACAGGTATCGATGAGCAATGCGCCGTTACATTCCGATATTGGAATGGTGCATTGGCACAATTGTTTTCAAGCTTTGCATCTAACATAGCAACAGAAGCAGATATACATGGCAGCAATGGAAGAATAAGACTGGCCCATCGTTTTTATGCGCCGGATACAACTATTGAATATTATCCCGGATGGATCGACAGCAAAGAAGTTATTCCGGTTGAAAAAGAAGCGGGCTGGGGTTATCAATATCAAATAAGGCATGTATGTGATTGCCTGCGTAGTGGTCTTACAGAAAGCCCGGTTATGTCTTTTGCTGATACAATGTTATTAATCGAAACACTGGATGCGATAAGAGCAAAAGCCGGAATAAGCTATGAAGCGGATAAAGTAGTTTAACGTTTATCGTTTGCTGCAGGTTATTACGTTACAAAAGACTATTTACCATTATCCATTCACCATTATGCTAATTCAATCACTGTTATCTCCGGCATAATACCTACACGGCCGGGGTAACCAATAAACCCATAACCACGATTTACGTACAACATTTGCTTGCCTTCTTTATATAAACCAGCCCATTCTTTATAAAACCATTGCACAGGGCTCCATTTGAAGTAAGGATTTTCTACACCGAATTGCATACCATGTGTATGGCCGCTTAACATGATATCTATATCAGGATATTTTGTTCGCACTTCTGCATCCCAATGAGAAGGATCATGACTCATCAAAATTTTGAATGGATATTTTTCACTTCCAGGATAGGCTTCATCCATCTTACCATATTTAGGAAACCGCCCAAAAGCGCTCCAGTTCTCAATTCCAAGCAATGCAATCGCATCACCATCCTTTTCTATTGCAACATGTTCATTCATCAATAGACGCCAGCCAAGTTCTGCATGAATTTCTTTCAGCCTTTCGAGGTTTGCTTTTTTTGCATTATCAGAAGGCCAGGAAACATAATCACCATAATCATGATTACCCAATGTGCTGTACACACCCAGCGGTGCAGAAAATTTATTGAACACATCCATATATTCATGCATTTCATCTGCACGGTCATTTACCAGGTCACCCGTAAATAATATAAGATCCGGCTTTTGATCGATCACCATTTGCACACCGCGTTCCACTGCAGCTTTATCTGTAAAGCTTCCGCTGTGTATATCACTTACCTGAACAATGCGCAAACCTTTGAAAGCCGCCGGCAGATTACCAAACGCAAGCTTTACTTTACGCACACCATAGTTGTATTTGTTCGAAAACCCGTAAAGCAATGAGCTAAATAAGCCACCGCCAATTGCAATACCCGTCCACGTTAAAAATGCAGAGCGGCTGATAGATGGTTTTTGCTGCACAAAGTCTGCGCCGGTATTGGGAAAGAGTTTTGCCATCAGCCACAATGCCCCGCGGCGCAGGTCATCAATTAAAAAAAATGTACTCGCCAATATTTTAGCAAAAAATAATCCAACTAGTATGGCAAAAATATAATTGCGAAAAACAATACTTGTTTGAAGTGCCTGCACATAAGGAAATAATAAAATGGTAATAACACCTGCTGCCGAAATGATCCAGTAAATACTATAGATTGTTATTCTCGTTTTATCACCGCTGCTTTGCGTCACAGTCCTCATCGCCATAAATACATAAAGATCTATCAGCAACATAACTAATATTACAACCCACCACCCGCTTGTACGCATACAAAAATTTTTACCAAGTTAGTAGAAATAAGCATTGCATTATTACAATAAAACAAAAAGGAATTGAAAATGTTTTGTTGCACACAAAGACGCGGAGGCACAAAGATAATTTTTAGGATACCAGCTTTAGTTTTTCATAGCATCGCCTGTTGCGTCGCAATCACTTCATGGGTTGGAATGATAATCATCTACAAATAAATCTCATGTTTATATTTGGGTGAAATTATTTTTATCTCTTCCTTGTCTCTATTTTCAAGGGTAATTTTATTTTTTAATTTATAAACAAACTCTTCATTCTCTCTTTTATAAATTTCTTGTGCCTTATCACAGTCTTCGTATTCTTTTTTTATAATAATTTCCCCTGTAGAAATGTTGTAATCAACATCCTGCCAGTATTCACATACTTTACCGGCGCTGGAAACATAGCCTATCAATTCAAAATTATTGTTTTGAAATCTGTATTTATCAATAAACGACCATTTCCAACTACTTCCACCAGACTCATATACTAATAGTATTCCGTTTTTAATTTCTATACCTTCAAATGGATCACCCATCATCCCACCATCTTTGCTATTGCCAATTGCAGTTTTTGATCGATGCCATATTACCCAATTTCTATTTTCCTTTTTGAAAATGATAATTTCCCTATCCACGCCTTCTACTTCATCTTCGGTGTCGTTAACATTATAAACCACAATTTTTTCATCAACACTATCTTTATTTAAATCACCATAAATCTCTTTAACAGGCCTGTATTGCTTGGGAATAGAATTCTCTTGTCCAAAAGAACTAGTAAAAATAAAAGGCATAAACAATAATAGTAGTAAGTGTTTTGTTGACATATGATTATCATTTCATCAACTCCCTATACAAATCAATAATTTCATTCACCTGTTTTGTAAGTGAATAATATTTTATAACAAACTCTCTTGAACGATCGCTTTCATCAAAATACTTTTCGGGTTGTTGTGTGTACGCAACGATCTTATCAGCAATATCAGCAGTAACAAATTCATCGAACTTATGCCCAATACCACCAAAGTCTAATTGCTTTATACCACCAACATTACTTATAACAGGCACGCAACCACAACTCATTGCTTCAAGTAATGCCAATGGTAAACCTTCAAAATCACTGGTAAGTAAAAATATATCTATACGTTTATAAGCTGCATAAGTGTCGGTAAGCATTCCTGGCAATTCAATAACGCCTTCAATATTTAATTCTTTGATGCGCTGTCTTAACAAATCATCACTCGGTCCATCGCCAACCATTAAGAATTTTATATTGGGATTCTTCTTATGGATTTCTGCTGCTACTTCTGCCCAGCGGTCAACACGCTTCTGCGGACGAAACCTTGCCACCAAACCAATCGTCAATGTTTCTGCAGGCTTTAGTTCATGTCTGTGTGTGCAATGAAATTTGTTTGTATCAATACCATTCAATATCGTAACAGGATGATTGGTTTTAAAGAACCAACCTTTTTGTACTTTGCGTATCACCTCTCCTACTTCATGCGATACATAAATAACACTATCAAAAAAGCCATACGTCCACCCACTTAAATAGTAATTGTATTTGCTATAGAAGTTTACAAGATTATGTTCGCTGTAAATGTATTTTGTTTTTTTTCCGGTAAAAATTTTGGCTACAACGCCCATCCAGCCTGCAACAGGAAGATGCATGTGCACTATATCATAATTGCCTTTTTTTATATCTTGAAGGAATCTGATATATTCAACTAAAAATTTCCAGGTGGTTATTTTATAGAAATAGAATTTATTGATGTTGGGTGTAACATCATCTTTCAATCCAAGTTTTTTATGATCCAACACAAATAGATCAGAGTGAACCTGTTCTTTAAATTCAGGTTGCGCAAAAAACTCACGCAGTAAAACTTCAGCGCCTCCATAACTAAACACACGAATTACATGAGCTACTTTTATTTTATCTGCCATAGATGAATGTCTGATGTGTGATTTTTATTGTTGAATTATTTGTTGCAGTACAAGAGTGCGACGCAACGGAAGCACAATAGCAGCAATCAGTTTGGTTCATAATTTCTTCTACGCATACTCGCCAACGATCTCCATAATGCGTTGCTTCGTTTCATCGCTGAATGTTGTTTTATTTGATGTTCTTGCATTGCGATTACTTACGACCATTTCATTCATGTAATTATCTACATGTTTTGATTGCGTCAGTTGCATAAAGTCCATCACGTTTTTGATAAACGCTTTCGGATCTTTTACAAAATCTTCATAGCGTGTTTGCAACACATTCAATCCAAGCTTTTCAATTTCGTATTGTGTTGTCTCCATCAGTTTGCGATATTGAAACGCTGTGATCAGCGGCGCATTACCTTTTAGTTTTTCAGCTTCTGCTTCTTCTTCCTTTGAGTATGCACCGATCCACCAAAGTTTATCAATACCCATGCGTTGCCAGAAACCAACTTCAAGCCATGAACGCACCGTGGCGATTGGTTCGCGTGCAATACTCACCACAATCAGATCAGGGAAAATACTGGTAAGATATTCCAAACGTGCAGGACCAGTAAACTTCATGATCAATCTTTTTTTGCCCTGGTATTTTACCTGCTTTGCAAGAAAAGAACGTATGTGATGAATCTCTTCCGGTGTTGCTTTTTCATTCAATAAAAATCCTCTTGAAAAATCTATGCGATGCCCTGTAATGCTTTCCCAGAAAGCGTATCGCTCGATGGGATTAAATATAGCAAGCTTTAAAAATGATCCAAATTTTTGTCTTGTATTTTTGCTAACACCAACAAATTTCCAATACTTCACAAGACTGTACATATTATTACTCCAGAATCTTCTGAAATAATTTATCCATGTTGACTTCGTTAAAATTTCCTGGTAATTACTGTGCCATGCGAGGTCTTCGTGCTGAAAAATGATCTCAGATAAAATAGTTGTGCCGCTACGCCCGCTACCAAAAATCAGTATCGGTTTTTCTAACAGCTCTTCATATTTTATTGGCTTATCATTCATAAGCAGTGAAAATTTTTTATTTACCGGACTTTTATTTATTAATTAACCTTTCGTTGCGTCGCACTCTTGTGCGTTCTGTTCTATGGCAACACTTACTTTTATTTTTTTAGTTTATTTACACTTTTCTGCATTCCCTTTCGCATTAATAGAAAACCAATAAATGCAACAATAATAAATCCAAGCATAACATCATATGGACTAGCTTCTGACTTACCTGCTCGGTAATCAAAAAATACTCTCAACATTTCTTCTATTGAAGAAAGAATCAGAATAATACCAACAACAGTGCGCCAATTCATTGCTTATATATTTCCTACTATTTCAAGAATCTTCTTTTTTGTTTCTTCACTTATTTCGGTCTTTGCAGATTTTGCCGCACGATTATTCCTGTTCTGTACAGAAATTTTTTCCATGAATTTATCAACCTGTTTTGAATGAGGCAATCCCAGATGATGCATCATGTTTGCAATAAATCCTTTTGCATCTTTTACAAAATCTTCATAACGCGTTGTATAAACATCTGGCTTCAGTTTATTGATCTCGTAAGCTGTCGTTTCCATCAATTTTTTATACTGAAACGCGACAAACAATGCGGGATCTTTTGCGTATTCTTTTGATTTTTCTTTTTCTTCTTCCGTATAAGCTCCATTCCACCACAATTGCTCTGTCATCTGACTGCTCCAGTGAATCTCAAGCCAGGAACGGATCGTAGCAACAGGCTCTCTTGTTATTTGTACAAACTGTGCATCGGGAAAAACGCTGAGCAAATATTCCATGCGTGCAGGACCGGTAAGTTTAAATGCAAGTCTTTTTCGGTTTTGATACTTTACCATTTTAGCAAAGTGCAAGCGCATTTGTTGTTTCTCTTCGTCAGTAGCTCTTTCATTCAGCAAAAAACCTCTTGAAAAATCTATACGTGGTCCGGTAACAACTTCCCAAAAATCATAACGTTCAATTGGTCTGAATAAAACCTGGTTGATCAATGATTTATTGTTCTGTGTGTTCATGCCTGTTATATGCCATAAGCCATTATCAAATAAACGACGCAAATAATTTATGGTTGCTGATTTTGGAAGAAGCTCCTGCCAGTTATTATGCCAGGCAAGTTCTTCATGATGAAGAATAATATCAGAAATAACAGTGGTACCGGAACGGCCGGTACCAAAGATTATAATTGGTTTTTGAAGTAAATATTCGTTTTTCGATAGGAAATTACTCATAAGCAGGGTTGTGTTTTATTTAGCGGGATGCAGTGCCAGTGAAGGATCAAGCATAGGATCCCCAAGCCCATGCAATATATATCTCCTTCTTTTTTTCAATGCGTCTTCAACTGGTTTTCGGAAAATGATATAGATAGCAAAAACGATGGTCATGTTATACCAGAGGGTTGACTCCCAGACCCGGCTTACAAATAAACCTGCAAAAATTGATATGAAGTAAGATATACTCGGAACACCAAGAATGATCTCATTGTATTTGGCTGCAAACATATAGTTCTTGTAAGAATGGTATAAAATAGTGCCCACAAAAATGAGGAAGAAAATTTCACCAACTATGCCATATTCTACTGCAAACTCAAGAAACGTATTATGCATTACATGGTCTTCTACCTCCGGAGAATAAGTACCAACAGCAAATAACGCAGAAGTTTCATCTCCACCTAACCCAAACACCGGATCTTTTTGTAGGGCCATAAGACCACCTCTCCAATATAGCCAACGGTCTCCACCGTCCTCTTCTTCCGTCTGGTAAATAAACCGCTCAACTGTTGGAGAATCTTTAAACAAGTAGGCACAAATTCCTGCTAAAGCAATGGTTATTGTTACTATAATAACTTTTGCCCCCCATCGCATATTCCATAAGGCAAGCATGCCACCAAGCCCACCAAGTATAATGAAGCTTAGCAACCCATTACGGGAGGCAAGATTCATGATCACAAATAGCAACATCCCCAAACCACATACATGCACAAACCGCTTGAACATACTTGTTTTGGATTCGAATATACCGATATAAAGGAACGCACCGAGCGCATTCATATTTGCAGAAAAATCACCATGGTGTGCTTCTCCGAAATGCAGTGTATCAAACTTCTCCGTTTCAACGCCAAACAGCAGCATATCTAAAAGCACACATCCTATAAGATAGGGCGCCATATCTTTCATAAGGTTTAAGGCGCGGTAAAGAAGATCTTTATCATTATTAATAAGCACCTTAAGATATAAAAAGAAGAAGACCAGCTTGACCACCTTCATAAACATTTTAATGTAAATGAAAACGCCCACTCTGGTAAACAATAGTGATGTAATATATTTCTTTATTTCAGGATGTGTTGACCAGATGATCATACCCCAGATGATGAAAAAACCAAATACTATATATAACAACGAAAGTGCGTAAGGTATTTTTGTTTTATTATGTTTGATATAATCATATAGAAAGAATGGCATGATAAACGCAATGGCGTAAGTCTCTGCTTTTGATGAGGAATCTTCAGAAGCAAAAGAGCCTTCTATACAGGCGATAAAAAGCAATACCGGTACTACATAGGCGCGGTCCAACATAATCAAAGGGACTGCGACAGCCAATAAAGGCAATGGATCATCCAGGTACATAGACAAGGAACATGTACCAAGGATCGCAAAATTGGCAATCCAATACCACGCATCTTTTAACTTTAAATTCATTGCCATAATAAAAATTTTACCATATTTATTTCAGCCATACTATTTGCTGAAAAATATTATTC
Source organism: Panacibacter ginsenosidivorans (assembly GCF_007971225.1). NCBI lineage: Bacteria > Pseudomonadati > Bacteroidota > Chitinophagia > Chitinophagales > Chitinophagaceae > Panacibacter > Panacibacter ginsenosidivorans. Next base: position 4,850,739 of record NZ_CP042435.1, on the reverse strand, counting down.
AGTACAAGTGTGCGACGCAACGAAAGTCAAATATTTTTACTTCTGACCGGCACACAAAAATAAACATTACCTAATTCAACCAAGCCGCATAATTTGTTTGCTGTACCGCCTGTTCCACTTCTTTATAATTCTCTACATCTTCACGCCAATCATTTGCTCCAACTTTCTGCAAAACCGGCGCAAGTTGTATTTTATCAACTTCTAGAAAAGTAAAAGTCTGATCGAGTATTTGTTGCCAGTTGCCAAAATCTTCGTAATAAATAACTATCCTGTCAAGACCTTCTGTCAATTCCAATAACCGTTTATTAAACCCATCCAGCATAGCGAGCCATGAAGTAAATTCCGCTATTGGAATCTTTATCTTTTGTTTCCCAACATTATCATCTGAATGGTAAAGCTTCGTTGTTCTGCCACGATATTTTGATAACGCTGTTTCAAGAATATTCTTTCGCAGGAGCACGATAATTTTTGCATCTTGTTTTTTTACCTGCTCCCATATATAAGGTGTTGTCTTAACCTGCGAAAGCATTAACTTAAATCCCCGGGCTTTTTCATTTTTGTCTTTTGCGTTAAAAAAAGCATTGAGATGTTTTGTGATCCTTTTTTTGATGCTAAGTTTATTTAGCGCTTTATTCATTTTCATTAGCACACCACGGGCTTTACCCTTACCAAGATAATTAATGAACGTGAAATGCCATTCGGGATGATGTATCTTTTCATTTGTATGAAACAGTTCACCTGCCGCAAATACCTGTGGGTGTTCATCAAGTGTTTTTGTTAAAACAGTTGAGCCGCTGCGTTGTGTGGTAAAAATGATAAATTTTGTCATCGTTTTAAATCACATTATCAATCCAGGAAATGCGCATAATTTTTTTGTTTAAGCCATGCTGCCATTTCATCGTAATTCTCGATCATATCTTCCAGCTTATCAGGATTTAATTTTTTTGATACCGGTGGTAACTGAATATTCTCAACATTAATGAAGTTAAGCACCTTGCTTATTGTTGCATCCCAGTTCTCAAAATCTTCATAAGTGATCTTTAGTGTATTCATTGATGATGTAACATTCTCAAGCTCTTTCTGAATACCTGCAATCTCCTCCATCTTTTTTTCGAGCTGAGGGATATCAACATTGAACTTCGGTAATTTTTCGGCAACATTGCCACTGTTATGATAAACACCTGTATCTCTTGCACGAAGATCTGACAAGGTGTTCTTCAAAAGATTTTCACGTAGCAGGAGTATTACTTTTATGTCGTTCTTTTTTATGTATTCAATCATTCCGGGAACATAGAATGTTTGAAAATGCATCATCTTAAAACCTTTTGCTTTCTCTCCATTGGCAGGTGTAAAAAAATTTTTGAGGAATGACGAAAGATTCATCCACATATTTGGAAAGTTCATGATGTAGATGGCTTTTTTGGGCAAGGGTAATTTCCAGAAAGGGAAACTGCATTCACCATGAAACTGTGTGCCGTTCAATAAAAATATTTCCCCTGCACAAAAGATTTCAGGATGCCTGTCTAAAGATTTTACCAGTAAAGTTGATCCGGTTCTTGGTGTAGTAAAAACAATAAACTTCGTCATACAGGTATTTATTCGTTTATTGGTTCAGTTACTGTTGGAATATCGTTATCGTGTTGCATCTTTAATTCTTCTTCCATCATTTTTCTTTTCTTGCCACCACCTTTTCCTTTTGTCATTTTAAGGATCTCTTTCTGCATATCTGCAAAATCTTCTCCCAGCCATTTTGGTCTTTTTAGGAAAAGAAATAAAAGGATAACACCTACGATACTGGTGACTATAATGAATGAGACCACTTGTTCCTGCACAAACATATTCAGCAGGAAATATAACCCATATGCAGGTGCGATGATACATACAGAGAGCAATAGTCCATTTTTAAAGGGACTGATAATAAGTTTCTGCCAGCCCTGCGTAAAAACTCTTCTTCTTATAGTAAGCAGCATGGCGACATAGTTGAATACAGATGCCAACGTTACAGCAGTGGAAATACCGACAAGACTATTTTTATCAAAAAGCCATCCTACATAGATGCCTACACATAATATAACTACATACTGAAATTTTCTTCCTGCATTTCGGTATACCAATTGTTTGGAACGCATTAATGCATCGGCCACTTTTGTTGTAATACGGAATGGAAGCGAAAGAAAAAGTATCTGCATGGGTATAATAGCATTCTCCCATTTATGACCCAGCAGTATAAATACTATGGGTTTGCAGAATACCAAACCAAAAAGACTTATTGGTACTAACAATGAATTAGAGAAAGACTGTGCACGATAAAAGAAAACATACAACTTTTCATCTTCATCCTGCATTTTAGACATGAAAGGCATCATGATCTTCTGCAGCATATCTCCAATGTATCTAACCGGCAAATTAGTGTAACGATACGAACGCTCAAAAGCACCGAGTAATGCGATGCTAACAAGCTTACCAATCTCAAGCATTATTCCAAAGCCGCTAACATAATTATTTATTCTTATCAGGGTTAAGCCTGCACCATAACCAGCAAGATCTTTCCAGTGTTTTAATGTTGCACCAAGTTTTAAAGGAATAGGTTCAATGATCCACACCATCACCATGCGTGCTGCATTATAAAACAGAATAGACCATACAACAGACCATGCGCCATAACCTTTCATGGCCAAAACAACCCCTAATATATTTGAAGCAAACAGACTTAGACTATCACTAAAGAAAACCTGTTTAAAGTTGAAGTTCTTCTGCATCAGGTTTAGGGAAGAAGAGCCGATAGAAAGTAATATAAAACTAAAGCCAAGTACGCGTAAAATATTTATCAGTTCAGGTTTACCATAGAAGTCAGCAATAAGTGGTGCACAAAAATAAAATATCACATATAGTACAACCGATACTAGCACACTAAAATATAATGCCGCATTTTTATGCTGTGGCTCTACAACTTTTCTTTGCAATAGTGCATCTCCCATTCCTGCCTCTGAAAAAAAACAGGCAAAATTTACAAACGCATTGGTAATGGCCATAAGACCAAATTCCACATCGGTTACATAGCGTGCCATTATTGCGTTTGCGCCTATCTGAGACACCAAAACAACAACAGTGTTTAGCACCTGCCATATTCCGGTTTTTACCAGCTTTTGTTTGCTTAAAGCCATGAGGTTATCGTTGATCCATTCTGAAAATACTTTTTATCTTCAACATGCCACTTTTACAAAAAATAAAGTTGCCCTTTACGGGCAATTATCCAGTTGATATAAATTTATGTTACCATCTTCCGGTTTGCTATTGAGCTTCCGTTGCGTCGCACTCTTGTACTTCCGTATCTTTTATAAGCATGTACAATCGCAATAATTTCTCAAAGTTCAGAACCCTGAAGTGAGTGACACAACCGGCGATGCTATAAGCACTATTGCCTGATCCATACCTTTCTAAAACGCATAACGGCCCTGTAATATGCGTTGCATTTCGGAAGCATACGGAACCTGCTTTCCTGGTGCTTCGTTCTTGTTTTGGTTATATATCTTTATACCCTGCAGGTAAGTATCTACAAGTGTTGATTTATCCAGTTCTGCAAATGCAAGAATATTATTGATAACGGCCGAAGGATCAGCAACGAAATCTTCATAATGAATAGTGAGGCAATTGGCTTTATTCATTGCTATTTCCTTTTCTGTAATTTCCATCAGTTTACGGTATTGCATGGCTGCAAGTAATTCCGGTTTGTCTGTATTCTTTTCTGCCCACTCCATTTCCTGTGGCGTGTAAGCGCCTGTCCACCATAATTGATGTTTGCCTTTATCCTGCCAGAAATCAACATTAAGCCATGAATTAATGGTAGCCATAGGTTCTCTTACAATGTTGATGAAAATAGCATCCGGAAAAACAGCTTTCAAATAACCGATCCTTGCAGGTCCTGTAATCTTAAAAGCCAGTCTTTTCTTAAACTGGTAATGCAACATTCTACCAAAAGCTTTATGTATGCGCTTTACATCTTTTTCAGTTGGCCTTTCATTTATTAAAAAGCCACGCGAAAAATCAATTGCCGGACCAGTAAGGTATTCCCAAAACTTATAAGCTTCTGCAGGTTTGAAAAGAACTTTATTAAATTTTGATACTTTATTTAACTGTGGTTTTTGACCTTGTAAACGCCATAGTTTATTATCAAATAAATTACGCAGTAAATTCACTCCAGGCCGGGAAGGAAACTTTTCCTGGTAATTAGAAGGCCATGCAAGATCCTCATGCCTGAAGAGAATTTCAGAAATAATAGTTGTACCCGATCTGCCGGACCCAATAATAATTACAGGCCTGGATATGTTTTTCATAAATGGAATTTTGATTAAGTTTTAGTTACTAGTACAGGAACCTCAACTATTACTTCTGACTAAAAAATATCACGCATCTGCATCAGGGAAAATCTTTTGCAAAATGGATTTCTTTTCCGTTTTTTCTTCTTCAGTATAATAACCGTGATCTTCATCAAACCTGTAACCAAGACCATAACCCTGGTTGTAGCCCGGTACCGGTTTAACATCATTCAGTATTACATACATGTTTTTAAGCTTATTATTTGCCTTAAGATCTTCAATTACATCTATATGCTTTTTGAAAGTATATTTTTGTCTTACTACATACAGGGTAATATCTGCGTATACACCAATAACCTGTGCATCAGTAACTATTGCAGCTGGTGGTGTATCTACCACTATATAATCGAATTTACTGCGCATATCTTCGAACATTGTTTTCATTCTTTCATTCAGCAATGCTTCTGAAGGATTTGCTTCTAATGTACCTGATAACAAAGCCCAAAGATTTTCATTAACTCCTGACGGGACAATCACATCATGTAATGAAGCTTTCTTTTCAAGATAATCTGCAATACCACCTTCTTTGTCGTCAATGCCAAGATCGCGGCTGAGCTGAGATTTGCGTAGCTCAAGGTCTACAACCAATACTTTCTTACCAGCAAGAGAAAGTGCTGTTGCCAGGTTAAGTGTAACAAAAGATTTGCCCTCACCACTAACAGTTGAGGTAAGCATAATTACCTTTCCGAGATTACTACTGCCATTTGATGAATAAGATAGTTTAGACAGCAAGCTTGTGCGCAGCGTTCGGAATTGTTCAGCAACTGCAGTACGAGATTCCTTTGATACAATAATTGCTTTGCCAGATTTGCTTGCACTTATTTCTGCAATAATAGGAACGGTTGTGGAAGCTGATATATCTGCTGGTGTAATAACCTTGTTACTGTTAAGCTCATTTATAAGTATGGCACAGGAAGGAATTACAATACCAAGAAATATAGCTGCTATAATAACGATTATTTTATTTGGCCACCATGGGTAAACAGCTGCTTTTGCTTCATCAATTACACGCACAGGGGCAATGTTATTTGATTTGGTAACGGCAGTCTGCTCCCTTACAGTAAGCAAGTAAACATAGAGTTGCTGCAATACATCCTGCCTGCGTGAAGCCTCCAGATATTGCCTTTGTTGTACAGGTGCTTTAGATACACGGCCGATTACATCAACATTTCTTTTTTCCAAACTTGCAGCTGTAAAAGATAGAGATTCCCTGTAAGTGGCCAGCACATTTTTTAGAATACCGCGTGTAATTGCAATTTGATTATCGATGTTTATAATAGCAGGGTTTTTTTCGGTGTTGAATTGCAACTGGGTCTCTCTTTGCTGTTGCAAAGTATTATACTTTTGCACCTGCGTAATATAAGTAGGATCATCAATATTGCTTGCAGTTGGTAAAGGTGAATTTATCCTCGCCGGATCATTCAGGTATTTTTCAATCAGGTCTACGGCATCCGTTTTAGCTTTATAATTTTCCAGTGCGGTGCTTGCCTCACTTTTTTCCCCGGTAAGTTGTTTATTAGATTCATTGATATCGGTAATCCCCCCAGATGTCAATATGCTTGTAGCTTGACTTTCTACATTACTCAATTCTTTTGCAACACCAGTTATCCTGTCATCGATAAAGCGAATGGTACTATCCGCAATAGAGTTATTAGCTTTTACTTTTGTATCAACATACAGTTTGATTAGGTAGTTTACAAAATCTTCTCCTTTCTGAGGTACCGATACGTCAAATGTCACGTCCATCAATGTTGTATTAGCTGCCGTCATAAATACAAGGAGATTTTCCATGTATGTATAATTAGTGGCTGGATAGGTGTTGATCTTGAGACCTAATGGAAAAGTAGAATCTTTTACTTCAGGAGATTCGGGGTTTTTCTTAATAACAAATGTGCAATATTTTTTTCTGATTGTATCCCCCCATTTCGCCTCAAAATTATCGGGAGTATAATCATCCATAAATTTAACTCTGTCTCCTGCTATACGAACATCCCATCCAAGCGGGTCTTCAAGTCCCCCTTTCAATTCAATAAGATCAATAAAAAAAGGTGATTTCTTGTATACTTCTGCAAAACGAACGCCAGCCAATGCCCAATAAGAAACGTTTAACTGAAGGTCTCTTATTGCTTTCTCAACCAGTGTTCTTGAATACAGTTCCTGTATCTCGTTGTTTACATCATTTTGTTGTGAAAACAAAGCAAGATCACTCAACATATTGGTTTCTGTAACACCACTGTTTATCTTGCTGGAGTTGGCACCATTAACCAATACTCTTGCACTAATGGTAAAAGTGGGAATGCCATATAAAATATAGAGCACACCTAATCCAACACAAAGTACCAGCGATAACACAAACCATTTCCAGTTACCGGCTACTTTAGCCACTAGATATTTGAAATCAAAACCTTCTTCACCATTATTAAAGCCCACAATACCTGCGTTGGTATTATCATTAGGTTTATTGTTGCTTTGCATATAATTGAATTTAAAATTATTTAAGCAGAAATATTATTTTATATTTCAAATAAAGAAACTCCGTATAAGTAATTTATTTGAATAATAACCTAGCAGATAATACGGTTAAGAAACCTAAAGCTGCAGCAATGATCGCATAGTTCCTGTTCCTGTATGCATCAGTACTTTGCACTTTTGAAGCAGACGCTTCTATATATAGTACGTCATTTGGTCTAAGGTAGAAATAATGAGAACTTATACTCCTGGAGCTATCAAGATTTAATCTGGTAATTTCTTTCTGCCCCTCGTTATCTCTTATAAGCATTACATTATCCCTGCGCCCATAAATTGTTATGTCTCCCGCCAAGCCCAATGCATCTATTACAGTAGGTTTTTCATTCGGGATCAGGAAAGTAGAAGGATTCTTCACTTCACCTAATACTGAAACTTTAAAATTGGCGAAACGTACATTTACCACCGGATCTTTAAAATAAAAAGCAACCTTCTCAGCAATAGTATCTCTTATTTGCTCTGTTGTTAATCCTTTTACTAAAACAGCACCAATATAAGGCATATGTATAGTTCCGTCTTTACTTACCAAATAGCCTGAAACAACAGCTTGAGAAGATGAATTATTACCCGAAACTGCGCCTGAAGTTGCTGGTAAATTACCTTGATTCAAAATGGTATTTGCCTGTGGGTCAAGCGTCTGTATTACTATATTAAGTATATCATCTACACGTACAATAGGGGAAGAGTAGCTAGCCAATGGAAGATATCTTACAGATGTCGTATCGGGTATATCTTTAAGAATCGCAATTCTTTCAGTTTTGCAGGATGTTATTAAGAGTGAAGAGAGAAAAACAACTAAACCCGAAAAAAGCAGAGAGTTGGTGTACAATTTCAATTTTTTCATTGAGTTACTGGTTAATTTAATTGTGTGCAAATGTAAAGTTGAATTTGGTTAGTCCAAAAAGATTATTACACTTAAAACACTGTTTTGGTATTATAAAACAATTAATTATAATAATTATAGTATGAAAACTGTATAAAAAAGTATTCATTTGGAATAACCACTATGTAAAGGAAACAATACAAGAACGACGGGTAATTAAAAAAATTGCAATAGGATAAGAGAGTCTTACATTAGAATGAATTGTTTTCCGATAAGAATGTGCTAAATACAAAATTCAAATCAATTAGAACTATACCTATTGCTTTTTACAGTATAATATAATGAAACTAATTATTGTCATACAACATTAAATTATATCATATTTAGGTAGCCAGTCATGATGATCTTCCTCGCCTTCTTCTTCATCGCTTAACACCATTTCAATATTAAGCTTTGTTCCGGAAGATGCCTTTTTTACAGCAAGATTTCTTTTTTCGACGGGTCTGTAATTATTTTTCTCAAAACGAATGGTATAAGTACCAGAAGGTAAGCTGGCAATCTTATATTGTCCGTGTTGGTCAGTAGTAAATTTTTGCTCATCACCGGTTTCTTGTCCATGTGCAATTACCATTACATCAGAAACAGGTCTTTTAGTCGCTGCGTCAACAACAGTACCTGCAAATATACAATTAGTACATTCTTTTGTTCCCGTTGCAAAAGAGAATTGACTGAAGCCAAGCAAAAGAAAACAAATAAGTATGTTTTTCATAATGCAGTTTTTGGATAAGTAAAGTTATACATTTTAAATACAGTTATACATACTTAACATTTTTTTATGGAGTAGTTAATGATGTACGACTTTGAATATTGCCGGGGCGCAATTATTAATAATCAGTACAAGAGTGCGACGCAAGAAACGATGCCACCTGTACAAATGCGGGGTAACAAATATTCCTATTGCCAATTTATCCTAGCAATAAAAAAGAGGTGTTTACCGGGCGATAAAACTATTATCATCAACTGTTGCGTCGCACTCTTGTACTATGAATGTAAATTAAGCGGGAGTCTGAAATTTTGCAAAGTCAGTTATCAAATCTTACCAGGCACTCTGAAAGCCTTCATCCAATGCCTTGTGATATTTGCGTAGGTCGAATGAATATAAATAAGGTGCTTTGTGAGCCACACCTTTCCTTTGCTCCTTTAGCCTTTTCAAAATGCCGTAAGAAAGCATTTTACGCTGAAAGTTTCGCCTATCAAGTTTTTGATCGAGTATAGTTTCATAAAGGCTCTGCAATTCAGGCATAGTAAATTTGGGAGGAAGAAGGTTATAACCAACTGGCTCGTAACGCAGATGCGTTCTCAATGTAAACAAAGCCTTTTGTATAATCTCGTTATGATCCATTGCCAATGGCGGAAGATGATTTATATCATGCCATTCGCAGGATTCAGAAAAATAATCAGGTGTTGCATTTACTTTTTCAAAATCGACCAATGCATAATAGCCAATGGTAAGAAATCTTTGTAATAACCAATTATTCTGCGGAGCCTTGATCTGTTCCTTTTCGAAAACCGTTTTTGTTATGTTTTCATCACACCGATGAGGGTCACCAAAAATGTAAAATTGTTGCAGAAAAATGTCCTGGAGACCTGTTCGCTCACAAAGTATTCGTTTGGCAGATGTATCTATGTGTTCTTCTTTATAAATGAAACCGGCGGGTAAACCATAACCACCAAAATTGGCGATTGTTAGTAAAAGCACTTTTAACTGGCTGTCGTGGAAACCAAAAATTACACAGTCGATAGATATACATGGCATAAAATATTTCCCACCCCTAAGCCTGAAATCGTTGGCCGACTTAAACTCAACCATATAAGCAATTTGTTCTACAAGATAAAATGTATTTTGGAATTTCCATATAAAATTCATTGTGTGCTTTTAACACAATGAACTTACCCTAATGGATTCGATAAAGCTTGGGTAAATTCCTGCCATAATTGTTTCATTATTTCAGAGGCTGGCAATATGTTTTTTACCAGTGCACTCACCTGCCCTATTTCAAGTTCGCCTTCATCCATATCACCCTCGAACATTCCTCTTTTTGCCCTGCCCCTACCCAGCAATTGCTTCATTTCTTCTTCTGAAGCGCCAAGTTTTTCTGCTTCATTTATTATTTGAAAAAAATGGTTTTTAAGTAACCTTACAGGCACCACTTTTTTCAAGCTTAGCATTGTATCACCTTCTTTTGATTCGAGCACAGCTTTTTTAAAATTACTATGAGAAGATGCCTCATTGCTGCATACGAAACGAGTACCTATTTGCGCAGCCTCTGCACCAAGTATCATTGCAGCAAGCATTTGTTTGCCTGTTGCTATACCGCCTGCAGCAATAACCGGTATTTGAACCGTTGCTTTTACTGCAGGTACTAATACAAATGTGGTGGTTTCTTCTCTTCCATTGTGGCCACCTGCCTCAAATCCTTCAGCTACCACAGCATCACAACCTGCATCTTCGGCTTTTTTTGCGAATGTGCTGCTGCTTACTACATGCACCACTTTTATGCCTTTATCTTTCAGTATCGTGGTCCATGCTTTAGGATTACCGGCGGAAGTAAAAACAATTTTCACAGCTTCATCAATAATGATCTGCATATGTTTATTAATATCAGGATATAGTAGCGGCACATTTACACCAAATGCTTTGTTGGTTGCGACCTTACATTTTTGAATGTGTTCTCTTAATACCTCCGGGTACATACTTCCACTTCCTATCAGTCCAAGCCCTCCTGCATTACTTACCGCACTTGCCAAACGCCAACCGCTGGCCCATATCATGCCGGCCTGTATTATTGGATAATCTATTTCGAATAGTTTTGTGATGCGGTTTGTAAATGGCATAGTTTAAAATTATCTATTTTCAACATAGGTTGTACAGGTTCAAAATATATTAATTTCCTCTGATGCCAAATGTTATGCAGATAAAAGTGCTTGCGACGCAACGATGATGCTATGAAAAGGCATAAGCTTGTATCAAAGAAAATAAAAAAGCCTCGCAATTATGCGAAGCTTTTTGTGGGAGTTGACGGGATCGAACCGCCGACCCTCTGCTTGTAAGGCAGATGCTCTAAACCAGCTGAGCTAAACTCCCTTTTTTCTTGGGAGTGCAAAGATAAGGTTGCGTGCTTTTCTGCCAAATTTTTTTAAAATAATTTCCTTACTATTTTACATTACTCATCATCCTCTTCATAATAAGCATCTTCATTGTTGTAATAAATTTCTTTCCATTTTTTTACAGCATCGTCACTGAGCAGTTCAAGTATGTCATGAATGCTGTCTGTTTTCCTTTTCCATTCGCTTGTTTCTTTTTCTTTGAATTTTAAAACATACATACTACTATCGGTTTCTACTTTTACCTGTAAAAGCGTAAGAATATCGTTCTCTTTTTCCTGCACCAGGTAATAACATTCCGGCTCTAATAAAGCATACGAATACATATCAAGTCCTCCTTAAAATTATTTTACTAGAAAATTTTTGACGGTCTATAGAAGACCTGCTGAATTTAATGGGGTATCAGCTTATGTGGAGTTAGTGTGTGAGAAACAAAAATAGGGTTTTATATATTCCTATTTTTAAAGGCTATAGTAATTTCTTGTTGCAATTTCGGAATCAGGGTTTTAACATACTGATTTTCAATTAATATAGTCTTCAAATTTATATCTGCTCTTTTTATTCCACGACTCTTAAAGTGTTATAAGGCTTATTTAGGAGGCTGTAATCTTCTTTACTTGTTCCTGCAATATTTCCATATATTGTTCCTTTTAAGTACTATAAATTATCAATGACAGCTTTTGCAGGCATTTGATTTTATGGTATTTTTGCTACATGCCAATCATTGCATTTGATACAGCTTCAGCTCCTTTGGAAGATATTGAAACAGATGTTCTCACTGCCGAGCAGTTTCCCTATAACCTTATCGTTTGGAACGATGATGTGAACACTTTTGATTGGGTAATTGAAACCCTTATGGAAGTTTGCAACCACACAGAAGAGCAGGCAGAACAATGTTCCATTATCATTCATTATAAAGGAAAATGTGCAGTTAAGAATGGTGATTATGATACCCTAAAGCCTATGTGTGATGCCATTACTGAAAGAAATATTGGCGCCACTATTGAAATGATGGTAGGAAGTTAATACCCTGTTTTCAAATCCACTCTTGTATCTTTTAGTTTTTCATTCCTTATTTTTAGTTTTTATTATATACACTCCTTTTTTATGTCATTGCATGCATTAGATAACCGTTTATGGTTTCCACCTGTTGATGCAGCGCAGGAAGATGGGCTACTTGCCATTGGCGGAGATCTCAGTGTACAGCGGTTGCTTATGGCGTATGAAAGAGGTATCTTTCCATGGTATGAAGGTGATGTACCTGTTTGGTGGTGTCCTGATCCCCGTTTTGTTTTAAACCCCGATGAACTGAAAGTAAGTAAAAGCATGAAACAATTATTTAAACGGAATGCTTTCACTTTCACTATCAACAAAGCATTTCGGGAGGTTATCAATAACTGCAAAAAAATAAACAGACCCGGCCAGGATGGCACCTGGATCACCAACGAAGTACTAGCCTCTTATAAAAAGATGCATGAGTTTGGCTATGCCCACAGTGCAGAAGTATGGCTTAATAATGAACTCGTGGGCGGCTTATATGGCATACGACTCGGTAAAGTATTTTTTGGCGAAAGTATGTTTAGTCTTGTAAGTAATGCAAGCAAGTATGCCCTTATAAGTTATGTAAAGCAATTAAAAAAAGAAGGTGTGCAGTTAATAGATTGCCAGGTTTATACAGAGCATCTTGAAAGCCTTGGCGCAAAAATGATTTCCCGGAATAACTTTATTGACTTATTGCATAAATACATTGGTGAGCCAGGCTAATGTATAAGAATTAAGCTTCTGTTGCGTCGCACTCTTGTACAAAAGAATATCCGTGAGCTTATAGCTTGTTGAAAATTGTTTCAAATGTACAAGTGAGTGACACAACCGGTGATGCTATAAAAGGCTAATGCCGGTATCAAAAGAAAAAAAATCTCTCGTAAAATAATTTAGACACTTAGAGACGTATAAAAAAAAGCCTCATTTTTCAATGAGGCTTTAATAATAAAGTTGTGAAAACTTATTTAGCTTTAGTTGCGACAGGTTTTTCCAGTTTAACTTTTACTTCTTCCTGTTTGCCCAATGGTCTGTTTCTTGCGAAGTCAACCAATATTGGTGCTGCAACGAAGATAGAAGAATAGGTACCGGTAATAACACCAATAAGCATAGCGAATGCAAAACCTTTTGTAACCTCACCACCAAAGATGAAGAGGATAAGTATGGTAAGAAACACAGTCAATGATGTCATGATAGTACGACTCAATGTTTGGTTAATAGCCGTATTGATGATGGTGGCTTTATCAGCGCCCTTCATCAATTTAGAATCTTCACGGATCCTGTCATAAACAATTACAGTATCATTCATTGAGAAACCTATCACGGTTAATACAGCCGCAATAAAGTACTGGTCAATTTCAAGTGAGAAACCAAGATCGAGGTAGCGTGCAAAGCTAAATACAGCAAGCGTTACCAATACGTCGTGCAACAATGATACGATGGTACCAAGCGAATATCTCCAGTCACGGAAACGGATGAAGATGTACAAACAAATAACAATTATTGCAATTACAGTTGCTTTGGTTGCACCGCGTTTCAGGTCTTCAGAAATAGATGGCAACACCTTTTGTGAACTTACCAGCACCCTGGGATTTTTAAACTGGCTGAGTGATGTACCAGGTATAAATTTCTGTAACCCTGTGTACAGTTTTTCAACCACCAGCGAATCCACATTATTACCTGTTTCTTTTATCTTGTAAGAGGTGGTAATATTTAGCTGATCGTTGGTGTTTACGGTCTTAATAATAGGCGCTTCTTCAAATACTTTTTCAAGTTCTGTTCTTACCTGCTCTACATTTGGAGCTGCTGCAAACTTAACAGTATAACTACGGCCACCAGAAAATTCAACACCTTCATCAAAACCATTAAATAAAGAAGCTATACCAAGTATCAGCACTACTACAGAAATACCATAAGCAATCTTTCTGTATTCAATAAATTTGAATTGGGTATGCTTAAATATCTTTTTTGAAATACCAGTAAAATATTCAAAGTGCCTTTGTTTATTAGTAAACAGGTCTGTGATCATTCTCGAAACAAGGATACCGCAGAACAATGATAACACGATACCAAGCATCTGTGTAGTGGCAAAGCCAAGTACAGGACCAAGACCAAAGATGAACAAAATAAAAGCTGTGAGGAAAGTGGTAACGTGTGCATCCAGTACGGGTGCATAAGATCTCTTATAACCATCAGAAACGGCCATAAGGTAACCTTTACCTTTCGTCAGTTCTTCTTTTATTCTTTCAAAGATGATAACGTTTGTATCTACCGCCATACCAATAGTAAGTACCAAGCCCGCAATACCAGGGGCCGTTAATGTAAATCCAAACATGGCAAGTATACCAATGGTAAAGAGCAGGTTTAATATCAAAGCAATGTTAGCAACCCATCCTGCTGTGTTATAATAAATAAGCATCAACACGAAGATCACTATAAAGGAAATCAGGAATGCAAGTGCGCCGCCTGTTACTGCAGCTTCCCCAAGCGTTGGACCTACAACCTGTTCTGCAACGATCTTTGCAGGCGCAGGTAATTTACCAGACTGCAAAATGTCTGCAAGGTCTTTTGCTTCCTGTATTGTAAAGCTTCCTGATATCTGTGAGTTACCATTTGGAATTGCATTAATAACATTTGGTGCACTATACACAAAATTATCCAGCACAATTGCAATAGGCTTGCCAACATTGTCAGCAGTCATTTTCGCCCAGATCCTTGTACCAACAGCGTCCATATTCATGCTGATGGCAGGTCTTCCTTTTTCATCATAATCCTGTCTTGCAGTGCTAACATTATTACCTTCCAGTTTTGCAAGACCATTATCCAATGTCTTTATAGCATAAAGCGATAATAGTGTATCATTTTTAACACCAGCCTGTCCTTCCACATTACCATACATAAATACCATATTAGCTGGCAGTTTGCTTGCAACAACATCAGATCTTAGGTAAGTACCTAACTGACCGGTATCTCTTTTCAATACATAACCTATATATGCAGGGTAATGTACAGCACCTTTTTCATCTTGTTGGCCCTGGGCTATACCTCTGAATAAACTAAATATAGGGTTTTCAAGCTGCCTGATCTTTGTAGAGTCAGTTGTTTTTGCAGTGGTTTTATTTTTAGCAGTATCCGCAGAACCGCCTGATAACGTAAATGTTTTTGTTGTATCAACAACAGCAGTTACTTGCTTTGTTGTATCTGATTTTGCAACAGCAGTTGCAGCTGTATCAGGAGTGGTCTTGATACCTTTCAGGTAATCAGACATAGCCTTGTCTGCACTTTGTAAAGATTCTGCTGCGTCATTAACAGTAAATACTTCAAAGAACTGCAGGTTAGCAGTTGACTGTAAATATTTACGTACTCTTTCAGGATCTTTAATACCCGCAAGTTCAATGTTGATGATACCTTTTGCCGGATCAGGATTAATAGAAGGAGATGCAAGACCAAACCTGTCTATCCTGTTACTTAAAATACGGAATGTGTTATTAAATGCGTCGCCTGCTTCTGCACGTAGATAACTCAGTACTTTATCGTCTGAATCATCAAACTTAACCTTGCCATCACTGCGGCCTAAAAATAATGGGGCAAGTTTGTTGCCATTACCTACTTTTTTATATTCATCACCAAACAAGGTTATAAGGTCTAAACCACTGTTTGCTTTTTTTACTACAGCATTATTCAATGCAGTGTTAAAAGCAGCATCTTTTGAATAGTTAGACAAAGAACGGATCAAACCATCAAGACCCACTTCCATGGTCACACTCATGCCACCCTGCAGATCAAGACCCAGTTTTAATTCCTCATCTTTAGCGCCTTTATAAGTTGCGAGGCTAAATGGGCCGATCTTGGTATCAGCAGTACTGTCGAGTATACGTTGAAGTCTTGCCTTTTCAAAATTGCTTAAAGAATCTTCGTAAGCTGCTGCACGTTCTGCATCACCGGGGTATTTTACAGAAGCAGCAGGATAATTGGCTTTTACCCATGCAGCTGCTTTCTCTTTCTGGGTACTTTCATAGCTGCGAACCATCCACGTAAACGATAACTGGTAAAGACAGATAATTACAAGTAAGATGGCAAAGAACCGCACCAAACCTTTAAGTTGCATATACT
Organism: Panacibacter ginsenosidivorans; assembly: GCF_007971225.1. Classification (NCBI taxonomy): domain Bacteria; kingdom Pseudomonadati; phylum Bacteroidota; class Chitinophagia; order Chitinophagales; family Chitinophagaceae; genus Panacibacter; species Panacibacter ginsenosidivorans. Next base: position 4,834,698 of record NZ_CP042435.1, on the reverse strand, counting down.
ATTGGGTTTACAAAATTTTTGTGAGCGGCAAAGATAATGGTTTGATATTTAAATAGCACAGTAAAAAAAAGCCCTGAAAACAGGGGCTTTACATTAAAATTTTGCTGCTTTTATAAGTGGTTTTTAATGAATTGAATGAGTTGTTGGTGACGGACATTGGTATTCTATGGCATCGCCGGTTGTGTCACTCACTTGTACGTTCGGAATTATGATGAGCAACGCAAGTCGTAAATCGTCAGTGATACGATAATGTTACTTGCTATTGCCGACTTACGATTTTCTGTACAAGAGTGCGACGCAACGAATGCTTAATGCTTATTTTGTAGCCGGGTTCATAATATAAATCTTGGAATTTTGTTAGCTACAATAACATCAGAACCATTTCTTTTTCATAAAATACCAGGCGATAATAATGGAGACTGCAAGGGAAAGTACAACGGGTATATAAAATGCATGAGCCGTTGTTTGATAAGGTATTTCTACATTCATTCCGTAGATGCTGGTGATAAGTGTGGGCAACATGAGCACAATAGTAATGGAAGTAAGGCGCTTCATTATATTGTTTAGGTTGTTGCTGATGATGCTGGCAAACGCATCCATCGTGCTGCTGAGGATATTGGTGTAGATATTAGCCATTTCAAGGGCCTGGCTGGTGTCTACAATAAGATCATTAAGGAACTCTCTTTCTTCTTCGGTAAGTCCGAGGAAATTGGTGCGTTCCATTTTCAGCATCATAAGTTCGTTGCTTCGCAATGCGGTTACAAAATATACGAGGCTTTTTTGAATACGCATCAGGTTTAGTAATTCTTCGTTACGGTTACTGTCGTATAATTTTTGTTCGTACAGATTGCGTTTATGGTTGATCTCTTTAAGGTACTCCATAAAGTTCTGCACTACTTTCTCAAATATTTTCAGCACCATCATGCTGCGTTTATCAGGATGGCGTTTTTCAAAAGTGTTCAGGAATTTTTTTATGGCACCGTTATCAAAAGAATTAACGGTTACAATATGATTGTGCGTTAAAATAATGCAGATGGGAATGGTGATGTAATAAGCGTCACTGTCATTGAAAGAATTATTCTCTGCCGGTGTTTTTATTACAACAAATTTTACATTGTCTTCTATTTCGTATCGTGGACGTTCATCTATATCCAGTGAATCTCTTAAGAACTCAATAGGTATTTCCAATACTTCACTAAGCTCATGAAACTCTTCTTCCTTTAATGGTGGCACAAGATTTACCCAGATACCATTTTCAGGCTTATCAATAGCTACAGTCTGGTTGTTAATATTTTTAAAGTATTGTATCACAGCGCGGCAAAGATAAGGGCTTGTGATAAAGCGAAGGAATTATAAGAACGTTAAGGAGATTTATAAACAGCAAAAACATTTACCGCGAAGACGCAAAGACAGAGAGAGAGTGCTAAGAAATTATTTTCTCTGCGTGTTATTGTCTTTGCGGTAAAAAACTAAATTTCTATCTCGCCTTTAAATACAAAATCTGCCGGTCCGCAAAGCCAGATGTTTTCAAAAGTATCATCATTAAGTTTATCAAACTCCACTGCAAGGTTACCGCCAAGTGTTTTTATTTCTACACGGTTAAAGCCATTATCATTATGTGCATACACTAATGCAGCAGCAGTAACGCCTGTGCCGCAACTAAGGGTTTCATCTTCTACACCCCGCTCGTAAGTACGCACAAAAATTGATTTATCTTTTTGCTCCACAAAGTTTACATTAATACCATTCTTTTTATATTCCTCGCTATACCTGATATCTTTGCCCGACTTTACTACGTCAAAATGAGTAAGGTCAGTAACAGGTTTTATATAATGTGGCGAGCCTGTATCTAATACTGAATCGGCATAATGCTTTTCGATACCATGCACATCTTTCATTTTTAAATAAACCCAACCATTATCTTCTACAGAAGCTTCATGCTTGCCATCTACAGCAATAAATAAATATTTACGTTTATGTATACCATTATTGTAAGCAAACTTAACGAGACAGCGGCCACCGTTACCACACATGCTGCTTTCACGGCCATCTGCATTAAAGTAGATCATTTCAAAATCAAAACCTTCTTTGCTGTTAAGCAGCATTAATCCATCTGCACCAATACCAAAACGGCGGTCGCATATTTTTTTTACCTGTATTGTTGAAAGCTGAATAGTATTGTTCCTGTTATCGATTATAACAAAATCATTTCCGGTGCCCTGGTATTTATGAAATATAATATGCATTTGTTTGTTTTTAAAGCCTTGCCTGTTGACTCCTGTACTGCAAGTTAATACAGGTTTCTACATTTTGTATTCCTGCTTAATTGAATTAAGACAATCTTATATTCCTTCAATTATCCCTAATGCTTTCTGAATAAGCTTTTCAACTGCTGCCTTTCCATCTTTGGTAAAAGTTTTATTAATGCGGTTGGCAACAATAACATTTACACTGAGGCATTGATGACCCAGCAATTTACCCAAACCATAAATGGCACTTGTTTCCATTTCAAAATTGGTTATACGATGGTTACCATAATAAAATTGCGTGAGTCTGTCAACAAGTTGCGGATTGGTAAGACCTAACCTTAACACTCTCCCCTGTGGTCCATAGAAACCTGGGCATGTAACGGTAATACCATGATGAAAACCATCCACAAAATGTTTAAGCACTGCGCCTGAAGCGCCAGCTATATATGGGTGTGAGAAATTATTATCAAGCTGAGTGTGTGCAGCAAATTGTTGCAGTAAAGTTTTTTCTTCATCATTATTACTATGCTTATAAAAATTAAGCAGGTTATCAATACCAAGGCCATGCGTACCTGCAACAAAACCATCCACCGGAATATCTGCCTGCAAAGAACCGCTGGTGCCAATTCTTATAACTGTTAATGCTGTTAGTTCCTTTTTAATGCTGCGCTCTTCAAGATCAATATTTGCCAATGCATCAAGTTCGTTCATTACAATATCAATATTATCAGGGCCAATACCTGTTGATAAAACAGATATCCTTTTCTTACCAACATAACCTGTATGTGTAATAAACTCACGGTGCTGTTGCTTGTATTCAATCTTGTCAAAATACCTGCTCACCTGCGCCACACGTCCGGGATCGCCAACGGTAATTACTGTTTGCGCCAATTCTTCGGGACGAAGATCCAAATGATAAATAGCGCCCCTGTCGTTAATAATAAGTTCTGATGATGCTATTTTGTGCATTACAGGTAAAATTTTTTTATGAACCCGGCGTTTGAATATAGTTGAACTTCTGTTGCGTCGCACTCTTGTACTGCAACAATTTTATTGAGCTAAATAAAAAGATAAATAATATCACTCAAAAAATATGAGCATTCAATTGTGTGCTCATTTTTCAAAAATACCCTATTTTCGCAGCCTGAAAAAAATGGTTCCGTGGCCGAGTGGCTAGGCAGAGCTCTGCAAAAGCTTCCACAGCAGTTCGAATCTGCTCGGGACCTCAAACAAAAAAGGATCATGCAGGTGATCCTTTTATTTTATGAAACATTCTCAACTAATAGGAATAATAGCCGTGTTTGCATTGATCGGTATATGTTTTATGCCGTGGACATTTATTGCCAGCCAAAATATAACAGTTACTGGTTTTTCTTCTGAAGGTACCAGCTTTGGAAAGCCCGGCTATCTAAATGTGGTGTTATCTGTTGTGTGTCTTATCTTTTTTATCGTTCCTAAGATTTGGGCCAAGCGTACCAATGTATTTATTGCAGCCATTAACCTTGCATGGGCATTTCGAAATTATCTTTTACTAAGCGTTTGTTTACTTGGTGAATGCCCTGAAAAAAAAACCGGTCTTTATTTGCTGCTGCTTGCTGCAGGTATAATACAGGTAATGGCATTGCTGCCTGAGATGAATATAGAGGAGCGTGATAAAAAATAATTACTGCTGATATATTTTCAGAAAGTACAAGTGAGTGACACAACCGGCGATGCCATAAAATTATACTGCTGAAAAAATTAATCTCTATTATTGCTCGGCCCACTGCCTGAATTCTGGCACACGTTCTCTGCTAATGATCATGTCATCTGATTTATTCCCATCTTTCAGATAAAGCATTAGCCTGCTATTATGATAAGGTTTTACCTGCGCAATACTATCGATAGAGACGATAACTTTACGGTTCAAACGAAAAAAATAACGCGGATCTAAAACTGTTTCCAGTTTCTCAAGTGTATAATCAACAGGCAATTTATTCCCTTGCTTGTCTATAATATAAGTGACCTTATCTTCTGCCCTGAAATAGGCAACCTCACTTGTTTTTATGAATATAAGCCGCTGGCCTATTTTAGCAAGAAAACGTTCTTTGTATTGATCTGTAGGAAAATTTTTCAATGCTTTGAAAATGCTGGCATAGTCAGTATGTGCTGCATTAGTAATGAATTTATATTTATCCAGGGCAGCTTTCAGTGCATCGAAACTTACTGGCTTGAGGAGGTAATCAACACTAAAATAACGAAAAGCATCCAGTGCATATTCATTGTATGCTGTGGTAAAAATAACAGGCTTTTGATAGCTGGTGCGTTTAAATATTTCGAAGCTGAATCCATCTGCAAGTTGAATATCCAGCAGCATAACATCCGGGTGTTCATGTTGCTGAAGCCATGCAACAGATTCCTCAATACTATCCAGGCAGGCAAGCAAATCTACAGAAGCATCATAATCTTTCAGCATAAGCTGTAATCGGTGGGCAGCTACTGCTTCATCTTCAATTATTAGTACCCTCATAGGTGTTTATTTCAATTAATGGTAAGGTTACAGAGAAAGAAGATTCATCTTTTATTATAATAATTTCTTTGCCGGCAGTTAACTCATAACGCTTGCGAATATTATTTAAACCAATATTAGAACCCGGCCCTGTTTGCTGCTTAGGTTGCAACTTGTTAATAACAGAAATGGTTTTGTTGCCATTGGCATATATCTTAATATATAATGGTCTTTTTTTTGAAACAATATTATGTTTAATGGCATTTTCTACAAGCATCTGTAGTGCTACCGGAATAATGTAATGACTTTTATATCTCTCCGGTACATCTATATCTAATTCAATAGCATCAGGAAAGCGTTGTTTAAGCAGAAAGAAATAAGGCTGTAAAAAATTCAGCTCCTTATCTAATTCAATTAATTCCTTATTATGATTATTGAGTATATGCATATATACTTTCGAAAAAGCTTCAATAAAATGATTGGCATCCGCACTTTGCTGCATCACAAGGCCAGACAATACATTTAGGTTGTTAAATAAAAAATGAGGATTGATCTGCTGCTTTATGGCAGATAATTCTGCCTGTGCATGCATCCTTTTTAATTCTTCTGCTTCAAGTTCTTTGGTTTTAAATTCCTTTTGATAAACCATTACAAGATTCAGCAAATGCAATAGCAGATTAATTAAAGACGTATAAATCAAAGTAAGCTTTAGCGGATTAAGAATAGAAGCCTGCGGTTCATGTAAAATAATGCTTGCAAAAAACAAGTTAACCCCAATAGTAGCCAGATATGCAACGGATAATCCCACAAAAAAGAATAGTACGCTTCTGCGGATGATATGTTCATTACCGGGAAGCCATTTTTCAAAAACCGGAGACAACAACCTGTTAGCCTCCCATGTAAAAAATGTAATCAACAAAATAACCACGAATGAGTAATACCAATGAATATTGATCTGGAAATAAGTATATACCTGGCACAACTCCGTATTGATATAAGTATATGCAGCAAGTAACAGAATAAAAACGTACCTGTATTTGTGGTTAAAAAACATTAAATAAAAACAAGAAGCCCACCCGTATTGTTCGGATGGGCCATGTGAATTTATATTATGGTAGTAAAACCTGGTCTATTACATGTATCACACCGTTAGTGGTCACAATATCTGTAGCTACGATATTTGAAGCTGTTGTATTAGTATTGCCTTTTACAGTAGCTGTAGCCCCCAGATCAATGGTAACAGTACCACCATTAAGTGTGGAAGGTGTAGCTCCATCTGTAAGATCTGAAGAGAATACTCTTCCGTTTACTACATGATAGGTAAGAATAGATGTAAGCACATCAGGATCTGCGGCCTGTATATCTGCAATAGTAGCAAAACCTGCATTGATAAAAGCCTGGTTGGTTGGTGCAAAAACGGTGAGTGGGTCTGTGCCTGATAATACGCCTGCCACATCTGTCGTTCCCTCACTTGCCCTTAATACTGCTGCCACCAAGTAACTGAAATCAGGATTTGCAACGGCAGTCTCTACAATGTTGCCGGATGGCGGTATTAATACTTTACCAATAACATGCACCACCCCGTTAGAAGCTGCAATATCTGCTGTCACGACTTTTACTCCATTTACAAATACACCCAAACTATTTGAAGTTGTGTAAACAGTTCCGCCACTTAAAACAGTTACGGCGGCATTAGGACCAGCTGGTACGTCTGCAGCCAATACTTTACCTGAAATGATATGATAAGTAAGAATGCCTGCCAATGTTGTAGCGTCAGCGGCTTCAACAGAGGTCTGTGTAGGAAAACCTGCAGCCCTGAATGCGTTATTGGTAGGTGCAAAAACCGTTAGCGCACCAGGTGCGGATAATTCGTCAACCAACCCTGCTTTGGTAGCAGCCGCCAACAAAAAAGAAAAAGAAGTGTCTGAAGCGGCAATTTCTGCAATCGTAGGATCCGTTGGCTGCGGCTGCGGGGTATCGTCGTTACTATTACAACTGGCCATCACAAAAGGAACAAAGGCAGTAAGGAAAAGATTTTTTAAGATGATAGATGCTCTCATATATGTGTTTTATTAGAGTAACACATATGCTTACACATCGTTTTGCTTTTACGACGAATTGTAGATTTCTGTTCGTGAACGGTATAGTAAAATGGATAAACCAACCTTTTGTACCAATCTCCGGTTTTTCAATTTAGCTGCCGTTGCGTCGCACACTTGTACTGGAAAAAAGCTACGAGCTTTTAGCTGCGAGTTTGTTTGGCTAAAGGCTTATAGCTCGTGGCTCAGAGCTTATAATTGTTCCGAACGTACAAGTGAGTGACACAACAAATGATGACAAATGCTTTATGGCTGGCAAACAAAAATGTATTTTAATTTTCTATAGAAGTATTAATAGCAGTTCCTTTAGTGATAGTCTGGTAGACCACGCAATATCTTTCTGTAAGCTGCAACAGTTTTTCAAGCGTTTCTTTAGATGCACCTGTTTCAAGCAAAAAATAAAGTCTGATCATTTTAAAACCTACGGGCACTTCTTTTGAAACACCAAGCGTACCGGAAAAATCAATATCGCCTTCTGCTTTTACAGTTCCGCTTTTTATTTCAATACCCATTGAAGTGGCCACCGCCTTTAATGTAACGCCTGCACAAGCTACAAGCGCTTCAAGCAACATATCTCCCGAACAAAGATGCAATCCATCTCCACCTGTGGCAGGATGCAAACCAGCAGAAGCTATAGCACGGCCCGTTTCTACTTTACAGGAAATATTCTCACCAAGTTTTCCTTCGGCTTTAAGTGTTACAAGTGCAGCGACGGGATTATTACGATACTTTTCTTTGAGTGGCGTTTGGAGTGCTTTTAATTCATAAGCGTTCATAGTAGTGCATTAATATTATAAGACAGATTGTGCTCTCCTACTTCAAATACCTTTTTATTTCTTTTTGTGTATCGCGTTCTTTAATGGTCTCTCTTTTATCGTGCAGTTTTTTACCACGGCCTAACCCAATCTCTACTTTTACAAGATTTTTTTCATTAAAATAAACTTTCAACGGCACAATGGTAAACCCTTTTTCTTTCATCTTCGTTTGCAACTTCTTTAACTCACGTTTGGTAAGCAATAATTTTCTATCGTGTACCGCGATATGATTATTCACCGTACCATGCGAATATTCTGCTATGTATAGGCCACGCACCCACAATTCATTTTTTTCAAACATACAGAATGCATCATTGAAACTTACTTTACCATCGCGTATGGATTTAACTTCTGTGCCCAGCAATACGATGCCTGCTTCATATTTATCATCTATGTAGTAATTATAATACGCCTGCCTGTTGTTCATTTCTTTTGCCATAAAAAATCCCTTCACCGTAAAGTGAAGGGATGCAAAAATAGCTGAATAATTATAATTAGTTTTTCAAAAGCACGATCAGCTGTGTGATGCGCTCTTTCAATTTCTTTCTGTCAATAATAAAATCAAGGAATCCGTGCTCCAGTAAAAATTCACTGCGCTGGAAACCCGGAGGCAGGTCTTTCTTAATTGTTTCTTTTATTACACGTGGCCCCGCAAAACCAATAAGTGCACCCGGTTCTGCAATATTAAGATCACCCAGCATACCAAAGCTTGCCGAGATACCCCCAAAAGTTGGATCGGTTAGTAAAGAAATGTAAGGCAGTTTTGCCTCACTCAGTTGTGCCAGCTTGCCGCTTGTTTTAGCTAACTGCATTAAGCTAAAAGCACTTTCCATCATACGTGCACCGCCACTTTTACTTATAACAAGGTAAGGTAATTTATGTTCAAGACAGAAATCAACAGCCCGGCTAAACTTCTCTCCCATCACACTACCAAGAGAACCGCCAATGAATTCAAAATCCATACAGGCAACTACCAGTTCCTGGCCGTTTACTTTGCCCACACCCACACGCATACTGTCTTTAAGATCAGTCTTTGCATGAATTTCTTCCAGTCTTTTCTTATATGGTTTCAGATCTGTAAAGCCCAGGAAATCTTTACTTACAATGTTGTCATACATTACTTTGTATTCGCCATTGTCGAAAAGAATATCAAAATAATCCTCACTGCTAATACGGTGATGGTAATTGCACTTGGGGCAAACAAAAAGATTCTCCTGTAATTCTGTTGTAGTGGTTATATAATTGCATTCCGGGCATTTGTTCCATAACCCTTCCGGAGTTTCTTTTTTATCAGCCGTGGATGTAGTGATACCTTTTCTCAAACGCTTATACCATTTCTGCCTCGGTTCTCCATGTTGTACGTTGGAACCCTCTTCCCCCGACAAGCTGGTATCAAAATCCTCTTCCTTTTTTATTGTCATAAAGGCGTATTGAAGAAAGCAAAAATAAGGAGTTTAGCCAATTACGGATTTTTTCGTGAAAATAATTTGGATACCAGCTTCTTGTATAGGTGGCATCGGCGGTTGTGTCACTCACTTGTGCGTTTAGAACAATGATAAGCTGTGAGCCACGAGCTATGAGCTTCGAGCCAAAAAAACTCGCAGCTCGCAGCTAAAAGCTCATAGCTTTTCTTCAGTAAAAGTGTGCGACGCAACAAATGTTCATTAGTGTATCTACAGCCGGGAACATAAGAAAACACAGTATTTTATCAGTGTTAAACAGTATCTTCGCTACCCCAAAAACAATCTTCAATAAAAAGTAAATAAGCATGGCTAAATATTCTTCCGGCGTTCTGTTCGGTGATGAATTACAGGCATTGTATGATGATGCCAAAGAAAACAAATTTGCACTTCCGGCAGTAAATGTAATTGGTACAGACTCTGTAAATGCGGTATTGGAAACTGCAGCTAAAGTAGGTTCTCCTGTTATTATACAATTCAGCAATGGAGGTGCACAGTTCTTTGCAGGTAAAGGAATGCCTAACGATAAATTACAGGCAAACATTATTGGTGCTGTAAGCGGTGCCATGCATGTACATAATGTTGCTGCATATTATGGTGTACCTGTTGTATTGCATACAGACCATGCAGCAAAAAAATGGTTGCCATGGATAGATGCCTTATTAACTGCCGGCGAAGAATACAAAGCGAAGAACGGTCGTCCTTTATATAGTTCACACATGCTCGATCTCAGTGAAGAACCGCTGCATGAAAATATTGAGCTCTCTTTTGAATTTTTCAAACGCATGAACAAACTGGGCATGAGCATCGAGATAGAGCTTGGTGTAACAGGTGGTGAAGAAGATGGTGTTGATAATTCTGATGTAGAAAATTCAAAACTTTATACACAACCTTCTGAAGTATCACAGGCTTATGATGCATTGAGCAAGGTTGGTTCAAGATTTACAGTGGCCGCTTCATTTGGCAATGTTCATGGTGTGTACAGTCCGGGTAATGTGGAACTGCGTCCTGCAATTTTGAAAAACAGCCAGGAATTTATCGCACAAAAACTTGGTTTATCCGCAGGCAGTAAACCAGTTTACTTTGTATTCCATGGTGGTAGCGGTTCTCCAAAAAGCCAGATCCACGAAACACTGGATTATGGTGTAATAAAAATGAATATTGATACTGATATGCAGTGGGCATTTTGGGAAGGTGTACTTGGTTATTACAAAAAGAATGAAGCTTACCTGCAGGGCCAGCTTGGTAATCCTGAAGGTGCAGAAAAACCAAATAAAAAATATTACGATCCGCGTGTTTGGTTGAGAAAAGGCCAGGACAATTTTGTAAAACGCCTGGAAGAAGCATTTACCGATCTAAATTGCATCGGCAGAAATAAGTAAAGGTTATCCAGTTGACCATAAGTAAAGAGAGAGGCATTGCTTCTCTCTTTCTATTTTTATGAAGTAAGCTGCATTGCTGCTACGATACTTTGGTTGTGTCACTCACTTGTACGCTTTGTTCTTTGTGCAGCATTTTATGCAATGTCATTATATTTTGTTTACGGGTACTCATTTATCTTATTGATCAATTCTTTGAAGTATTGCACTACGTATAAAAGACGGCTCCCGTACCAGCTAAACATTTCTCCATCTACCATTAATATTTTTGCAGCAGGTAAAACTGCTTTTATTTCTTCCACATGTTTTTCTTTAAATGGATAGGGTTCTGATGAAAGTAATATCAATTGAACACTGTGTTCTTTAAGTTGCTGCAAAGTAATTTCCGGATAACGTTGTTCTTTTTCAAACACGTTCTGCAGACCACACCTTTTCAACATATCATTTATAAAAGTATCTCCGCCGATAGTCATGTAAGGATTGCGCCAGATTAGATAAGCAGTGGGTAGTTGAAAGTTTTCAGCTTGCAATTTTTGAAACTGCTGTTGAATATTTTGACTAATCTGTTTTGATTGCTGGCTTCGGTCTATAAGCACCCCAATGCTCTCAATCATATCAATCGCATCTTCAAGATTATATATATCGCTTACCCAAACAGGTGCTATCTTTTCTAGTTCTTCAATTTGTTCCTTCACATTTTCTTCTTTATTGGCAATAATCAGATCGGGTTCCAGCGATTTTACTTTTTCTATGTTCACGTTCTTTGTGCCACCGATTCTTGTTTTGTTTCTGAACCAGCTTTGTGGATGCACACAGAATTTAGTGATGCCAATTACTTCTCCTTCCAAGCCAAGATCATGCAATAATTCTGTTTGTGAGGGCACAAGGGAAATGATACGCTTTAGCGGGTAGTTAGTAAGCTTTACTTTTCTTTGTAAATGATCAACCATTTCAAACATACGTAAAGATAGTTTTTACCAACTTATGGAAAACCTGCAAAACTGCATCATAAGCTAAACCTTAGCTATGAAGCAAATGAGTATCATCTTTTTCGTGCTGCTTTGCTGCTGCATTGTACTTATTGTTGTCTTTAATGATCTTGCTGAATTACCTGGCGTAAAAACTACTTCATCAGCTATTACTTCTAATAAAACTTCTGTCAGGCCACCGCAATACATTTATGAAATTCCTTTACCCGAAGGTTATAAAAGGGTTACAATGCCTGATGCTTCTTTTGGAGCGTGGCTGCAAAAGATAAAACTCAGGAAAAACAATACCGTTTATTTATACAATGGGCAACCTAAACCCGATCAAACTTTACATTATGCAGTACTTGATTTTTCTACAGGCAATAAAGACCTTCAGCAATGTGCTGATGCAATTATGAGACTGAGAGCAGAATATTATTTTTCAAGGAATGAATACAGTAAGATCAATTTTAAATCGGCAAATAAAAATTTCAATTTCCAGGATTGGTTATACCGTATTAATAATCCTGAACAGGATAAGCATAACCTAATGTTACAATTTATGCAGGATGTATTTATTAATTGTGGTACTTATACTGTTGATGAAATGACTGGTAATATTGCGATGAAAGAAATGCAACCGGGAGATATATTAGTAAAAGCAGGTTCCCCAGGCCATGCAATGGTTGTTGCAGATGTTGCTGTTAATGAAATAACCGGAAAGAAAATTTATTTACTTGCCCAAGGTTATATGCCTGCGCAGGATATGCATATTGTTATTAATCCGAATAACAAAAAGTTGAGCCCGTGGTATGAAGTTGATAAGCATTCAAAAGTTATAACACCCGGATGGATCTTTGAAGAGAATCAATTAAAACGATGGAAGAATTAAGCTGCATAAAGAATTAACTGTACAAGAGTGCGACGCAACAACCGATGCCAAAAAAAGAAAAGCTGACAACAAAAATCTCTTATGCAGTTTCTTTTTCTTCTTTCAATTTTTTCTTAATAACAGCCGCCGTTTTATGATCACCTGTATGGCTCCAGCCGGGAGGCATAATCATATACAATAGTTTATTGGTAATGCCTGGTGCATTTTTCATATCGAGAAACAGATAATAGATCTCGCCAAAATAAACGTCCCAGAAATTTTTTGCATTGATCTTTCTTGTGATACCGTATTGAATAGGTATACTCGTGTCCTCATACTGAAATGTGCCAAACATTCTATCCCAAATATTGAGAAGATTACAAAAATTAGTATCCATATACAACGGATTTTTTGCATGATGTACACGATGATGGGAAGGTGTTAATATTATTTTATTCAGGAATCCCATGCGTGCATCTTTCATAAAATTTTCGCCCACATGAATAAATGCACCCCATGTACCATCGATGAACATGATAAAAAACAATAACGGCGGGTTTACACCTAATAGAATACAAATACTTGTGCGGATAAAATCTGCATAAGGCGCTTCAAGAAAAAAATGTGCGAATGTTACGGAAAGGTTCATGGTCTCCGGTGCATGGTGCGTTGAATGCAGGCACCAGAATAATCTTACTTTATGCCCAAGATAATGATAGACAAAATGTGCAAGCTCCCATACTATGTAACCATAGATAAGCCAATACCAGGTAAAGCCTGTTTTAAAGATCGCATACTTTTCAAATAAACCAATACAAAATGCAACGGCAGCTATAGCAATGAAACGCGAGATAAACCTGTTGGCAACAAAAATTATAAATGGAATCTTATATTCTTCCATCTTAAATTTCTTATAGAATATGGCACGGAAAATTTCTATCAATAATATCAGCGGTATAAGCGGGCCGATAGCAGCAATTACTCCATCAAATGTTAGCAGGCTGCTGTAATCATTCTTTTGCATCATTTCAACCCAATGACCAATGCCAAAGAATCCAATTACTTCATCATAAAGTTGTTTCAGAATATCCATTTTTTTAACCAGATATTAATCGTCAGAAAAATTACAATTATCATTTACGTACAAATAAAATTATCATTTAATTACTGATAAAACTTTTTGTTATTATCAATAACCACTTCATTTTTAGCTTGCAAAGCCATGTGTAATATTTTTTTATACCCAACTGCTGTATTGCTGTTAAACTTTACTTGCGTCGCACTCTTCAACGTTTTGTTCTGTCATGAACAAGTAAGCGGCCACTCATATATTTAGCTTAAACAATTGACTGAACTGTTTTATCTTTCTTATATAATTTTTTACTTAAAATGACAGTATCACCAACACCAACAAAACAGCGGGTTCATTCTATAGATATACTTCGCGGACTTGTAATGCTCATTATGGCACTTGATCATGTAAGAGATTTTTTTCACATACATGGCATGGATGATACACCAACTAACCTGGCCACTACAACACCATTTTTGTTTTTCACGAGATGGATAACGCATTTCTGTGCACCAACATTTGTATTTCTTTCAGGCGTGTCTGCATTTATAGCAGGGCAGCGTAAAACAAAAAAAGAGTTAAGTTCATTTCTTATCAGGCGGGGCTTGTGGTTAATACTTGCAGAGATCACTATTATTACATTAGCGCTTACTTACGACCCGTTATATCATAAGATCATACTCCAGGTTATATGGGCAATAGGTTTTAGTATGATCATTCTTGGATTACTGACAAGAACTTCTATGACTGTAATTGTCATTACAGGGCTATTACTGGTAATAGGTCATAATATTTTTGATTATATAAGAACTGATGGCAGTGATATTGGTTCCCTGCTTACAAAAGCTTTTATCGCCTCAGGCTTCAATGCCATTCCACTTGGGGACAATCATGTGATATTGATGTTCTACACTGCATTGCCGTGGGCTGGTGTAATGCTGTTGGGTTACGCATTTGGAACGATCTACAGATCGTATTACGAGGCCAGGCGCAGGAAAGTACTTATCTTGTTTTCGGGATTAACGATAACGATTTTATTTATTCTGCTGCGCTTTATAAATATGTACGGCGATCCGGCACAATGGTCTGTACAAAAAGATGCAACATATACGCTGCTTTCATTTTTGAATACAACAAAATACCCGCCTTCTTTAATGTATTTGTGTATGACGATTGGACCAGCACTAATAATACTGGCACTAACTGAAACGGCGCAAAACAGAATAGCGAAAATATTGATGATATATGGTCGCGTACCTTTCTTTTACTATATGTTGCATTTCTTTATTATTCATACTTTATTAGTAATACTTTTTTATGTATCCGGATACGGAACTAAAGATATTGCTGATCCTAATATTCCCTTTAATTTCAGGCCACTGCATTTTGGATATGATCTTGGTACAGTTTACCTGATCTGGTTTTGTGTTATTGCATCGCTTTATTTTCCGTGTAAGTGGTTCAACAAGTATAAAACCACACATAGCCAATGGTGGCTGAGTTATGTATAAATAGCAATTTGTAAATTGTGATGCTTATTGCTGAAGATATAACAAAGCCCTGAAGTGTGCGACGCAACAAAGTTTAATAGCATCACCACTGCAGGGCTAAAAGAAATTATAACGTGCGGTTTTATTTGGCAAGACTTTGTATTACATCGTAACGTGTAACAATATGATAATCTCCCTTTTCATCTTTCGCTAACACAGCGCCATTCTCTTTGGTAATAAGGCTACCCAGTCTTTCAACAGGTGTGTCAAAAGCTACGACAGGATAAGGGGTTTCAATAACACTCTGTATGGTTGCGTTTTTGATTTCAGGATCGCTAAATACTTTTTTGAACAACCCATTCTCGCTAATTGCGCCAACCGGCTCTTCTCCGTTCATTACCGGCACCTGGTCTATATCATATTTTTTCATAAGCTCTACAGCTTCTGCAACAGTGTGTGTGGGCTGAACCGTGATAAGTTTTTTATGAGCTCTTGCATTGACGATGTCTTTGAACGTTTTTACATCGAGAAAGCCGCGTTCCATCATCCATTGATCGTTGTAAATTTTTGCAACATAGCGGCTACCATGATCATGAAAAATACAAACGACAACATCATCCTTTTTCAGGCGATCTTTTAATTGCATTAAACCCTGCAAGCAGCTACCAGCGCTGTATCCACAAAACAGACCTTCTTCTTTTGCTATGCGACGTGCCATAATAGCACCATCTTTATCTGTTACCTGTTCGAAGTGATCTATTACACTCATGTCGTAATTCTGTGGTACAAAGTCTTCCCCAAAACCTTCGCTGATATAGGGATGCACCTCATTCATATCCACTTCACCTGTACGGAAATATTTTGTAAGCAATGAGCCATATACATCAATTGCCCAAACCTGTATATCAGGATTCTGCTCTTTTAAATACATGGCGGTTCCGGTGATCGTGCCGCCTGTTCCCGCAGTGCAAACAAAATGTGTTATTTTCCCTTCAGTTTGCTTCCATATTTCGGGGCCCGTTGTTTCGTAATGTGCAAGTCGATTTGCAAGATTGTCATATTGATTGCAGAGATAAGAATTAGGGATTTCCTTTTCTAATCTTCTTGCAACAGAATAATAACTACGTGGATCATCAGGCTCTACATTGGTGGGGCAAACAATTACTTCTGCGCCTACCGCTTTAAGAATATCCATCTTTTCTTTACTCTGCTTATCAGTTGTAGTAAAAATGCATTTGTAACCTTTTACGCATGCCGCTAAAGCAAGTCCCATGCCCGTATTGCCACTTGTACATTCAATGATAGTACCGCCAGGTTTTAGTTTACCTTCTTTTTCTGCAACCTCTACCATCTTCAATGCCATTCGGTCTTTTATTGAATTGCCTGGATTAAAATAATCCACCTTTGCAAGCACAGTTGCCGGAATGTCTTTTACAATTTTATTCAGTTTAATGAGCGGGGTATTGCCAATGGTTTCGAGAATATTATTTAGCCACATACTAACGAGTGTTTGCGGCAAAAGTAAGGGATTTGAGGTTGCTAAAACCTGCAGTAAAATGAAGATAAAATGCGAAGCAAAATTTAAAACGATTAAACCAATTGCTTTTTACACAACCATTATTAACATATGTTAATTACTTATACAGGTTTTTTTATATAAAAAATAAAATATAACTGTAAATTGTAGGCTGCCATATGTTTCTTAAACTCTGACCAGTTTATGTATACCAAAGAACTAAAAAGTAACGATCCATTTTCTTTTGTGGTTTTAGAAAGGCAATTATTCCTTGAAAAAATAAAGCTTAAAGAAAGAAATAATATTCTTTATGCTAAAAGAAATTTATTGTGGCTCAGTTTGGCTTATGCCGGAATACTAGCCACAGTAATACTGTGTCTATTATAGGAATATACAAATGTGTCTTTTCATTACAGCACTTGCCTGGCTTTTTGAAGCCGGCTAATTACAATTATCTCTTCTTCTTGTATCTATTAAGTATTGAATCTTCCACAAACCATTTATGCGAACAAGCTGGTACGAGTCAGCGCCGCAGTGACTAAAATTTCCTTTGTAGTAAAATTTATAGGGTGTCCATGCAATGGCCAATGCCCCATCTATTCTTATTACATCAAAAGTTATTCTTTCATCTGCATCGCCTTTCTTTACAGTAGCAATAAAATCTGCAAATTCTTTTACTGCGTCTGTTGAAATTTTTACTGTATCATTCCTGTTTGAAACCGATTGCAATATTGCACTATCTGCAAAGCAATCAGTAAGTGATTTACTATCTGCATTGCGCATTGCATCAAATAATCTATTGATGACTGCCTTTACTGAATCTTCAGCAGTTTGGGCGTTTACTGTATACGAAAAACAACAAGTAACCAAGGCCAGCAGGGATATTTTTCTCATGGTGGATGTTTTAATGAATGTATGCTAATTACATACAAGGTAAATAACCATTCATAAAAAAGTCACCTGTAAACAGATGACTTCGAAAATTATTTTAAGGAATTTGTGTTTAAACTCATGATGCCAGAAGCACTTCAGATGAACGGATTGCGACGCAACGAAGATGCCATGAGAACCTTTGCCGGTATCATAAAAATAAATTTACATATAGCCGAGTATCTTTAACATGCTTTGTGCAGTTTGTTCTTTTGCATACACCCAATCTACAAGCTTCCCATTTTTGTCGTGACCAACAATGATATGTTTTGGCGATGGAATAAGGCAATGTTTTATACCACCGTAACCACTGATCTGATCCTGGTAAGCGCCTGTATGAAAGAACCCAACGTAAAGTGGCTCCTTATTGTCGGTGCTTGTATTGCTTATGCCGTATGGCTGAGTCATGCCATTACCTTCTGAAATTTTTGGCAGAAACACTTCATTAATGTGCTCTTCCGAATCGTAGTAATCATGACTATCACATGTAATGCCACCAAGCACTACGCGTTGGTACTCATTTTCCCATTTGTTAATAGGCAGCATTAGAAACTTCTCTCCTATGCCCCATGTATCCGGCAAAGTTGTAATGAAAGAAGAATCGATCATGTACCAGGTTTCGCGGTCGTTCTGCACTTTTTGCGCAATTACGCTATAGATGTGCGCCATACTTTCGCCAACAGTGTAGCTGCCAAATTCTGTATAAATATTTGGCATTTGCACATTCGCTTTTTTGCACGCTTTTTTTATGTTGCCAACAATCTCGTTGATCATGAACTGGTAATCATATTCAAAGCCAAGTGAATGTTTTATGGGAAAACCACCGCCAATATTTATTGAATCAAGTTCGGGGCATATCTTTTTTAGCTGGCAATAAAGGTTAATGATCTTGTTTAACTCGCTCCAGTAATAGATATCGTCTTTAATACCTTTGTTCAAAAAGATGTGCAACATCTTTAACTGGAACTTATCTTCATAACCTTCAATATTGTCAACATAAAATTCCAATATATCTTTCGCTCTTATGCCAAGTCTTGAAGTATAAAAAGGAAACGTTGGTTCTTCCTCAGCAGCTATTCTGATTCCCAGTTTAAATGGTTGCTTTACGCTGCGCTTATAGGCCTGTAACTCATCTTTATTGTCCAAAACAGGTATTACATTTTTGAAACCTGAATTAATGAGTTTTGCAATTCTTGAGGTGTAACCTTTCTGCTTAAATCCGTTGCAGATAATAAAAATATCTTTATTGATCTTCCTGCGCTGGTATAGCTTATTGATAATCTCAATGTCATAAGCATAAGAGGTCTCTAAATGAATTTCATGTTTCAGCGCTTCTTCTACCACAAAAGAGAAATGCGAACTCTTGGTACAATAACAATAAAAATATTTGCCTTCGTATTTGTGCTTTTTCATAGCATCTGCAAACATCTTTTTAGCCTTGTTTATCTGCATACCTATCTTGGGTAAATAACTAAGTTTCATGGGCGTACCATATTTCTCAATCAAAGCTTTCAGGTCAAGCCCGTTAAACTCAAGGTAGTTATCGTCTCCAATATCAAAGTCTTCCTGCGGAAAGTGGAAGGTTTGCTTCACCAGTGAGGTGTAAGAATTGTTCATCCCTTCGGGTTAGTTATATTGTAAAAAGAAAATTTGAACGCACAAAAATAATCGTTTGAAATTATCACAACATAAAAAAAACCGGGAGCCATTGACCACCCGGTTTTATATGATATAAATTATTTCATTTACTTAACTGATGCAACCAATGCTTTAAAGCTTGCAGGTTCGTTCATAGCAAGATCAGCCAGCATTTTTCGGTTAATATCCAAACCCTTTACGCTAAGCTTATTGATGAATTCACTATAAGTAATTCCTTCTTCTCTTACAGCAGCATTGATACGTGCAATCCACAACTGGCGGTATTCACGTTTTTTCAATTTACGGCCAACATAGCTGTAGGTCTGACCTTTTTCAACGATGTTCTTCGCAACGGTATATACATTCTTACGCTTGCCATAAAAACCTTTGGCCTGCTTAAGTATTCTTTTTCTTCTTGCCCTTGAAGCAACGGCATTTTTTGAACGAGGCATAATGTAGTTATTTTAGATCTTGGATTGCAGACTTTTCTGTTCCAAAATGATGATTTTAAATTTTGTTTCCGGTTAAATGCGTTTTACTTTAAACGTAATAAACGCATAACAAAATCCTTGTTAGCGGCGCCAACAACACCATCTTTTCTAAGGGCCCTTTTGCGTTTTTTTGATTTTTTTGTAAGAATGTGACGTTTAAATGCTTTCTGAAAGGTGATCTCGCCTGTGCCTGTCACCTTAAAGCGCTTCTTTGCGCTGGAGTTTGTTTTTACTTTTGGCATATTTAATAATCTTATCGATTACTCCCTGCCGGCGTTCCCGAAACATTCGGGACCCTTGTAGAGCCATACGGGAAATGGGCGGCAAAAGTAGGGATTAAATGCTTTACTGCCAAGATTTGAAGGTTTTTCTTTTGGTTGCCGGCTTTTGAACCGTGTGGCATCGACTATTGTGTCACTCACTTGTACGTTCAAAACTATTTGGGCTTCTAACAAAACACAATTACTCTCAG
This sequence comes from Panacibacter ginsenosidivorans, assembly GCF_007971225.1. NCBI lineage: Bacteria > Pseudomonadati > Bacteroidota > Chitinophagia > Chitinophagales > Chitinophagaceae > Panacibacter > Panacibacter ginsenosidivorans. Next base: position 4,814,760 of record NZ_CP042435.1, on the reverse strand, counting down.
CTTCAGGCTAATAGCTGCTTTTCAGTACAAGAGTGCGACGCAACAAAAGTTTAATAGAGGTGCAGGTGTTCGGTATATTATATTGTTTTCTGAAAAATAAAAGGCCGCTACATTTAGCATAGCGGCCTTTAAAATTCTTCACATCAACATTATCTTGCTATTACAAACATCGTCCGTTGTTTTAATCCTCCATCATTTACTTCCAAATAATACATGCCTGACCTGAGATTTGAGAGATTAAGATTTAATGTGTTAACTGCTTTTCCATTTTGCTCTTGCTTCATATATACGGCTCTCCCCGTTATATCAAAAACCTTTAACTGAACAGTATTTGTACTGCTGCTGCAGGTAACAGCAATACTGCCCTTTGAAGGGTTAGGATAAACCGAAAGTTTAACAGGGGATGTGGTAATAACAGAAGATGCAATTGCACTATTTAAACCTGTAACACAGGAATTGGTAACCTTAGTAGTTGCTGAAGTGCCAGAACAATTCTTCTTTGTATTGGTAACAATAACAGTATAGTTGCCGGCAGAGGTTGCGGTATAAGATATTGCCGTAGCGCCAGCAATATTTACACTATTTTTCCGCCATTGGTAGGTAAGATTTTTCCCCGCATTAGTAGTTAAGGTAACGGAGCCTGTGGTACAAATATCAAGACTCCCCGAAGCTGTAACCGTTGGAACAGGGTTATTTTCATCAACGCTGCCATTACAGTTATCATCTATACCATTACATGATTTCTCTGCTGCGCCAGGGTTTATTTTTGCATTATTATCATTACAATCACCGGGTGTTGTTATATATCCTGCAGGTGCAAAATAAGCAATAACCGTGTCTAATCTTGTACCATAATTGTCTCTATCGCTATCCCTGTAAAAGGTTCTCTTTGTATAGACTGGTGGCAAAGCTCCCTGCCAGTTATTGGCAAGCAATGTTCGCATTGAATCTAAAACACTTGCATAAGCGGCATTTGTAACCAGGTTCGTAAATTCATCGGGATCATTGAGATCATCATATAGTTCTTCCCCTGCTGTTCCCCATGAGTTATAATGATATTGCGTTGTTCTTACAGCATCTGAAAGCGTTGTATCACTGCTGCCTTGCCTGTCAACTCTCCTTACTTGTGCAAAAGCGGCTTTTTTCCATGGTATATTTGGTTTTTCTAAAACAGGCACAAGGCTTGATCCTTCCTGACCAGCAGGTACCGGCAATCCACACAACTCTGAGAGTGTTGAATAAATATCTACTAATTCAACGGGGCTCTCATGAATAAGACCTTTAGATTTTCCTGGTGCACAAATAACCATTGGCACACGAAGTGCCCCTTCAAATAATGTTTGTTTAAACCATAATCCATTATGTTCGCCCGTTTGGATACCATGGTCGCTCCAGAATACCACAACAGTATTTTGCCACGCGTTTGTTCTGTCAAGCTCATCTAACACCACACCTAGTAATGAATCTTCCTGGATAATTTCACCGTAATACGCATGGCGTATATTTTTCCATACATCTGTTGGATATACCTGGAGGTTTTTTAAAGCAGGAGCAGGTATATCATCCTGATCATTGGCAGGAGTATTTGGCAGAGTAATGTTTGCTGATCCATTACCATAAACATTGGTATACGTTGTATCAATATCAACCGGTAAAAGTTGCTGCACTGTATTATCACCTATTTTATTCCATGCAGCAAGGTTTGGAGTAAATTCATTATGCACCCCGATCCCCAATCCAAAAAAATAAGGGTTACTTCTTGGTTCTCTCATTTTTTGTATCATACTGCTTACAAATAATCCGTAGTTGTTACTCATGGTACTCTTGTGTAAAGTATCGATCCACCAATGGGGGGTACCTCCTATATTTTGTATTCCATCGCCTATAGCACTATCATACACATAATTCCAGGCAATTTCTTCTTCATGCCCACAAGTCATTTTACCAAATTTTCCGGTATAGTACCCATTACTTTGAAAATACTCAGGTAAAAACTTATAATCAGCTCCAAGGTTGGTGCGGATACTTGTACCATTATTAATTACACCGGTAGAGTTTGGTCTTTTGCCGCTTAATAAAGAAGCACGGCTGGGGCTGCATAGGGCATACTGGCAATAAACACGCCTGAACATGGTGCCATGTTGTGCCATGCGTGCAAAATTGGGGCAGGGAACATCTGCATTGCCATAAGCATCGAATACGGTACCCAGATCATCAATACCAATAAAAATTACATTTGGTTTTTGTTGTGCATGCAGGAATAAAGGTGTTGAACAATAAAGTATTAATAACAATACATTACATAGAGTTTTTTTCATAAAAATTTCGTTTAAAAACTTTTAGTTAAGGATTATTAGTATATAAAGCAACAACAGGGTACTGTTTTCGCAGTTATTATTTTAGTAAAAGTACATATAGACGGACTACCGCCATAGTCATCAAAAAGTTTTGTATTAAAAAATGCCAAGTACATTCAAAAGGTCATTGCAATTTTATCAGATACTTTATCTAACGTTCAAAAAACAAGAGGTATATTGGATAGGAAAAAGAGGGTGCAATAATCAATAGCAATGTATCAGCAATTTCTAACTACAAAAATTAAACCAAGTACAAATTGAGATACCGTTGACAACGAGTGCAGACAAAGTTTGATATGAATACTTTCCAGGGTCTACGTTGTTTTAACAGGCATACAGGTTGTACAGAGGGCAAGATATAAATAAATCTTTAAATTATATAATCCTGCCTTAATGATTAATATTTTACATAGGTTATTAGAATATATTTTAAGCTTAATTAAAAAGTTACTGATCCAAAGATCTTAATTACTCTTTTTATTGTTCTTTATTACTGTTGATTGCCCATTCGAATTTTATAATGTACAAGTGTGCGACGCAACAGGCGATCACAAGCATTAGTGCAGCCGGGCCCATAAAAAAATTTCTTATCACTGAAAAACATCTGTAATTTATATGTCCGTATTGCTTACAAATAAATTAAAACACCATGACACTCCAGGAACATTTATCCAACAAAACTGCTCCAAAACGTATGCTTGCATTAGATGGCGGTGGTATCCGCGGCGCATTATCACTTGGCTATCTGCAGCGCATAGAAAATATTTTGCGCAAACAAAATGGCAATGATAAAAATTTCAGGCTGAGTGATTATTTTGATCTTATTGGCGGCACCAGCACCGGCTCTATCATTGCTTCCTGCCTTGCCATTGGTATGAGTGTGGATGAAATAAAGAATATGTACATGGATCTTGGTGCACAAATATTTGCGAAGAAATACAAGTGGTGGAAAATATTTCAGATAGATGATCTTATAAAAGCAGCATACAACGAAAAGCCTTTGGAAGAACAACTGCAAAAAGTTTTTGGAGACATCACGCTTGGTGACGCAGATCGCATAAAAACAGGTTTATGTATTGTTGCAAAACGTGCAGACACTAACAGTGTATGGCCGCTCATTAACCATCCCGGCGGGAGGTATTACAATAGTGCGGATGGAATGAATAAAGACATACCGCTCTGGAAGGCAGTAAGGGCAAGCTCTGCAGCGCCTTCTTATTTTCTGCCGCAAATAATTGATGTGGGTGGGGGCTTAAGCCAGGCAGCATTCGTAGATGGCGGTGTAAGCATGCATAATAACGCTTCAATGCAACTATTGATGGTTGCAACTTTACAGGGCTTTCCTTTTAAATGGAAATGGGGTGCTGATAATTTATTACTGGTATCTGTAGGCACGGGCATGAGCAGGTGGAAAGAAATTCCGGAGAATGTGAAGAAAAATAATATTCTTAAATGGGCACAACAGCTACCAGATATGTTTATGCAGGATGCCAGCTGGAACAACCAGATATTACTGCAATGGTTCTCCAATTCACCAACTGCATGGGAAATAGACGGAGAGATCGGCAAACTGGAAAATGATTATATAGGCAATGTAAAAAAAGATGGCGGACTGCTTACCTATCTGCGTTACAATACATGGCTTGACGCAGATACATTAAACCCATTAATGAATAAAACTTATACGCAGAAAGAAATAGATGGTCTTGTTGAAATGAGCAATGCAGACAGCAGGTTTGAACTCTATGATATTGGAAGCAAGTGTGCAGCAAAAGAAGTAAAAGATGAACATTTTGCTGATACATTTAAACTATGATCGCTTATGCAACAACAATGCTTTGTAATAATGCCTTTTGGAAAAAAGACTGATGCCAAAGGAAGAGAATTCGATTTTAAATTCATCTACGATTCATTAATAAAGCCTGCTATTCTAAAAGCAGAATTGCTGCCAATAATAGCTTATGAAGAACAGGCTGGCGGCATTATTCATAAACCAATGTATGAACGCATCATGTTTTGTGAATTTTCTATTACTGACATGACAACATTCAATGCCAATGTTTTTTATGAATTGGGTATGCGGCATGCCATAAGACCCTATACAACAATCGTCATTTGCGATGAAGGAATGGGACCCTTGCCTTTTGATGTTGCATTGATTAGAACAGTCATGTACCGCTATGCATTTGATAAAGAAAAAAATGAAATGTCTATTGATAGCCTGCAGGAAAAAATAGATGCATTGGCAGCATTACTCAGCAGTAATGATATAAATGATCCCACACCGGACAGCCCGGTAAAACAAACCATTGATGAATTCCCTTTTCCTGACCTGGAAACTTTAAAAGCAAGATCTGAGATATTTAAAAAGTGGGCTGCAGAGAGCCAGGGAATGATAGAAACGGTGCAGGATAATGTAGATGAATGGCTCGATAACAGTCTCCAGGAAAAATATGCAGCTTATAAAAATGATACAGAAAAAATAAAAGCGTGCCAGGCAGCAAAGCAACAATGCTTCGATAATATAAAAGCCGTTGAAACAAGTTTAGGCATTATACAGGTAGAAGAATTTCCTGTAGTCAGTACGTTGCTTTTTGCATACCGGGCAATGAGTGCCAACAAAGAAAGTATCAGCCTTATCAGCCGCATGCCGCCCAAACAATTCGGGATGAATATGATTCTCCATCAGCAGCTGGCGCATGCATATAATCAGTGCGGCGAATTTGATAAGGCTGAAAAAATATTATTGCTGGCGCAAAATAAATTTGGCAAACATCCTGAGACCAATGGCCTGCTGGGCAGTGTTTACAAGAAAAAAGCAGCCCAGCTACAAGGTTATGATGAATTAACGGCGAAAGGCCTGTTGAAAAAAGCAATCAAGGCTTACCAGGATGGTTTTGATGCAGGGCCTTCAGATTATTATCCGGGCATCAACTTACTTAACCTTTTATTTATTACACAATCAGATAACGATCTGTATAATAAATACCTGCCCCTTGTTTCTTATTCAATAGAGCGCAGGGTGCAACAGCAGCCAAATGATTACTGGGCGCAGGCTTCAGGAATGGAACTGGAAGTACTCAGAAGTAATAAAGATGCAGCCATGATTTATCTCGAATCTGCCAAAGCTTCCAAACATTATCCATGGGAGATTGCATCAACGCTCGACAGTCTTAAAAGAATAAAAAAACAAAAAGAAGAAATGAATTCAGATGATGTTGCATGGATTGATACAATGATTAATGATCTGGTTAAGTAAGACGGGAATTATAAAAAAAAGGGATACACATATTGTAATTAAACACTTATGATTCTTCTTTCACAAATAACAATTGCCCGTGAAAATGCAGATACCAGCATTCAATTGCTGCAGGGCGATCTTACTGCTATACCAAAAGAACACACCGCAGATATCCTTGTTATCTCTGCCTACCCAAATGATTACAGCACTGCTGATCCGCAAACACTAATGTCTGCTTTATACAACAATGGAATTGTTGTTGCTGATCTCGCAAAAGATAAAGAGATAGACCTGCTGGCTAATCTTAATTGCTGGCTTTCAAAACCATTGCTGCCTCAACAGCAGGCACAATTTAATTTCAAAAGAATACTTTGTTTCGAACCTCCAGCCGGTGATGAGAAAGAAAAACTGGTACCCAATATTTTTCGTTGCATCAACACTTTTGCTTACGATAAACAAAATAATGTTATCGCCATGCCGGTACTGGCAAGCGGCAATCAAAGAGTGCCCATGGAGAAAATGCTGCCTGCTATTTTAGACGCCGCTCTTTTCTGGCTCGAAAGCGGCTTACCACTCAATTGCATAAAACTGGTATTACGCAATGATGAACAGGTAGCAACTGCATTGCCCATTTTTATAAAAGCCAAACAACAGTATGAATTAAAAAGGTCAGCACAGGAAGGTAATATCAGTGCAACAGATGCCTGGAAAATGTTTGAAATAAAAAACCAAACACAAGTACCCGGCACAGCAACCATGGTTATTGTAGAAAATGAAATGAAAGAGCTTGCAGCCAAAGAATCGCCGGTGGCACCTGCTGCTCCTATGCCGCAACCATTCCCTGCTGCGGAGCCGGCAACAAAAGCACCTCAACAGCAGGATCAAAAAAAAGGATATGATTTTTTTATCAGCTATTCTCATAAACAGGCAACCGAAGTACAACTCTTTGTACAGGCAATGCTGGAGAAGCAACCACAATTAAATATCTTTTATGATAAAACAACTATTCCAACAGGTGGCTTATGGATAAAGCTTATTTCAGATGCTATACAAAATTCAAAGTCGGTTATATGCATTCTTTCACCACAATACAGCGCCTCAGATGTTTGCTGGGATGAATTTCAATGCGCCAAAGCAAAGGAGTACCGTACCAAACAACCCGTTATCAAAACCATTAACTTTTACAACGACGCCAATATGCCACTCATCATGAGCATCTATAGTTATATAGATTGCACAGAAGGCGACATACAAAAATTAAAAGATAGCATACACGATCTCATTTGATCTCTTTGGTTACAGGCAATGGTTCTTCGTGGCGCCGGCTGTTGTGTCACTCACTTGTACGTTCGTAAAATATAGCAGCATGTATCTCATTTTTTGATAACCGTTTTTAAACGTTTAAAACCGGAAGTTGAAAATTGTATTGACGACACTATCAATACAAAAAAGCGAATACTAAAAATTTGATTTACAGTATGAATAAAAATTTGGAGGTGTGGAAAGTGTCGTATATTTTAGTGTTGTGCGTCATATTATATGACATTGCGTATGAAATTACTATCTCTACTTACAGGACTTTTAACTATTACGACGAGTTTCACTTCCAACTCACTTTCTGACAGACTTTGTAAAGGCAATGAAGAAATTATATTCAGCTTTCTGCTGACAAAAAACAAAAAGATAGTTTCTCTATGCAAGGATAAGCAGGGAGACTATTTGGTTTATAGATTTGGGACAAAGGAGAAAGTAGAATTGGAGTATCCGCAAAAACTTGACAAGACTTCATGGAAAGTTTTCAAGCTTTATGGCGTAAAAAGATTTGGTGGTAAAGCAAATGCAGGTTTTGGAGATTACAATATCTCGTTTTCCAACAATGGTGTGACATATGAAGTATTCGAAAATTGGAGTGATGACGATGATACATCTGACATTGGTGTTAACGTGACAATTGACAAAAAGAAAGTTATTTTAAAGGGTGATATAAAAAGTAAGCAAGGGGCATTACTTCGACTTGACGGCGAACAAGATAAAATAAGGAACACGGCAGACGACGAAGAATAGAAATACGAACGCACAACAAAAATATTTGCAATAGCAGGGCTGGACGTTGAAACAATTAGCAACAAATTGTCTCGTCCTGAAATCTCAAGACCGTATAAACGGTTGAATAACCAGTACAACTTGCAGCCTGCTTTACAGTAAATTTGATGTTCCTTCAGAAGCAAGCCTTCTAAAGCTAAAAGGAACTTATAGTCCCTCCTGAAATCAAGGCTGGAATGTTGATACTTCTGCTAAAGTAGAAGCATCTCTTGAATTAAATGGTGATCCATAATGGAATCCCGAACAGAAAAAATTTTATTATTCAGACGTTCCCTGAAGGTTTTTTCATAATAAAAAAACATCAAATGGAACAAAAAGAATTAACACTTCAAATCATTAATGTCAAGGCTGCGGGAATAGATGTTGGTTCAAGAAGCCATATGGTAGCCATCGACCAGGATAAGGAGAATGTACGTGAGTTTGGGGTGTACACGAAAGATCATCTGCAAATGATTGAGTACTTGCATGCACATGGTATTACTACTGTAGCAATGGAAAGTACCGGAACTTATTGGCAAACACTTTTCGATGCGTTACAAGCTGAAGGCTTTGAAGTATTGCTGGTTGGCGGTAATCAAACAAAAAACGTTAAGGGTCGTAAGACTGATGTTATTGATTGTATGTGGATACAAAAATTACATTCTTTAGGTCTGTTATCAGGAAGTTTTCTTTTAAGCAATGTTTTACAAGAACTGCGTACATACTATTATCATCGTCAACATTTGATAGAACAGGCAGCCTTATATATTCATAAAATTCAGAAGGCTCTGAGGCTTATGAATATTAGGTTGGATATTGCTATCAGGGATGTTGCAGGAAAATCTGGCTTGAACATTATTGAAGCCATATTGGCGGGCAATAGGGATCCCGAATATCTTGCATCTTTGGTTGACATAAGAGTTAAAAAGTCAAAAGAAGAAATTGCTGATTCATTAAGAGGCTGGTGGCGCGATGAATTGCTATATGAACTAAAAGCAGCGCTGGAGTTTTATAAGCTTTATGAAAAAGCACTCGTTGATTGTGATAAAACAATAGAACAGGTACTAATAAAACATCTTCCACAACACACGGTTCGCAGTCAGGAAAAAAAAGAATTTAAGGTAACCAATAAAAAAAATAGAAAACACGCTCCTGCATTTAATGTTTCAAAAATTGCATATCAATATTTTGGTACAGATTTATTTGCTATACAGGGAATTAGTCACACTACTGTTCTTTGCTTGCTGACAAACATGGGTCATGATATTCATAAATTTTCATCTGCAAAGAGTTTTGCGGCTTGGCTAAGATTAGTACCTAATAACAAAGTAAGTGGTGGCAAAATTATTGGCAATAGCACTACGAAAGGGAGAAACTACATTGCTGTAGCATTAAGGCAGGCAGCTAACTCTATTGGCAACCAGAAAGATCACGACTTAACACCCTTCTTCAAAAGAGTTGCCTTCAGAAAAGGACGGGTGGCAGCCATTACCGCTACTGCCAGAAAGCTGGCGATCATTATATGGAATATGATTACTAAACTTCAACCGTATAAGAAAAATGAAATTATAATGAATAATGAAAAACATAAAATCAATCATCTAAAACAAATTGAAAGAAAGATCGGGGCACTTCACCTAAATGGGAATGAACTGAAAAGGCTTTTTGAAAGAACTTCACTATTAGTTAATTAGATGAATGTTGTACAGAAATAGGTTGACTAAAAATCAACCAAATTATGGACTTAAAAGAACAGATTATTGCGGAGTATTTAACGCAAGGCTGCGGCTTCAGGAAGTTAGCAGCAAAGTATGGAATCAGCAGAACAACCATTTGCAAATGGGTGCTTATTCACCAGGGAATACATAACTTGCCGCCCACAGAAAAGCAGTCAACCTATTCCACCAGCAGCATGAACAGTTCAAAGAAAAAACTCACTTCAGAACAATTACAATCTGCAGAAGCATTGCAGCAAAAAATAGCTGCACTGGAGAAGCAGCTTCAATGGGAAAAGCTACGCGCAGAAGCTTTAGATACCATGATCAATATTGCAGAGAAAGACCTCAATATCTCTATCAGAAAAAAGCCTGGTGCCCAACAGTAAAAGCAGTAAAAAAGATACATGGTAATATTAGTTTACAACAACTATGTAAACTGTTGGGCTATTCTGCACAGGCTTATCATAAGCATAATAAAAAACAGTTCCATCAACAGTATCATGAACAGCTGATACTGGAACAGATTGATCATATAAGAAAGCATCAGCCCAGATGCGTCGGAAGAAAATTATTCATCATGCTTCAGTCTTTTTTTGAGCAACACAATCTTCATATGGGAAGAGATAAATTCTTTGACCTGCTGAAACAAAACAAGCTATTGGTAAGAAGAACCAAACGTAGTGTTCATACCACCAACAGTAAACACCACTTTTACCGCTATCCCAATCTGGTAAAGGATTTTACTCCACTAAAGGCTCATGAACTTTGGGTAGCCGATATTACTTACATACCACTCAAAGAGCGGTTTGCTTATTTGTTTTTGATAACAGATGCGTACTCCAGAAAGATCGTTGGTTTTCATGTAAGTGATGATATGAAAGTGAGCAGTGCAGCAGTTGCTTTAAAGAAAGCATTAGATCAAAAGCCACCTGAAGCAATAGTGATACACCATAGTGACAGAGGCATACAATATTGCAGTACAGAGTATGTAAAATTATTGCAGCAACATCATGCATTAATATCAATGACCAACAATGGAGACCCATTGGAAAATGCTATTGCAGAAAGAGTAAATGGTATTCTGAAAACCGAACTCATCAGCAGTTATTATCATGATATCGATGCTGCTTCCATACACATCACAAGATGCATTACTATTTACAACTACAGAAGAAGACACAGCAGTTTAAATTGGCAAATACCTGCTGAGGTGCATACACAAAAAGGACCACAGATAAGAAGATGGAAAAACTATTATCAAAACAACACAAAACAAAAGGAGGTAACCATGCAACCAACCTGATAAGCCAGCGCACAAAAAATATTTTCTTAGCTGTAGAGGGCACGAAAATATTTTTGCCAACACACAGGTAAACAACTTCATTACTCAACCTTATTCAGGATGTATTATCTTAGTCAACCATTAACAGGATTATTCACCAAAATCAGTCAACTTTTTTCAGGACGGGTCACTTCGTCAATACCTGTTCGTTGTGCGGCATGCGATTGAACACTCTAAAAATTTGACCAACTAACAGTAAATGACAAACAATACAGACGAAGAACATTTAGATAAGCTGACAAACACTCAATCAGAAAATGTTTCAGGCGAAATTATTCCTACTAAAGACACGGAGATTATTAATCCAAATCAAGAGACTGAAAATATGGAAGTACATCATCACCCCGATCTGCATCATAAACCAAAAAAATGGAAAGAATATTTTCTTGAATTTTTAATGATATTTCTCGCAGTAACTCTCGGCTTTATTGCAGAGAATTTTCGGGAATACAACGTGAACAAATCAAAAGAGAGAGAATTTATGGTTGCTCTGAAAGAGGATCTTATATCTGACACAGCGCAACTAAACCTCATACTTCCGGCAAGTGATAATCAATTTGAAAAACTGGATAGTTTATACACCCTATTGCAGGCTGCTAAAGAGGGGAAGCCATTTGATATCCACAGGTTGTATTACCTGAATTTCAGACACGGACTAGGATTAATAATGTTTGTACCTGACCAACGCACCTTGTTGCAAATAAAAAACATCGGTGCTTTCTCACTCATAACAAATAAAACCTGCCGGGATACTATCACCAATTATGATTATTTCAATAACGCAATTGCAATTAACTCGGGCTATTACAAAACCCTGATAGAAGATATGAGCAAAACGGCTCAAAAAATATTTAACTATGATCAGGTTAAAATATATGGTTTCTGGAATGAAAGCACTGATATTTTTTTGGATACTTCTCTCCCTTTAAAATTAGAGAATAGTGATAAGGCGCTTTTAACTGAATACAGCAACAAAGTAAGATCAGTGATGATGCAGTTAGATGCGCTTAGACGCACCGAGGAAATCCAATTTAGCGAAGGCAAAAACCTTATTGCATTGTTAAATAAAGAATATCATTTAGAATAAATTATAAAGAAGCACGACCGCACAACATGAGTATGCAACAGCAGGGCTGGACGGAAGAGCAATCGGCACCAAAATCAGTCAACTTTTTTCAGGACGGGTCAGTAAACAAACTTCAAAAGTGAATGAGCTATATTTTACGGCAACAAATTGAAAAAATAACACCACTTACAGACAAAGAGTTTGAGTATATTTTCTCGCACTTCACGACAAAGAAATTTAAAAAACATCAATTTGTAGTTCAAGAAGGAGAAAATGTGCCAAACGATTTTTTTATTTTGGATGGTTGCTTAAAATCATACTTTACAGACAAAAATGGCAAAGAACATATTCTGGCTTTTGGAATGCAAGACTGGTGGATTACTGACTATGAGGCGTACTACAATCAATCAAAAGCAACTATAAATATTGACTGTATTGAAAAAAGCGAATTACTTTGCTTATCATTCCAGAACAGAGAAAAACTTTGTGCCGAGATGCACAAAATAGAACACTTTTTTAGAAAGAAAACCAATAAACGCAATGTTGCTTTACAGCAAAGAATACTTTCATTGTTGAGCAATAACGCCAAAGAAAAATACGACCAACTACTTCAATTATATCCTCAGCTTTTTCAGAAAGTTCCAAAACAACTTATTGCTTCTTATTTAGGAGTTACAAGGGAAACTCTTAGCCGACTTAATTCTCCAACAAAATAGAGTGTGAGCCACCTCACATCAAAATTGTGCGGTATGTCCTTTTTGTTCCTGCTACCCGTATTGAATTTTGCATCATAATTTTTAAACAAAAAAGGATGGCAAAATTTCAAATTCAACAAGCAAGCAGTACTGTAAACTGGACTGGCAAAAAAGTTTTAGGGTTACATACAGGAAGCATCAATATCGCTAATGGCTCTATTGAAATTATAGACAACACAATTTTAGGCGGAGAAATCCAAATAGATATGACTTCAATTGTGATTACCGACATTGAAGACAAAAAGACTAACCAGGATTTTTTAGCACACTTATTAAACGATGATTTTTTCTCGGTTGATAAATTTAAAACTGCTAAACTAACTTTAACTGGTTCAAGCAAAACCGAAACCAACAAATTTAAAATTGATGGCAATCTCACTATCAAAGACATTTCACACCCAATCAGTTTTATATCTTCTATTGAAATATTTACAAACACTTTGCATTCACTCGGCGAAGTTGTAATTGACAGAACACTGTATAATATCCGTTATGGTTCGGGCAAGTTTTTACAAAATTTAGGAGACGGTCTTATATACGACGACTTTGTACTTCAATTTAAACTCATTGCTCAAAAATCAAATTAATTCAATAACAAAAAATAAATGTAAAATGAAAAGTTTAGTAACATACATAATAGCTGGTGCTGTTTTAACTTTAAGTTCTGTATCAACATTTGCACAAACAAATAAGAAAGTAAAAATTCTCTTTGTACTTACATCACACGACCAGTTAGGTAATACTGGTAAAAAAACGGGGTTTTGGATTGAAGAATTTGCAACTCCATATTATTTCTTTACCGATAAAAATATTGAAGTAACTGTTGCTACTCCCAATGGCGGACAAGCACCAATAGACCCAAAGAGTAACGAACCAGGTTTTCAAACAGATGCTACCAAAAGATATTTTAATGATGCAGTTGCTCAAAAATTATTAAGCAATACTGTAAAGTTATCTTCTGTTAGCCAAAAAAACTTTGACGCTATTTTCTATCCTGGCGGTCACGGGCCGATGTGGGATTTAGCAAATGACGAAAATTCTATTGCTTTAATAAAATCATTTTACAACCACGACAAACCAATTGCATTTGTTTGCCACGGTTCAGCAGCTTTAGTAAATGTTAAACTGAACAATGGGGACTATTTAATTGCAGGGAAAAACCTTACAAGTTTTTGCAACACCGAAGAAGAAGCAGTGCAACTAACTAAAGTTGTCCCGTTTTCCTTAGAAGACAAATTAAAATCAAGAGGTGCTATTTATAAAAAAGGTGCTGATTGGTCATCGTATGTTTTGGAAGATGGATTATTACTTACAGGACAAAATCCTCAATCATCAAATGAAGTAGCAAAAAAACTATTTGATAAACTAAAAAAGTAATTTAATGAAAGGCGAAGTGCTATGAAGGCAATTGTTGCAGCAAGTGCAACAAGCACATCGCTTTCATTTTTTGCAAATTTATCTTCTCAAAATAACTAAAGGAAAATGTGGAATAAAACGAAGTTTACAAAGCTTTTGAGTATTGAGTATCCAATTGTGCAAGGTCCGTTTGGAGGAGGTTTGTCATCAGTTGAGTTAACAACTACTGTTGCAAATGCAGGTTGTTTGGGTTCATTTGGAGGGCAACCATTTTCTACAAATGAAATTATTCAGACTTGCAAAGAAATTAGAAAGCATACCAACAAGCCTTTCAATATCAATTTATGGGTAAATGACAGGGACAGCCGATTGGCAACATTTGGTGATGAAGACTATAAAAAACTAACCGAATTATTTAAACCTTACTTCAACGAACTTGGTGTATCCATTCCTGAAAGACCAACTAATTTGGGCGCAAAATTTGAAGAACAAATTGAAGCAATATTTGAGGCAAAACCTGCTGTTTTTAGTTTTGTATATGGTATTCCTAATACTTCGATTTTAGAAAATTGTAAATCATTGGGCATAAAAACTGTGGGAACGGCTACTACAGTTGACGAAGCCATTGCATTACAACATGCAGGTGTTGATGCCATAGTGGCTACAGGAATGGAAGCAGGAGGACACAGAGTTTCTTTTTTACGAACAGCCGAAGAATCATTGACAGGAACTTTTGCATTAATTCCACAGGTGGCTGACAGTGTAAAAATTCCAATAATTGCAGCAGGTGGTATTGCAGATGCAAGAGGAATCAAAGCAGCATTGGCTTTAGGTGCCGATGCTGTACAAATGGGAACTGCTTTTTTGGCAACGAATCAATCTAATGCCTCACAAGACCATAAAGACAAGTTATTTACACCAGACGCAAAATATACAACACTTACAAAAGTGTTTACAGGGCGACTATCAAGAGGGATAAAAAACAGGCTAACGGAAGATTTGAAAGCGTATGAAAAACTTTTAGCACCTTATCCATTACAAAGTAAATTTATGGGCTTCTTAAAGGCATATCCAGCAACTACCAATTCAAATCCTGACTTCAAATCATACTGGGCAGGACAATCTGCTTCATTATTAAAACACCGGGACGCTAAAATATTGATCGAAACATTGGTAAACGAAATGAATGAAATTTAACCAACAGGGTGGAAGAAACGCCAGCCACTAACAGAACGTGGCTCAAAAATCTTGGATTTGACACAAATGAAGAAGATTGATATAATACAGATAGTAAAGCAACAGCAGCACGCTTGGACAAATAACTACAGGCAACAAAAGGTTTGCTACCATAGCGGCTGACGAATCTCGGCTGAACATCAGTAATTCTAATGAACCTTTAGTTATATATTTGGGCTAACGGAACGCAGAATGCCGCTCCGGCAGCAAACCGGCACTCGTTAGCCGCTATATTGCAACGACAATCAGCCAATGCAGGGTTCTTCAATCGGCGTTGTACATTAGTTCATCAGCGGGCTGAAAAAGCAAATCTTTATTAGCTTCACATATTTGTAGTTTGATAATGGGACAAGTTCCGTGCAAAAAATCTGCTTAGGGTATGTGTAACCATTGAGGGCAACAAGCTTAAATGGGTTGTGCCTATATCTTCCCCGACCAGGTCTAAAAGCTTTGAACTCCTCACGGTAATATACAAGTTCTTTTATCCTACTTCAAATTTGACAAGCCATACTGTATCTTACCGTGATATATATTCAAATTGCCTATTATCCAATTTTTCTTCACGAAAAAATTGATGTAATTTATTGTAGATTTGAGTTAGTAATGCCAATATTGGCAGTAGAATAATATATTCAGCGTATGACAACTTCTTCCAATTCCTTTTCAGGAGGTTTGAGCATGAATACGAAAGCCATTCAGTGCCCCAAGTGCAACGGAGAGATGGTGCAGGGGTTCATCTTCGACCGGGCGGATGGGGGCTTGCGTCGTGTCATCAACTGGGTTGAAGGAGCACCGGATAAAGCTTTCTGGACTGTTACGAAAGTACCAGAGGAAAAGTGCGTTCCAGTAGGTACCTTCCGTTGTTCGGTGTGCGGCTTCCTGGAATCGTATGCTCACACAGAATTTGCAGCCAAGTGACAAGGCTTGCATACCTAAAGCGAACCCGCTGAACTGCATTATAAATAAGTACAGCGCATCTGGGCACGGACCGGTAGCCTGACTAAGCACACACTACTTCAAATTTGGACGATTTAAAAAAGATTTAGGAAACACCTTCATAAACTCATTGAAAGCGGCTAACGGAAGTACACCAGCTTATGTGCTACTATCTTCTACTATCCAGCAGACGTAATTCTATTGAGCTTTAGTTGTTAACTTCATCTTCAGTTTTTCAATTGGGCTTGTGTTCCGGGCTGGACGTTATAAAATACCAGCGCAGCAGCAAGCCGTGCCCGTTAGCGGCCAGGCTAAAAGATGACCGTGAGTATTGAATAAGCTAATCAATTCTATATTGAAATGACATTAGAAGATTTAGGATATAATGATAAACTTGAAAAATTAAGGAATGAGAATAACCTTAAAGAGTTTGAGATTGGAAGAGTTATATCGGAACATAAAGAAAGATATATTGTAAAGACTGAAAAAGGAGAATTTGAAGCCGAGATAACAGGGAATTTACGATTTTCATCAAAAAGTCGTGAAGATTTTCCAGCCGTTGGGGATTGGGTTGCAATAACAATTCATGATTCAGATTTTTCCATTATTCACAGCATATTACCGAGATTCTCTGTAATTTCCAGACAGGACGTTGGTAAATTCGGAGAGATACAAATAATAGCAACAAATATTGATTATGCATTATTGATGCAAGCCGCTGATAGGGATTTCAATATTAATAGACTTGAAAGATATCTGACAATTTGTAATTCATCAAAGGTTAGCCCCATTATAGTGCTCACTAAGATTGATTTAATTGATGAACATCGGACTTTTGAGATATTGGAGAAAATTAAAGCGCGAATTAACAATGTTCCGATTATTGCAATAAGTAACGAATCACAAGATGGGTACGACAAAATAAAAGCGATTATTGAAAAAGGTAAAACATATTGCATGCTTGGTTCTTCAGGTGTTGGAAAATCCACTCTATTGAATAATCTTTCTGGCAAATCAATAATGAAAACAGATACAATTAGCCATAGTACAAATAAAGGGAAACACATTACAAGTCACAGAGAATTAATTATTCTTGAAAATGGAGGAATATTAGTTGATAATCCAGGAATGAGAGAAGTAGGTATTGCCGATTCAACAAGCGGATTAGAAATTACATTTGATATGATTATCAGGCTTTCTCAGAATTGTAAGTTCAAAGATTGTACTCACACGAATGAGATAGGTTGTTCTGTTATTGAAGCCGTTGAAAAGGGAGAAATAGACCGAGCTTCATATGAAAATTACCTAAAATTAAAAAGAGAGAAAGCTCATTTTGAATCTTCGGTTGTTGAAAGACGGAAAAAAGATAAAGAATTCGGAAAAATGGTAAAGAATTACAAAAAGGACATCAATAGGAAAAAATAAAGTTCTAAGAAAAGAAGCCCGAACCGCAAACATCGGTTTTGGCAATATGGCGGCTGACTTGCTTCTATGAAGCATTTGTGAAAAGTTCAACATTAGGAATTCTATTGAACTTTTGTGCTAAAAATCCGCCACATAGCCAAGGCCTAATCCATTATAAGCAACCAAATTGGCGGCACTGCTACCCCTCGACTAATATAGCTTTTAAAGCAAGAACATAAGACAAGTAACAAATGACATCTGAATTCAAATGCCAAATTTCACAAGTCGAAATAGACGACTTAAAATTTAGAATTAAACAAACTCGTTGGACAGATGAAATCAAAAACTCTGGTTGGGAATACGGAGCCGATTTATCTTATATAAAAAAACTTGCAGACTATTGGTTGAACAAGTTTGATTGGAGAATGACCGAAAATGAAATTAACCAATATCCAAACTATATAGCAGAGATTGATGGGGTTGAAATTCACTTTCTGCATATCAAAGGGACAGGCAAAATATCAATTCCGCTTATTATTACACATGGTTGGCCTGGATCTTTTCTTGAAATGATTAAACTTATTCCCCATCTTACTACTGACCCAGAAATTTCCTTTGACTTAATTATTCCTTCCATTATTGGATT
Source organism: Panacibacter ginsenosidivorans (assembly GCF_007971225.1). NCBI lineage: Bacteria > Pseudomonadati > Bacteroidota > Chitinophagia > Chitinophagales > Chitinophagaceae > Panacibacter > Panacibacter ginsenosidivorans. The sequence continues at coordinate 4,796,621 of NZ_CP042435.1, read as the reverse complement.
TGGCTTTTCGCAAAAAATTAATACTTCGGGTTGTGACCTTTGGTTCATTGCCGACTTGTGGGCTAAGCTTATAACAGAATTAGGTTACAAAAAAGCTTTAGCACAAGGCGGAGATTTTGGAGCAGGTATTAACACTGCCCTTGCCCTAAGACATCCTGACAAAGTGCTTGGCTTACATCTCAATTATATTCACAGTTCTTACCTTCCTTTCTTATCTGAAACAGAGAAATATAGTGCGGAAGAAATTGAATTTCAAAAAAGCTCGGACGAGTGGTCTAAAACAGAAGGAGCTTATGCACATCAACACCGTACAAAACCATTGACACTTGCATACGGTTTAGCCGACTCACCCATTGGGCTTTGTGCATGGATTGTTGAAAAATTTTACGCATGGAGCGATTGCAACGGCAATATCGAAAGTGTATTTACAAAAGACGAATTACTTGCTAATATTAGTCTTTACTGGTTTACTGAAACAATTCATTCTTCTATCAGGTTGTATAATGAAGTAAGCAAAGTACCCTTACATTTTTTAAAGAACGATTTTATTAATGTCCCGGTTGGGATTGTAAAGTTTCGTAAGGAAGAACCATTTCCGCCAAGAAAATTTATTGAAAGAGGTTATAATGTTCAACACTGGACAGAAATTTCAAAGGGTGGACATTTTGCAGCTATGGAGCAACCTGAATTATTAGCAAACGACATAATGAAATTTGCGAAGACTTTGAATTACACAAGATAACTTTTCCTGGCTACTTATAATATTGGTCACTGTTGGGCAACTTTAATTTAAAAAATAGTTATTTGTAATTTCTCTTCATAAGCAAATAGAAGCTTTTAAAAGGCATCTATTTTTTGCCTTTTAATAAAGCGCATTAGCGGCATAAAAATTTTACCTGCGCCAGTGGGCTTAAAATAAGTTGCAGTAACATGTTCTAGAAGACCAAAACCTTCTCTGTGTATGGTTTGTATCCATTACATCTCTTTGACCGCTGTTGACCTTGGAGTTTGTAAGCGAAGCCGGAAAGGGTTTATTCACAAGTTATTTCAATACAAAAAGACCAACTTGAAAGACATTTACAATCTTGCGTTATCAAACCGGCTTGGTAAAGTAAGCTACCCGTAATCTAATATTTTATATGAACGTACAAGAACAAATCAAAGAGTATATTACTGGTCAATCTGAACCAAAACGCAGCGACATGCAAGAGTTGCACCACATCATTCTGAAAATAATGCCAGCACGTAAATTATGGTTCCTGGATGGTAAAAACAGTGAAAATAAAACTGTTGCTAATCCTAATATAGGATATGGACTTGACACCATAAAATATGTTGATGGAAAAACCAGAGAGTTTTATTAAAATGGTATACGTGCAAACAAAACCGGGATGTCTGTCTATATCCTTGGTATCAATGATAAGGCATACTTAGCCAACACTTATGGAAAAAAATAGGCAAGGCGAGCGTGACTGGGTATTGCATTAATTTCAAAACGCTAAAAGATATAAACATTGAAATACTTGAAGCGGCTATACGATATGGAGTTAAGACTTTGCGCCGAGAGTAGCGCTACAGCCAACAGGCTCTGCTGCTATGGCAGGGCGACTAATATATTCTGAGTTTTTGGTTCACTTTTCAGCTTCAGTTTCAGCAGAAGAATAACACCGAGCAATAAGTGAGCAATGAATTTTTAATTATAAATTTAACAGCAGTTACGGGCTGACGATTTTCAAATATCACCACATTGCCAAGCCGTCAACGTTAGCGCCCATAATTATCTGGATTAACAGAAATGAATAACTTAAAAAGGTATATTGAATCCATAACCGAATTTTCGGAGCAAAACTGGAGCATTTTATCTGACTGTGTATCAGAAATGCAATTTAAAAAAAATGAGCCTTTATTGAAAGAAGGACAAATCTGCAACTCGATTTACTTTATAAGTTCGGGGGTTTGCAAATCATGCTATAACATGGATGGAAAAGAGATCAATACCGCATTTTATTTCGAAAATGATTTTGCAACCAATATCAAGAGCCTGAGAACATCTTCAAAATCAGAATACAACATAAAGGCTCACGAGAAAACCAAGGCGGTGAAGATTGACAAAACAAGACTTTTAGAAGCATACAAACAATCGCACCAAATTGAATCTTTTGGAAGAAAGGTTTTGGAACTGATAACGGCAAAATACGAAGAACATTCTGATGGCTTTAAATTATTAACACCCAAACAAAGATTTGATGCATTAGTTTCACAATATCCCGATTTTCTGCAAAGAATTTCCCTAACTCAAACAGCATCCTATTTAGGAATCAGCAGAGAAACGTTAAGCAGATTTCGTGCTATAAAATGAATTTTGTGATTTTTGACACAGGTCAGTGATCGATTCAATCTCCAATTTTGCGAATAAATTAAAATATATCGCAAATGGAAAATTCAGTTTTAGTACAGAAGTTTATTGAACAAATCTGGAATAAAAAGTCGTTTGAAATGCTCGATAGCTTTTTACATACGGCGTTCAAAGATCATTCCTTATTACCAATGCTTTCCCCAGACAAAGAAGGGCTAAAGAAGTGGGTTATTGCAACAGGTATTTCATTTGAGCACAATACGACCGTTGAAGATCAAGTAACAGAAGGTGATCAAAGTATGGTGAGAATAAAAATGAAATTAAAGCATATTGGTGTTTGGCGTGGCATTGAGCCCACAGGAATTGAACTGTACACACGTGGTTACAGACATTTTAAAATCAAAGATGACAGAATTATTGAACATTGGGCGTTAATTGATGGCGAGGCAATAGAGAATCAACTAAAAGAAGCATCTCACGGCTGTAAAATTACCGTATGAAAATCACTATCCATAATTCAATTAAAGTTTAAATAAAAGCTGACAACATTGTGAAAAGGAAAATTATTAACCCAATCATAAAAGACACAATTACATTTATCCAAACAAGCGATGAAAGAAAATCGAAAATTTCAGAATTAGAATTAACACTAATGCCAAAAGGTGGAAATTTTTCGCACTACCATAAAACATTTACCGAGACATTTACGGCTATTGACGGAGCGTTAGGATTAAAATTACATGGCAACAAAATAAAAATTTTACAACCCAATGAGGCTTATTCCGTGCCACCTAATCAAGTTCATAGTTTTTTTAACCCCGGGAACAAAGAAATCAGATTCAATATAAAGATAACACCCGGACATAAAGGGTTTGAAAACTCCTTAAGAATCCTTTATGGATTGGCGCAAGATGGTCTTACTGATAAAAAGTCAATACCAAAAAGTCTTAGTCATGTGGCTATTATTGGTAGTATAAGTGATTCATACCTTCCAGGTGTCATGAAATTGTTATCACCAATATTTAACCTTCTTGCAAAAAAAGCTAAACAAAGCGGACTAGAGGAAAAACTTATAGATAAATATTGTAATTGATATAATTAAAGCACTTGTGAAAAAAAGAACCAGTAATTAATGATGTCTAAAGAGAGCATTGCATGTAAAATAACCGGCGCTAACATTGCATCGGCAATAACATGGCTGACGTAGGTGCAATTAACAACAATATTAATTTCCATTTTGTAGTTCGCTTAAAGTTTCAACAAATGCGATAGCTATTAACAAGTCTTGTTCAAAGTTTCCACCAGACACTCCAACACCACCTACAATTTTTTCATTAAGTTTTAAAGGTAAACCACCTTCTAACATACATGCATCCCCTGGCACTTGCTGAATAGCTTGAACTAAAACAGGCGCTTTTTCTGTAATTGTTCTTAAAACGTGTGATGGGCATTTAAATAAAAAAGCGGTTTTTGCTTTTAAGAAAGAAACTTCATTTGTCATAAAGTTGGCGTCATTCATTCTAATTTGGTAGACAATATGCCCGCCATCATCTGTAACAGTTATGCAAACAGCAACATTTTGTTCATTAGCAACCTGAAGAGATTTTAATGCTGCAGAGCTAATTTTATCGATTTTCATTTTCATTTTATTGTTTTATATTTGTGTCAGTACAGTTTACATGTTGTCAATACTATTGACAAACTTACAACAAACAAAATGATATTTCCAAATGAATGATGAAAAAAATATTTCGGGACTAATACACCATTTGTCAAGACAATTAACTAATTCATCAAATCAAAAATGGACTGACATAGGCTACCCAGACATAAGAACAACCCACGTAAGTATTTTGCTTCGTATTGAAACAAAGGAGAACAATCATAATATTGTCGCAAAACAGTTGGGTATTTCAAGACAAGCCATCTCAAAATTGAAGCATGAATTAATTGAAAACGGGTACCTGATGACAAGCCCAACAGAAAACAATAAAAAATCAGAAACGCTTTCATTGACCAAAAAAGGACGCCTATTTTTAGATGATTTTAAGAAAGCAAATCAAGACTTAGAAAAAGCGTTCATAAAAATTCTCAGCAAAGACAGATTTCAGGAATTTAAGTCCGCATTATTAACTCTGGACAATTATTTCAAAACCAAATAGAATGAAGAAGAAGGGTATGTTAACTAACAAAAAAACCTTGTCAGTCTTTACAGTAAAACAAAATAATTCCTGATTATACTGTTACGATTTTAATAAGAACCATCAATGTTCTGAACGTACAAGTGAGTGACACAACAGGTGATGCTATGAAAATACAGGTGCCGGGAAACAAAAAAATTGTTTAACTCTCTACCAATTCGCCAACAGCAATATTTAAAAAATTAGGCAGCACATGGCTGTAAGTAAACATGATCTTACGAGGATCATTGAGTTGTTCTATCATACTATGCCACTTGGCTTCACCATGATTTGCAATAACGGTTTGCTTTTTGTCTTCGCGCTGCAAGTACATACTCATGCCGATGGCATCTGCCTCGGGGTGAAATTGAGAGCCAATAAAATATTCATTGAAACGCATGGCCATGATTGCCCTTTCGTAAGGAACATGAGGCCTTTCTTTTTCGATGGCAAGAATATGCGCACCAATTGATTTTATATGATTGTGGTTGGGTTCTACAACCTGGTAATCGCGGCTATCAACGGCATAGAAGGGATCGCGGAGGCCATCAAAAACAGGTTCATTTTTTCCTTCATGCAGCATGTGAACAGGAAACACACCAAAAGAAGTTGATTTACGTTTGCCTAAATTGGCTACTTTATAATAGCGGCATGCCAACTGGAAGCTATGGCAAATAAAGAAAGCATGTTTCTTTGGATAGTTGGCAATGTCATTGTTCCAGTGCTCAAGTCTTTCTATCCAGTTGCAAAAAGCATTGTCCCACTCCATGCCTTCGCTTTCCATTGGAGAGCCGGGACCACCACTTGAGATATAAATATCATAAGAAAGATCAGGAATCTCCTTTTTGAGTCTAACTTCAAATTCATCATATTCCACGTCGTATTGATTGCTTTCGCTCCATTGATTAATGATCTCACGTATGCAGCGCATCCCCTGGTTGGGATGACCCTCATTCATATCAAGTATGGCAATACGTACTTTCATAGCTGTTCTCATGCCCGGCAAAAATAAATTATTTTCAAAAGCCTGCGTACACACATTATCAACAACTTAAGCCTGTTGTTGTTTGTTTTCAGGCGATTTTAATAGTAATGTTAACATTAATGCGCTTATCTCGAAATAAGGTATGCGCATTACAAGCCAATCCATCAACAGGAATATCAGAAATAATAATGCCAGTAACCTGTCGTATTTTTTTGTAAAGAACCCAATAATGAAGCAGGCTTCGAGTAGAGTAGCCGACAAATAGAAAGAATAAGATAAATACTGGTGTTGTATAAGATAGAGGTAAAAACTGGTTAACCAGTAGCCTGGTGAATTAGTAAGCAACTGGTTGTGCTGGTACAATAAAATACCGCTCATTTCAGAAACGTCAAAGATGCCACCTTGTACAAATTTCCATATTGCGGCAGACGCAAAAAAGAATAAAAGAAAATAACGTAGTCCATCAAATAGCAGTATGAAGGTTTTTTCTTTTTTTGGAATAAATACTATAGGAAATAACAGCCAGCCAATATAACTCTCAATCGAATTTATTGGATACAGTGTATAGCATTGTATATAACACCAGTTTATCAGCAGCATAATAATTGCAACAACGCTTGCTGCATTATTTTTATACCGGTAAATAATTAAATAGATTAGCGGCATGCTGTAAAAAAGAAGGTCTGCCAATATCCAGCCTGGTGGATTATTGATCAACCATTGATGCAAGCCTGTTTGCATAAACAACCAGGTAAATACATCCTGCCTGGTGTAGAAAAAAGAAGGTTCTGACTGGTAAAGAAAAAGATCATTGCTCCATTTATACAACATCAGTACATAAAAGATGATGCAGTAATATAGAATAACCTTGTATTTAAAATTATTTCGCAATAAGTTTAGTTGTTTGCTTTTTGAAATGTGTCATCAATAAAATTGTAATCACTGATAATAACTTCCACTTTATTTATTTTTTTGTCCAGTAAGTTTTGCAGGTGCAGCTGGTACCATTGATCAAATTCTTCTTTTGTAATGCTATTGTTGAATTTTGTAGCATCTGCAAAAGGTAAAAAACGTTGAATTTCGTTTTGATAGATTGCATTATTCCATCCCTGTTGAAAACGGAATTGTATAACAGGCTGCATAATATTGTCCCACTCCTGTGGCGAAAAATCTTTTGCAGCAAGTCTTTCACCATCCACAAACACTTCTGGAATATTGTAATGCGCTTCAGGTTTTATTACCGATGAGTACATGCCATAATGATAGAAAGGCGAGAACACCACACCTCTTTTATAATTAATAAATAATTGCCCTGCGATAAAGACTATTATCACAATGAACCAAAATTTATTATGCTGATATAATTTTTTGAGGTACATAAAAAATGTCACGCCTTGCGGCGTGACATAGATACGATTTTTTATTTTACCGCAGAGGCGCTAAGACGCAGAGAAATAAAAACGAATCTTTTCGTCTCTTTGTGTTTGCGGTTAGAGATAACTCAGGTTTGTTTTTGGCGAAAGCTCCTGCAACGTTTCGTACATTAACAGTATAGTATTTTCAATATCACTTTTATGAAGCATTTCCACCGGTGTATGCATATAACGCAAAGGAATTGAAATTAATACAGAAGGGCAACCATCATTTGCATAAGCAAAACTGTCTGTGTCTGTTCCGGTGCTGCGACTTACCGTACGCATCTGCACATTTATTTTTTTCTTCTCTGCCACACCTTCTACCAGCTTTAATAATTTATTGTGCACCGCCGGGCCATAAGCCAGTGAAGGGCCTTTACCACATGCAATATCACCTTCCACCACTTTGTTGATCATCGGTGTTTGTGTATCGTGTGTAACATCTGTAATAATAGCCACATCTGGTTTTATACGACGTGCGATCATTTCAGCGCCACGCAAACCAATTTCTTCCTGCACAGCATTAACTATATACAAACCAAAAGGTAATTTCTTTTTGTGCTCTTTTAAAAGCCTTGCTACTTCAGCTATCATAAAACCGCCGATACGGTTATCAAATGCACGACCGATATAATAATCATGTGCCAGTTCTTCAAAACCTTCTTCATTAGTAACGACTGCCCCAACATGAATACCCAATGCTTCCACTTCTTTTTTGTTTCGGGCACCGCAATCAAGAAAAAGGTTATCAACCCTTGGTTGCGGTTCTTTTTGATCCGGGTTGCCATGACGCGTATGAATAGCAGGCCATCCAAATACTGCTTTAACGGGCCCCTTTTTTCCATGTATCCATACACGTTTTGCAGGTGCCACCTGGTGATCTACGCCACCATTGCGTTTCAGGTAGATCAATCCCTGATCATTGATGTAATTTACAAACCAGCTTATTTCATCCGCATGCGCTTCTATTACTACTTTAAAAGATTCGGTTGGGTTTATTACACCAACCGCCGTTCCATACGGATCTGTAAAATGTGTATCAACAAATGGTTTTATGTATTCGAGCCAAACTTTTTGTCCGCCGCTTTCAAAACCAACCGGTGATGCAGTGTTAATATAATTCTTCAAAAATGCGAATGATGTATCTGTAATAACAGATTTATGTTTTGCTTTCTTTTCTTTTGCCTTTGCCATGATCTCAATGTTATAAGTGAATATTTATTTTTTGTTAGCCGGCTTTTGTAATACTATTGATCGCCTGTTGTGTCACTCACTTGTACGTTTAGCTCAATAGTGAGCTAAGTAAAAAATATTTTGACTTTTGCCTTTTTAGTTTTGAATTATATTCTTCAGTATAAGTGTGCGACGCAAGAGGCGATGCCACCTGCATTACAGCCGGGAACAAAAGTATCTATTTCAAACTATTTAAGCATCAAAGATGCAGTAATGCCACATAATGCTTTTACGAGCATCAATCCATCAATCACTACAAGATAATACAGTATTGATTTGCGGCGTTGCATGCTCCATGCTACCAGTACCAGTAATATAAACGGAACACTGTTTATAATAATACGCAACAAAGGAAACTGCAGCAGCGTAGCAAAGATGATAAGCGATATCAATCCCAGAATAGTAAGTGGTATAATGACATAAAAAATAGTTTTACGTAAACCAAAACGTACTACAAAAGTCTTTAGCCGTTTGTTGTGGTCAGTTGCATAATCTTTGATATCAAAAAGAATTGCCAGCAGGCTTATAAACATAAAATTTTTTATAAGGAACCATGCATTAAATGCACTGAAATAATATATGGTATCCTGCTCTACTTCATGCCACAACACCGGCATATAAGTTACCGCAGTTGCCCACACAAAACCAATGGCAAAAGGCTTGAACCATCCTGTTTTCCGGAGATTAAATGTTGATTGAATACCAACCGGTATACCATAATATGCCAATGCCGCAAAGCCAGATACTGCAGGCAATAACATTTGAGTAACGCCTATATTTTGCAGCCCATGAAAATGGTAGATCAATAAATAAACGGCCAAAGCTGCGCAGCAGACCAGCCATAACAGTTGTGTGCGCCTTACAAGAAAATAATTTGCAGCATACCATTTACTGCGTTTATTGTTTATGGCCGTAGTGCCCTCCTGTATATACGCGTAAGTATAAAACAGTACTGTTCCAAAATAAAGTAAGAGATAAAAATATATTGAGTTGAATGGAAGTTCCTGTTGCAGGCTGGCCTCTGCTGCAAGTGCTACTGTGCAGCAGCCATAAAAATAATTACCATAGAAAATAAAATTAGCAAGGCGTTTCAGCAACAGTTATCTTTTAATTATTATAAGAGGCGGCGAAGATATAGTATCACTTGTATTACCGGCTTTATCAGAAAGCGCAAACCTGTAAATACATGTATCAGCAGCAGTACCACAGGTGGGCTCGCCAATATCCGGAAAGGTAAAATCAGGTGCATGTGAATAACTGATCACGATCTTTCCTTCTGCATTTTTAACTTCAGGAACGTTTGAAGGCAATGGATAAAACGCTCTTAGTGTATCGGTGTTACAATTAACAGATCGCCTTTCTACATAAATGGTATCCTGTATATCACCTTCTTTGTCTGTATATTTCAGCGTTATTTCAAGCTGCCCTGGTGCAGGAACAATATCTGTACTAAAACTTTCAAAAGTTAATTGTGGTTTTGTTGTAAACTGATCTTTATTACAGGCCGCCATTAAAATGGTTAGTATGCTTACTATCAATATTTTTGCTCTCATTATTTTTCTTTCTAATCAAATTTAGAGAATTAAGGTCAACACATGATGCAGCGCAGTGCAATTGTTAACAATATTTTTGATGAAAGCATCTCTTTTGAACAAAAAGCGCGGCAGGTTTTACAATACCAGTTTGAAACTAATAATGTATATCAGGAATGGTGCAGACTAATGCATGCTGATATTTCAAACATACAGTCTTCTGCTGCAATTCCATTCTTGCCCATATCATTTTTTAAAACGCATCAGGTAACAAGTACAGCATTTGAACCACAGTATATTTTTGAAAGCAGTGGCACTACCACTACGATCAACAGCAGGCATTATGTAAAAGATGCTGATTTATATAGAAAGAGTTTTATGCATTGTTTCGAAATGTTTTATGGAGATATAAAAGAATGGTGCATTATTGGATTATTGCCTGCTTACCTGGAAAGGAAAAATTCTTCTCTTGTTGTAATGGTTGATGCATTAATAAAAGAAAGTAACCATGCACAAAGCGGTTTTTATTTATACGAATTTGAGCAGGTAAAATCATTACTTACTTCGCTTGAGCAACGGCAACAAAAAACATTACTGATAGGCGTAACCTTTGCCCTGCTTGATTTCGCCGAACAATTTGCTTTACCATTACAGCATACAGTCATCATGGAAACCGGTGGCATGAAAGGCAGAAGAAAAGAACTTACACGGCAGGAAGTACATGTTAAATTGATGAAAAGTTTTGGTGTGAATGCAGTACATTCAGAATACGGAATGACTGAACTGTTAAGTCAGGCTTATTCAAAAAGTAATGGGCGTTTTTATTGCCCGCCCTGGATGAAAGTATTGGCAAGAGACGAGGAAGATCCATTGATTGTTAAAGAACCGGGCAGAGGTGTACTCAACATCATTGATCTTGCCAATATAGATAGCTGCAGTTTCATTGCTACTGACGATGCAGGCATTGTATATGAAGATGGCAGTTTTGAAGTGCTGGGCCGTATAGACAACAGCGATATACGGGGCTGCAGTTTACTAGTGGTACCCTAAATTGGTTTTTGTACAATCGTTCTATAATTTATATTTGCAGCCCTGAATGCCCGGGTGGCGAAATTGGTAGACGCACTGTGTTCAGGTCGCAGCGTTCGCAAGGATGTGCTGGTTCGAATCCAGTCCCGGGCACAGATAATTTTTTAAAAGCCTTGATAGTATTGACTTTCAGGGCTTTTTTGTTTTTTTGGGACAGTACAGGGGACAGTTTGTTCTGAAGTTTGCAGATAATTGATTTCTTATTAGATGGGCCTGCTAAGACGCGAGTAAGAGTATCTCTTGTATTAATTTCCTTTTAGAATTTATTGCACATAAACATATTTGCATATATTCTTTTATCTTTATTTCAACTAACTCTTAATCCATATGAAAACAATTGTACTTAACCGCTTATCAGTACTATATTTTCTGTTACTTTCTCAATATTGTTTTTCACAAGCCGGCGCACTTGATAGTAGCTTTGGTGTAAATGGTAAAGTAAGCACCGATTTTGCTGAAACATCTGGTTTTGTATATGGTACAAGTGCAGGGTTACAAAGTGATGGCAAAATAGTAATGGCAGGATACCTTTATCACAATTCTTTCAGTGTAGACTTTATGGTTAGTCGTTTTTTGACTAATGGTCATCCCGATTCAACATTCGGTCTAAATGGAAAAGTCAATACTCTCTTTGGATTTGGCATAACGCGGGCATTTGCTACAAAAGTTGCTGTGCAGCCAGATGGAAAAATACTCGCTGGAGGATATTACAGTACCGTTACGCCACCCTTCGCATCATTGACAGCAGTAGCATTGGGTCAAGTACAGGTAGTTTACATTGCCCTGGCAAGATATTTAAGTAACGGAACCATTGATTCAACATTTGGTGTAAGTGGCAAAGTTGTTACTGTGTTGTATAATGAGTTCATTCCTTTTGGAGGAACAAATGCAATGTCCTTACAATCTGATGGCAGTATTTTGGTGGGTGGAAACATTAATGGTTTTTATCTCGTGAAATACAAACCAAACGGGATAATAGATTCAACATTTGCTGTCAATGGCAAGTTGCTTCGTACCGGTGATTCATTAAACGTAAGAGATATAAAAATTTTGTCTGACGGAAAAATATTACTGGCTCAAAGTGGTGCGCCTTCTTATTCTTCACAGGACTTTAGTGTAGCAAAGCTAAACACAAACGGGAGCTATGACAGTAGCTTCGGTAATAACGGCCAAACGATTATTGATTTCTACGGCGGTTCTGATACAATTTATTCAATTGCTCTTACACCAAATGGAGGTATAATAGCCGCAGGCACAGCAACAAACCCACTTACAAATAAAGGTGAAATTGCGGTAGCAAAATTTACTGCAAATGGTTCTCCAGACTTATCCTTTGGAACAAATGGTAAAGTTACCTTGTTGCCATTTGGCACTGCTGCATCAGTAAGAAAGGTGTTGCTGCAAAGTGATGGTAAAATTATATTGTCAGGTATGGCTAATGATACTTTAGTACAGGTGGTTCGGCTTAATGCTAATGGTTCACTCGATAATTCTTTTGGCAACAATGGCAGCAACAGATTAAGCTTTGGGACTAATACAGTTGTTTATGATGCTGTCTTGCAGCAAGATGAAAAATTAATTACTGCGGGTCAACCCAATTTTAGTCTTGCCCGTTTTAAAAAGGACGAATTAGTAACTGTTGCGCTTAAAAAATCAATCTCCGTATTAGAGGGTAATACTGGCACTACATCACCTGCGCAATTCAAAGTAATCTTAAATAAGCTATCTCCAGTAGATGTATTTGTAAATTATACGACAAAGAACCTCAACGCTCTTGCCGGTTCAGATTACACTGCTACTGCAGGAACCCTTAGAATAAAGGCTGGAAAGCCTGCCGGGAATATCATTGTATCAATTATTGGCGACAATACAAGAGAAGCCAATGAAAGATTTGCTTTAGTACTAAGCAACCCTGTTAATGCTGTCCTTGGTACACTTGACAGCGCAGTGTGTGTAATAAAAAATGATGATCCATCCTTTGCATTTACTAACTCCACAACACAGGAAGATATTAGCGTTGATAACATGTCTGTAAAGATTTATCCAAACCCTGTAAAAGATGTATTGAATATACAGGGACTAAGCACACTTGATAAAACACAAATTTCTATTCTTGATATAAATGGTCATGTATTAGCTGCGAAGAGCATTAATACTTCTTCCTTTGTTTGGAATATAAAATCTCTTGCACCAGGTACTTATTATTTGCATATTGAAAATAGAATGAAACAAACAGCACTCAAATTTGTCAAGCAATAAAGCATTTTATATGAAGAAATACTTTTTAGCAATGGTGTCGTTTATGTTTGTAGTTGTTTCGGGCATAGCGCAACCCGGAACGTTAGACGTGACATTTGGTAACGCCGGAAAAGTAATCACAAACCTGAACGGCGATGATTACGGTTCTGCCGTAACAGTTCAGCCAGATAGCAAAATTTTGATAGGAGGCACTTCTAATTCTAATTTTGCTTTGATAAGATATAATTCTGATGGCTCTCTGGATGCCCATTTTGGAATTAATGGTACGGTCTTCACAAGCTTCGATACGGCCAATAGTACCAGCGGTGCCAGAGTTATCTCATTGCAGGAAGATGGTAAAATCTTATTGGTAGGTGCTACCACTGGAAACTCAGGTCGTCAGTTGGCCATAGCAAGGTATAAAACAAATGGGTCTTTGGACAGCAGCTTTGGAGTTAACGGCAAAGTAGTATCTAATTTTAGTAGCGGTTGGACTGGAACAGGTATAGCAATTCAATCAGACCAAAAAATATTAATTACGGCATATGTGACACATTTGGGGGCCTATATAAACTCATTCGCATTGCTTCGCTATAATTCCACTGGCATTTTAGATAGCACATTTGGCATAAATGGAATCGGTGAAATGATACTTGATCATGATATTCCGGTTTACGATGTTGGCATACAGTCTGATGGAAAAATAGTAGTTGCAGGCTTTAACCAATTCGAAAGTTCACAGCATCAAGTACGGGATTCTATAATGCTAATTCGTTATAAAGACAATGGACTTCGTGATAGTTCTTTTGGTGATAATGGAATAGCATTAGCTTATGCCAACTCACCTTACCCGGCTGGCTTACAATTACGAGTTTTGGAAGACGACAAAATTGTTGTATCAGGTTTTTCAAAAGATGGTATAAATAACAGTTTCGCAATATTACGATTCAATGCCGCTGGTAGCCTTGATTCGACTTTTGGAGTAGATGGAATCAGAATCACTAAACTTAACACTTCTCAAGACAACAGTACGGATTTTGATAATGCCTATTGCTTAGCCATTCAAGATGATGGAAAAATTGTACAGGGTGGAACAACGAAAGGGTCTTCAAATATAGACTTTGCTCTCATCAGGTATCATGCAAATGGTAATATTGACAGCTCCTTTGGAACAAATGGTTTTGTCGTAACACCTGTAGGAACCAACGATGATTTTGCTTTCGCTACTGCTATACAGCCAGACAATAAGATTGTGCTTGGCGGATACTCTTATAACGGAACTGATAATGATTATTCTGTAGTACGATATAATTATGAAGCTATCGTTCCCATCAAGCTCTTATCGTTTAACGCTATAGTTAATGGTAAATCTGTTTTACTCAACTGGCAGACCGCATCAGAAATAAACAATGATCATTTTATTATTGAAAGAAGCGGTAGCGTTAATAACAACTTTAAAGAAATAGCAAAAGTTACCAGTAAAGGAAACTCTAATCAGGTTCAACAATATACCTTTGAAGATACCCATTCATTTGTAGGCAAGAATTACTATCGCTTGAAGCAGGTAGATAAAGATGGACATATAGATTATTCAAAAATAGTATTGGTGAACTTCGGCGACATCAATGTTAAAGTATATCCTAACCCTGCATCTGCAATTCTCAGTATAGAGGGATTAAAACAGGGAGAAAAAACAACTCTTACTATCCATAACGGCAATGGATTAATCGTTGCAAAAACAATCACGGATAGCTATAGCTATTCATGGAATATACGATCATTGCCAGCGGGTACATATTTCCTGAAAATCAAAAATGGTGAGAATGAAACGGTGCAACAATTTGTTAAACAATAGCTATGTTTTTATATTCAGCTTTTAGAACTAAGAAAGAGACAAAAGAATTATTTTATTTAAATTGTTACTATAACAACCAAAGCCGATTGCTATGCACATCATTAAAACTTGCACCGTCTTTACGATAGTTTTATTATCTATTTCAGCAAATGCGCAGTTTAAACAAATTGCGGAAAGTCCTGTATTTAAAGAACCCGAAGATGGGTACTGCAAACTAATCCAGATGAAAAACGGGAATGCGGCATACCTGCGCATTACTATCAAAGATGGAATAGATGTAAAAATCTATGATGAATCGCACAAACTAAAGGCGGAGCAGCATGTAAACCCGAAATATGGAAAATTAAAAGTTGGTTCAATAACAGCTGTTTTACCAATTGGAGATAATGTTGATTTATTTATAAGTGAAACAGATGATAAAGCACGCCTTCTTTACAGACTTGTTTTTGATGGTAACACCGGTGCTCTTAAAGAAGAAACTACAATAGCCAAAAATACTGACAAGTTGAGTTTAGCAATAAGTTATGCAAACGCATTAGGCGGTGTACCATCCCCTGACTTTAATATTCTAAAGGATCCAAATAGTGAAAACTATGTGCTTGCAATGATGAATTTTCCTGAAAAAGATGAGGATAGACGTCTGACAATTGTTTTTTATGATAGTAATAATAAAGAAATAAACAACATTGTTTATTCACCTAACGAAAAAGGCGACTTTTATTATGCTGGTATGACTTTTACAGAAAACAAAAAATTAAGTATAGTTGGCTATTTGAATGGTCAATTAGTAGTCGCGAGTTTTGAAGCTGATTCAAAAAATCCCAAAATTGACAACATAGATTTCACAAAAGATTTAAACCTATCTTCTTCATTGGTAAAGTATAATTCCGTAACAAAGAAATTAATTCTTCTTGGTACGGTAGAAATTGACCATAAGCACAATACGTACAGCACATTTATAGCTTTTATAGATCCTCTGCAACACAGCGTAATAAAGGAAGATGACCAATATCCCTCAAAAGTAAATGACAAAAGCACTGAACTTTTTGGCAAAAAAAATGGTTTTACAGGGATGCCTCAAAACTTCTATATTAATAATGATGGAAGTTTCTCTATAGTCTATGAGGAAGTAACAAACATATGGTCATCAGGTTCAAGCGGTGGGGGTTACAATACTGCTGTTTTAGGGAATATTGCAGTCGTTACGTATGACAAGGATGGTAAAGAAGTAAATCAATATTTTGTTCCCAAGAATCAAAAACTTACGAATATGGTTATTCCCTCTTTCTACTTGTCAAATAGGGAAGGCACAGGTCAAAAACTTTACGAAGGCAATCAGTATAAATCTTTCGCTTATTTAAGTGGTACAAATAGAAACTATATTTTGTTTAACGATGTCGATGAAAATGGAGAGTCTGTAAAGAAAGGCAAGCTTACTACAATTATAGGTGTTGGAGATTGTGATGCTTATTATTTTAATGCATCGGGCACAGATATAATGCCGGAACGCCAATATGTGTTTGGCCAACCAGAAAAAAGAGATCACAATCTTGCTTTGTTTTCTATTTCAGACTACAATAAAGAAACAAATACGTATGCAACCTTAAGACTTGCAAAAGGAAAAGATAAAGGTGTATCAATAGTTTGGCTGCAACCACAATAATGATTTCAATATTTTCGGCCACCGCAAAGTTACCCGCAGAATACCTAAGCTTGCGTATGAACAGTACTGCCGAAGGTGGGGAAGTTGAGAGAAAAAAGATTGTGTTTACTTTTCACAGCTTGGTTCTTGCTGCAGATACAAAACAATTCATTAGCTAAATTCTTATTCTGTTGCTTTTACGGCTCCCTAGCCCGCGGCAACGAAAAACACCTTGCCTTTTGTTTCTTTTGGGCAATGCCAAAAGAAAGCCTTGCCGGCGAGACTTAAACAAAACACTTAATACTCGCTGGCAGTTGCGTTAGGGATTGCAGTGGAAATCTTTTTTTGTGCGAAAAGACGCTGCAACAGTTTCAGGATCCTCCCGAGGTACGAGGGAAATCCTCAAACTGAATGAAGCAAAACCAGTCCCGGGCACCTGGAAACCATTGAAAATAATTTCAATGGTTTTTTTTATTTTATGAATCAGGGGTTCTGTAACTCCGATTATACTTTTCTTGCGTCGCACTCTTGTACGGCCGTATTGTATTTCGAGCAATACAACATGCCTTAATGAATATAAACCTGTATTGGCCAATAAGAGTGCCACCCAAAATCTGTAGCAATAAAAGCTTCTCCCGGAAACACTATTGCAGAAGCCGTATAAAATTTCTTCAGCACAAGTGTGCGACGCAACGAAAGATTAAAGTAGATTTAAAGCCCGTTACAAAATCTAATAAAAAGTAGCACAGGAAAATATTTGAATCATGGAAACTCTACAATTAAGAAGCCGCAACTGGTTTGGCCGTACAGGTAAAGATGGTTTTATTTATCGTGCATGGATGAAGAACCAGGGCATACCGGCAGATATGTTTGAAGGCAAACCTGTAATTGGCATCTGCAATACCTGGAGTGAGCTTACACCCTGTAATGCGCATTTCCGGGAACTTGCCGAAGCAGTAAAGAAAGGTGTGCTGGAAGCCGGTGGCTTTCCTGTTGAGTTTCCCGTAATGTCATTGGGTGAAACATTGGTTAAGCCTACTGCAATGCTTTACAGAAATTTGGTAAGCATGGATGTGGAAGAATCAATAAGAGCCAATCCTGTTGATGGTGTAGTGCTGTTATGTGGTTGCGATAAAACAACACCATCGCTGGTAATGGGTGCATGCAGTGTAAATATTCCAACACTTGTTATCTCCGGCGGACCAATGTTAAAAGGCCATTGGAAAGGAAAAGACATTGGCACATCGGATGTTTGGCGTTTTGATGTAGCCCATAAATTAGGGCAAATAACCCCACAGGAATTTGTGGAAGCCGAAGCTTGTATGGCACGCACACAAGGCCATTGCGCGGTAATGGGCACGGCATCAACAATGGCTACAATGGTAGAAGCATTAGGGCTTTCTTTGCCCAATAATGCATCTATACCGGCAGCGGATGCAAGACGTAAAGTGCTCTCTCAATTATCGGGAAGACGTATTGTGGAAATGGTAAAAGAAGATCTTACGCTGAGTAAAATTCTTACACGCAAAGCTTTTGAAAATGCCATTATGGTAAATGCAGCAATTGGCGGCTCTACCAATTTCGTCATTCATTTATTGGCCATCGCAGGCCGTATTGGTATCGAATTAAACATCGATGATTTTGATAAATATTCGCAAAACATTCCATTGCTTGCCAACATACAACCTTCCGGCGAAAATTATATGGAAGATCTGTATTACTCCGGTGGCTTGCCTGCTGTGATAAAAGAAATGAAAGCCATCATTCACAATGATGCCATTACAGCAAATGGAAAAACAATGGGTGAAAATTGTGCTGCCGCAGAAGTGTATGACCGTAATGTTATCAGCACAATGCAACAACCTTTTAAACCAGAATCAGGCATCGTTGTAGTAAAAGGAAATCTTGCGCCGAATGGTGCCGTTATAAAACCTTCCGCTGCAAGCCCTACGTTGTTGAAGCATTCAGGCAAAGCAGTTGTTTTCGAAAACATAGAAGATTATCATGCACGCATTGATGATCCTGCCCTGGACATTGAGGCAACCAGTATAATGGTACTAAAAAATGTCGGACCCAAAGGCTATCCGGGCATGGCTGAAGTTGGCAATATGGCGCTGCCTAAAAAATTACTGGAACAAGGTGTTACAGATATGGTACGCATATCTGATGGCAGAATGAGCGGCACAGGTTTCGGCACAGTGGTACTGCACGTATCGCCGGAAGCCGCTGTGGGAGGGCCTTTGGGACTTGTGCAGAATGGAGATGTCATCAGTCTTGACGCACACAACAGAACGCTTCAGTTAGAAGTTTCAGAAGAAGAACTTGCCGTACGCAGGGCCGCATGGAAACAAACCGAAAAGATGCATACGCGTGGTTATGTACACTTATATCAAACGCATGTGGAGCAGGCGCACCTTGGTGCTGATATGGATTTTCTAAAAGGTGGTTCAGGCAGTGAAGTTGCAAGGGATTCGCATTAAGAAGATGTGCAGATGAGTAAATGTGCGGATGTGAGAATTGATGAAATGAAAATTATTTTGAGAACTTTTTTGAGCCGGACTGTAGCACCATTATTTAGCTTTACTTGCGTCGCACTCTTGTACAAAGGAAATATTATTCAGCTTTTAGCAGCCGAAAATTTTAATCAGCACGGGACTAAAAAATGATAGAAGCATTAAAAAAAATATTACCTGAACATCGAATCAGAACAAGATATATTGATCTCATTTCTTTTGCTTCTGATGCAGGCTTTTATCATTTAATTCCTAAAGCAGTTGTACAACCTGTTAATGAAGAAGAGATCATTTTATTATTTAAATTTTCGAAAGAATATAATATTCCATTGGTGTTCCGCACAGGTGGCACAAGCCTTTCGGGTCAATCTATAACAGATGGCATTTTAGTTGACTTAAGCCAGCACTGGAATAAGATACAAATTGAAAACAATGGCAATTTAGTGCGTGTGCAGCCAGGCATAACCGGTGCAATGGTAAATGCTTATCTAAAAAAGTATAAAAGAAAAATTGGCCCTGATCCCTCCAGTATCAGCGCTGCAATGATGGGCGGTATTTTATCAAATAACTCAAGTGGTATGTGTTGCGGCGTAAAACTGAATTCATATCACACTACAAAATATATTCGTTTTATTTTACCTGATGGCAAAACATTCAGCACAGAAAATAAAGCAGACTATACCCGCTTTGAAAAAGAATGTAATGAATTATACAGGAGCCTTACAGCTATAAAAAAAGAAATAGCAGCTAACGAAATATTGTATGATAAGATTCGAAGAAAATATCAAACCAAAAATACTGTTGGTTATTCGTTAAATGCCTTTATTGATCATGAGCATGCTTTGGATATATTGGCTCATTTATTAATTGGTGCAGAAGGTACAATTGCTTTTATTGCAGAAGCAGTATTACAAACAGTTCCTGATTACCCACAGAAGTCAACAACGCTTTTGTACTTTCCCGATATTTATGCTGCATGCCAGGCTATTGTTCCGCTTACTAATGCAGGTGCGGCAATGGTTGAGTTAATGGATCGTGCTTCATTGCATGCTGTAGAACATTTACCTGGTATGCCGGCCATCGTAAAAACGCTGCCTGAAACAGCAGCAGCATTATTAATCGAATTCCAGGAAAATAATCCAGAAGAACTGGAAGAAAGGGTGAACAGCTTCTTATCTACTACGTCTTCACTTTCATTATTGAATACACCTGTATTTACCAATGATCCTGCAGCGCAGGATTTTTTATGGAAGGTTCGCAAAGGTCTATTTCCTGCTGTAGGAGCAGTGCGTGCAAACGGTACCACAGTGATACTGGAAGATGTAGCTTTCCCTGTTGAAAAATTAGGTGATGCTATTTTAGACTTGCAGGAACTATTCAAAAAATATCATTATTACAATGCCATCATTTTCGGCCATGCAAAAGATGGCAACATTCACTTTGTGGTTACACAATCTTTTATCACAACAGGTGAGATTGAAAGGTATGATCGATTTATGCGTGAAGTGATCACCTTAGTTGTAGAAAAATACGATGGCAGTTTAAAAGCAGAGCATGGAACAGGCCGCAATATGGCCCCTTTCGTAGAAACAGAGTGGGGCGGTGCTGCTTATGCAATCATGCAAAAGATAAAATTGGCAGTTGATCCGCAATTGTTATTGAATCCTGGTGTAATCATCAATGAGGATAAGAACACGCATATAAAAAATCTAAAGGAACTTCCTTCTGTTGAAGAAGAAGTAGATAAATGTATTGAATGTGGCTACTGCGAACACAAATGCCCAAGCCGTGATATTACTGCCACACCAAGAAGAAGGATTGTAATACGCAGGGCATTGAAGCAATTGCAGAATGCAGGAAATGATTCAAATTACAAATTGCTGTTAGCCCAATATCAATATGATGTTTTGGATACATGCGCTGTTGATGGCTTATGTGCTACGGCTTGCCCGGTTGATATTAATACCGGTGACCTGGTTAAACGATTAAGGAGAGAAAATCATTCCACCATTCAAAATAAGATTGCCTTATCGGTTGCAAGGCATTTTAAAACTATCGAATGGTCTGCACGTGCTGCATTTAAAACAGGCATTGGAATTAATAAACTGTTTGGTAAAAATGCAATGACCGGCATTACAAATGGAATAAAAAAAGTTTTTCCTGCTATGCCACTATGGTCAGGCCAAATTAGTTACCCTCCAGATCTTTCTGTTATCAAATCAAATAAGCAAATTGCTAATAAAGACTACAAAAATACAATAGTCTATTTCCCAAGTTGCATATCCAGAATGTTGGGTACTTATAAAAGAAAAGAAAAAAATATCTTGGAAACTTTTGTGAGTATTTGTAACAAAGCAAGTATTGATATGAAAGTTTTAGAATATGTTAGTGGCAGTTGTTGCAGCCAGATATTTTCTTCAAAGGGATTTAAAGATGCTTATTATTTTACAGCAAACAATATCATTGAAAAACTATGGAAAAGCAGCAATGAGGGTGCATTGCCAGTCGTAATTGATGTAAGCTCCTGTGCTTATACATTGCATAATATTCGACCTGTATTGACTGAAAAGAACAAAGTCAAATTTGACCGGATAACTATCCTTGACAGTGTTGATTTTCTACATGATATGGTATTACCAGCAGTTACAATAAAACAAAGGAAAAAAAATATTGTACTGCACCCCGTATGTTCTTTGGAGAAAATGAAAACAACGCAAAAATTTATTAAACTGGCGCAGTATTTTGCAACTGAAGTTACTGTTCCGAAGTACGCAGGCTGTTGTGGCATGGCAGGCGACCGTGGTTTTTTATTTCCTGAACTTACTGCTGCTGCAACAAACCTGGAAGCATTAGAAGTAAAGCAGGAAAAATATAATGGATATTATTCTTCTACCAAAACATGCGAGATGGCAATGTCTGAAGCGGTAAAAGAAAATTATGAATCTATTTTGTACCTCGTGGATGAAGCTTTGTAACTGAAAGAAATGATCAGGACACTAACTGGTGAAATTATTTTAAATGGTTTATCTATGAACCAGGGGTTTTGTAACTCCGTTTATGCTTTTGTTGCGTCGCACTCTTGTACGCTTTGTTCTTCGGCCGACATTGTTGCTGAACCCTGAAGTGAGTGACACAACGAAGCTTAATAGCAGTTCAATTGCCTGCACCGAAAAATACTAATTTCCTGCAATGATTAATTTACTGCGAGCGAAAGAAAGTTAATATGAAACAATTGATATTACCATTAATAACTTTATAGGTTACCTGGCAACTGTGCAGTTCTGTAATTCTTTTTACTATGGAGAGGCCAAGGCCAAAGCCTTTTTTTTGTTGCGCATTTTCGCCTCTGAAGAAAGGAAAGAACATTCTTTCCACTTCATCGGGCTGCATTACCGGGCCCCGATTTTCAAAATGAATAATTACTTTACCCGCTTCGGGCTGCATCGTTATATCTACCTTGCTGTCATCTGAATATTTAATCCCATTTTTCAACAGGTTTACGAATGCGGAGCGCAGCAATACTTCATTACCTTTAAGATACAGGTATGATTCATTAACATCGTCAGCGGAAAAATCAAAATTGATAGTTATCCCGGGAAACATTTTCTGCATAGAGGCGATTGAATCATACATCACTTCATCCAGTCTTACTTCGGGCCATCCTGCAGTGTAATTAATATTTTCATATTGTGATAACAACAGCAATGCGTTAGTAAGTTCTATCATGCCCTGCTGATCTTCTTTTAAAGATTCCAGTACTTTTTTTGCCTCCTGGGGAGCGAGTTCTCTCCGTAATGCAGACTCCGTTTGAGAAAGCATGGTAGCAAGTGGCGTGCGAAGATCATGAGATGCATGGTGGACAAAATTCTTTTGCATGGTAAATGCCCGCTCCAGCCTGTCGAGCATTCCGTTGAAATTTTTAGCTATGCGTACAATCTCGTTGTGTCTTGCATCTCCTTTTCCAACGCTTACACGTTGTTTTAGATTGTTCTCACTTACTTTACGCATTTGTATGCTAAGTGTTATTAGCGGCCTTGTAACGATCATAACGTACAGAAATGTAAAAATGCACAGAAGGATGATGCTGCCAATGGAAACATAGATCATGGTTAGCTTTAAAGAATGTAAACGGGCAAGACCAAACTTGTCGTAACCTGTAGCAATTACAAAACACTCATGATCGTATTGGTTAAAATAAAGACCTACACTTTGCGAGTCTCCATTCAGAAAGTACAACTCTTTTGAATCCTTTATATTAAAAAGGAGGTTTGTGTCAATGGTATATTTAAAATCACGGGGATTTGACGCTACTAAATGATAAGAACTATCGATAATAACAGAAGAAAATTCAGTAGGAGAACCAGGCAAATAATAAGTAAGTTTTGACATTACTTCTTTGTCGGTATCATTTATTCTATACTGATTTCTGTAGGTGTTATATGCGTGTGCCCAAAGACGGTTATCAAAATCTTTTTTTCTGTTTTGTGCGTAAAGCGTATAAATAATAAAGAAGGAGATAGCCAGGATTGCTGAAACAACCAGGGTAAGTGTAACAACAAACCTTAGCCGAACTCTCATGACAGCGGCGCCTCCCTAACATAATATCCAAAGCCCGGCTTGGTATGAATAAGTTTTGTTTCAAAAGGCTTATCGATCTTATTTCGTAGAAAACTAATGTAAACTTCAATTGTATTGGTACCAGTATCAAAACTTAGCTCCCATACTTTTTCCATAATCTCGGCCTTCGAAATTACTTTGCCTTTGTTTCTTGAGAGCAGCACCAGCAGAGAAAATTCCTTGGCTGTAAGATTTATATTTTTTTCTGCACGGGTAACCGTTTTTTTATTCATGTCTATTTCAAGATCCCCAACATTTATTTTATCGCTGAATTGAGCTGTATTTTCAGCTCTTTTCAGGAAAACTTTTATTCTTGCAAAGAGCTCGTCAAAGTGGAAGGGTTTTACGATATAATCATCAGCACCAAGGCTAAAAGCATCTACTTTATCCTGAATCTCACCCAATGCAGTAAGCATAATAATGGGCACTTTATTGTTTTGCTGTCTGAATTCTTTACATAAAGCCAGTCCGTTCTTATAGGGCAGGTTTATGTCAAGCAGTATCAAAGAATAGCTGTGCTGGTTAAAGAGTTTTTCAGCTATTGCCCCATCATAGGCCATGTCTGCCTGGTAGCCCTGGCGTGCCAGTTCCTCCTGGATCACCAATCCAAGTTTAGGTTCGTCTTCGGCAATGAGTATCCTGTACGTGTTTTCCATTATCTTCAAGTAAAATTCTGGTTACAAATTATGAAAAAATTAATTATTAGTATTTTTCTTCTGAATAATATAGCTGGCTTGGCACAACAATTTACTACAACTTTTGAAAAAACCAAAGGTTTACAAACTGTCACTTATTTCGGGTGCACTGATTACTATAACGCTCTTAAAGCCAAATTTAATACTATAGATATAAAAAAATTTGATACCACCGATGCAGGATACCCGTTGCAACTGGTTATTTTTAGTAACGACAGGAACTTTAATCCCGCAGAATGGCACCGCAAAAACAAAGTAGTTATACTGGTAAATAATGGCATTCATCCCGGTGAGCCAGACGGTGTCGATGCGAGCATGATGCTTATGCGTGACCTTGCTACAGGTAAGTTAAAAATTCCTGTAAACGTAGTGATAGCAGCCATTCCCATATACAACATTGGAGGCAGTCTTAATCGTAACAACTTCTCCAGGGTTAATCAAAATGGCCCGGAAAGCTATGGCTTTAGGGGCAACTCGCAGAACCTTGATCTTAACAGGGATTTCATAAAAGCCGACTCAAAAGATGCGCATGCATTTGAAGAAATATTTCAATGGCTTGACCCTGATATTTTTATAGATAATCATGTAAGTGACGGCGCCGATTACCAGCATACAATGACCATGCTTACCACACAGCACAATAAATTAGGTGGGGAAATTGGTTCTTTTTTGCATGAAACATTTGAACCAGCCTTGTTTAAAAGTATGGAAGCCAAGCAATGGCCCATGTGCCCGTATGTAAATTTTGAAGAGGGAAATGTTGAAACTGGCTGGGAAGCCTTCTACGATCCTCCAAGATATAGCAGCGGTTATGCTGCTCTTTTTCAAACAATAGCTTTTGTACCGGAAACGCATATGCTCAAGCCTTTTAAAGACCGTGTTATAAGTACGTATGCTTTTATGCAAACAGTAATAGAGCAGGCTGGTACATATGCTGCAGAGATTATCGCTAAGAGAAAAGCATCCATAGAAGCCGTTGAACAGCAAAAAAATTTTACCATAAGCTGGCAGGTTGATTCTTCAAAATATGATTTGATACCTTTTAAAGGTTATGAAGCAGCTTACAAGACAAGCGTTGTAACAGATATGCAACGATTGTATTATGACCATAATAAACCTTTTGAAAAGCAGGTTAAATTTTATAATACTTATAAACCAATGTTAACCATACAAAAGCCAAAAGCATATATTATTCCGCAGGGCTGGCAAAATGCTATTGATCTTTTAAAACTGAATGGCGTACGGTTTGATCGTATAAAAAAAGACACAGTAATTAATGTGTCTTATTATCACATTGATGATTATAAATCAGCTGCAAGGCCTTATGAAAAACATCATTTTAATTATAATGTAAAGGTTACGGAAATGCCCGGCAGCATTCGTTTTCTTAAAGGTGATTATATTATTTATACAGGCCAGCGTGCAGACAGGTACATTGTAGAAACTTTAGAACCACAGGCAGATGACAGTTATTTTCACTGGAATTTTTTTGATGCCATACTGCAACAAAAAGAAGGCTACAGTGATTACCGATGGGAAGATGTTGCAGCTGATTTTTTACAACAACATCCTGAATTGCGTACACAACTTGAAGAAAAGAAAAGAACAGATACTGCTTTTGCTGCATCATCAGCAGCGCAACTAAATTTCGTATATAAAAATTCTCCTTATTACGAACCTGAGCATTTACGTTATCCTGTGTACAGACTTATGCAGTAACGTTCATAATACATCACTGGTTGTATTGCAGTTCTATTTTTATGAACTAAGCTGCAAAGCTTTGTGCATCTATAGTTGCGTCGCACACTTGTACTGTTTAACATTATTGAACAGGTTTACACATTTAAATGTTTCAAAGTTCAAAGGCTTTTTGTTGCTTATCAAACTTGTAAACATGCAAACCTGCATACTGCTGAAACTATTTCTTTAGTACAAGAGTGCGACGCAACGAAAGCTTAATAATTATTCTTTGGACCGGCTCAAAAAAATTACTGTGCAGAAAAAAACTGCAACTCTTTATTAAAATCAAGAAAAGGATATTGTTGCTGCAATTGTGTTGTTTTCTCTAGATGAGTCAAAAGAAACTGTTTATGCTGATGCGATTGTGCATTAAACGGTTTATGATTAGATGCAATGACGATCTTTTTTATTTCTTCTGAAAGTTTTTTTGCGTTGTCATCAAAACAATATTCTGAAAATTTTTCCAGCACAAATTGCGTGGCCGCATAGTTAGGGTGTGCAAGGTCTATATCATAAAAACGATAATCACGCAATACATCTATTAACAACTCGTACGACGGGAAATAATAAAGTTTATCAAATTTATTTACAAGATGATGCACAGCTTCTATCAATCTTGCCTTGCTGCGGTTATTCTCCACAACTCCATCACGCAAATGACGAACAGGACTAATAGTGAAAATAATTTTCAGTGCCTTATTAAAATGAAAAAGCTGATGAATAGTGCCATCAAGGGCCGTAACAGTTTCTTCAATTGTACAAAGATGTTTGATGAACATCTGTGAAGGGGCTTTGTGACAGTTAGCCACATGCATTGATGTGTTCACAAGTTTATAACTGAACGAAGATCCTAATGTAATTATTAGCCAGTTGGCTTCCTTTATAAAATCATGTGCTGAAGTCTGTGATGCATTTATCAATCGCAGACATTCCGGTTTATCCGGGTTAGAAAATCTGCTGTGATGGTGCCAGCTATGCCAACTTTCATTAAGGTAAAAAAGATCATTTTCCGTATACTGTTTATTGTGTATGTACGAAACAAGACTGTTACAAACACTTAACGGATCAAACAAAATACCATTTGGATTTTGCAGCACATTAAATTTTACATCCATAAGATAATTACCGATATGCTCGGTAAAACAGGAGCCTGTGAGCAATAATTTATCTGTATAAGTTATTGGTGGTTGTAATTGTTTAATATTTATATCAGCTAATAACTTCATTATACAAATATTTTATTGGCAAGTTGTAAACAATACTGTAAGGCATCATTATTTAAACCGGCAAGTAAATGTTGCTGTTCAAAAAAAGAAATCATTAATTCTGTAGGCATATTACCTACAAGATCGTCCTGCGCCATAGGGCAACCACCAATGCCTTTTAAGGCTCCGTCAAATCTTTTGCAACCTGCATCAACTGCTGCCTGTAATTTATTGCAAATATTTAAGGGAGCAGAATGCAGGTGTACGCCAAATTCTATGTCTTTGTAAAGCGGGATCAAAACATTTAATGCTGCGCTTATTTGTTGTGGCGTGGCAACACCCACTGTATCTGCAAGAGAGATGATCTTTACATCAAGCTTTGCGATTTCAGCAGCCCAATGCGTTAAAATACTTTCGTTGTAAACATCACCGTATGGGTTTCCAAAGCCCATACTTAAATAAATAACCAGCTGCTTTTTATTTTTAATACAGAGGTTTTGTATCTCTTCTACCCTGCTGAAGCTTTCTTCAATAGTACTATTCGTATTGCGGAGTTGGAATGTTGGTGAAATAGAAAAAGGAAAGCCCAGATAATCAATTGCATCAAATAAAACAGCTTCTTCCGCACCACGCATATTAGCAACAATAGCGAGAAGCTTTGTTTTGCTGCTTCTCAATTGCAAACCGTTCAATACTTCTTTTGTGTCTGCCATTTGAGGAATAGCTTTTGGAGAAACAAAACTGCCAAAATCAATGGTATCAAAGCCAACATTGAGTAATGCATTTATATAAGCGACCTTTTGTTGCGTTGGAATAAAATGCAGCCAGCCTTGCATGGCATCCCGTGGACACTCAACCAGTTTTATATACTTTACATCCTGCATAGGGTTGTAAAAATAACATGCTTTGATGTGTTTAGATAAAATAGCACAGGAAAGTTTGAAATCCTTGAATTTAATAATGGTAAGATTTGCGTTTGCAACAATTACTAAGCTTATTCAATTTGCATTTTACCATATAAAAGGCTAAAAAAATTCTTTAATAATTGTTTTTCGCAAAACACATGGCTATACATGCAGTATTCAATTAGCTATCAGCTTTGCACGGTTCTACTTTTATACCATCAATCAATTCTGTCAGCTTAAAACTTACAATTATGAAGAAGATATTCAATTCCCGCACTATTATAGCATGCATCTTATTAATATTAGCCAGCTCAAAAGTAAACGCACAAAAAAATTACGCAAGTATAGAAACCGGTTATTTCTTCGGTGGACCCTCAAAACAAATTGCAAATGAGTTTAAAAAAAATGGTTTTGGAGATTTGAGTATTTTCAACCTGGAATTCTATGGTATTGTAATTGACAGCAAAACTTACTATCCAATGATTTCCAGCGGCAGCAATATAAAAGGTCGTATCAGGTATGGGCGGGAATTAACAAAAAATACAACACTTGAAATAAATGTAAGTCTTCTTCATAAAGGTGAAGTTAAAGGTTACGATAATGCGAATATTGAAGAAGACCATTACATAAACTTCAGCAGTCGGGTAACTGCCCTTTCTGCTACATATATACTTAATAATACAAAGAAAAACTCAGGTATTGGTATCGGCCCGGTAATGGCATTGTATAAACTTGATATAACCCAACGTTCATCATCTAATGATATATACAATTATACTTCAAATACCTCATCGATTAGCCATACACATATACAGCCAGGCCTTACAGTAACGGGTCTGTGGCGTTTCGTAAATAAGCCTGTATATTTTATGGATTTGAGATCCGATTTCATTATGTTTTCTCCCGTTAAGGCCAGCGCAGTTTCTGGTAAAGAGACCAACTTTGATTTTCCTTCTGTTAAAATAAATAATTTTTATAGCAGCATAACTGTTTCGGCAGGAATCAAATTTTAATAAACGAACTGGCAATACATTATAAGCCCGGCTTTTATTACCAATGAGACTTTCGTTGCGTCGCACTCTTGTACGTTTTGTTCATTGCTGAGCCAGGAAAAAAAGCACAAGTGAGTGACACAACAATGCTTAAAGTAATTCAAAATCTTAGTATAATACTTACAAAATAAGAAGCTAAAAAATCTATTTACCTCCACGCTGCTTCATTGTCTCATATAAAATAATCCCCGCCGCTACAGATACATTAAATGAATCAAACCCACCCTTCATAGGTATTGTGAAATGTTCGTCTGCAGCCTTGCTCATGTAAGGCTGTACGCCTTTCTCCTCGTTACCCATAATAATGCAGCAAGGGTCTGTAAGGTCTATCTCAAAGATTTTCTTTGCTGCTTTCATTTCACTCGTAAAAACTTTTATGCCATTAAGATGTAACGTATCAACAGCTTTTAGCAAACTGTTTACGCGACATATTTGTATACGCTCCAGTGCACCTGCGCTGCTCTTCATAGCGTCTTCATTCATTGCACCAACACCTTTGTCCGGAACAATGATTGCCTGCGCTCCACAGCAAACCGCGCTTCTTGCAATGGCGCCAATATTTCTTACATCAGTTATGCCATCCAGCATGATAAATAAAATAGTTTCACCTTTTTCATTTATCCAGTCTATCACCTGCTGCAGATCCTGGTAAACCACACTTGATTTATACGCTATAACACCCTGATGCTGCACATTGGTTAAACTATTCAGTTTTTCATTGGGAACATATTGTACCGGCACATTCAATTCTTTGGCAAGCTTTCTTATCTCCTGTATACTATCGCCCGATGCGTTTTTAAACATTATTATTTTATCAATGGTTTGTCCGTTTTTCAATGCCTCAGTTACAGGATTGCGACCGGCAATAATATTCTTCTTTGATTGAAACATAAGTATGCGAAAATATAAAGTCCCGCCGAATTGGCGGGACTTTATCTATCTTAACCTATAGAAAACAAATTAGTAAACAACGACCTTACCTGAATAAGTTACTTTGCCTGTACCATCGCTCACTTTTATAATATATACTCCACTACGTACAGAAGCCGGTAAAGTAATTTGTGTAATTGATTTTGCGCTTACATTGATAACTTTTGTAAGTACACTACCACCTGAAACAGTGCTAAGCTGAATGGTTTGTGTAGCTGTAGATACTTTATCAAAAGCAACCTGGAAACTTCTGGTGATAACAGGATTCGGATATACACTCACTGCACTATTGCCGGTAACATTCACAGCAGGATTAACCTTTGCATCTGAAACATCTTCATAAGCAAGATGCCCGCTGGCAAGGTCAGATGCGTTATATACATCATTGCCTTTTTTTGGAACCGCACTTGCCTGCAATGTAGAAAGATCAACACTATAATAGTTATCTGTTCTTGTAGCACTACTTACAACTACTTTGCCTTTATCATCAACAGCTGCACCATTGATTGTATAATCAGCAGGCATATTATCAATGGCCCCTATATAATCTGCAACCATAGTCTGCGGATTTATTTTAAATACGTTTTTTTTCATGCTGATAACATACAGATTACCCATTGCATCAGCGATCATATCGCCACCCCAGCTTGTACAAAGATTACGAATAGAAATATTTTCATTATCCTCGCCATCTTTTACAGAACCAAGATCAGAGATTGTTATTTTGCTGCCTGAAGTAAACCGTATAAGGTGGTTAGCATCATTGGTTAATGCATAACCATAGCCATCAGCGCCAAAACACATTCTTGTAATTACATCTGCTTCACTTTTTTCTTCAAATGATTTTAAAGCCGTATTACCAACATAATAAACTGCATTGGTTCCTTTGCTCAGATCAAAATATCTGAGCTCATTACTATGCATCGGTGTAAAGAATAAACGATTGGTTTTTGAATCATATGCTGTAGCTGCCACCAATGTTTCTGTTGGTGCTGTAGCTGCTCCGTTAACGCGTGTTCCACTCATAGCGTCCAGAATTGCAGGTTTATCTTTGGGAGAATAAATACTTCTCAGTTCTAAACCAGTTGATAGATCAATCTGCCTTACTGTTGACCAGGTGATGTCTCCTTTTGTAGATCCGGTAACGGCAAACGCGTTACTTTTCTGAGCTGTAGAATCGCCGGCGTAAGTAAGACAAAACGCACTAAGTAAGCTTGGGATTAGGTAAAACGTTCTCATAGTTTAATAGTTTTCAGGTGCAATGTAAAAGAATTAGCAGTGCTAATTTACACTATGTGGTAATAATTTCGAAATTTTTTCGTTTAAAGCCGCTTTTTGTAGACTTTTTAAGCTGTATCAGCAAAATATAATCTGGAACGAAAAATTGAATTCAGGCTCCCGATTTTGGATTCGATGGATTAATAGCAGAAAGATGGGGTGTGCGACTCAATGGGTGACTTCAAAAGCAGAAATGCCCGGCTAAAAAATCCTTCAATCACTACACTTACATTCGTTGGCAATTTTAAAGCTTTCCTGTAGGTTTGCTCTATGTCAAATTTATCCATCAGCCACCGCGGACAATTAATGCCTCCTTCGCCCATAAGAAAACTTGTTCCTTATGCAGAAGCGGCGAAAAAAAGAGGCATTAAAGTATATCATTTGAATATTGGCCAGCCTGATATTGAAACGCCTAAAGCGGTGCTGGATGCAGTGCGTCATTCTGAATTTAAAATACTTGAATACAGTCATAGCGCAGGAAATGAAAGCTACCGTCGCAAATTGGTAGATTATTATAAATCTGTTGGAATTACGGTTGATCATAATCAAATTATTATTACAACAGGAGGGTCAGAAGCTATCTTGTTTGGATTTATGGCATGCCTTGATCCCGGTGATGAAGTAATTATACCGGAACCTTTTTACGCCAACTATAACGGCTTTGCAGTAGCTGCAGGTGTAAATGTGGTGCCTATTACTTCATACATTGAAACAGGCTTTGCGCTTCCTCCAATTGCTGATGTGGAAAAAGCCATCACATCCAAAACAAAAGCAATTGTTATTTGCAATCCCAATAATCCTACTGGCTACTTGTATAGTGAACAGGAGCTGCAAACACTAAAAGAAATCATTCTTAAACATGATCTTTATCTTTTCTCTGACGAGGCATACAGAGAGTTTTGCTATGAAGGCAGGCATTTCAGTGCTATGCAGTTGGAAGGTGTAAATGATAATGTGGTAATGATGGACACCATTAGTAAACGCTACAGTTGCTGCGGTGGACGTATTGGTGCATTGGTTACACGTAACAAAGCACTGCTTGATGCAGTAATGAAATTTGCGCAGGCAAGACTTAGCCCTCCTGGTTTTGGACAAATTGCCGGCGAAGCTGCACTCGATCTTCCACCTGATTATTTTGATGACACAAAAGCTGAATATAAATCCCGTCGCGATCTTATTGTAAAACGACTGAATAAAATGCCGAATGTAGTTTGCCCCAATCCCGGCGGCGCATTTTATGCTATTGCAAAACTGCCGATTGATGATGCAGACAAATTCTGTCAATGGCTGCTCGAAGATTTTTCTTATCAAAATAAAACCGTAATGCTGGCACCTGCCACCGGTTTCTATGGCACGGCTGGTTTGGGAAAACAGGAAGTACGTCTTGCTTATGTACTAAACCTTGATGCCATTAATGCTGCTATGGATTGTTTGGAAAAAGCATTAGAAGTTTATCCCGGAAGAAAAGTTTAGCAAGGTTTTTTTTGAGCCATAGTTCCTGTTACCTATTGGCTTTTGTTGCGTCGCACTCTTGTACGGTTTATTTTTCAGTCGACAGTTTTACCGAACGTACAAGTGAGTGACACAACAGCTGATGATAGCAGTAATACAGCTCGTCTAAAAAACTACCACATTTTGTAAACAGGATGTTGCACACATCTGCCCCTGGTGCCATCAGGATTATTGCAAAGTGTATTGGTTGCTTTCTTAACAGTCTGTGTTTGTGCCTCATCAATAAGTGACTTCCATGATACGCCTGTAAACTCATGTGTTGGGCTTAGAAAATTCAGGAGCGATGTACGAAAATTGAAAGTAAAAAAACCCCCATAGCTGTTATTGCCTGCAGACATTTCTCCTTTTTTTGCAGCAGTCATCAAAATAGCTACAGGTGCAGTTGGTAGAAAAAGTTGTAAACAATTATTCAAACTCCAGCCAAGCGAAGAACTTCTTGTAAGCGCAACTTCACCACTTACGGCAGCAGGTGTTTCTGGCAATGTATTGCAGCAATCGCTCATTACAAGTGAAACCCTGGCCCCCTTCTGTTTTATAAGGTTGTAAACTTCTTCTATGTTAATAGAATTTTCATTCAAGCCCTGGAAAGATTTTGCTCTCAGTTCCATATATGGGTACTGGTATTGATCATTCTTACTGAACCCATGCCCCGAGTAATAAAAGATCACAATATCCTGTGGCGCAGGTTTGAGGGCTGTAACTGCATCCTGCACATTTTGTTTATTGTAATCGTTACCAAAAATAGTTTTCACATCCAGCTTTATACCCATGAATTCAGCAAGGTCTGTAAAGATTTTCAGGGTTCTGTCTTTATCAAGCATGCAGGTAGTACCAATATCGGGGTCGTTGGTGTTGGCCACTATTATTACATGCAGTGTAATTGCTTTTTCATCATTGGTCAATTGCCTTGTGGTTGTTTCAAAAAGACCTTTATAAAAAGGTTCGTCTTTAAAAAAATACTGAGATACAAAATCTTCTGTAAGGTCTTCTGCAGAAAGCAGCCTGACATCAGTAAAGTCGCCTTCACTAATACTGTCATTATCATCTACAGAGTAAACTTTTAGCGGATCGTAATAATCACCATCTTCCTTCTTTTCGAACACATAAATATCAGGGTCATACCCCTCGGTTGTATCACCTGAAATAATTACGGGATTTATTCCGGTGAAGTAAAGAAGGCTGCTATCTGTAACGCCGGTCTTACCATCTATATCGTAGCTCTCCTCCATATCCATATCAACCAGGTATTTTTCGCCTGTAGAAGGTTCGGCATAATTAACACGGATATATCCGGTACCATCATCATAGCGCACCATAAAAGCATTATAGTACTCCAGTCCTTTCTCTCCTTTAAATGTGTATTTGAATTCGTAGAGCGATTGTGCATGCAGGCTGCAGAAAGCTATACATGCAAAGAAAAAAATAAGATATATTTTACGGGGCATGGAAATAGTATTTTGTACAGCAGTTACACCCTAAATATACTTTTTAAATTGATGAAAAGAAATTTTGTTTAAAAAACAATAGTCTTAAAAAATGCTACAGCATCTTCTTACATTCAAATAATGCAGACATACAAGATTCCATTAACTGTAACAGAAGTTTCCGTGCAAATAGAGGAAAGAGACGGCAATAACATTGCCCCCCGCTAATAATCCCGTATATTATTGCGGCGCATTTACGCTAATTACAACAGATCTTAGTTAGGAGACTTAACCGGCCTTGTAGAAGCTGAATCTAATACAGTGGTATCTGCTGGCATAGCACCACTGCTGTCAACAGCCGGTGCAGCCTGCACGGTTGTTGAATCTGCAGCCGCCTTGTTGTCACTGCCACCAGAACAACTTGTAAATACAAATATGGAGACAACTAAAAAGAAAAGCACTGCACTAAATGTTGAAACGGATCTTTGATTAAGCATATAGCGTGGTTTATATTGTAATGTTACAAAATAATAGTTGTATAGAATTCATTTCATCTTTTTCTTTCTTAATTTGGCTTTAAAGCATGTTGCGATTGTTTGGTACTGGCTATAGTATCTCATAGCATCTTCGTTGCGTCGCAATCACTTTATCGGCATATCAATTGGCATCTTTTTAGAAGCGCTGTATAAATAAATAAACCACACATTGCCGCATACAGAATCTGCAGTATAAGTGAGTGACACAACAGGCGATGATAGCAGTAACACAGCTTACTTAAAAAGATTTCTTATTACTTTGTATAAGCATCAATTGTTATAATACTACCATCAGGCCTATACTTTAGTTCAGTTACTTTTATATTTCTGAGATGTGTTTTACCAGACAACTGTGTATCATGATAAAACAAATACCATTTGTTATTGAATTCAACAATTGACTGATGATTCGTCCAGCCCTGCACGGGATTTAGTACAACACCCTGATATGTAAACGGGCCATATGGACTGGCGCCGGTAGCGTAACAAATAAAGTGCGTGTCACCGGTTGAATAAGTAAAATAATATTTGCCATTGTATTTGTATATCCATGATGCTTCGAAGAATCTCTTGTCGTGATCTTTTGCCTGCAATGGTTTACCATCTTTATCCAATATAACAACGTCTTTTACTTTCTCATCAAAATGAAGCATGTCTTTGCTTAAGCGGGCAACTTTTGCTGTTAGAGCAGGCATATCACCCGAAGGTTCATCTTTAGCTGTTGAATCATATTTGCCTGTTTGCCATCTTTGCAATTGTCCGCCCCATATACCGCCGAAGTACATGTAAAAATTTCCGTCATCATCTTTAAAAACTGCAGGGTCAATGCTAAAACTCCCTTCTATAGGTTTGGGTTCTGCTTTAAATGGGCCGGCGGGGTTTGTGCTTGTTGCAACACCTATCCGGAAAATATCTGTTTTATCTTTTACAGGAAAATACAAATAATATTTTCCGTTGCTATAAGCTGCATCAGGCGCCCAGAGCTGCCGTCCGGCCCATGGAATATCTTTTATATCAAGTGCCACACCGTGATCTGTTATTTTTCCATTGATGCTGTCTAAAGAAAGTATGTGATAGTCGCGCATAGCAAAATGATCGCCTTTATCATTCTCGGGAATGCCGGCATCAATATCATGCGAAGGATAAATATAAATTTTACCATCAAATACATGTGCTGAAGGATCGGCTGTATAAATATCACTGATAAGTGGTTGTGATATTGGTTTGAGCTTATTCGCGTCGGTGTCTTTGTTAACTGATATAGTATCTTCTTTTTCAATATTTGAATTGCTGCTGTTGTCACAGGCATTTAAAATAATTGAAGTTAGTAATGCAATAAATAAAATGTGTTGAAAACGCAGGCTGTTCATTTTTCTCATAGCAGGTATTTCATCCAAAAATAATAAGAGTATTCAATAAATTTTTATTACATATTATATAACCGGGGATTTCTCTGCCCATAAAAACCCAAAGCCTGTTAAAACAGACTGACCCATACTTCTATCTCAACTTTAAAACATACACTGTTTAGATGAATAATTACATGACGTTAATCATAAAACATCTGTTGCAACATCATCTTTTCCCTTTTAGGGTCACAGTAGCTTTACTCCGCAACAATACAAAATCAAATGAAAAAAAGAAACCGTATCCCTTCTGCTAACACTGCTGCAATAAATATCTGCATAATCCTTATTACAATTGTTTTATTGTTCATAAACAATAATGCAACTGCACAAAGTTCAAAATGGATTGCCCCCAAGGACGCAGATAATGTAAAAAATCCTGTAACTGCAAATGCAGCCTCTCTTAAGGAAGGAAAAACGCTCTATACTTCGTATTGTGTTCCCTGCCATGGAGAGAAAGGTAAAGGTGATGGAGTTGCCGCTGCTGCATTATCTGTAAAGCCTGCTGATCATTCTTCAGCATATGTACAAAATCAGACAGACGGTGCATTATTCTGGGAATTGTCAGAAGGTCATAATCCAATGCCATCTTATAAAACTGCTTTTAACGAAGCACAAAGATGGGAGTTGATCAACTACATCAGGACACTTGCAAAAACTCAAAAAAAATAATGCGATGAAAAAGAAAATCTTAATCATAATCAGTTTGTTTGCAGGCATAGCTTTACATGCACAAACAAATAAATCTGCGGGCAGCAATAAATTTTTAGTAACAGGCAATGCGGAAGCAAAATATACTGCAACGCAGGGAGAGTCTGGCTTTGGCGATGTGAACTTCAAACCAATTTTTCTCTGGAAAATATCCGATAAACTTTTTGTAGAAGCTGAAGTTGAAATAGAAACAGGCGATGGCGCCGCAGATCTTGGTCTTGAATATGCGAACATGTGCTACATCGTAAACCCATATCTTATTTTACATGCAGGCCGTTTTCTTCCAAAATTTGGCGCCTACCGTGGTAAAATGGGAGAAGCTTTTATCAATAAATTTTCCAACGATCCAACAGGCTTTGGCGATGGTGGTATAGGAACCATGAATGAAACAGGTGTTGGCGCAGAAGGTGCATTACCCTTTGGTGATATAAAAGTGAACTATGATTTTTATATTTCAAACGGGCCTCAGTTACTTACCGATCCTGAAAATTCCGGCCAGTTTGAATATGAAGCATACACTACAAACAACTCATCAACTGCTGTTGGCGGCCGCGTTTCTATTTTGCCCCTTGCAAATTCAAGCCTGGAAATTGGTTATTCCTTTCTTGATAAATCAAAAACAGGCGAAGCAGGTTCTGGCTATGAAAATACGGGCGTTAAAATGGAAGCGGTTGATGTAAATTACTTTCACAATATCCCCGGCATTAAAAGCACCATCAGGTTTGTGGGTGAATTAAAACATCAGAAAGTTGACGATGCCACTTACACAAAAGATGATGAAACCACTTACACATTTACCAATGCGCCTACATCCTATTATGCAAGTGCAAGTATCAGGCCTTCACTTGTTGATAATAAGTTTTTGAGAAACCTGGAACTCGCAGGCCGTTATTCGTTCTTTAATCGTCCAAATGATGCGCCGTGGGGTGGCAGTAACATCACGCAGTATGAATTAGCACTTGATTACTGGGTGCATTGGAATAGCCTTGTAAAATTCTGTTACCTCAAACAGAAAGACAATCCTTCGGTATTTGATGCACAGGTAGTATTTGGTTTCTAATCTTAAAATAAAATTTATGAAAAAGTCAATCATCATATCATTCATCATATTTATAACTGCAATATTCAGCATTGCAATGAGCAGTTGCTCTGTATCAAAAAAAGTTGCGGATAAATCAGGTGCACAATTATGGGCAGAAAATTGTAACCGCTGTCATAATGCACCTGGCCCCGGTGAATTTAATAACGACAACTGGGAAATCGTGGGCATGCATATGCAGGTACGTGCAAACCTTACGCAAACCGATATAACAAAAGTTATCGATTTTCTAAAGAGTGCAAACAACTGATTTATGTGCCAGGCATTGCAATAATATCAGCTTATGTTGCGTCGCACTCTTGTATGGTTAGATCCCTGCTGAACTCTTAATACAACACTCTTATAATTCTATAAGAGCCGGGCATCATTAATTATAATGATACCCGGCTCTTTTTTGTTTATACTTACCTGTTAAGCCGCACAAAAAAACAAATTGTACAAGTGTGCGACGCAACTAAAGCTTAATAGCAGTAATAGAGTTTGGTTCAAAATATAAATACTCCAGGTCATTTATTTGATCATACAAATTCATGCTTTGTTTCTTCATTAAAATCATTACATTAGTATTGTCAGTTGCTATATACCCCAACCATTGAGCTCCAATCATCCTCCAATAACTATTAAAAGTTTGTGTGTAATAAGAAAAGAAATTAACCAATACAGAAACCATTTTCATATGAGCATCAATAAAATTATCATCCGGGGTAAAGAAGCCGCGCAACCCGCTGGCAGTAATTCGCGTGGAGTAAATTTTAATATTCCGGTTGAAACATCATTAGAACATATTGCAACTTATGAGCTTAGTGGCACTACAAGGGATGATGTACCTATGCACACAATTGACCTTAACGACAAGTTGCTGGAATTTAGATTTGATGATGGTACCACATGGATGTGCGATGCTGCAACATTACATGAATTGTATCCCGAAGCAGAAAACCTGCAGCGGGATGGCGGAGGATTTGTAATACCGGCTACTTTAAATAATGTTTCAACCGAAAGAGGGATTATTGGAACTATAGTTGCAAAATTTATCAGCATATTCACTAAAAAAGCAATTAATAAAGGCATAGGAGGACTGGCAGGCAAGCTGGAAGAAAAACATCTTACAGAAAAAAAAGACGACCAGATAATTTCAAGAGAAGGCCTTAATTTTTTAAAAAGAGATTTTTCATTTCAAAAAGTTGATGAGAAAAGCAAATTTGATACAGACAGACCATTCTTTCTTTTTATACACGGTACCAATTCAGACACAAAAGGAGCCTATGGTGATCTGCAGGAGGCAGATGTATGGAATTATATTCATGACAGCTACAAAGAAAATGTACTGGCATTTGAACACCGCACATTAACACAAAGTCCCTTGCAGAATGCAGTTGATCTTTCAAAAAAATTACCCGGTGGCGCCGAACTGCATATCATAAGCCATTCGAGAGGCGGCCTTATTGGAGATATACTTTGCCGTTATAGCAGGGATGAAAAAGACAGAACTACTGGATTTTCGGGCGCCAATATAGAACTTCTTACAAAAGAAAAAAGAGACAGCGACATTGAATGTATAAAAGCACTCAATGAAATTTATAGCAAGAAAAAAATAAAAGTAAAAAAGTTTATCAGGGTTGCTTGTCCTGCAGCGGGTACTAAGCTTGCATCTAAAAGAATGGACCAGATATTCAATGTGCTATATAATTTGCTTGGTCGCGAAGCAAATGAAATTGCAGTCATACTAAAAGAACTGATAGCTGAAACCTTACAAACAAAAGAGAATATAAAGGTGTTGCCAGGTATAGAAGCCATGGGGCCTGAATCTCCTTTTATAAAAGTTTTAAATGATCGTGCCGGAGATATTGAAATAGACGGAAGTTCGCTTGCCATCATTTCAGGTAATGGTAAACTTAGCTTAAGTTTCAGAGGTCTTTTTATAATTCTGGGGAAGCTTTTTTACATGCAGCGGAATGATCTGGTGGTTAATACAGACTCTATGTACCTCGGTGCAAAACGTAAAGATGATGTACAGTATTTTTTTGATGAAGGAAAAACAGTTGATCACATAACCTATTTTAAAAACAACAAAACCCGAGATGCAATATTACTGGCTTTAAAAACACCTGATGGCAAAGGCATTCCGGGTTTTACAACAAAAAATCAGTTTGATATTCCCGCAAGTGACAGAGGTATTTTGCCTTCGATAGAGCACGGAGCACTGGTAACAAAAGATAAAATTCCAACAGGCGAAAAACCCATAGCGATATTACTGCCAGGCATTATGGGCTCTAATCTTTCTCTGAAAGACGATAAAATCTGGCTTGCTTATTTGCATACGATCAAAGGTGGCCTTAGATATCTTGCATACACCTCTGACTCAAATATCACTGCTACATCATTAATAGAAACATCTTATGGCAGACTTGCAAATAATCTTTCCCAAACTTATGAAGTGATCATTTATCCTTTTGACTGGCGCAAACCTCTAAAAGAATGTGCGGCTGATTTTAATGACACGATTATTAAACTGCTAAAACTCAGGCAGCCTATAAAAATCATTGGTCATTCTATGGGCGGTGTACTGGTTCGTGATTTTATTATATACCATAATGAAACATGGCTACAACTCAACGCCTCAAAAGATTTCAGGTTATTGTTTCTCGGCTCACCATTAGGTGGTTCATACAGAATACCTGCTGTTTTATTTGGTAATGATGCCATTATTAATTCATTAAACCTGCTAGACAGGGTGCACACAAAAAAAGAACTCATCAACATATTCGTAAACTTTCCGGGTATATTGAGTTTGCTGCCTTTAACAACCGGTACAAACGAACGCGAAGAAAATATAGACTTTGCAGATGTTGCCACCTGGGAAAAAATGAGAGATTCGCTGGATGATAGCGCTTGGCCCATCCCCACAAAAGCAGATCTTGCTGATTTTAGAGACTACAGGGAAGCTATTAACAGCAAAAAAGAGCAGATAGATTATTCCAATATGGTGTATATAGCAGGAAAAGATAAATATACCCCATGTGATTATTTTAACGACAACCTTCTTCCCGGCAGAGAACTGGTATTTCTTTACACAGGAGAAGGGGATCAAAGTGTAACATGGAAAAGTGGAATTCCACAAAAGATGATTGATGCAAAAGCAGTGTATTATGTAAATGCAACACATGGTGCCCTTGCCAATGAGCCCACTATATTTCCTGGAATACTGGAAATATTGGAGAAAGGGCATACTTCTTTACTCAACAAAACACAACCCTCCATAAGGGGCGAGGAGAAATTATTCCGCATGCCTGATTTGTACAATTTCGACCTCTCCGAAAGAGGCATCGAAAATGCTGTATTCGGCATAACGGAAAGCAATGAGCAGTTGGTTAGTCAAATACCATTATCAATTTCAGTAAGTCATGGCGATCTGGCTTACGCTACGTTTCCTGTGCTGGCCGGGCATTTTCTCAACGATGGTATTTTATATGCAGAAAAGGTAATTGATAAAGCTATGAATGGTACACTTACAGCAAGGCATACATTAGGTATATACCCGGGAGCGATTGGCACCAGTGCCGCATTAGCTGGTACCACAAAAGAGAGTGATTTCCCCGGGACGATAATTGTTGGCCTTGGCGAGCCTGGAACACTTACAGCATTTCTACTTTCTCAAACAGTGGAGCAGGCCATATCAAAATATTTGCTTGATATAAAAAATCAGCCGGATACAGATAAAGAGATCGGTATATCTGCATTGATCATTGGTTGTGGTTATGGTGGCCTTACTGTGGAAAGTTCGATTAAAGCAATTATTGAGGGTGTAAATAATGCTAATGATAAAGTTGCAGAGCTTTACAAAAATAATATAAGGACAGTTCAATATATTGAATTCATTGAACTGTATGAGGATAAAGCCTTAAACTGTATGTATGCATTAAGAAAAATAGAAAGCAAGGAAAACAACAATTATAATATCCGGATCGGGAATAAAAAGTTCAAAATCCTGTTCGGCTCAAAAAAAAGAATGCCTGCAGATTTTATGGAAGAATGGTGGCGCAGGTTTACTATCAAATCCAAAACCATAAAAGAAGGCTCAAATGAAATATCATCTCTTGTATTCAACGTATCAACAGGCGATGCAAGAGAAGAAGAAAAAGAATTATTTAGCAGCACACCCCTTATTGATCTTTTTATAGAGCAGATATCAACACAGAATTCATGGACGCCCTGTTATGCAAAAACATTGTTTGAGCTTATGATACCAAATGATTTTAAAGATCAGCTAAAGAAAAAAGGTAGCATTAGCTGGATACTAGAAAAAGAAACAGCCGCATACCCATGGGAACTATTACAGGATAACAGCACAAATGCTAAACCGCTTTGTGTAAATGCAGGAATGATAAGACAGCTATCAACAAAAGAATACCGTTCCAATATTAATCGTGTAACAAATGATAAAGCTTTAATAGTAGCCGACCCTATACTCGATGGCTTTATAACACAACTTAACGGAGCAAAGACTGAAGGAGAACTTGTAGATGTTGTATTGGAAAAAAATGGCTACGACAAAAAAACACTTATTAACAAAAATGCTGCAGAAATAGCAGAGGCTCTTTTTTGTA
Source organism: Panacibacter ginsenosidivorans (assembly GCF_007971225.1). NCBI lineage: Bacteria > Pseudomonadati > Bacteroidota > Chitinophagia > Chitinophagales > Chitinophagaceae > Panacibacter > Panacibacter ginsenosidivorans. The sequence continues at coordinate 4,753,866 of NZ_CP042435.1, read as the reverse complement.
ATGAATATAAGATCGTTCATCTTGCAGGCCATGGTCTTTATAATCCTGATACGCCTGGAAAATCAGGAATGGTAATAGGCAAAGAAATTTTCCTTACACCATTCGATATTGAACAAATGGAAACGGTACCCGAACTCGTGTTCATAAATTGCTGCCATCTTGGAAAAATAGAACCCGGGCAGGAAAAATTTTTCTCTAATAAATATAAACTGGCTGCAAACCTTGGCACACAACTTATACAAATGGGCGTAAAAGCAGTGATAGCAGCAGGGTGGGCTGTAAATGATGATGCAGCACATGAATTTGCAGAAGCATTTTACGCACGCATGTTCTCGGGCTGCAATTTTGGCGATGCCGTAAAAGAAGCACGAGCTATTATATATGAAAGGTACCACAACACTAACAATACATGGGGCGCTTATCAATGCTACGGCGATCCATTTTACAGGCTAATAAACCGCACTTCTTCAAATACTAATACGGGCAAGCAATATGTAATGGCAGAAGAAGTAGAAATAGACCTTAATAACTTAAAAAACGATCTTGATACAAAGAATTACACTTGCAAAGGCGCGCTTGATGAACTTAAAAAAATAAAAGAAGCTAAAGATATTGCAGAGATCAATGATACAGATACTTCACAGATAGAAGCAATGATATACTATGAATTGGGCGAATATAGCAAAGCAGTTGATGCGTTTACTGATCTAAAAGATAAAGAGAAAGCGACTTTCACCGTAGCTGCCCTGGAAATATATTGCAATGTAAGGTGCAAAAAATATGTTGAGGATTTTAAAGCAGGTGGAGATATACAGGCATTGATAAATAAAATTGATACGGTTATTTCAGAATTAAAAATGTTGCTTAATATTAAATCTACTGCAGAAAGGAATAATCTTTTGGGAAGCTCTTACAAAAGAAAAGGTCTTCTACAAGCTAATGTTGAAGATAAAAAAAACAGCTACAAACAGGCAGAACTTTTTTATTATGAAGCGTATAAAAATAACAACGATAAAAAATATGCTTTCAAAAACTGGGCTGCTTTAAAATGGCTGCTGGCTCTTTCAGATGAACAAAAAGAAGACAAACAAGGCTTATCTTACAATGAAAAATTAATTCAGGACTGGACAAAAGAATTAGAACAAAACAAAACGGCATTAAAACAACTTTATCTCAATATGGATTATTGGGAGCTTATTGAAGATGCTACGATAGATCTTACTTTTCTTTTGATTGATCCCGACAAAGCTAAAGACGATGCTAACTGGAAAAAGCTGGAAAATAAATATAAAAACATCTGGAAAAAACAGGGCTCCAGGGGAAAGAAAAAAGCTGAAATAGAAACCCTGGAAATACTCGCAGACGTCGCAGCACTCAGTACAAATGATCAGGGGGTGCTTTTAAAAAACAAACTCGCCGAATTAAAAGAAAACCTGGAAATAGAAATTGCAGATCAATAAGTGCATTTGCTTTTATTTACCCAACAATAGTTTTTCATGGCATCAACTGTTGCGTCGCACACTTGTACTTAAGGGTCGTGAATAGTGTTCATCAATCGTCAATAAAAACTTTACCCGATTTACGATTGACGAATAAAGTTTCGAACGTACAAGTGAGTGACACAACGATGTTCAATAGATATTTTGGGGCTTGTTAAAAAATATTTTCAACTATATCTGTCATTTCTCCATGGATAGGCAGTATTGGAGTAACCTCTCTCTTCCCAGAATCCTAATTTATTTTTTGTCAAAAATTCTATCCTGCTTATCCACTTCGACCCTTTCCAGGCATACAACTGTGGTGTTATCATGCGCACAGGGCCACCATGTTCTTTTGGTAATGGTTTATCTTCTACGGTGTGCACCAATAATACATCTGGTTTCAACGCTTCTTCCAGCGAAACATTGGTGGTGTAATCATCGTAACCATAGCACATAATATGCGTAGCCGTTTCTTTTGGTTGCACCAATGCCGCAAGATCAAGCAACCGAACGCCGTTCCAATTGATATTTAATTTTGACCATGTAGTAACACAATGAAAATCAGAAGTGTCATTTGTTTGAGGCAAAGCCATAAAGTCTTCCCATGTTAATGTGGTTGGGTGTTCTACTGCACCATCAATAATCAGTCGCCATTCTTTTAAAGAAATATCAGGTTCAATACCAAGATCAAGTACGGGCCATTTATGTGTGATGGTTTGCCCAACAGGCAACACAGGCATACCATGCCGGTTAACATCGCCTTTGCCCATTGGTTTATTATCTGCAACAGAAGGTGTTTGTTTTATTTTTTCTTCAAAACGGGCTTTCAGTTTCATGCGTGCCTCAACGATGCGTTGTAATTTATCGGGTGCTTCCATAATGTTGAATAAGCATTTAAGTAAGAAGAAAAATATCTATCCTGCATTAAAACAGAGCAAGCTGCTGAGAATGTTTATTGTTTTTATTTTTTGGTACAGCATTGTTAATTGAACCCTTTACTTCATATACCTGTGTTTCTTCATAACGGCTTGCAACAATAATTTTTGTAGCACCTGCATGCGGCGCAAATAAATTTTCTACTATTTCGGGTTTGTTATTATTTTTTGAAAGATGCGATAAAATCAGGTGACTCATAAAAGATGGCCTGTGTGTAAGAAACAAATTAAGGGCCTGCGTATTGGATAAATGCCCGTTGCCACCACTAATGCGCTTCTTTAAATGATACGGATAACTGCCTGTTGCCAGCATTGTTTCATCATAATTTGATTCGAGAAATGCAGCATGACATTGTTTAAAATGATGAATTACCTGTTCGCATGTAATCCCAATATCTGTAATCACAGCAACTTTTACCGCATTACTTTCTACAACAAAACTATGCGGGTCATCGGCATCATGAAATTTTGTAAAAGCTTTGACCGAAAGATTTCCAACCATTGTAGGTTTATTTGCACTAAAAGGAACGATCAAATGCTTTGCAATACTCAGCCTGCAGTGTCGTAACGTTTCTGCTGTAATATAAACCGGTAATTTATGTTTATTTGAAATGGTGCTGATGCCATTGATATGATCGGTATGCTCATGCGATACAAAAACGGCTTTTACTTTTTCGATCATTAACCCAAGGCGCTTCATACGCTTCTCAGTTTCCCTGCACGATATGCCTGCATCAATTAATACAGCTTCATTATCGTTACCTACATAGTAACAATTTCCATTACTGCCTGAATTTAATGATGCAATAAACAATGACATAGTGTAAAAATATAAATGCTGCTTGAAAATTTATCAGTACAAGTGTGCGACGCAACAGGCGATGCAATAATATGTAAAGCCCGGTTCAAAAAAATTAAAAATCATCACTATCCCTGTATGCTTTTATCAAAGCCATTTCACCTTCCTTGCCTTTGCCGGTCATACCATGTTCCATGCCAAGAATGCCTTTGTAATCTTTGCTGTGTATATGTTTAAAGATGTTATGGTAATTCATTTCGCCGGAGTAAGGTTCATTGCGGCCGGGGTTATCTCCTATTTGTAAATAACCGATCTCATCCCATGCAGCATCAATATTGTTAATGATATTACCTTCATTGCGCTGCATATGATACATGTCAAAAAGAAATTTGCAGGAAGGACTATTCACGGCCTTGCACACCATTACCGTTTGATCTGTGTGACGCAGAAAGAGATCGGGATTATCACTTAATGCTTCCAGCACCATTACAAGCCCATGTGGCTCTAATATTTCAGCGCCTTTACGTAAGGCAGTAATTACATTAGCAGTTTGATAATCTAATGGTAAACTTCTTTCGTAATTACCGGGTACAACAGTCATCCATTTGGCATTGCAACGTTTGGCAACTTCTACTGCTTCTTTACAGTCTTTGATCATCTTATCTGTCCACTCCTGTTTGCCAGTTGTAAGTGAGGTGCGCCAGTGCCAGTTATCAGAAGTAATAACAAATACACCCATACTCATGCCGAGCTTAGCAAGCTTATCGCCTATCTTTTTTTGCTCATCAACACTGCGGCTCATCATTCCATTGTCTTCAATAGCACGAAAACCCATATCGTAACCAAACTGTATCTGGTCCAGAAAATTAGCGCCGGCATTATTTTCAAATGTTCCGTCGTGAAAAGCATAATTAAGTTTAAAGGGTTTCTCTGCATAAGGCGCTCTATCTTTAGCGCTTAAGTGTGATGCTGTGAAAAGACCTGCACCGGCCATTACAGATTGCTGCATAAATTTTCTGCGTAGCATAGGCAAACATTTTTGCGTTAAGATAAGCAGTTCCAATCAATGACCGTTATGCAATTAATGTTTTTTGTAGTTGGTAAAAATTACGATTTACCTCATGCGGAAGAATGAAGGTTCTTATAAATCATTTTCATGGCCCGGGCTTTGGCACTGTGCTGAAACGTCTGTTGCGTCGCACTCTTGTACGCCTTATTCAATATTCATCATAACAAAAAAAGTATTAGTGAATAATTTATACATGCTATAAATAGAAATACTAACACATGTTTCTACCAATCATTGTGCATAACTATTTCTTCATCAGATTTCTTTTGCACAAAGGGCTATACGGCATTGTTTTTGCTAATATTTCCGATTAAATCTCACCCCCGTCCTTTAAATTCCGTTAGCCTAACCAGTGGATCAAACACTAGGTATCTTTAAAATTTATCAGCGGGTATCAAACCTGTATTGCATCACTTACGATGCAAGATTTTATAATCCCCCCGTAAATCAAAGCTATTTACGGTGTATAATAATGTAGTAAAAGCATAGCGCCCATACTTGCTGTATAGTGTAATAACCTATAGCAGGCAGTATGGTGGTTACGCATTAATACACTATAACCTATAATGTAAATGAAAAGAACTATACACACCTTGCTGGTATTTCTTTGGATAGCTGCAGTGGTAAGCTGTAAAAAGGAAGCAGCACCAGCAATTAATGAAAATACCATCGCAAGTACTTTATCTTCAGATGATGTTGTAGCTTCCACCAGGTTTGGTGTTTTAGCAAATAGTGTGGAAGGAGATGATAGAATTACCGTAGCGCAGGAACTTGGCGTTAGCTATGTAAGAGATGCTGTTATTCTTCAATATTATAATGGTAAAGCTCCAATGCTGGATAAATACCAATCCAATGGATTCAAAATATTACTTAATCTTAATTATAGCGCGCAAAAGCCCGCAGCCTTTCCAACCGATATGGTAAACTACCGGATTTTAGTAGATAGCGTTTTAAATAAGTATACACCTGAAGTAGCCGTAATAGAAAATGAACCTGCTAATGACGGCTATTACAGCAGCCCGATAGAAGATTACTTCACGGAATTAAGCAATGCTATTACGGTTTGCCATGCACATAGCGTAAAAGTAGCAGATGGGGCACTGCATACCGGAATGGTTTGCATACTTGTTTACCAGGACTATGTCAGCCGTGGCCTTCAGGCAAAAGCAGATGATTTTGCAAGCAGGGCATTAAACAATAACTATCTGAGAACAGCACAGGGCAAAGGGAGTGCAGACATGAATGCAAAATTAGACAAGTGCAAAAAAATGATTGCAGCTTACAAAAAAATGGACCTTGACTATGTAAATATTCACTGGTATGAGCCATTGAATGAAAATAATGATCCTGCAATTTCGGCGCCAGGCGTTGCAAAAGAAGTGGCTGCTTTTCTTATAAAATCAACGGGAAAGCAAGTTCTTACTAATGAATTTGGACAAACTAACCAGCTACCAACATTAGTTGCCAGCCAGGTAAATGAATTCAAACTCGCACACCTTGCTTATGCTATAGATTTTTCCGGTACCAGCGGCGGTGGCATTGGTTCATTGCCCTTAACTGATGGCACAGTTTTATTGCCTAATGGTATTGCATACAGAGATGCTGTGTCGCAATAAAATCGATTAATGATAAACCACTATAAAAAACACTTCTCTAGATGAAGTGTTTTTCTTTTAACCCAATAAAGATTATACGAATATTTCTATTGCTGGTAAAATGTACCAAATTGTTTTGTACCAATAAATTATATGGATATTTTCTTTTACTAATGAACTAAATTTTGATTGCGTTCACTCTATTATACGGATACTGAAAGTAATGAAGTATCAATTATGTTTTCATTTCTGCATTTTGTTCAAGAAGTGTTTTTAATAACCAAAGCTTCAATTGCACAAAAAACAACAGAACCTTGAAGAGTGCGACGCAACAGGTGTTTCCAATGGTTATGTAGCTGAGCTCAAAAAAAATTATGTATCAATTACATTGCTCTAAATTATATAAGCACTGTTATAATTTTAATCCGTATTAAAAATTAGTTTAAACTTATATAACGTTTTTTTAAATGACTTTTACAGACATTCTTTTACCTGATTTATCTTTTGAAAAATATCTTACGGCACCGTTTTTGCAAATTATTTCTTAGCTACGGACCCCCGTCCTTTAAATGCTTATATAGTCAGCGCCTATAAAATCCACCACGGTAAATCTTAAAAACATTTTACTAAAGCTTATTGAAAGGTAAGCCAGTTAGAATGTGCAGTTAAACAAACCCCCGTAAATCATATAATATTTACGGTTTATTAATGTGTTGAACAAGCATGTAGTTATATGCTGCTGTAATTGTTATGCCTGAAATATAGGATTACAAATGCAGATAACTAAGTGTAATTATTAATAAAACCAATATTAAAATGAAAAAGACAGTATCCTTTATCCTGGTACTTGGTTGTATCAGTGGAGTAATGAGTTGCAAGAAAGAAACTACAACTAAACAAACTGGAGATGTTAGTGCTTCACTAACTGCAACAGACGCCAGCCAGCTTGTGTCAGACTCATCAAAATTTGGCGTATTGGTAGCAGATCCAACCATTAGCACAGACGGCAAGATCACCATCTCAAATGAATTAGGTGTTGGGTGTGTAAGAACCTCGATTTGCCTGGATTCCTACACGGGAAGATCTGTCATAATAGAGGATTATCAGAATGCAGGCCTCAAGGTATTACTTAACCTCAACAACAAAAGCGCAAGTGGCGGTGCAAATCCTTTTCCTACCGATATGGTTAAGTACAAGGCATCACTTGAAAATGTACTTGACAAGTATAAACCTGAAGTAGCCGTAATTGAAAATGAGCCAGCCAATGATGGCTATTATACAGGCCCCATTGAAAATTACTTTACTGAATTGCGCACTGCCATTGATGTTTGTAAGGCACGTGGCATAAAAGTATCTGATGGTGCCCTGCATATTGGCATGGTACTTATTTGTGTATACCAGGATTATGTGAGCCAGGGCCAACAGGCTAAAGCTGATGACTTTGCAACCAGGTCTGGAATGAGCAGTAGCTATATAAATACAGCAAAAGGTAAAGGCAGCAGCACGCTTAATGCAAAATTAGACAAATGCAAAAAGATGATCGCAGCATACCAAACAATGGCACTTGATTATGTAAATTTCCACTGGTATGAGCCAATGGGTTTGAATGCAAGTAAAAGTACTGCTGCTACTTCTGCACCGGGTGTTGCAAAAGAAGTAGCAGATTATTTACGAAAAGCTACAGGCAAAAATGTACTTACCAATGAGTTTGGCCAGACCATTACTACTGCTTCACTTGTTGCAAGCCAGGTAGATGAATTTAGAAAAGCAGGACTTAGTTATGCTATAGATTACTCCGGCACAGGTGGCGGTAACATGCAGCCGCAAGCTTTACAGAAAGGAACCACACTGCAGCCAAATGGTGTATCTTATCGCAATCAGGTAGCGCAATAATAGTTAGCAATAAATATCAATCAATGAAAAGCACTTCACATAAGAAGTGCTTTTTTTATTCGGCTGTTTACACATAATATTTGATAAAATATATTCATCAGATGATATTAAAATTAACCGCTGTTACCTTTGAATAAATATATAAGCACTGTTATATTTTTTGGATCTGTGGAAACATCTGCTTATATAACAAATTTTAAATGACTTATACAGACATTCTTTTGCCCGATGTATCTTCCTAAAATCCCTTTACGGCATTGTTTTTGCAAATTTCTTGCGTCTTCAAACCCCCGTCCTTTAAATGCTTAACAGCAAAAATCTATTAAGTACATATAACCTGTATTAAAATGACGCTGTTTTAAAATTACTGTATTGGTAATATTCAGATCAAAAATGAACCCCCGTAAATGCTGCACATATTTACGGTTTATTTAATGGCTTAAAAAAAGTCGCTCATGCAAAAATTGCAGGGTAACAGAAATTACCCCTGTATATTCTTGCAAACAGTTGCTATTTATTTATTAAACCGATAATGTAGAAATGAAAAAAACAGTATCCTTTTTGCTGGTGCTTGGTTGTATCAGCGCAGCAGTTAGTTGTAAAAAAGAAATTACAGCAAACCAAAACACAGATGTTAATGGAGTTCTATCCGTGTCAGAAGAAAGCCAGCTTGTTACAGCACAAACAAAATTTGGGGTAATGGTGGCCGATCCTAAAGCCGACACAGATGATAAGATCACTATTTCAAATGAATTAGGTGTTTCTTATGTCAGAAATTCAATCATCCTGGATGGTTACAATGGAAGATCACCTGTTTTAGAAGATTTCAGTAATGCAGGAGTTAAAGTTTTGCTCAACCTGAATAATAAAAGTTCCAGCAGTGGGGCTCACCCTTTTCCCACAGATATGGTTAAGTATAAAAAATCTCTTGCGAATGTACTTGACAGTTATCATCCCGAGGTGGCTGTAATTGAAAATGAACCTGCCAATGAAGGCTACTATACAGGGCCAATTGAAAACTACTTTACAGAACTGCGCGCAGCCATCGATGTATGTAAAGCCCGTGGTATAAAAGTATCAGACGGTGCATTACATATAGGCATGGTGCTTATTTGTGTGTACCAGGATTATGTAAGCCAGGGCCAGCAGAAAAAAGCTGATGATTTTGCAAGCAGGTCGGGAATGAGCAGCAGTTATATAAAAACAGCTAAGGGCAACGGTAGTGCAGATCTTAATGCAAAACTTACCAAATGCAAAAAGATGATCGCAGCATACAAAAACATGGCACTGGATTATGTAAACTTTCATTGGTATGAACCTATGGGCGACAATGCAAGCAAGAACACATCTACTTCTGCTAAAGGTGTAGCAAAAGAAGTAGCAGATTATCTTAGAAAAGCTACGGGCAAAAATGTGCTTACCAATGAATTTGGCCAGACCAATAAAACCTCTTCACTTATTGCAAGCCAGGTTAACGAATTCAGGCTGGCAGGGTTAAGTTATGCAATAGATTATTCCAACGCAGGCAGCGGAGGCGGAGGAATCGGAGGCGTTGCACTGCACCAGGGAATAACTTTGCAGCCGAATGGTATTGCTTACCGCAACGCAATTGCCCAATAAAAAATATGTTTACCAATTTTACAAAAGCACTTCAGTTTTGAAGTGCTTTATTATTTTTTGTACCAGGCACCACAAATTATAGCAACACCTGTTGCGTCGCACACTTGTGCAATTGAGCTTTGAGCGGCGGGCTATGAGTTTCTTGCTTATGGCCCGCAGCTAATAGCTTCCAGCTTTTCTACAGTACAAAAGTGCGACGCAACAAAAGTTTAATTATTGATCAATAGCCGGCTCAAAAAAATTATCCGACAAAAAAATGGTATTAAATTTCATGCAGGTTTTTAATGTTCCAGTTTGTAGCTTTATAGAATGAAAAACATATTTAGCATCAGCTTTAATAAAGCAACGATCAGTGTAGAAACAATGGGAAAAAATAATGGTAACACTGAATATCTTGTACATATGCCAGATGGAGACATGCATTTGCGACACACCGAAGATGATGAAGGGGCTGGCCGCTGGATAGACACACAAACAGATCATGAAACTGAACTATCATCAGAAGTTGGGCAACTGATTGAATTGCATAATGTGCAACATACAGGTGATTAATGGCAAACCACAGTTATTGTCGTTTTTAAACATTATTAGCTTTTAATGCCTAACCTGCTGCAACTGCATTAAAATTTCCTGCAGTTTTTTTGGATCATTCATGTAAGGCGAAAGATCAAATAGTTCAACTTTCCTGAATTCCACCGGATGACTTTCACTTTGTAAGGAAATATATCCTTCACTTATCAATGCGCCATCTTTAAACCCTTTTTTTTGCACCCATTTATCTCTTCCATCATACTGCGGTTTTGTGTACATTAACACTGTATCAGATCCTACTATATGCTTAATGATAGAATCGCCTAAAACCAGTGCCTGCGCTACTACCCATTGATCTCCATGAAATGTTTTGGAAGTGGAGTTTACACAATGCGGTGTAAAAAATTTTCCATCTAAAATAACATTGGTTCCTGGCGTGCAAAGATTGCAGGTAGAACGTTCATCTTTTCCATTGCCACCTAGTAGCTGCATCTCTAATGAAATGGGGAAGTCCTGTTCTACCATCATACTTTTTGGATCCTGGCAATGAAGCATAGCACCACTGTTGCGGTATGCCCAGTCAGGCCCGTCTTTTATCTGGTCGCCGGTAAAGCGGTATTCAATATACAAGAGGTAAGCAGAAAATTTTTGCTTATAAAATATATGACCAAACTGTTCTTTAAATTGATTGTTGTATTGATCGTAACTAACTTTCATCACGCCATTTTCCACGCGGAAAGTGTTTCCATAATTTTCATTCAACGGGTGATCTTTTATTTTAATGATCCAGTCGCTAAGATCTTTCCCGTTGAACATTTTTATCCAACCTTTTTGTGCGTTCAATGTTGTGGTGAGACCACAAAAAATAAGAACGGAAATAACAGCTATCTTTTTCATGCTGTAAGTTTAAATTAAATATGAATCAAGATAAGATAACCTATCATCATGATAACCCAAATAGATAACACTATCTTTAAAATTCATTTGAATGGAATACAAAAGTACAAATTATGAAACGCAGTACATTTATAAAACATACAGGGTTAATTGCAGCAGGATTAGCACTCACAAAAAACATAACCGCATCACCTGCACAAACAACCAACAAACTTCCGAAATGGAAAGGTTTCAATTTACTCGATTTCTTTTCGCCAAAACCCGCTGATGACAAGCTTTTTACACAGGAGGAGCATTTTAAATGGATGCATGATTGGGGTTTTGATTTTGTGCGTATTCCTATTGCTTATCCTTCCTATCTCACATTCGATAGAAGCCGCAACATTATGCCGGAAGAAATATATCATATCAATGATGCTGCTGTTGATAAAATAGACAGCCTCGTCGCAATGGCACACAAATACAATATGCATGTAAGTCTTAACCTGCACCGTGCGCCAGGCTATTGTATTAATGCAGGTTTTTATGAACCATATAATCTATGGAAAGATGATGCGGCACAACAGGCATTTTATTTTCACTGGAACATGTGGGCAAAGCGTTACAAAAATGTATCATCACAAAAAATAAGTTTCGACCTGGTGAATGAACCCAGCATGCGTGAAGACATGAATGATCAGCATTCCAAATCAAGTGCTGTGCCCGGAGATATTTATCGCAAAGTTGCCAAAGCAGCAGCGGAAGCTATTCGCAAAGAAAATCCAAATCATCTTGTTATTGCAGACGGCAACAATGTGGGTAATAGTGTTATCACAGAAATTACTGATCTTGATATTGCACAAAGTTGCCGTGGTTATAATCCCGGGCTTATCTCGCATTACAAAGCGCCATGGGCAAATAAAGATCCTGAGCATATGCCCGAACCAAAATGGCCGGGGCAGGTTGGTGATAAATATTTAAGTCGCGAAATGCTGGAGAAATATTACCAGCCATGGGTCGATCTTACCAAAAGTGGTGTGGGTGTGCATTGCGGCGAATGTGGTTGCTGGAACAAAACACCACACGATGTTTTTCTTGCATGGTTCAGTGATGTACTGGACATACTTTCATCCAACAAAATTGGTTTTGCCGTTTGGAATTTTATTGGCGATTTTGGCGTGCTCGATTCTAAACGTACAGATGTTGATTATGTTGATTGGTATGGTCATCAACTGGATAAAAAATTTCTTGATCTTATGATGAAAGCTTAGAGAATTTATGTAGCCAGCTGCATTGCTGCTATTGAGCTTTTGTTGTGTCACTCACTTGTACTTCCTGTTCTCTACTAAGCACATATTCGCTGCTATCTCCATGTAAATGTTTGTTGGCAGCATGTAATTATCGTGAATTATCTTGCAGCAATTTTCAAATAGCTTCCATGTGAATAATACTATTCACTAAATAACTATCGTAAATGAAGCGTAGCCTTATTGATCCTTTTATTATCGCATTGCTTACAGTGGTTGGCATTGCATATTTTCTTCCATATCCCGGTACTAAAGGAAGCCCGTTTCATTTAGATGAGATCGCGGACATTGGTGTATCTGTTATCTTTCTTTTATATGGCTTACAATTAGGCCCTGAAAAATTAAGAGCAGGATTAACCAATACAAGATTACATCTCGTCATACATACGAGTACGTTTATCCTTTTTCCTCTTATCATTATTCTACTGAAACCGCTTTTTAGTACAGATTTCCTGCAACAGGTATGGTTGCCTTTTTTCTTTTTGGCAGCTTTGCCTTCTACTGTTTCATCATCGGTTGTTATGGTTTCTGTTGCTCAGGGCAATATACCTGCGGCCATATTCAATGCAAGTATTTCCAGTTTACTGGGTGTTTTTATTACACCCATTTGGATGAGCCTTTTTTTAGAGCAACAATCCGGCAGTATTGATCTTAGTCATGTAATTGGAAAATTATTATTACAGGTATTGCTGCCTGTGGTAATTGGCTTATTGCTGCATAAAAAATTTGGCAGGTTTGCAGAAGCTAATAAGAAAAGACTAAAGCTTTTTGATCAGTCTGTTATTTTATTGATTGTGTATTGCTCTTTCTGTGAATCTTTTTACGAAGGTGTATTTAAAGGTTTTGAACCGATTTATCTTTTGGCTTTACTGGTAATGGTAACAGCATTATTGTTTATAGTTTACGGCATTATAACACTTACAACAAAAGCATTGCAATTTAATAGAGAAGACAAGATCACTGCTACATTCTGCGGTTCAAAAAAATCTTTGGTGCATGGTTCGGTAATGTCGAAAGTATTATTTGCCAATGCTGCAAATTCAGGACTGGTGTTGCTTCCGCTGATGTTGTTTCATGCGGTGCAATTGTTTATCATCAGTATTATTGCGGGAAGAATGCACAGAAAAAAAACTTATGAAACGATAAGTACTCCTTAGCGTTCATGAACTCTTTGGATACCATTGTTAATTCCTGACCTGATCATTTTTCCATACCCATTATCCGGCAAATGAATTGAATAAGATAAAGCAGTTTCGTAATTTTTCTTTGCATTGTCAAAGTCTTTTAAATCTTCATAACACTTTGCAATATTTAAATAGAGTGAAGGGTAATGTGCTTCCATACTCCCATCATCAATTTTCAACGCAAATGACAACGCTGTTTTATCCCACTCTAATTTATCTTCTGTTGTTGACTGGTGCCGTGCAACATAATGTGCGGCGGTAAATTTTTCAAAGTCATTGGATGCTTCATTCCATGCCTGCAGAAACAAAGCTTTCGCTTCATCAGGTTTTTGCGCTGCTTCCATTTCCATTCCTTTGGCACAGAGTTGAATTACCTTATTGTTTGGATCAAACTGCATGGTGTGTTTTTGGGATAAATGTTACGCTATATGGATCAAGCTTGTTTGATTAATTCTCGAAGAAGGTTTTCAAACCGGCATAAACTTTCACTTGTTTCAAATTCCTTTACTCCAACCATAATTGCCCGTTGAATGACCAAGCATAAAATTTTGCCTTCTATAAAGCACAGTCGAACAATCCCTTCTGAAGTCCTAGCATTGGCTTTGTACATTAGTGCCTTCAGACTTTCCACATCATTGTATTCAGCTAAATAGATATAGAGTCTTTGAAGGTCAGCTTTTGGGTGGTATTCTGTTTTGAGGTTTGCTTTCAAAGAAACACACCCGGTAGAGTTGAAAAGAAGACCTTCCATCTGTTTGTCCCCTTCAGCGCTTACCCAATATGGCGAAATATTTCCCTCCAAGGTTATTTCTTTTTTCCAGTATTTATCTTTTGCAAGAACATCTTCGAAATCAAACAAAATGTTTATTAGATTTTTTTCTGGATTATAACGTGCAGTGTTTGTTCGAATAAAGCTTATACCGTGGCTGGTTTGAATAGCCGTATAACCAAAGGCCTCAGTCGTTTTACTGCCAGTGGGTCTTTGCTGAAACTGTTCAATCAATTGTTTAGTCTTTCCTTGAGCAAGTTGTTTTGCTTTATCAAATAACATTGTCTCGTTCAAATTCAGTTGATGAATGCCAAAGAAGAGAAAACTTAATGCTACCAACACGTCTCTATAATCACATCGTTCGGCTTCGATCATAGCAATGGCAATAACGCCATTTTGAATGTCAGTTGCATCTTGGCTTCGAACACCAAAAAGTATCGTTCGACGAATGAATTCCAACAAGGTGTAAATATTGTCTTGGTTGATAGAAGTTCGGAGTTCCTCCTTCCTGCTCTCATCAGCTAGTTCAAATTCCCCAGTTAGCGCTACAAGTATGTTATCAAGTTCGTTCCGAATCGGATTGATTAAGGATTGTTCATCAGGCCACTTCGAATAATCAAAATCGGGCAGTGGAGAAGGCGAGTAATTACCTTTCTCTATTCGCTGCTTTTCTCGTTGTGTTGCCTCGGCCAACTCTTTTCCAAGAACAACCGTGTTACTTTTCTTTTTGTTCCAATTCCAAAACTTAAATGTCATAATTATAAAAGTGATAGTAAAGTGAGAATGAATCGCTACGCAATTTGTAGTACATAAATTCGTCGACAATGCTTGTATTCACAAAATAAATCTATAAAGAATTATCAATATCAACTTATTTCATAAATCAAATTACTCGTACCCTCTCCTGCTCATTATCACTCCAAACGTACAAGAGTGCGACGCAAGAAAAGCTTTATAGCAGCACTGTAGCCGGGCCCAAAAAATCACAAACATGAATCTCTCAACAGCTTCATATAAGCTACACCTTTCTCACGGGCAAACTTAATATTGCGTTCGGGTATATCTTCGGGATCTGCATAATGATCAAGCGCTGTCTCTACACTTTCTTCACGAAGAATATGCAACATGGGATAAATGGAACGGTTGGTATAATTGGCGGCATCATCTGTTGCAGCATCCTGGAAACTATATTGCGGATGAAAACTGGCCGCCTGGTAAATGCCTTCATAATCCTGGCGTTCGAGCAATGTTTCTGCCAGTGAAACGAGATCGAGATAATCTTCAAAATTCTCAAACGCATTTGGATAAATAATAAAACTTGTTTCTGTTGCTGCATCATTATCCATGCGTACACATTCCTGTATAAAAGTATGCAGGCAGGTGGCTATATCATTACTCTCTTCAACAATATAATTAACACTGTTTCGCTTTACTTCTCTTGCAGCAAAGGGGCAAAAATTACAACCGATCACCACATCAGTGATCCACTTTTTCGTCTGCGCTATTACCTGTTCGGTTGTATGCATATTATTTGTACCGGCATTTTGATTTGTCTGCTTTTATATAATAAGATTTATAGTTGAGTGCATTTTTATCCATGCAACCTTCGAGGTTTAGCAATTCAACTTTTCTAAACATGATAGGATGACTTTCTGCCTGCAATGCAATATAGCCCGATGAAAGCGGCATTCCCTTTTTTTGTATCCACTGTGCAGAGTCTGCACCAAAACCACCGAAAGTAAAATTGAAAGCACTGTTCACAAAATCACCTGCTATTACAGGTTTCTCATACGTTAAAACAGTGTCTCCGTTTATAATGTGGTGAATAACCGAATCTCCATATACATCAGCTTCTGCAGTTACCCATGCATCTTCATCATAGTAAGGTGAGTTTGAATCAATGCAATGCGCATTATCTGGCTTGCCATTTATACTAACCATTGTACCCGGCGTGCAAAGATTGCCGGTATGCACTTTGGTAGCAGAATCATTTGCCAGCAATTGCAGCTCCAGCGATACAGGAAACGTTTGCTCTTTACCAACTGATGCAGCAGATTGTGAATGCAACATCACACCGCTGTTGAGATATGCATAACTGGGGCCGCCGGTAAGTTGTTTGCCATAGAATTGATATTCCACCCGTATTTTATAATAAGAGAAAGGTGTTTTGTAATATACGTGCCCAAACTCTTTCGTAAATTTTTCCCACTTGCTGTAATCAACAACGATCATACTATCTTTCACATAAATGTTGTTGTTGAAATTTTCATTCAGGTCGTGACCGGCAATTTTTATATCCCAGCCCGTAAGGTCCTTTTTATTAAATAAAGGCTCCCATTCTTCTTTTGATACAACAGGTTTGACTGTCTGGCATGCAGCGAAGAAAAATACAACAGCTAAAGCAGCAAAGCAATATTTATACATAAGACTTATTTAGAGTAATGAAAATAGTGAATAAAAATTATTATCGTTGAATTGCTTATGTACCGGGCTGCAGAATATGCATGAAGCTTTCGTTGCGTCGCACTCTTCATCTGAAGGTAATTCTATGCAACAATATGATAGCGGTCAGGCGGCTCAAAGCCGTCAGACCGCTACCCAACCTTCATACGTCTGTGCGTACTGCAGGTCATGAGTAATTGTACAGTTTCTATATGCAGTATTTACACGTGGTACAAATTGTAAAAAAATGAAGCGAATGGAATAAACCACATCCAACAAAAAGCATTAGCTTCATTGCATTAATTAATCTTACGATATACAGTATGAAAAAAATAATCGCTATTCTGCTTGTAAGCACTGTACTTTTCTCTTTTACTATCATTCATGACCAGCAAAACAAATGGATCTCTTTATTTGATGGCAAGTCTATCAGCAACTGGAAAGTTGGTGAGAATGCTTCCACCTTTTCTGTAGATAGTGGAATGATCATCGTGCATGGACCTACCGCACATTTATTTTATAATGGCGATGTAATGCAGCATAACTTCAAAAACTTTGAGTTGAAGGTTGATGTAATGACAACACCCGGTTCTAATTCCGGTATTTATTTTCATACTGCTTACCAGGAAAGCAGTTGGCCAAAAAAAGGATATGAAGTGCAGGTAAATAATTCGCACACAGACTGGCGCAGAACAGGAAGCCTTTATGGCATACAGGATGTAAAAGAGGTATATGTAAAAGACAATGAATGGTACACTGAATATGTAAAAGTAGAAGGCAAAAGAGTGATCATAAAGATCAATGACAAAACAGTGGTCGATTATACCGAACCAGATAATGTAAAACGTGAACCAGGAGATGAACAACGCGTAATATCAAGCGGCACATTTGCATTGCAGGGCCATGATCCCAATAGTAAAGTGTATTTTAAAAATATTATGGTAAAACCATTGGCTGATTAATTTTTCCTAATTCTCACTTGTAATGAAAGGGGAATATGTGGAATAAATTCCATTTATTTTCTTTTTCAACAGTATGGCAAATTGTTTTACTATTTATAAACTGCCTGATTTTTTTTCAGTATCAATTTGTTCGCCGCACCATTGCAGTAATTCGTCTTCTAATTTGTTCTTATCATTTTGATCCATTTCCCACCTGTTCATCAGGTTATTGCGCAACAGGAAAAATGTTTGCAATCCAAGATCGGGATGCAGTAATACTATCAGCCACCTGTTGGTTACATCATATTCCTTCGTTTCTATGATAACTTCCGGATGAAAAGTGGCGTATAGCTTCCTGTCTCCATCCAAATATTCCCTTGTAAAAATTCCTTCCGCGTAACTTATCATATCATTCCTTTTTAGATAAAGCCAGAAAAATTATACCAATTATCGGTCGGCCCGGTAATTGTAACATTTCAATGTTATCAAACATTATGATCATGAAAAACACTGATGCTCAAAAAAAGAATACCGGTAAAGAAAATCCTGTAAGAGAAGGAAAACCAAACTCCATTGCAGACAATAAAACGCAACAGGATAAAAAGCAATACCCATACCCGAGTGAAAAAGATAAACAGTATAAAGATCAGCCTGAGTTTATCGACCCCGGCAGTAACAGTTCTGAGAGTGATTAGTAAAACGTATTTTATGCTGAATATTTAATTAGCAGCACAAGTGTGCGACGCAACGATGCTGCATAAAGTATTGCAGCCCGGCTCCAAAAAAAATTACTGTAAAAATTGTGTTAAACGCAAGCCTTGTATAATTCCATTTCACCTTTTACTGGCTGATACGGTTTATCTTGCGCCCCAAATAATCCTCATCCAAAAACCTGCTGCAAACAATATGAGAAGATACCTGTTAGCAATTATTACAACTTTTGTTTTTTTTCCATTACTGTTCTCCTGCCATCAAAAGAAAGAAAAGCACGCAGAAGAAACGTATGATTTCAAAGGCAAAACAATGACCAATATTGTGTTTGCAGAAAATACAGATCACAATGGACAGAAAGAAAATATAGACCTTGATCTTTACCTTCCAAAATCTGCCGGCGATGGTAAAAAATATCCGCTTACAGTTTTTATACATGGCGGTGGTTTTCGTGTAGGCGAGAAAGAAGATGGTAAAGTTTTTTGCGAAATGCTGGCTGATAAAGGTTTTGCCGTTGCTTCCATTAATTACCGCACCGGTTGGGATAAAGGAAAAGATCCCTGCAGTGAAGATACCAGTGCTGTAAAAGTTGCTGTTTACCGTGCACTTCAGGATACACATGCAGCATTGCGTTTTCTGGCAGCTAATGCAAACAAATATGCTGCAGATACTAATTGGGTATTTATCAGCGGTTCCAGTGCGGGTGGCATTTTATCACTCGCTACAAATTATTATCCACAGGATTCTGCAAATATTTTCTTTGGCAATATGGTAGACTCCTTGGGTCTGCTTAATAATTACGGAAACAACTTAACCACCAATTGCAATATCAAAGGCATTGCTGCCATGTGGGGCGGATTAAACAGTCCTTTTCTTGTTACAAAAAATAATGCGCTTCCAACCATATTTTTTCATGGCGAAAAAGATAATGTGGTTCCTTATGATGTAAGTTATTTTTATAACTGCCCTAATTTTTATCAATGTTATGGTGCTAAACCTTTGTATAACCGCCTTGTTTCTTTAGGTGTTCCTGCAGAAGCTTATATAGATCCCAATGGCGGTCATGGTGTTTATACTGCAAAGTTCCGTGCAAATGCTACCGCAGATTTCTTTAATGGCTTAATGACTAAAAAAGTGCAGACAGGTTTTCATACAGAAACATCTGATCTGATTGCAGTAAAATAGATATCGGTTATTCCTGTAACCACTTATTCATTTATTATTTTAAAATAGCGCAGTAATTAACTAATGATTACTGCGCTATTTTTTTGTTACCGTCAGTAGTTTTTCATAGCATCTTCGTTGCGTCGCATTACTTTCATCTGCCGTGCAAATGGCACCCGTGGTTTTATTATCGAAATTGCTAAGAAGCTTTCAGGTCTTATAAGATTTAAAAATCATTGAATACAATTTTACGTAACTTGAAAATAAAAATGGCAAACCCACATCACCGCGCCAAACACAAGCAATACCTGCATAATAAACACGCAGCAGCACAACAACATTTGCATCATGAGCGTACAACGATGGCGACAAGAAAAAAGACAGCAGTTATACTTGCCATAGTTGGCGGTGTTATGGGTTTTATTGTTGCTTATTTAGCAAACAATGAAAACTTTGTGGTAATGCTTGCAGGTGCTGCATTAGGTATAGCAGCAG
Organism: Panacibacter ginsenosidivorans; assembly: GCF_007971225.1. Classification (NCBI taxonomy): domain Bacteria; kingdom Pseudomonadati; phylum Bacteroidota; class Chitinophagia; order Chitinophagales; family Chitinophagaceae; genus Panacibacter; species Panacibacter ginsenosidivorans. The sequence goes on along the minus strand of NZ_CP042435.1, from coordinate 4,734,054 downwards.
GTTATCTTTTGGGAAGCAGTATTGATAAAAGCATTGATAAAAAACAATGATGACTTACAGGTTATAAATTCGGCTAAGCAGTATATATAGATCAGTTAATTTTCTTCAAACCCAATCCGGGAAATTCACTGCAATGCATATACCCATCTTTTATTATAAAGCCACCTTCTACAAGGTCTTTACTAAGATCAAAGCTACCATCAAGATCGAGATATTTTGTATTGCTGCATGCATATGCCGCATGGAGGGCTGCAGCAATACTGGCTATGCTTTCATCATTACAACCCCAGAATAAATCAATGTTACTGTTCCTCGCAATTGTTGCAATTTCCAACGCACCTTTTATGCCACCGCATTTCATCAGTTTAATATTGAATATGCCAAATGGTGGCGGCTCCTGTACAAGCTGCATAGCTTTTGTAGCATCCAATAATGATTCATCTGCTGCAACTAATTTTCTGTCCTTTGCACTTAGTTGTTGGAGTAAAGTTTCTTTACCAACTGGCAATGGTTGTTCTATCAGTTCAATATTTAATGCTTTTGTTTGCTGAATAAATGTTTGTAATTGTTCCAATGTATAACCCTGGTTGGCATCTACGCGAATACGCATGTTGTTACCAAACTGTTCCGCAAGTTTTGTTACACGTTCAATATCTTCTTCAACATTCAACCCTGTTTTTATTTTCAAGATTCTGAAACCCGCAGCATAGTTGGCTTTGGCTTCTCCGATCATTTCTGCAGTTGCCTTTATACCAATTGTAACGGATGTTGGCAATGCATCTACTTTTCTTCCATAAAAGTCCACAACAGGTATCTGCAACCGTTGACAAAACGCATCATGCAATGCAATATCCACAGCTGCAATAGTCCCCGGCAAATGCGGAAAATATTTTGCCGTATCATCAATCAGTTGATTAAAATGACGAATATCTTTTCCAACTAAGTTTTGTATAAAATCACTTTGCAGGTTGAGCAGTGTATGTGCAGGTGTTTCGCCAACAACATCTTCAAAAGGATTTGAAGCTCCGATACCTACGATGCCATTTTCTAATTCTATTTCAAGAAAAACTATTTCAGTATTTACGATTGTTTTATAAGCAATAGTATAAGGCTTTGTCAGAGGAAGCTTTTGCAGGTATGCTTTTACAGAAACAATTTTCATATGTTAGTCTTTCATCAATGATTTGATAACCGGGGTAATTTTTTCTACGCCCTGTTGTAATGGAAGTAATACAGGTAATTTCAGTTTTATTTCATACTGCTGTTGAAATTGCAAGGCTTCTTCATCACTGCAATGTTCTGTGTTCAATGCAAGCGCAATAACTTTCGATCCATACATTTTTATGAGTTCAATTTCTGATGCTACAGAATGTATCTCTCCCCACCCCACTACATCTTCATAATATTTTCTTTTAGGCGCATGCACCAGTATCACATGCTTTGCATTGCCCGATACCAGTATCTCTGAACCGCATGGCCCTGTTGGATTTCGCAAGGCAGATTGCCCTTCTATCAACAACACCTCAGCGTTGGTTTCTTTCCAGCAACTTACTATTGCATGCTCCAGTTCTCCTGAAATAAAATCGTTAATCGTAGAGTCAAAAACAAAACCATATTGTCCGCCTTGCAACCAACCTGTTTGCCCGGTATAGATCATTTGTGCATTGATGTTTGCAGATGCACACGCCTGTTTCACTAACCTGCAAGTAGTACGTTTCCCTAATGCACAATCAGTTCCGATTACAGCAATGACAGGTGCTGTAACAGAAAAAATTTCACCCGACCAGAAATGCAGGTCTTTTCTTGCTTTGGGTTTGCGCACATCAATCAGCTCCACATTATTTTCTTTTGCAAGCGCAACAATTGATGGCATATCATTTAAAAAATCATGCAATCCGTTTACTATTGAAATGCCTTTGCGTATGCAGCTTTCAATAATCGGTAAAAAATGTTTTGGTAAAATACCACCAACTGTCGCCACACCAATAATACAATAACGAATGCCTGCAATATTGTTCACAGCAACATCTACATCTGCATACACAGGAATGTTGCGATGTTTACCATCCAGCACTTCACCTGCATCTTTACCAGCGTGTACGCTATCGATTACTGCTACAATTTCATAACGCTCTGTACCACGGATCAACCCATGCGCAGTTTTTGCATCGCTCATGTGCAATAATCCGTCTGTTAATATGATTGCTTTTGGTTGTTGATTTATTGCTGACACTTTTATATTTTTTATGAGCCGAACATTTGTAATGCTATTAAACTTTCGTTGCGTCGCACTCTTGTACTGGTGAATACAAATGAACAATGAATAGTGAACAATAAGGCTTTACTCATTGCCTACTGCCTTATTGCCTTGTTGCCTCTTCTTCCAAACGTACAAGTGAGTGACACAACAGACGATGCTATGAAAAACCAGGCCCGTACAAAAATTATCGCTTAATAAAAACACCGGGATATTTTTTTGTTGATTGCTTATCCTCGTACACCAATACACCATTCACCCAAACTTTTACAATACCATCCGATAAAGCTTTTGGATCATTAATGCCGGCATTGTCTTTTACAGTTGCCGGATCGAACAACACAAGATCGGCATAATAACCTGCTGCAACAATACCCCGATCTTTTATACCGACATGTTCTGCTGAAAGTGCCGTCATTTTATTAATAGCTGTTTCAAGTGACATGATCTTTTTATCACGAACATAATTGCCCAGCACTCTTGTAAATGCGCCATAGGCTCGTGGATGTCCACCCAGTGCACCATCCGAACAGATATTGGTATGTTGCCAGGATAAGAAATCAATGACATCTGCATCTGTCATTGATTTGCCCATTACTGTTTCTGCATCAACACCGGGATGTGTTTTTTCAAACGCTTCAGATGCAGCGATAAGATATAACAAGGTTTGGGCAGGCGTTTCATTACGCAGCTTTGCAACAGCAGCTATTGTCTTGCCTTTGTAAGTTGTATCGGCTGCAAACCGCACCAGCACTGAGCCTTCCGGATCGAAGAGATGATCCACCGCAAAGTTTGCACCTTCAATACTGGTGAAATCTTTCTTAGGAAATAATACACGCAATGTACTGTTCCAGAATTCATACGGGTAACAATCAGCAGTAATATCGATGCCTTGTGCTCGTGCATGTTGCAGTTGTGCCAACAGATCTGCTGCACTACCCCAATCATCTTTCAATGCAATTTTGATATGTGAAATTTGCACCGGCAGTTTCGCTTCACGGCCAATATTGATGATCTCATCAACTGCATCAGACATCGTAATATCTTCACTTCTGATATGACTGATATATCTTCCTTTTTGTTCTGCAGTCGTTTTTGCCAATTGAATTACTTCATCACGGTTACTATAAAATGCGCCTTCATATTCCAGGCCGGATGAGAGCCCCAATGAACCTTTCTGTAATTCAGCGTTTAATAATATTTTCATCTTTTCAAGTTCTGCCGAAGAAGCAGGTCTGCCTAAATTATCTGCACCCATCACCATTTCTCTTATAGTTGTGTGACCCGTATAAGTAGCAACATTGATGGCTGCAGGAACTTTTTCGAATTCCGCTTTAATACTATCAACAGGATCGCTTTCTCCATCCTGGCCTGCAACGATCGTAGTAATACCCTGGTTCAATGCAGCAATAGCTTCAGGATATTTTGATAATGATCCTTCAAGGTGGCTGTGACTGTCTATAAAACCCGGAGCCAGTACTTTCCCATTTCCATCGATCACTGTTTCTCCATCAAAAGGTTTAAGATCGCCCACTGCAAGAATCGTATTATCTTCTATTCTTACAGCAGCATTACGTGCAGGTGTACCTGTACCATCAATTAATTTTACATTAGTAATAAGAAATGTGGCAGGAATATTTACGGTATCATTATGGAAGATCGCTTTTGCAGCTTGTATGCCCAATGTATTATCACCACTGCTTAAAACGATCAGTGTGTGTTTATTTTTTACATCACGGCAAATAATATTCCTGAAACCTGCCCAGCCACCTGTATGTGTGTAACGCTCATTTTCTTTATCGATGAACCAGCCGAAACCATATGGATAAGTAGAATCATTTTTTAAATGCACCGGTTTAAATGCCTGCTCCAGTGTTGTTTTCTTTACCAGCTTTTCTGTATATAAAGATTGATCCCATTTAAACAAATCTTCAACTGAAGAATATAAATTACCATCTCCCACTACCCCATCCATATTGGTAAGGTCGTTCACTACGCGTTTGCCATTCTCTTCAGAAAATCCATACACATGATTGGCAGGAACTGCAGGCATTATATCTGTGTACACATAAGTATCTTTCATACCCAATGGTTCTGTGATATGTTTACTGATAAAATTTTTTATAGACTCTTTGGATAGACGCTCAATAATACTGGCCAGTAAAACATAATTGGTATTACAGTAATTCCACTTTGTGCCTGTTTCAAAATCCAATGCAGGTTTGTATTGCACAAACTGTTGGATCATCATTTCATTGGTAAGTGTATCCAATGTGCCGCGATAACGTTGAAAAATATCAAAGTATTCCGGAATGCCTGAAGTGTGTGTCATCAGGTTGCGGATGGTAATATTGGTATAAGGCAATTCAGGGATGTATTTTTTAACATCATCATCAATCTGCAATAAACCCTTTTCCTGCAGCATTAAAATACTCATGCAAATAAACTGTTTGGTTACAGAAGCCAGGTTAAAAGAAGATTGTGTAGTTAACGGCTGATTGGTTCTGTAATCAGTTACTCCAAAAGCTTTTTTATACAATACTTTTCCATTCTCTGCATATAACACAGTTCCATTGAAACGGTTTGTTTTATACAGTTGCGCAAAAGTTGCATCAAGTTTTTTTACAGTTGTTGTTTGTGCAAAAGAAGTAACAGTAACTATTGTACATAAAAGAAGTATAGCTATTGATCTCATGAAAGGGTGATTAATTACCGCTAAAGTTAACAGGAGAATTTTATATAAAAGAAGGAATGTATATGTGAACCTTCTTCCCTTCCGGAATAATGAACCGGAAGTACAAGCGTGCGACGCAACAGTTGATGCCATGAAAAGTTTTGCCGGGTTCAAAACAAAATTTAAAATAATAAAACACTGCTGACATAGGGCTGTCACAACCCCGCATTTACTTTGTTCTATCAATCACACAAAAATTATTATTTATGTCACTATCAATTATTCCGCTGTTATTAAAAGAAATGGAAGAAGAAGCCGTAACTACACGCAAAATGCTGCAACGTGTACCTGCAGATAAATTTGACTGGAAGCCACACGAAAAAAGTATGGCTATGCGCAACCTTACGGTGCATATTGCTGAATTGCCATCATGGGTAGCCATGACACTCAACACCAATGAACTGAATTTTGAAGGCATGGATTATACGCCAACGCCTGTAAGCAGCACTGAAGAACTGCTGGCTATTTTTGAAAAAAGTTTTGCTGAAGGCAAAGCGGCGCTGGAAAAAGCAAGTGAAGATGATTTGCTTCCCAACTGGACACTGCGCACAGGAGAAAAAATTCACAGTGTTCGTACAAAGTATGAAGTGATCCGTATGTCGTTCTGCCAAACAGTGCATCACCGTGCGCAACTCGGCGTGTATTTGCGTTTGTTGAATATTCCGATTCCCGGAAGTTATGGACCAAGTGCGGATGAAAATAATTTCTAATCATAAAAAAGGTTGCTCTTCTGAGCAACCTTTTTATTAGTAGTTTTTTATGAACCGTGCTGAAGAATAAATAGGATGCTTTTGTTGCGTCGCACACTTCTGCGCTTTGAATATTATTCAGCAAAGCGAAACTTTTATGCAAATGCAGCGCCGCCGCCGCATGAAATACCACTTAGCAATAACAAAGCTGCGCCACTTAGTAAAAAACCATTGCGCCATTCTTTATTGCCTGCAAGTAAAAGTATAAAGCCGATGCCAATATTAATGATGCCGCTGCCCAAACACACAATACCAAATGCAAGTGCGGTTTCACCGGCACCGAAAAATGTTGAGTTATTTGCTACAATGATCAGTATTGTTATTAGAATAGCTATACCAATATTGATAAGCATTACTTTTTGAAAAGATTTCATAGTAGTGAATTATAAAGTACAAACTGAAAGTCCAATTAATAAAACAATAGCTGCACTCAACAGTGCTGATTTGCCATAAGGTCTTGTTTTTTCAAAAGGCAATAATATTGACGATAAAACAATCAGTAAAACAAATATAAAAATGATCAGTATGCCTAAAGCAATAAATTTATAACGATCAGTGCTTGTAACATTCATCCAAATGACAGGCGTAATACCAGCCAAAGAAAACATAAGCGTAGCTATTTTCTCATATCTACACATTTTCAAGTTGCAATCTTTTTACAATCTCTTCCTTCTCATCTCTGTAAAACATATTCATTGTTTCAAACGGAATTATTCTTCCATCTTTATGTACAATATGAACGCAGCTTTTCTTAATGGCTCTTACATCAAAATCCCAGGCATCAATAAAACGCATGATAATGATACGAAATAAATTGTCATAACTCAAGCCCGGCGCATGGATGTGTGGTAAACAACAAAGCAGCTCTTTTACATTATCATCTACTCTGTCTACAGAAATTCCAGTACTGAAAATCTTTAGCATGTGTGCATGCAATTGTTCGTCCTGTTCATACACGATGGTATTGCGGCTGTTGTTAAGCAAAATGGCAGGATCAACATAACGTGTCATTGGAAAAACCTGCCCGGCAAGTTTTAATGCATAACCCATTACCAACGCATCGGGATTGCAGGGAACAGGAATTAGATCATTCGGCTGAAAAATATTTGTTTGATCAAGAATTTTCTGCCGCACATCGGTCATCGTTATTCTATCTGTTGCCGGATCAAAATGCTCCAGCCTTCCTGCAATTTGTGTGGGTTGTAATGTTACTCCCCTTACACAAGGTTGTTTTAATGCATATTCTATAATAGAACCAATCTCATCATCGTTCAAACTCTTTTGCAATGTAACAACCAATGTTGTTGAAAGATTGAATTCATTCAAATGCTCCAACGCTTTTTTTCGAATATCTGTCAAATCCTGTCCACGCAAGGTTTTCAACACTTCCGGTTTGAAGGAATCGAATTGTAAATAAATTTCAAAGTCGGGCATGTAAGATGCAAGCCTTCTTACAAATTCTTTATCTTTTGCAATACGAATGCCATTGGTGTTGATCATTAAATGTTTAATGGGTTTCGCTTTTGCAATGTCAAGTATCTCAAAAAAATCAGGGTGCACAGTTGGTTCACCACCACTTATCTGCACCACATCAGGCGTTCCTTCATTGGCAACAATAATATCAAACATATGCTCCACTTCCGCTATTGTTCTGTGTCTTCCATAATGTGGAGAACTCATGGCATAACAGGTGGGGCAGGTAAGATTGCAACGATCAGTTATTTCTACTACCGTTAAACAACTATGCTGTTCATGATCCTGGCACAAACCACAATCATACGGGCAGCCATAATGTGTTTTCGTGTTAAACTTCAAAGGCATTTCACTTGGTTTATTGTAGTTGCGGATGTTCTTATAATATTCCACATCTGTTGCAATAAGTACTTTATGAAAACCATGATCAGGGCAATTCTTTAACATGAAAACATTGTTGTTTTCAAAAACAATTTTTGCGTCAACTCTCCGTAAACATTGCGGGCAAAGGCTTAGCGTGAAGTCGTAATAAGTATAAGGACGTTCGGGCATATAAAAGTTTATCGTTTTGAGTTTATAGTTTTAGGCCTGTTTAAGAGTTTACAAGTTCACAAGTTTCATGTTTAATGTTATATAGCGTATAAACCTCATAAATGCGTGAACCTTGTAAACCCAGCTCCCAAATGATCTAACCGTACAAGCGTGCGACGCAACGATGCATCACACATGTTCTGGAGCCGGGCTCATGATTATTTTTACTTTGTTTTCAATTAATTTTTTCGGATTGATAATATAATGATAGTAATATACTACTCCAAGCAAGCTTGTGATTTGTATTGTTGATAAACCAAGTATTGACGTGTAGGTTGGTTTTATAAAGTCGAGCATGAACCGAAAGAAACAGTAACCTATAAGAAAGAGCTTGAATCTTGCGCCATTTTGCAATGTGAATTTTTTTTCTATTTGAACGAGTGATATCCAAAGCAGTAATAAAAAAATGATCTCATACAAACAAACGGGATGACGTAATAGGCTATCGCCAAGATGCATGCCCCATGGTAATGTTGTTGGTGAACCATACGTTTCTTCATACACGCCCATACTAAAACAACCAATGCGGCCAATAATGAGTGCGAGTATCATTGGATAAGTAAATAAATCTCCGGATGCATGTTTTTCTTTGATGATCTTTTTTATCAGCTCCACGCCAAGTAAACCACCAAGAAACCCACCCAGCACAGTTTTATTTTGATAGAAGTACACGAACTTATTAGCTGATTGCATCAATGCAGAAACGTTTTCCAAACCACCCATTAAGCGACTGCCGAGCAGCGCACCGAAAATGGCGCCGATCAAAATCCAAACACGGTTTTCTGAATGAATTACATCACCCTGCCTTTTTCTCAGGAACATAAAATACCTGAAGCCAATAAAAAAAGCGAGTGGCTCCATAATACTATGCAGCAAAATTTTTGTTGAGCCGATCGTTATTTCAACGGGGAATTGCAAGTTGGTTATTTAAGGGAAAGTTAGCGGATTATTTTTTTAAACGATAGTTTGAATAGATCAAATAAAAAAAGCGCTGTCACAGGCAACGCTTTTTTTATTTATAGTTTTATAACGAGTTTCTTTTCTCTATTTTATTATAGAAACCACCAAAGTTATTCAGCTTCACTCCTTCTTCTTTATAAAAATTTCCGGGAAAACCAAGATCAATTTTACTTACTTCATCAAGACGTTGCATGTCTTCATCAGGAATTACAACATCAATTACTTTTAAATTTTCTTCTAGTTGCTGGAGCTTTGTAGCACCAACAATTGGTATAGAAGAATAACCTTGCTGCATCGTCCACTTCAATGCCACATGTGAGGGCTCTGCACCAAGTTTTTCCGCAACAGCTATAACTTCTTTTGTTATGCGCTGGCTGTTTTCATTAAGCCTGTTACTACCTTCTTTTATTCTGCCTTTATCTCCGCGCAAATATTTTCCGGTAAGTGCACCACCGGCAAGCGGCGCCCATGGCGTAAGCGTCATACCAAAATGTTTTGCCATAGGAATAAGATCACGTTCAGGTGTACGTTGCAATAAACTATATTCAACCTGAAGCGCCACAAACTGGCTCCAGCCCATCAATTCAGCTATGGTATTACCTTTTGAAACGATCCATGCAGGTGTATCACTGATGGCTGCATAAATTACTTTGCCTTGTTTTATCAAATCATCAAGTCCACGCATCACTTCATCAATGGGTGTAAGGTCATCCCATATATGCAGGTAAAGAATATCAATAAAATCAGTTTGCAAACGTTTCAAACTTTTTTCCACACTGCGCATCATATTTTTGCGGTTATTACCACTTGCATTTGGGTTCGTTTCATTATCCTTCAAAGAATATTTTGTTGCAATAACCCAATAATCACGGTCTCTGTTACTTACAAATTCACCTATGATCTTTTCACTTGTACCAACTTTGTAAATATTTGCGGTATCAATAAAATTACCACCCGCATTTGCATAGGCTTCCATTATTTCAAAACTTGTCTGTTTGTCTGCGCCCCAGCCTGCTTCTGTTCCAAAGCCCATGGTGCCCAAACATAATTCTGATACTTTTAATCCGCTTCTTCCCAGTAATTTGTATTTCATAGTTGTTATTGTTTATCATACAAACTTATGGAATAAAAAATGCAATGCTCACATACATGGCAATAGTGAGCCGTAAATTTTTTGTAAATAGAAAAGTTTACGCAACTAAATAATCCTGATAAATGATCACTTCAATTTGACTTGTGGCAGCAGGTGTTGGAGCTTTTGCAGGAAGGTTCCATATCCATATTAACAAAAACAACAATGATAAAAGAAAGAAAAACATTTCTGCAAATACAAATCTTTTAAACCACCTTTTTGCAGTACTAAAAGAAAATATATTTATTGCAGCAGCGGCATCAAGTTGTTGAGGAATATGTTGCTTTAATTCTGCGGCAAATATTTGTATGAACCACGATGTAAGTATCGTTAACAGGAAAAAGGCGATAGCAAGTTTCATATTTGTAATGTTGGCAGCAGCAACGCCTTTTGTAAGCAGCACACTTACACAACCGGAAAGAGAAAACATACTTAAACCGGTTATCCATTTGCTCCATTCTGATACCGAATCTATCGTTAGCTTTTGAGGATTTTGTGCCATAAAAAAATTTATTCTAAATTAATTCTAATTCATGATTATTTTTTTAATTTTCTCTTAGTCTCTCAGCCATTGTACTTGCTTTGCACCAGTGCTATCTTTGACTAAACAATGAACAGAACGTACAAGTGAGTGACACAACGAAAGCTTAATAGCAGCATTGCAGTTAAGTACATAAAAAAGAGCATTGAAATAAATGAATGCTCTTTTCAATATTAGCTGCAGTGCAATTTTTCTATTGCATCTTTTCATTTAACCATTTAACTGCAGCTTGTATCTTTTTATCATTAGCCTGGCCAAAGAAATCATCGCCAATTATTTCTACATCCGGTTTTACATTTTCCAAATATTCTTTTCCTGTTTTATCTCTTAGTACATCAACACCGATAACGATACCGTTATTGGTACCTGGCAAAAGAAAACCGAGGTTACCTGTTGTATAACCCGCAGTTACTTCACCAATCAGTATTGTATTTGATCTTGCATGTAAACCGGCAGCAAGACATTCGCCTGCGCTTCCTGTTACAGGACCAATAAGCACCGCAACAGGATATTTACTAAAATCGCCGCAATTGTTTTTTAGTGCAGTGAAAATACTGTCATTAATAAGTATACCATTTCCTTTGATGGAAGATTTACCGGTTGTATTTCCTTTATTGTCTTTTGTTTCTGACACTAACCCATCACCGTAAATATTGCTGATGCCTGCATACATAGGAAACATGTTACCACCCGCATTCAAACGAAGATCAATGATAAAGCCTTTGGTTTCCGTTGTTACATTTTTACAAAGAGAATCCTGTATGCGCTGTGCAAAGTTTGCCATTGCTTCAGCAGTTTGCCCGCCAAAAAAAGGAATAGAGATATACGCAAATTTGTTATCGATAATTCCATTATAAAGTTTCGGGCCTTTTGAGGCAACATATTTTATATTATCGCTGATGCGTGAAGTATCAGGTTTAAAATTTGGGTTACGATATTCCTGGTCATCTAACACAAGCCAGCCATGTTTATCTCCCAAACTGTTGAATGCAAATTGCAATGCTGATCTTGTGTCATTATAATTTTTTGCATCTTTTGCAAGTAAGTAAGTGCTGTCTCTTACAATTTTCCAGTTTACTTTATCCGTATAGATAGAATTGTGCTGTAAAATGTTCAATGCGCTGTCGAGGAAAATTCGAACGCTATCCGGTGTTTGTGCTTTTGCCTGGGAAAAAGTGATGGCTAAGATAAAAGCAAATGTTATTTTTTTCATGTGATCCTGGTGATTATATTATGCAAATATGCATCAAGGCAAAAAAAGAAAATTATGCCACTGATTGAATTGCCATTTTAAATACATGAACTGTATATCTATAAAAAACCCGGAACAATGCTGTTGTTCCGGGTGGTTAGATGCACGATAACAATTAAGGCAGTAAATAAAAATTAAGCATTAACCATGATTTTTGTTTCTGCCAAATTGTACGTTTTTAATACGGGTTTGCTTTTGTACATGTCTTTTACCTTATCAACCAGCGCCCTGTAGGTGCCGGTTGCTTCGTAAGCATCAGCATCTGCTTTTGATATCCATTCGGTAAGAGAAATGAAATCATCGTTTTCATTGGTGGGTTCCAGCAACCAGATACCCAGGTTGCCTTTTTGGCTTTTCACTACAGGAACAATTTCTTCGTTAAAGATCTTTCGAAGATTTTCCATTTTATTAGATTGAACACCGATAAAAGTGAGTCGTGCAAACATAAGACCTCCTTTATTTTAAGTGAAGAAAAAAATTTAAAAAACGGCTGGTGATCGTTTCCTGTGCAGTGAATATATTCCGGCTTTTGAAGTATATAAAGATACGTGTATGAACGGCCTTTCTGCAAGAAAAGTTTTATACGTACAAAATCAATTGTTTAGCTGTAATGCGTAACATTTTTGATAAGATCATCTTAATACCAGGAACTGATTTTTTTAACCCGGCTGCAGCATTTTATAGCATCGCCTGTTGCGTCGCACTCTTGTGCAATGGATGCTATGTGCGGCTTTATTGAAGCATAACATAATAGTAACAAAACAAAAAATTAAAGCAAGCCGTTTTTAAACGTTTAGAAACGTTTAAAAACGAAAGTCGACAATTGGATTTGCGCTATCAATTTGCACTGATAATCAATAATTGTTTATAGATTTATAGCGGCAATACAATCGTAAGCGGTTATTTTATTTGACACACCATGAAGATTTTAATAGCTTGTATAGCGACACTTTTATTTTATCAATCTTGTCAAACAAAGACAGAGCAAAGCAAAGAATTCAAATCGTTCTTTAATAAGTGTGACGAACTTAATATTGTTTATTATTCTAAAGACACGTTTGTTTTTAAAACCGTTGACACTTCAACAATTAAAAACTTTACCGAACTTATTTCCGGGGACAATGACAACGAATTGCCAGACTCAAGCCAGCAACCACAAGAGCAACTAATTTATAAGAGTAAAGGAAAAATATTTTTTACTGCCGATGTATTTAATCATTATGACAAAAAAGGAGTTTTAAGTGATTATGTCAGCTATACCTTAGAAGAAAAAAAATGTAAGCATTTGCTAACATATAGGACAGGTATGGGAATTGACGAGATTTATCAACATAAAATTAATCCTATTGGCAACCCATGGACAGATATCGACACAACAAAATTTCATTACGAGGACATCAAAAACAACCGCTAACATTGAGTTTTATGCAAGTTGGGCTTGACCTTGTAACATCAGCTAATTGCAAATCCCAGCTTTAGTTCCAGCAGACGAATAACTATCAGCTTTTGTACATATTTTCAATTAGCAGCCGGTTATCGGCAGACGGAATACTAATTCCCGACCTGCATAAAGCCCTGTTCGTTTTCTTTCTTACAATGTCCCGCATCGTTATAACTCAAACTTTCACGCAGCTATTGCTACAAAAAGGATAGCTGCGTAAGTTGGTCTGCTCCGCAATTTGAAGTTGTAGAAATTCTTATAAAATCTCTTCAGTGCAAAAACATGCCCTTTGAAAGTCCATCATTGTTTTGAACGTACAAGTGTGCGACGCAACAAAAGCTTCATGGCAATCCAAAAGTTTACTACATAAAAAAAGAGCATTGAAATAAATCAATGCCCTTCAATCACTGTAACCATTCTAAAGATTCTTATAATGAGTCTTGCAGCAAAGCCAACAAATCTTTTTGTATGCTTACTGTTTTATCCTTTGCATACCATTTATGAATTTCTTCTTTTATAGAATCGTTGTTCATTGCATTTGCTTTCATGTGATAAAACAATTCCTGCAAAGCATGTGGGCGTGGGCCCCAGTTGAACAATTCGTTGTTGTGTTCATCAAGTACAACCAACTTTGGAATGCTTTGACTTTTTCCATTTGTAAGATATTGGTTCATTAACTCAAGATGTTCATCACGCAACAAAAATTTCAATTGAATATTGCTGTTGAGTTCTGCGATCTTGTTTAAAACCGGAACGATCTGCGCCGCATCACCACACCAACCTTCTGTAAGCACCAGCCATGTTTGCGGCGCAGATATCTCACTGATCCTCTCACGCAATTCCGGTATTATTTCTGTTGTTTTATCTAAACGGTTCATGCGAACCACGTTGAGTTTGCTGTATTCTACAAGACTTTCGCTTTCTCTTTTTGCAGTAGATTTTCCCACCATCAAAAATGCATCGATAAGCCTGCGGTACTCATCGTAATACATTCCCCTGTCTGTGTAGGTTGTACTTACATGATTTCTTATAGCTTCATTAATTACTGCTTCCATAATTATATAGACGTTGTGTTTATGCTGAACTTACAATTCAAATTACCATGGTAATTCCTGGCCGAGATGTAAATATTTTCCGTTAGGACCATTGTCATCTATTAATGCCAGTTCAACTGATGTTTTAGCGCCATCCTGTACATTCATTGGCGCGGCATCTGTACCCATGTCTGTTTTAACCCAGCCAGGATGCGCGGCATTTACTTTTATTCCCGTGTTTTTCAAAGCATGTGCAAGATGCACCGTGTATGAATTCAACGCTGTTTTAGATGTGTCATACGCAAACAGCTTTGAATCATAGATTGGTGATGTTGGATCTGCATGCAAGTTTAATGATCCAAGAATACTGCTTAAGTTAACTATGCGACCAGCTTTACTTTTTTTAATCAGCGGCAACAGCTTGTTTGTCAGTTTTACGACACTGAAAAAGTTTGTATCTAATGTTTCTCTTAAAACCTGTTCCCCGATATTTTCTGCAGTATTCTCTGCCCAGCTATTGCTTTCAACCTGAATACCTGCGTTGTTGATCAGAATATCAAGTTTGCCATACTTATTGTCGATGTAATTGTATGCTGCATCAATGTCTGCATCATTGTCAACATCAAGTTTTAAAAATTCTACATTCAATCCCTGTTGTTTCAACTCTTCTGCTGCAGCTTTACCTTTTGCTTCGTTTCTTGCTGCTGCAATTACTGTAACGCCTTCCTTTGCTAACTGTTTTGCTGTTTCGTAACCAATGCCTTTGTTGGCACCTGTTACCAATGCTACTTTCTGTGACATAATTCTTCTGTTTAGTTTGTGATAATTATTCTTTAGTTTTTCTTTTGGATACCAGCTTTTGTTTTATATGGCATCTTCGTTGTGTCACTCACTTGTACTTCCTGTTATAATGGCGACAACAACGATCAAAAATTCAAAGAGCTTCTATTGATTATTTTTTCAAAAGTTTGAATGCATGATTTCACATTCTTGCTTCGATGTTTTTGGAATCAGCAACGGCTATTCCAAACTCCCTTTAGGGGATGGGGGTTAATACAACCTTTCCTCTTGTTCTTCCTTTATGCACATGCATTAATGCTTCTTTCGCTTCTGTAAGCGGAAAAGTTTTTTCTACAAATACTTTTACTTTTTCTTCTTCTATCAATTGAACAATTTGTCTTAATTGTTCAGGATTAGAGATAAATAAAAACCTGGTGGCGCTGATATCAAATCCTTTCAGTAATTCTTCTCTTGGCCCTGCGGTTATAGAGACATATTTTCCACCAGGTTTTAATACTTTAAAAGATTCGAGCTGTACCTCAGGCGTAGCCACGCTATCAAAAACAACATCTGCATTGCTTGTTTTATCGGTTAGCTTATATTTTGTGTAATCAATCACCTCATCTGCACCAACTGATTTTAGAAAATCAATATTTCTTTCAGATGCAGTAGCAACAACATACGCGCCTTTCCATTTTGCAAATTGTAATGCAAACAAACCCACACCACCTGCTGCTGCGTGAATGACCACTTTTTGTCCACTCTGCAAATTGCCGTGATCAAATAAACCCTGCCATGCTGTTAATGCTGCAAGCGGCACTGCTGCTGATTCTGCGAAAGAAAGATTCTTTGGTTTGTATGTAATGTATTTTTCTTTTGTTGCAACAAATTCAGCAAAGGCACTTTGCTTTGCCCATTCTAATGATCCGATTATTTCATCGCCGACTTTGTAGTTCTTTACTTCGTTTCCTATTGCTTCAATTGTTCCTGCTATATCGCTGCCGAGAATATGTGGTGGATTAAAATATCCATTCAAGGTTGCTTTCCAATCTACTGGGTTAACTCCGGCTGCTTTTATTTTTACCAATACTTCATCCGCAGCAATAACAGGTTTACCAATTTCCTCTACAACTACATCGTCAAATGATCCTTTCTCTTTTATAAAAACTGCTTTCATTATTTGTGCATTTGCTGAATAAAATTGTTGCCGTACAAGTGAGTGACACAACAAGTGTTGAATAATGATTGTTCAGCTCACTTCATAAAAAATTAATTAGCGTTATAAGCTGCTGCAAAGATCTTTGCAAAGTCTGCAAGTTTTGTCTTCCCTAAAGTTGAAGGATGATTTTTCCAGTAATCTTCATACATGATTCCTGAGTTAACGGCTTCGCCCATTTCAACATAGTTCTTTGTAATCTCTTCAGGAAGTCCTGCTTGTTTCATTCCATCATAAGCTTGTTCATTAGTGAATGAAACCCAGGCCAGGTCTGGCTTTCCGATTGCTTTACCAATTTCGTTTGCAATAGCATTTGTAGAAACTTCATCACTTACTATATAGCGAATAGAATGCCCGGTGAAATTCAATTGAAGTAAAGTTTCGATAGCAACGGCGGCGATATCTGAAGGATCAACAAGACCAAATTTGTTGCCTGTTACATTAAAGTTTGAACCAATAATTCCGGCATTTTTTATAAGCCCGATATTGCTAAATAAATTTTGATAGAAGTACGCAGGGCGAAGATGTTTGATGTTTACGTCAGTTAAACTATTGAGCGCTTCTTCTGCAAGATGCAAACCACTTACGGGACCAACGCCATTCTCTCTGTGTGCGCCAACGCTGCTAAGGTTTACAACATATTTTATGCCGTTTGCTTTAATGGCATCAGCATAATTTTTGCCAATACTTCCGATCCATTTCTTCCATTCAGCTGCACCAAAATTTGGCGGAACCATTGTGTACACAGCGTTTGCGCCTGCAAAAGTTTTGGTAAGAAAATCTACATCTTCAACAGAACCTACTGCAGCTTTTGCACCTAATGCTTCAATAGCTTCAACATTTTGTTGTTTAGATGTGATGACTGTTACATCATGTCCTGCTTTTAATAGTGCTTTAGTTACGGGCAAACCTATATTGCCCAATGAACCGGTGATAACGTATTTCATTGTGTTTGGTTTTTATGTGTGATAATGATTGGTTAGTCAGCTTGTGATCACAGATTGAGCATCGTTGTGTCACTCACTTGTGCTGCATATTTTCATCGCAGTATATTATCTTTCTGTTAATTTGTATATACAAGTATTACGGAAAAAAAATTTAATCTTCGAATTTATCAGCCATTTTGTTCATGATAGAAACGAGACGACAAGTCTCATCTTTACCAAGAACACTTGTACATGCTTCATGAAAGTTATGTGTACACTCTTTCAATCTACTATATAATTCCTTTGATTTTGGAGTTGGGTAAACATTCGTAAGTTTACCTTCCGTAGTACGCACCACTAATTTCTTTTCCTCAAGTTTTTCAATCAAACGTGTAATGGTACTGGGTTGTAGCTGCAGCTGATCTGCCAATGCGCCTGGTTGTACGCCTGGCTCCTCTATAACATGCATCAATAAATATCCATGACTGGGAGCAAGCCCAACAGGCTTCCAGCTTTCCACCGCTATCTTCTCCACCTTACGGGCAAATGCCGCAGAAGAAAAATATACGCACTGATTATATTTGCTTTCCGACGCTTTCATTAACAACACAAAGATAAAGGGGTTTTATTTGTATATGCAAATATAATTTCACCTTATTTTCATAAAAATTTCTTAAAGGATGAAACGCCATGTAAAATTTTTGAAATACGGGAACATATATGGGGCGTTCCATCCGACCTTATTAAAACAATAAAAAAGTTCGAATGAAATATGTGCTACTGTTTCTAACCCTAATAGTCGGTGCCATGATACCCGCGCAAGCCGTTTTAAATACGAGACTTGGCAGGCAGATCGGTGGCCCGCTAATGGGATCACTAATGAGTTTTACAACTGGCATTATTTGCTTAATTGTATTAAACCTCGCTACAAATCCATCTGCTGTTGTACAATTAAAGCCAACCTCAACAGGTCCCTGGTATTTGTGGCTGGGCGGTGTGCTGGGCGCCATATTCGTTGGCTATATAACATGGGTAAATCAGCAACAAGGTGTAGCGCTTACATTTGCACTGGTGGTAAGCGGGCAAATATTCATGAGCCTTATTATCGACCAATATGGTTTGTTTGGATCAATGGTACAACCCATAACTTTGGAAAAAATAATTGGTGCTGTATTAATTATTGCAGGTTTGATATTGATAAAGAAATAAATAGGAAATTCAGTCGTCCATTGCTTTACAAAGAACAGAACGATGAAGAGTGCGACGCAACAGGCGATGCCACATCATCAAAAGCCGATATAATAAAAAAATATTGAAAGAGGAAGTTTTATAAATGAGTAACCCCAATCTACATACAGAGAAGTCTGAATTAACGCCAGCTGAAAAGGAATTTGAAAATAATATTCGGCCGAGAGAGATTGATGATTTCTCTGGTCAGCCGCAGTTAATTGAGAACCTTGTAATATTCATAAAAGCAGCAAAGATCCGTGGAGAAGCTCTGGATCATGTATTGTTTCATGGACCTCCGGGTCTGGGCAAAACAACCTTGTCAAGAATAGTTGCAAATGAACTTGGTGTAAACATAAGAGAAACAAGCGGACCAGTAATTGAAAAGCCCGGCGATCTTGCAGGCTTGCTTACTAACCTGCAACCAAATGATGTATTGTTCATTGATGAGATACATAGGTTAAGCACAGTGGTTGAAGAATATTTATATGCAGCGATGGAAGATTTTCGCATTGACATTATGATCGACACCGGACCAAACGCCAGAAGTATACAGATTAACCTCAACCCTTTTACATTGATCGGCGCAACAACAAGAAGTGGATTGTTAACTGCACCACTTCTCTCCCGCTTTGGAATTAAATCAAGGCTGGAATATTATCATGCTGAAACATTGAAGAAAATTATTCAACGCAGCGCTGGCATTTTAAATACATCGATCTCCACAGATGCTTCATTTGAAATAGCAAGGAGAAGCCGCGGAACACCACGTATTGCCAATGGCTTATTAAGAAGAGTACGGGATTTTGCACAGGTATTAAATGATGGTAAAATAGATCTTGGTATAACGCAACATGCATTGCATGCATTAAATGTTGATGAACATGGCCTGGATGAAATGGATAATCGCATACTATCCACCATTATAGAAAAATTTAAAGGTGGGCCAGTAGGCATTACTACTATTGCCACTGCAGTTGGTGAAGAGGCCGGAACATTAGAAGAAGTATATGAACCTTTCCTTATCCAGGAAGGTTTTATACAACGTACTCCCCGTGGAAGAGAAGTTACACTTAAGGCGTACGAACATCTTGGCAAGAAACCCGGTAATAATCCCGGAACATTATTTAGTTAAACAATCCTTCTGCAGTCGTAAATTGGGTAAATGTAGAATCCTGTACCAGTGCATGTGGATTATTATCCATTATAACTACAGATTCAATTTTGTTCCTTTCTACAAATGCCACAAGCGTACTGGCAAGTGCTATTGTGATAGTTGTGAAAAAGGATACATAGATGCGTTTCATGGTTAACTCCTTTCTTTAATAATTTAGCTAATAACAGTAATACAAAGCTAATGCCCGGTTTTTTCTGTGTCAAGCGTATTAATACCCAAATCTATCGTGGTTTTTAACGGACGAATGTCGGTGACTGTACTTATTGCGGCAAAGAATGTATGAGTTGTTATTATGAGCCCGGCAGACGGAATATATGGCATCTTCGTTGCGTCGCACTCTTCAACGCTTTGTTATATGCTGAGCAAAAAATATATAAGACGTTCTATTAATAATTTTTAAAAAGAAAATTTTTCACAGCATCAGCAAACTCTTTTGTACCCGATGCATGATTGTGATCTCCCGGAACAGTTGCAAATGTTGAGTTCTGCAGTAATTTTGCAAGATCACCGGCAGAACCATTGTCTGAATCTTTATTTCCGCAAATAACCAGCACAGGTTGCTTTACTTTTTGCAAAACTTCTTTTGGTGTGGAAGGTTGTGATCTTTGCATATATGCCAATGCAAGCAGGTCAAGATTTTGAGATCTTGCATAATCAACAGCACCTTTCGCTTCAGGAATGTCTTCCCCCATAAATGCGTGATAGAACATTATTCTTCTTGGCCATTCAGGGTTTGTAAAGTCTGTACCCATGCCACCCATAACAGCAGCCTTTACTCTTTTATCAAGTACTAATAATCTCGCAGTTATGATAGAACCTCTTGAATAACCAACAGCAGCATAACTTTTTATTTTCAGCTTATCCATCAGCAGCATAATGTCTTTTGCTTCTGCATCATTATCATAAGCAAGAGAATCATGTGGCTTATCAGACTTTCCATTCCCACGCATGTCAAGTACAATAACTTTATATCCTGCATTTAAAAGATCTGTATACAGTGCTCCATGCTTCCATGAATTGCTGTTTACTATAAAACCATGAATCAATAAAACGGGTTTGCCTTCACCGCTTACTTCGTAATAAATTTTTGTTCCATCGAAAGAAGAAAGATAACCGGAATCTGTTGGAAATTTTAAAGCAAGAGAATCTGTTTGCGCATTTGCTTTTAGCATAAACAGGCTAAGCATCAGTAATACAGTTAGTCGCATATAAATAATTGTAGCATTGAAGTTATCTGAATTTTGTTATCCGCAATGCTGCGCATAGATAAAATTGTACAAGTGTGCGACGCAAGTAAAGCATCATAGAAATACTTTTGACGGTTACATAATTTCCCTCTCAAAACTAACACTTGTTAAACATTCCATAAATGGATTGCTGCAACATTTCTTTAAGAGAATCTGGCGAAGGAGTTGCATTTACTGGTCAAAAGCAATTCATTTTGAAAACAAAAAATAATTAATCATGAAATCAATTCTACGCTTAAGTACACTTGCAATTCTCTCAGCATTTTTTTTCAGCAGTTGCGTAAAAGAAGTAACTGTTGCAGTAACTACAGAAAGCCCAATTACCGGTTCCTGGGTTTTAAACTCAGCAGCAGAAGGCGATTCAAAAGGTTGGTCTCCTTTTTACACCGGTCTTGAAAATGGGGTATTCACCATGTATAATAATGGCTCGGTAAGATACGATGATGCAGACGTAAGCATGAGTGGACAATGGTATATAACCACAACTACCGGTGCATTCTTTGACGAGTATGGCAGTTATTACAACGACACCCACCAGGCTTTGCAATTACATTTATCAGATCCTTATACACATAGTGCGATCGATCTCAATTTTGATAATGTAGATTTCTACAACAGTAGTTTTGTTGCCACCTATTTTAACGGCACGCTGATTGAACGTTACAGCTTCGGCCGCTATTAAGCACCAAAAAGTTATTAAATAATTATTTCCAGGAAGAATTTTTTGGAAGTAATTATTTTTCTATTTAACTATGTAACAGATTACGTAACTAGTTACATAAATATGAAAGCGAATATAATTAATGAACTGGCAGAACTGGCTTTTGGCGCAAGAATGAAAAGGTTATATGATTCCGTTTCTAAAGATGTGATGAAGATCTATGCAGAGCATAATCTTGATTTTGAAACAAAATATTTTACGCTCTTTTATCTTATCAGCAGGCGGGGGAGTATAAGCATTATGGATGTAGCCGAAGAACTAAGCCTTTCTCACCCGGGCGTGATACAGCTTGCCAAGGAACTGGAAAAGAAAGGTTTTATAGAATCCGTAAAATCCCCGGATGATAACCGCAAACGCCTTTTAAAGCTTTCGAAGAAAGGACAAAAGGCACTGCCCGAATTTGAAAAGGTCTGGAACATGATCACTAAAACCAATAAACTGATTTTTTCAAAACAACAGCACCACTTATTAAGAGCACTGGAAGAAACAGAAGCATTACTCGAAAAAGAATCCTATTATAAAAGATTTAAAAAATTAAACCCATGACAACGGTTAGCGAAGTAACAATAGTTCCTTATAACCCAAAATATGCTGCAGACTACAAGAAGTTGAACTTAGCCTGGATCGAAAAATATTTTGTTGTTGAACCTCACGATATTGAACAACTAGACGATCCTGAAATGTACATCATAAACAAAGGCGGTGAAATTCTTTTTGCAAAGTTCGAAGGCGAAATTGTTGGCACCTGTGCACTTATAAAAACAGGAGGTGCTGAATATGAACTGGCTAAAATGGCCGTGGCAGAAGAGATGCGCGGAAAACAAATTGGCAAACTTTTAGGGCAGGCAGTTATTGAGCAGGCAAGAAAAGCAAGGGCAAAAAGAGTGTGGCTCGAATCAAACCGCATACTTACAACCGCATTGCATCTTTACACCAAATTAGGCTTTGTAGAAGTACCTATCACCAGCACACCTTATGCAAGAGCTGATATAAGAATGGAAATATGGTTATAATTTTTTAGCCCTTTCTTTATAAAAACAATTTTATAAGCCCGGCTTTAATACTGCCATGAAACTTCCGTTGCGACGCACACTTGTACTTTCTTTAGGCTATTCAACATTCCGAAAACACTAATGGTTATTTGATGCATTAAATTGCTACAGTACAAGTGTGCGACGCAACAGACGCCGCCTACCTGCCAGATGCCCGGCTCATTATTCTTTCTGCTGCTTTATTAAAACCCGTTTTACTACAACGATTTGACGTTAAAAAATTTTCGCAATACAGGCGCCAAAAAAATTTGATGCCTTGCTTATATTTTATTTGCTTTGCCCCCAAAGAATAAAGCCCAACATTAATACTAAGAATATGACAGCAGTAGGGGGAAGAACACTTTCACTGGAAGATTTTTCAAACATTATTTTTAATGAGAGCATTATAGATTTAGAAGCTTCAGCACTTGAGAATGTTGAGAAGAATTACCAGTTTCTAAAACAATTCTCCACCGAAAAAGTAATTTATGGCATCAATACAGGGTTTGGTCCGATGGCACAATATCGTGTTGGTGAAGACAAAGCATTGCAACTTCAATACAATCTTATAAGAAGCCATTGCTCAGGAAGCGGCAAACTCTTATCTCCTGTGTTGTCAAAAGCGCTAATGGTTGCAAGGCTCAATAGCCTTATGCAGGGCTATTCAGGTATCCATAAAGAAACGGTAGAACTCCTGACCACACTCATCAACAAAAATATAACACCATGTATCTACGAGCATGGTGGAGTGGGTGCCAGTGGCGACCTGGTTCAACTTGCACATTTGGGCCTTATGCTTATCGGCGAAGGCGATGTGAATTATAAAGAAAAAGTACAACCTGCTGCAGAAGTATTCAGTCAATTGGGGATTAAGCCATTAACGATTCATATACGTGAAGGCCTTGCTATTTTAAATGGCACTTCTGCCATGACAGGCATTGGAATGCTCAACATTATACAGGCAAAAAAATTACTGGATTGGCTCATTATTCTTTCTGCTATTACTAATGAAGTGGTGGGTGCCTTCTCTGATCATTTTTCTCATGAACTGAATATTGTAAAACACCACAAAGGGCAGAATTGGGTAGCAGCCGCCATGCGTACTGTTTTAAAAGACAGCAAAATGATCCGCAGCCGCAATGAACATTTATACGAAGCAGATCATGTAAAACAACAGGAAGTTTTTGAAGACAAAGTGCAGGAATATTATTCTTTGCGTTGTGTTACACAGATACTTGGGCCAATTTATGATACTATTGCGCATGCCGAAAAAATTGTAACAGACGAATTGAATTCGGTTAATGATAATCCTGTAGTAGATCACCATAACCAGAATATATTTCATGGCGGTAATTTCCACGGAGATTATGTAGCATTGGAAATGGATAAGTTAAGAACTGCCATTACCAAATTATCTATGCTTTCAGAAAGGCAGCTTAACTATCTGTTGAATGATAAGTTAAACCAAAAGTTTCCTCCCTTTTTAAACCTCGGGGTCCTTGGTTTTAATTTTGGAATGCAGGGAATGCAGTTCACGGCAACATCAACAGTTGCGGAGAACCAGAGTCTTTCATTCCCAATGTACGTACACAGCATTCCCAACAACAACGACAACCAGGATATTGTAAGCATGGGCTGCAATGCAGCATTGTTCACTAAAAAGGTAATTGATAACTCATTTGAAGTATTAGCGATACAGATGATGACCGTATTACAAGCTGTAGATTACCTCAACTGCGATCACCTGATGTCTTCCAAAACAAAAGCAGTTTACACCGCCATAAGAAAGATCTTTCCAAAATTTGTAGAAGATGCGCCAAAATATAAAGACCTTGAAAAAGTAAAAAACTATTTTGAAAAATCCGATCCGCTTGCATTTATCAACAGTGGTTCAACCATTCCTGCAACTATACCGGTGATTGAGTAATTTGCAGTAAATGAATTTTCCCAAATAAAATATTTACATGAAATCTTCATTAGTTACCGGCGGTTCCAGAGGTATTGGCAGGGCTATTTGCGTTAAGCTTGCAGAATTAGGGTATCACGTTGTCATCAATTACAAAGGCAATGAAGCAGCAGCAAATGAAACACTTGAATTGGTAAAGGCAAAAGGCGCAACTGGTGAGATATTAAAGTTTGATGTTGCCAATAAAGATGAAATAAAAAAGATTTTAGGTGAATGGATAGAAACCAATACAGATAAGGTTTTGGAAGTGCTGGTAAACAATGCCGGCATAAAAAGCGATGGTTTAATGTTCTGGATGAAAGATGAACAATGGGAAGATGTTATCAGAACAAACCTCGATGGCTTCTTTTACACTACACGCCTGGTGGTGAGTAATATGCTTACAAAACGCTACGGCCGCATCATCAATATCGTTTCGCTTTCAGGTTTAAAAGGCACACCCGGCCAGGTAAATTATTCCGCCGCAAAAGCCGGCGTAATTGGCGCTACAAAAGCACTTGCACAGGAAGTAGGCAAAAGAAATATTACCGTAAATGCTATTGCACCAGGTTTTATTAAGACAGATATGACAGAAGACCTTGATGAGGCACAGTTGAAAGCAATGATTCCCGTAAATCGTTTTGGTACCCCCGAAGAAGTGGCGCATGCTGTGGGCTTTTTGGTGGCAAAAGAAGCTGCATATATAACCGGCGAAGTAATTTCTGTAAACGGTGGTTTGTATACATAAAAGATTTTTTGAGCAAGCTGTCGTAATGCCATTAAGCTTTCGTTGTGTCACTCACTTGCACGTTTGGAACTTTATTGAACTTTGAAAAGTGAAAGAGTAAAGGTCAAACGATTATTACATCTTCACTTTTCATTTTTGTCTTTTCACCTGCTGCTGTATTTTTAGCAGTACAAGAGTGCGACGCAACGGACGATTACAAGAGAATAAACCGCCGGTTTCAAACAATTCATTCAATAAAAAACAGGTTTAATAACTTTTATATCCAATAATTTAAGAGGGTTTATTAATTTCGGCCGGTTACAAAAAGCAGCATGAAGAGAGTTGTGATAACAGGTATGGGTATTTATTCCTGCATCGGCAAAAACCTCGATGAGGTAAGAGATTCGCTATATGCGGGCAAATCGGGTATTATACTCGATCCTGTGCGCAAAGAATTTGGCTACCGTTCCGGTTTAACGGGTTTTGTAGATAAACCTAATCTCAAAGAATTGCTGGATCGCCGGGCCAGGATTATGCTTCCTGAACAAGGTGAATATGCTTATATGAGTACACTGGAAGCCTTGAAACATGCGGGTATTGACCAGGATTATCTCAACACACATGAAGTGGGTATCCTTTTTGGCAACGACAGTTCTGCCAAACCTGTTATAGAAGCCACTGATATAATGCGGGAAAAGAAAGACACCATGATGGTTGGTTCTGCCTCGGTTTTTAAGACCATGAACTCTACCGTAACCATGAACCTTTCCACCATTTTTAAACTAAGGGGGGTAAATTTTACGATCAGTGCGGCTTGTGCCAGCGGATCGCATGCCATTGGCCTTGGTTACATGTTTATAAAAATGGGGTTACAGGATTGTATCATTACCGGTGGAGCGCAGGAGATCAACCATTTATCTATGGGCAATTTTGATGCGCTGTCTGCATTCTCCATACATGAATCATTCCCTGCAAAAGCATCACGCCCTTTCGACCGCAACCGTGATGGCCTGGTGCCAAGTGGCGGGGCGGCAACCGTAATACTGGAGAGTTTAGAGTCTGCTCAAAAAAGAGGAGCCACTATTTTGGGGGAGATCATTGGTTATGGCTTCTCATCGAATGGTGAACATATTTCCAACCCAACTGTCAATGGACCGGTACGTTCTTTGGAAATGTCGCTGAGAGATGCGGGTGTTACACCTTCAGAAATTGATTACATAAATGCGCATGCCACGTCAACCCAGGCGGGAGATGCAAGCGAAGCAAAAGCCATAAATGAAGTATTTGGAGATGCACGTCCGCTGGTAAGTTCTACCAAATCTATGACCGGGCATGAGTGCTGGATGGCAGGCGCCAGTGAAATTGTTTATTCCACGCTCATGATGCAAAACTCATTTATTGCACCTAATATAAATTTTGAAAACCCGGATGAAGATTCTGCCAAATTGAATATTGTAAAAAGTACAACAGAAAAAAATATAAATGTATTTTTGAGCAATTCTTTTGGATTTGGCGGCACCAATTCATCAATCATTGTAAAAGCCACTAAACCTTGACTGCTATGAAGAGTAACGAAGAAATTATATCAACAATTAATGAATTCCTGTGCGAGGAATTTGAGGTTAGCCCGGAAAAGATCGTTCCGCAAGCCAGCCTTAAAGACACGCTTGAACTGGATAGCCTCGATTATATTGATCTTGTGGTGGTAATTGAAAGCAATTTTTCCTTCAAAGTAAAACCAGGAGATTTTGTACATATAGCCACTTTCACCGATTTTTACGACTACATCATTTCACGGGTAAACATAAATGAACCTGCATAATGCCATCATGGCAAGGCAAATCTAAAGGTACAACGCTCGGTTACAGTATTTTTGTAGCAGTAATAAGAAAATTCGGTGTTCTTCCCGCATACTTTCTTTTGAGATTGGTTGCCTTTTATTATTTCCTTTTTTCGCGGAACTCATCAAAAATTATTTACGATTTCTATCGTGATAAATTACAATTTGCACGTTTAAAATCACTCCTCAAATTATACCGGAACTATTACATTTTTGGACAAACGCTTATAGACAAGATATCAGTAATGGCTGTTACCGAAAATAAATTCACGTTTAATTTCGATGGCGAACACATTTTAAGAGAAATAACAGCACAACAAAAAGGCGGTATGTTGCTAAGTGCCCACATCGGCAACTGGGAAATTGCCGGCTTTCTTTTAAAACGTCTCAACACAAAGATCAACATCGTCATTTTTGATGGCGAGCATCAGAAAATAAAACAATATCTCGATTCTGTTACCGGCGGGCATACCGCCAATTTTATCATCATCAGAAATGATCTTTCACATATTTATGAAATAGCAGCTGCATTGAAAAACAATGAGCTGGTCTGCATGCATGCAGACAGGTTTATGGAAGGAAATAAAACCTTGACCACTGATTTTTTAGGGCAGCCTGCAAAGTTCCCGCTTGGGCCTTTCCTGCTGGCTGCACAGTTCAAAGTGCCCGTCTCCTTTGTATTTGCCATGAAAGAAACCAATTTACATTATCACTTTTTTGCCAGCCAGATAAAACAATATTCAACGCAGTTAAAAGATGAATTCATAAGATCAATGCTCGCAGATTTTGCCATAGAAATGGAGCAAAAAGTAAAAGCTTACCCCGAACAATGGTTCAATTATTACGACTTCTGGCAGTAATTGTATGAATAATTTTTTTGAGCCCGGCTATAGCACTTCAATGAAACATTCGTTGCGTCGCACTCTTGTACTTTCGCTTGCATTATTCAACACAATTTATTAGCATTGCATCTTATGTTACAGGAAAACATTTTAGAACTCGTACCGCAAAGGCCACCTTTTCTAATGATCGATGGCGTTCTTGCATCTGATGATAAAAAAACAGTTACCAGCTTTATAATTAAAGAAGATAATATCCTTGTAAAAGACGGAAAGTTTTCAGAAGCAGGATTAATAGAAAATATTGCGCAAACTGCCGCAGCAAGAGCAGGCGTAACTGCATTAAGAAAGAATAAGCCTGTTGCAATTGGTTATATAGCAGCCGTACAAAATCTTGAAATAATTGCACTTCCTGAAGTAAATAATACAATTCATACCGAAATAACTGCCGATAACGAAATTCTGAACGTACTCTTGATCTCCGGAACAGCTACCTGTAATGGAAAACTCCTTGCAAAATGCAATATGAAAATATTTATTGACCAAAATAAAAAACCCCAAACATGAAACACACATTCAAATCTACACTGCTGTTGACCGTGCTAAGTTTTTGTATTGGTACACTATCTGCTCAAACTTTTCAGGATTATTTTAAACCGGAAACAAATATTACATGGCTAGGTATTGATTTTACAGATGTAAAAGTTCTTGGGCACACAGATATTGAAGTGGAGGATCTTGCCACAAGATATTTCGAAGGCATTAATGAACTTGTTTTGGCAGAGCCAAAAAAATTCGATCTGGCTAAAGCCTTTCACAAAGCAACAGTAGAGTCTGATCTAAGTTTTGTAAAAGCAAAGAACAAAGGTATCAGCGATTCCAAAATAAAATCTGCCAACGATGCAGACATGGCAAGATTTTCTAAGCCTACCATTGACAAGATGGTAAAGGGTTATGACTTTGGTAATAAGAAAGGAATTGGTGTTATATTTTTTATGGAAGGCATGAGCAAAACAAAAGAGAGATCTTCCATGTGGGTTACTTTTATTGACATGAGCAGTAAAAAGGTTTTATACACAGAAAGAATGGAAGAAAAAGTTGGAGGCTTTGGGCTGCGCAACTACTATGCAAAATCAATTTATGAAGCGCTCGATGATATTGAGAAAAAATACAAAGACTGGAAAAGCAGCAATGGCTAGTATGTAGTTTCAAAACTATTGAATCCGCAGAGATTTGGCACGCAAAGAAGTATTATAAAACTTATCTTAGCAGCCTTGGCCTTTGCGGTTTTGTTTTTTTGAAAAAAGATTTATAGTACAAGAGTGCGACGCAACGTATGCTTAATAGTAATACTGACGATTGGCCCATAAAACAATAACCGCTTTTTTGATGTTTTAATACGTCTGCATAAAAGGCGGATGAATAAACAATGAATAAATCTTTAACTGAAAGAATTGAAATAAAAGTTCGTTTTAATGAAGCTGACCCGCTGGGTATTGTGTGGCACGGGCATTACATCAGGTATTTTGAAGATGGACGCGAAGCTTTTGGCAATAAATACAACATAGGTTATCTTGATTTTTATAATAACGGTTATATAGTTCCTGTTGTTAAGATTGAATGTGATTATAAACGTTCATTGCGCTATGGTGAAAGTGTGATAGTGGAAACAACCTACATTCCGTGCGAAGCTGCCAAACTGAGATTTGAGTATAAATTATATAATGCTGCTAACGGTCAAATTGTAGCCACAGGTTTTTCTGTTCAGGTTTTTTTAGATAAAGAGCATTCATTACTTCAATTAACCAATCCACCTTTTTTTGAGGAGTGGAAGAATACACATGGATTTTAACATGAGCATGAAAGAAGTTTTTGTTGTTGCTGATAATGTTGTTTCGCCAATTGGAAAAACTGCTACGGAGAATTTTGAGCAGTTGAAAAAAGGTGTATCAGGCATTGAACAACATAACAATAATTTTTCTGAACAGCCGGTTTACGTATCATTGTTTAAAGAGAATGTTTTTGTAAAAGAAAATAAATACACCAGGTTTGAGCAATTGGTAATTGCATCCGTTGAAGATGCGCTGTCTCAAACAGATCTTGACGTTATTAATAATAACAAAACCATCTTCATTCTTTCTTCTACCAAAGGAAATATCAGTTTACTGGAAACGGAGACTTTTGACGAAGCTTTGAAAGAAAAAATTTCCTTACCTCATTCGGCAAAAATTGTAGCAGATCATTTTAAATTAGCCAATAAGCCCCTTATTGTTTCACATGCATGTATTTCCGGCGTTCTTGCATTAACAACAGCAATGCGTTTGCTAAATGCAGGTTTATATGAAAACGCAATTGTTACAGGAGCTGATATTATTACAAAATTTATCTTCTCAGGTTTTGCATCTTTTCAGGCAATCAGCAATGAACCCTGCAGACCATTTGATGCAGAAAGAAAAGGTGTAACATTAGGTGAAGCTGCAGGAACAATTATTCTCTCAACAAATAAAGCATATTCAAAAACAGGCATTCAACTATGTGGCGGATCTGTAAGTAATGATGCCAATCATATTTCGGGTCCATCAAGAACAGGTGAAGAATTATACAGTGCAATTACACACTCATTAGCCGAAGCAAACATGAAAGCAGAGGAAATAGGTTTTATTTCTGCGCATGGGACTGCTACTGTTTACAATGATGAGATGGAAGCAAAAGCATTTGATCTCGCCGGAATGAATGAAATTCCTACCAATAGTTTGAAGGGTTATTACGGCCATACGTTAGGTGCCGCAGGCATAATAGAATCTGTTATGTCGCTGCACTCACTAAACGAAAATATTATCTTACCAACTAAAGGTTTTTTAAACTTAGGTGTTTCAAAAAACCTGCATATTTGCAGCACTTTGGAAAAAGGTAATTACAGTAGTTTTTTAAAGACTGCATCTGGTTTTGGTGGTTGCAATGCAGCAGTTGTTTTTAGAAAATCGTAAGCATAAACTATAAACCTCATAAACTTATTAATGCAATTCTTCTCTACAGATAAAAAATCGGCTTTAGAAGCAAAGAACATGGCGCAGTTCATTGCATTTGGACCTGTAATTTTTCAGGTGGCAAGAATTATGCGCAATTCGGGTATTCTTCATGAAATTGAAGCAAGTGGAAAAGAGGGTTTAACCATTGAAGATATCGTGGAAAAAGTGCAACTGCCACATTATGGTGTACGTATTTTATTGGAATCAAGTCTTGGCATCGGTTTAATTGTTATCAACGATAATAAATATCGCATCACCAAAACAGGGCACTTCATTTTGCATGATGCACTTACCAATGTAAACATGGATTTTATTCATGATGTTAACTACAATGGTTTGTTTTATCTCGATGAAAGCATTAAAAATGGCAAACCTGAAGGATTGAAAGTTTTTGGCAACTGGCAAACTATTTATGAAGGTCTTTCGCAGTTACCAAAGCATGTGCAAAAAAGTTGGTTTGCATTCGATCACTTTTTTTCTGACACTGCTTTTCCTGCGGTGCTGCCACACATTTATAATAAAAAGAATAACATTAAAAAATTGCTTGACATTGGCGGTAATACAGGCAAGTGGGCAATTGCCAGCACAAAATACAATCCCGGTATTTCCATCACTATCATGGATCTGCCTGGTCAGTTGAATATTGCAAAAAACAGGATTGAGGAACTTGGTTTAAATGATCGGGTTTCGTTTCATCCAACAAATATTCTTGATGCGTCGCAACCTTTTCCAAAAGGTTTTGATGCAATTTGGATGAGCCAGTTTCTCGATTGCTTTTCTGAAGATGAGATAACATCTATCATGCAGCGTTGTTACGATGCAATTGACGATGATGGCTTCGTTTATATTCTTGAAGCGTATTGGGATAAACAGCGTTTTGAAGCTGCAGCGTTTTGTTTGCAGCAAACTTCTGTTTATTTCACCGCGCTTGCAAATGGCAACAGTCAAATGTATCATTCAGAAATTTTTAAAGCGGCTGTGTTGAGAGCAGGTTTTGAGATCGTTGAGGAAACGAATAATATTGGTTTGAGCCATACACTTTGGAAATTGAAGAAAGTAAATAAGTAATAGTTCTTTTATAAGCCAGGCATTTGTACATGTGGCATCGCCTGTTGCGTCGCACACTTGCACGAATGAATATAATTCAAAAGCAAAAAGGCAAAACATTTTTTACTTTTTAATTTTGACTTTTTACTTGCCGGGTATTGAACAAAACGTACAAGTGAGTGACACAACAGAAGCATCATAGTAATTCAAAAGTTTGTTACATAAAAAATAATAACACCCTAATAAAGTCCATAAATGAAAAGAAGTAAAGTTGATGTATTAGTAATTGGCGCAGGACCTGCGGGAACCGTTGCTGCATCTATTGTAAACAAAGCAGGATATAAAGTACGCATAGTAGAGAAATTAAAATTTCCACGCTTTGTAATTGGAGAAAGTTTATTACCGCGCTGCATGGAAGCATTGGAAGAAGCAGGATTTTTAGATGCAGTAAAAGCAGCCAATTTCCAGGAAAAATTTGGCGCCAAATTCGTGAAGGATGGTGTTATTTGCGACTACATGTTTGCAGAACGTTTTACAGAAGGATGGACATGGACATGGCAGGTACAACGTGCTCAGTTTGATAAAATTTTAGCCGATACAGTTGAAACAATGGGTGTTCCTATATCTTACGAAACAGCAGTTACGGGAATTGTTTTTAATGGTTCAGATTCTGTAACAACCGTTGAGGATAAGAACGGAGAGAAAGAAGAAATAGAAGCAAGATTTATTATAGATGGCAGTGGCTATGGCAGAGTAATCCCAAGCTTGTTCAATATGGACAAACCGTCGAATCTTCCTCCACGTAAAGCGGTCCTTGCGCATACAAAAGACGTAAACAGGTCTATGTCTGATGAGCCAAATCGCATCACGATCATTGTGCATGAATATGGTGTATGGATATGGGTGATTCCTTTTTCAAATGGTATTACATCTGTTGGTTATGTTGGTGATCCTGAGTTCTTCGAAAAATTTCCGGGTACACCTGAAGAGCAGTTCAGAAGTTTGATCGCATCCCAACCATATTTAGCAGAAAGATTTAAAGACACAGAGCTTGTGTTTGAACCAAGAGCATTGCAATCATGGAGCAAGACAACAGATAAATTTTACGGCGATGGTTTTGTATTAACAGGTAATGTAACAGAGTTTCTTGATCCGGTATTTTCATCCGGCGTAACGCTTGCTACAGTTAGCAGCCAGATAGCCGCAAAACTTGTATTAAAAAAACTAAACGGCGAAGAAGTTAACTGGGATGAAGAATATACTAAAGTGATGATGCAGGGCGTAAACACTTTCCGCTCGTATGTTATGCACTGGTATGATGGAACATTAGACACAATCTTCTTTGCAGACGACCAGGATCCTGAAATAAAAAGGCGTATCTGTTCTGTATTGGCAGGCTATGTTTGGGATTTAGAAAATGTGTATGTAAAGAATCATGATACAGCGCTGACAAAACTGGCTTCTACTATTCAGACAAGAGATAAGTTCAGGGCATTGAATAAACAGCCATAAAAGATTATAATTGACTGATAATAAAAAAATAGCTGCCTGGTGTGTTGTAAAGAATAATACCGTTTCAAAGAACGGCCGAGTGCTATTTGAGTTTGAGAAAGAAAAAAATGCAGATGCTTTTCTGTTAGCAGCGTACCAGCATTTTACAATCAATTATCCAAAGTTTTATAAGATGGATAATTTATGCAAGCTGGGTATTATAGCGACGGAAGTCTTGCTGAAAGATGAAGTAGTTAATGCTGATCCTTACGCCACAGGAATTGTTCTTTCAAATTCGAATGCAAGTCTTGATGCAGATATTAAATATTACGATTCTGTCGCAAACATTCCAAGTCCGGCATTATTTGTATATACTTTGCCGAATATTGTAATTGGTGAGATCAGTATTAAATATTCATCCAAGGGCGAGAATGCTTTTTTTATCTTTGACAGTTTTGATGCCGGTTTTATAACACAGTATGTAAACAATCTTTTCGAAACAACAGTACTACAAACATGCATTTGCGGGTGGGTAGATCTCCTGAAGAATGATTACGAAGCTGTTTTATTTCTGGTAGAAAAAACAGCAGCAATAAAAGAATCAGAAGTATTTACAAAAGAAAATCTTAATAACATATATCATACGAGTAATGGAAAAAGCTAAACTAATGGAAGATCTGAAAAAACAGATCATTGCGCAGTTGAATTTGAAGGACCTGAAACCAGAGAATATTGAGGACGAGCAGCCGCTTTTCGTAGAAGGTCTTGGTCTTGATTCCATTGATGCGCTTGAGCTCATCGTTTTGCTGCAGCAGGAATACAAGATAAAATTATCCAATGCAGAAGACGGCCCAAAAGTGTTTAAATCTGTAAGCACCATGGCTGATTATATTATCGAACATCAAGCGGAGAAAGCATAATGAGCAATGCTGTGTATGTAGTGGGTGCAGGTGTTATTTCAGCAATTGGTAATAATGTAGCTGAAAACCTCCATGCACTTGAAACAGGCACAGCAGGCATGGGCAAAATGACTTTGCTTGATTCTATTCACAAAGAAACCCTACCTGTTGCAGAAGTAAAACTTAGCAACGAAGAACTTTCATCACTAACAGGTTTACCAACAAAAATTACGCGTACTGCATTGCTTAGTCTTGTTGCCGCAAAAGAAGCAATCATTGATGCGGCAATAAATACAAAAGGTTTACGCACTGGTTTTATTTCTGCAAACTCAGTTGGTGGGATGGATAAAACAGAAAATTTTTATACAGAATTTCGTTCAAACAAAAATGCAGGTAAACTGCACGATGTTGTAAACCACGAATGTGGCAGACCAACAGAGATTGTTGCAGATGCATTGGGTATTAAACATTTTGTTACAACCATCAGCACTGCATGTTCATCTTCTGCCAATGCAATTTTTCTTGGCGCAAGAATGATCAAAAACAATATGCTGGATATTGTAATTGCCGGCGGTGTGGATGCACTTACAAAATTTACGTTGAACGGTTTTAATAGCCTGATGATCCTTGATAATGAATTCTGCAAACCATTTGATGAAAACCGCAAAGGGCTTAATCTTGGTGAAGGTGCTGGATACATTGTGATGGTTTCAGAAAAAGTTGCAAAAGAATTATCATCAAAAATATATTGCACGTTGAGTGGCTGGTGCAATGCGAATGATGCGTATCATCAAACGGCGTCATCGCCAACCGGTACAGGTTCTTTGCTTGCTATGAAAGGTGCATTGCAAAAAGCAAATTTATCTGCAAGAGATATTGATTACATTAATCTACATGGCACAGGTACACAGAACAACGATATTGCTGAAGGCACTGCTATCAATACTTTGTTTACACCACATTTTCCAAAGATGAGTTCCACCAAATCCTTCACTGGTCATACTTTGGGCGCAAGTGGTGGTGTAGAAGCGGTATTCTCCGCGTTGTCTGTAAAGCATGGATTGATCTACCCGAATTTGCGTTTTCATACGCAGATGAAAGAACTGCCATTCGCACCACAAACAATTTTTTTGAAAGATCAGCAAGTGCAAAACGTAATGAGTAATTCGTTTGGGTTTGGTGGTAATTGTTCTTCATTAATATTTTCCAGGGTGTGATATCAACAAATGTTTTTCATGGCATCGCCTGTTGTGTCACTCACTTGTACGTTTGGAAATATAATGACCTAATATTGAATAATAAACTCATCATAAAATTTATCTTCCTTTCTTTGTTATTTTCATCATGCAAAGCGAATGAAGATTTACTCGAAGAGGCTTACCAGCTTAGTAAGGAGAAAAAATATAATGATGCTATTAAGATTTATAATGAAGTAATTTTAGATAATAACAAAATCCAACTTGCTTATTACAACAGAGGGTTTTGCTATTTTAGTTTAAAAAATTATTCGCAGGCCTTGAGAGATTTCAATAGAGTAATATCTTTGCAAACTCATGGCGATGCTATAATTACTTACAACGATAAGCTTCCATATTCAAGAGAAGAAGATAGAACTCAGGTTGATTATTTTGATGCTTTATATCAAAGAGCTCAAGTAAAATTCTATATGGATAGTATTAAAAGTTCATTTGCTGACTTCCAAATTTTAATAGATAACAATTATGTAATGAAAAGTAATTGCATTTTATGGCAAGGTACTTTATACATAAAATCAGGAAACAAATCAAAGGCTTGTGATTATTTTCAAAAAGCAAAAGAGCTTGGAGATGAAGAAGCAAATGAAATGATTGATACTTATTGTAAATAATATTGAAATATATTCTTCAGTACAAGAGTGCGACGCAAGGAACTATGAGTAAAAAACTATAGTTAGGTTTATAAAAAAGTAAAAACACACAGCATAATTTTTGAATTTTTACTTTTGAATTAATAAAATGAGCATCTATATAAAATCAGCACATGGCGTTTCTCCACAACCATTATATGATGATGGTGCATTGCTGCCTGTTATTACAACAAAAACAGGTAACAGGCTTGTATGCGTGGAACCAAACTATGCAGATTTTATAGATGCAAAGCTCATCAGGCGAATGAGCCGCATTATCAAGATGGGCGTTGCTGCGGCCATGCAATGTTTAAAAGATGCAGACCTGCAAATGCCTGATGCGATTGTAACCGGAACGGCT
Source organism: Panacibacter ginsenosidivorans (assembly GCF_007971225.1). NCBI lineage: Bacteria > Pseudomonadati > Bacteroidota > Chitinophagia > Chitinophagales > Chitinophagaceae > Panacibacter > Panacibacter ginsenosidivorans. The sequence continues at coordinate 4,697,502 of NZ_CP042435.1, read as the reverse complement.
TACGGTTGCCTGCAGGACACAGAAGTTTTTTTAAACAGGCTTGTTGAATTTAAAGAAGAACTACTTACACCGACGGCGTTTATACAATCAACACATAATACAGTTAGTGCACAAATAGCGTTGATGCTGCAATGCCATAATTACAATAACACTTATGTGCATCGCGGCTTTTCATTTGAATCTGCATTGCTTGACACAGTGATGATGCTGAATGACAAAGAAATTAACAATGCGTTGGTTGGTGCTGCAGATGAGATTATAGATACAAGCCACGCTATTTTATCAAGGTTTGGATTGTATAAAAAAGAAGCGTTCACCAACACATTGTTCGATAAAGCGACAAAAGGAACAATTGCCGGTGAGGGTGCAACATTCTTTACATTATCGAAAGAAAGTTCGGGTAATGATCTTGCAAAACTGGATGCTGTTACAACATTTTACAAACCTGCAGATGACAGTGAAATAAAAGAACAGATTGCTGCATTTCTCGCAGGGCAAATATTAGACATAGAAGAGATTGATCTTATCATCACAGGAAAGAATGGCGATGTTGAAAATGATGCTGTTTATGAATCGTTGAACACATCTTTATTTGCCAATAAACAAACGATCAATTTCAAACATCTTTGCGGAGAATATCCAACCGCATCGGCTTATGCATTATGGCTGGGTTCTGCAATAATAAAAGAAGGAAAAGTTCCGGCATCGTTGTTACAGCAAAACGATAAACCCGTAAAACGGGTTTTAATTTATAATCATTACCTAAATATGCATCACGCTTTATACCTGCTCTCCGCATGTTAAACTTCAGGAATACAAATATTGCTTTTGTTTTACTACTGCTACTGCTTGTTTGGCTTGATAAAATGTATGGTATTTCTTTCTGGTACTATCTGCTTTTATTCTTTGTTTATTCACTGGTTGTATTTTGGGGCTGCTATAATGTTGGCTCAAATTTTTTTATAAAAATTGTGTGTAAAGCAGCAACAACTAAAAAAGAAATTGCCATTAGTTTTGATGATGGACCCGCAGAAAATTATACAACAGAGATATTAGCGTTACTTAACAAAAACAATATTAAAGCTTCATTTTTCTGCATTGGAAATCGTATTGAGAAGAATGAACGCTTATTAAAGCAGGTTTATGAAGAAGGTCATATTATTGGTAATCATTCCTATTCTCATGCGCCCATGTTTGATCTTTTCCCAACAGGAAAAATGTGCAAAGACCTGAACATGATGGACGAAGCAACCACAAAAGTAATTGGTGTAAAACCAAAATTTTTCCGTCCACCCTACGGGGTTACTAATCCAACGGTAAGAAAAGCGATTATTAAAGGAGATTATGTTCCTGTTGGCTGGAGCATTCGTTCTCTTGACACTGTTATTAAGGATAAAAAAAAATTGTTCACACGCATTGCCGATGTTAAACCTGGTGACATTGTCTTATTTCACGATACAAGCAAAACCACTTTAGATATTTTGCAAACATTTATAGACCATGTACACAAAAGTGGATTTACATTTGTGCGTTTAGATAAGTTACTGAATATTGAACCTTATGCGTAAATTATTATTCTTAGCGTCTATACTTTTTTCATCTACTGTTTTTGCACAACATGCAGCTTATATCGCTGTAACAGATACTGCAGGTTTTAAACAACAATTTGCGGCGGCTTCACAAAAAATAAATAGCATCAAAAGTGATTTTGTGCAGGAAAAAAACCTGAGCATGCTTTCTGAAAAAATTACATCAAAAGGGAAATTCTGGTTTAAGAAAGATAATATGGTGCGTATGGAATACAACCAGCCTTTCCAATATTTAATGATCCTGAATAAGAATGATATTTACATAAAAGATGGTCAGAAAGAAAATAAGATTTCTACAAAATCGAACAAACTATTTCAACAGATCAACCAGATAATGGTTGATTGTGTAAAAGGCACGGCATTCTCCAACAAAGATTTTACCGTAAAGGTTTTTCAGAATAATACCGGTTACTTAATCGAAATGTCTCCAATTAATAAAACGTTGAAAGACATGTTCAAGAAAATTAATGTAACGGTTGACAAAAAACAATATGCAGTTAACTCAATTGAAATGCTGGAAACTTCGGGTGATAATACCGTTATTACTTTTGTAAATAAAGAAATAAATTCAAACGTTTCTGATGCGTTATTTACTCATTAGTTGCTTAATATTATTAAGTGCATGTGCATCTCAATATAAGCACCTGCAACAATCTAACGGAGATATTTCCTGCATACAAAAATTCAAGCCTAATTTTACAAGAGCACTTTATTATACAGAAGTAAACGTTACAGGCAAATATTTAAGCGGGATATTAGTGATCAAAAAAATGCCTGATAGCAGCACCAGGATAGTTTTCTCCAATCAATCCGGTTTTAAATTTTTTGATTTTGAATTTGCTGCAAACGGAGACTTCAGGGTTTACTACATAATAGACAAGCTGGATAAAAAGCCTGTTATCTTAACACTCAGAAAAGATTTTGAGATTGTAATGATGCAGGACAAAGTAATGCAAAATGGTTTTATAAAATATGATACAATAACTACTCAGCGTTATTATGGTTTTCCTGAAGAGAAAGGTTATAACTATTATGTTACAGATTCAACATGCAGTGAATTGATAAGAATGGAAAGGGCTTCCTCAAAAAAGCCGGTGGTAAAAGTGATCATGCAAAATTATAAAGATGGTATTCCGGACACGATTGGAATCAGTCATACAGGCTTTACTTTTGATATTGGGTTGAAGCGATTGGAAAACGAATAAATCGCAAAGGCGCGGAGCCGGAGATTTTTTTACGTCATTGCGGCCCTGCAGTTTAAGCAGCCGATGTATATTCATGAGTACAAGGGTGCGACGCAAGGAACGATGCCATAAAGCATATAGCCTGGTTCATAAAAAATAAATTGCATGTTATTAGAAAATAATTTCTACACGATAGAATCATTTGCAAACGAAGAAGGTATTGCAAAGGCAACAATTGCGATCAATGCATCACATAAAATATTTGAAGGACATTTTCCGGGGGCACCTGTTGTACCGGGCGTTTGCATGATGCAAATAATAAAAGAATTTTTGGAAAAAGCATTGGCAGGAGAAACGAGGTTATCAAAAGCTGATCACCTGAAATTTCTGGCTATAATAAATCCTGCAGAAAACAATATTGCCAACATTGAAGTGAAATATAAAATAAATGAAAGCGATATTGATGTAACTGCAGCCATAACCAACAGCACGGCTACAAATTTTAAAATGAAAGCGCAGTTTATACTTTTGTAGCAATCTTTATTTCAGTGCTTGAAATTGCTTTTTCTTCCGGCATTAACCAATTGAAAAAATTGAGCGCAGGGTTTGTCATGAATGTTGTGATCAACGCCATAAGCACCATCATTGTAAAAACTTGAGGAGAAAGGATTCCAAGGTCGTAACCGATATTCAGCACCACTAATTCCATTAAGCCTCTTGTATTCATAAGCGCACCAATTGATAAACTATCTTTCCATGTTTGCCCGGTAATTTTTGCGGCGATTGTGCTACCACCAAATTTTCCTGCAACTGCCACAAATACGATCCAGCCAAAAGTTATCCAAAGACTGGCTTCATTCAGTAAACCTATTTGTGTACGCAATCCGGTAAACACAAAAAATAATGGGAGCAATAATACAAGGCTTACATCTTCAATTTTATCAATGATCGTTTGCCTGAAATTCATTTCGTCAGGCATTATCACACCCGCCACAAACGCACCAAACAATGCATGCACACCAATCAATTCTGTTAGATAAGCAGAGAGCAACATCACCATAAAAACGATTGCCATCATTGATTTGCTAACTGTTTCACGTTTGTTGTAAATATGCCCAAGTTTTTTTAATAGCGGTCTTATAACCATCAACATTAATAAAACATAAGCGAGCAATAAGCCAATTGTAAACAAGGTACTCACTGATGTTCCTGCTTTTACAATGGCGATTAACGCAGCAAGAATACACCATGCAGTTACATCATCTGATGCCGCACAGGTGATTGCCATTATACCCAATCTGGTTTTGGTAAGATTTCTTTCTTTGATGATTCGAGCCAGCACAGGAAACGCGGTTATACTCATCGCAATACCCATAAACAATGAAAAAGAAAGAAATGAAATATTTGCCGGCGCATATGCTTTATACATAAACAGTGCAAGACACATGCCCAATGTATAAGGAATAATAATGCTTGCATGACTAATAATTACGGCAGACTTTGCCTGTTTACGAATGACGCTTATATCAAGTTCAAGACCTATTACAAACATGAATAATATCAAACCAACCTGGCTTATGAATTGAAGATTATTTAATGAGGAGGCAGGAAAAATAAACGCGGAAACAGCAGGTGATAAAGCACCCAGCACAGAAGGGCCTAACACAACACCTGCAATAATTTCTCCTACAACCGCAGGCTGACCTATTTTACTAAATAAATATCCAAACATTCTCACCGCAACAACAATTACAACTATTTGCAAAAGCAATACCGGCAGCGCCAGTGAAATATTATTGCTGAAAGATTCTGCAAAAGGCGCTGTATTTATTTTGCCTGTTGGCGCATTTGCTGCCTGTATTGTTTGCAAACTTTCTCCCTTCCTAACAATTAACCAGATGGCCGTACCAAATACTGCGATTATTAAAATATAAAACAGAAAAGAGCGGTTTTTTTTCATCGTAAGTGAAGATAAAAAAACAGGCTGCATGTGCAGCCTGTTTCAAAAATAATTTCACTTAATTTATTTGCTGAGGTATTTTGCAAGGGCTTTTCCGGCCAATGCATAAGCTTCCATAATTCTGCCGCCTGTATCAAAATCATAACCACCAAATGTGCTGCCTGGCACTTTCTCAAAAGATATTTTAGCAACAATGGTTGAAGGGTTTGCAGTTTCAACAATCCAGGCCTCACCTGCTATTTCTGAATTGTGGCGCCAAACGCCAACATTATAACCAGGTTCAGTAAAATGAGTTTTAAGTATTAATGTGTACTTAGCATTTTTACTCCTTGTCTTTTCACTATACTTCAAAAACAACTCTTCAAACTTGGGCTCGAATTTATTTTGCCTGTCATCTACCCACGCCTTTGCCCAGTTATCACCTTTGCCTGCTTCCTTTTTATTATAATCTTCTTTTTTTTGCGCTACATAATCTTCTTCTTTATCAAATTTGCCCACTTTCATATTGTCATAAGTGTATTGAAAATTTATAGTTGTTTCATTTTTTAACACATCGCTATTTCCTTCAATAACTTTAATTTTTTGCGCATGCACAGAGCTTGCAAATGCAAGTGTAAAAGCCAGTCCTGCAAAGGCTGATAAGATTTTCATGTTGATACGTTTTAGTTTATGATTGATTAATTTTTTTAAGCCAAAGGGCTTTTCTTCTATTTAGCTTTCGTTGCGTCGCACTCTTGTACATCTTTTACACTATTCAGCAAAATACATTTTTAAATTCCCGGTAAACGCTTCATAAAATAACTGAATATTTTTTCTACCTGAAAATTTCTTTTTCAAATTCTTCACGGCAGCGACAATAATATAAAGCTATGTTGTACCTGCCTGTAACAATTATAAATAAGTATTTTCCTAAACCGATCTTCAGTTTTCCTCTTGATCATGTGTTCCGGCATATTTTGCTGCTGCAGAACATATAATGCAAGCCAAAGAGCTGTTGCTGTTAACGTTGCATAATCCCCCGTTAAATGTTTAAATCTTGCAATTGCAGTATCACTGTTTAATACAGATTCAACTGCATTATAAAATTCTAAAGAACGAATGTCTCCATCTTCTCCTGAAAGTAACAACTCCGGTCTATCTCTCTCCTTAAAATTTTTATCCACAAATAAATCCAAACTTTGCTTTACCACAGAAGTATCTTTAGAATAACACATTTCAATTGCTTCAATTTTGGCAATGGCATTTTCTGTTAGTCCATTTACCAGAAACATAGCAGCACCTTCTCCGGCAATTGTTCCTTTTGAATTAGTATTATACAGTTCACTGCTTAATATCGATTCATCTTTATAACAATCTGCAAGTATATCAATATTATAATTGTAATGAGATATCACATCCACCCCACCCACTAAAAAGTTTTGACCGGGATTTTCTTTAACCATCATAGCAGCATCAAGTAAAGCGTTTTCAAAAGAGAATCCACGATGTACATGTGTTGTATTGTAAGATTTATTTGCCGTCATCAAACTTATCTGCGAGGCAACCGCATTGGCTGTACTCTGAACAAAATCTCCGGGTGTAAGTAATCCTTCATCGTATGCCACTATTTGATCAAGAAACTTAATGCTTTCTTCCATGCCGCCGTTTGCTGTCCCAATAATTATTCCATCAATTTTTGTTTCCTGTAATAATGGTAATGCTGCAGCAATGCCAATTTTTACATTCTTACTCATCCTGCGCAATACACCAGGCGGAATGTTTTTATACGCAGGTTCAATTACCTGCAATTGATTGTTTACAGATGTATGCAAATGTTCCAGATCAACATCACCAAATGTTTGCTGTGGAGAGATGCAGGATGTTTGATGTATATAGAGCATTACTTATAAAACTAGTTCTATTTATAAAGGATGCCATTAGCACTATAGATGAAGTGATTGCGACGCAACGAAGATGCCATGAAAATATTAGCTGGTATCATAACATTAATATTTTGAAAAAATCAACGATGTGCAATTACCGCCAAAGCCAAACGAATTGCTCATTACATATTCTAAAGATTTTTTTCTATACTCAGCAACAGGAGCAAGGCCAGTTGCATCGATAGCATGTTCAAAATGCAGTGCAGGATAAATCTCCTGGTGCATCAACGACAAAATACTATACACCGCCTCAATTGCTCCGGCAGCACCAAGCGTATGTCCGGTATTTCCTTTCGTGGATGCAAACGCAGGCACTTGGTCAAACACTTTTTTCATCGATACGCTTTCTACTTCGTCATTGTTTTCCGTTGCTGTACCGTGCGCATTGATAAATCCAATTTCACCTGCATTAATATTCGCTTTTTTTAAAGCCTGTTTCATTGCAGCCACCGGGCCATCACCTTCTGCAGACAATGACGAAGGATGAAAAGCATCGTTTGCATTTCCATAGCCTGCAATTGTTGCATATATTTTTTTATCCGCAGCATCTCCCTCTTTCTCTAAAACAAGATATGCAGCGCCTTCACCAAGATTCAAGCCTTTGCGATCTTTATCAAACGGCCTGCATGTTTCATCGCTAAGAATACGCAACGCATTAAATCCGTTGATCGTAAATTTTGCAAGGGTATCTGCGCCACCAACAATTGCTCTTTTAGCAAAACCATGTTGAATCAATCTTGCACCGTACATAATTGCATTAGCAGAAGATGAACAAGCCGTGTTGAAAGTATTAATAATGCCTTTCATCTTATACCTTTCCTGAACATAAATTGCAACGGAAGCAGAATCGTAAGAAGTTAAATATTCAGAGCCATTGTCCTTACTACGGGTATCTGCATATAATTCATCTGTAAGGCACATCCCTCCTACTGTATTGCCACTTATAAAAGCTGTATTCAAAGAACTTATTTCAGCTATTGGCAGATTACTATCAGCAATTGCTTCATTAAACGCATGCAATGATAACAACATCGTGCGTGTTACACCATGTTCATATGCATGAAGCTGTTCTTTTAATGTATCAGTTGTAATTTTTATTTCGCCAAATGGCATAACGCCTGCAAAGCGGGAAGGAAAATTTTCAAGATTTGTAATGCCGCATGTACCTTTTACGAGTGCTTGCCTGTTTTCTCCAGCAGTGTTGCCAATGGCACTTATAACACCCATTCCTGTTACAACAATACGGCTCAACGCAACAATTATTTTGTTCTGTGTTTTTCAATATAGTCAACCATGGTGTTGATATCTGTAAGAATCTTGCGACCTTCTTTTGGATCTTTTATATCAATACCATATTCACGGGAAAGCAATACAATAAGTTCAATCGAATCAATGGAATCAAGCCCCAGGCCCTCTCCAAATAAAGGTTCTTCATCTTTTATTTCAGCAGGAGAAACACCAAGGTTTAAAAACTGAACAATCTGCTGTTTCACCTGTGCTTTCAACTCACTTTTTTCCATTGTCATGTTATATAAGGTTTTTGCGCTTTAAGCCCCATACAGTAATTAACTGTATTACAACTGTTATGGCAAATAAAGATAAAATATTCGTTATTATATCACTTAATTTTCCGCCCTCAAGGAATAAGCCGTAATAAGCCTCTATGCACCAATGCAGCGGAGAAATATTCATTAATATTTTTAACGAATCGGGCATTATAAAAGATGGTATCATAATGCCGCCGAGTGCTGCAAGCATTACAACAGAAACCGCACCAAAACCATTTGCCTGCTCCTGTGTTCCTGCAAATACGCCAACGCAAATCGCATAGCTTGATGCACACCAGCCGCAGATAAACGTTACAAGTAATAATCCTACAATATCATTGGGAATATTTAATGCGGGTAATCCTATTAACGGAAATACCCAAACACCAATTGAAAAAATTATAAGTGCCTGGAATATCGTTACAAATGTGTAAGTGACCTGTTTTGAAAACAAAGACAAAATATAATTCGTTGGCAGGGTTTTCAATCTTACAAAACTTCCATTCTGCTTTTCTCTTACAACACTGCTGCCAAGCGAAATAACAATGAAGAACATGGCAAAGATTGTCCATGCAGGAATATTGTGCTGCGATGCATTTGGAATATTTCTGCTGCCATCTCTTGAAACAGGAATTTCATTTACCTGCACCTGGTTGTTGATCATTTCATTTTCAAGTGAGTCGGGCATTGCTTTATCATTCAATGAAAGATAAACTGTTTGTAATATTTTTTTATTCTCTACAATCTGTAATGCACTGCGCAATGCGCCTTGTATTGATTGACGAAACGACTGCTGCATTACAGGATGATAATAAAAAGTAATGGGCGTAACATTCTCCGCGGCTTTAGCAGAGCTATCATCATTAACACCAAGATCATTCAATGCTTTTGCGGTAATGTTTTCCGCCTTTGCAGATAGCTTTGCAGAAAAATCCTCCGGAATAATTATCGCAACCATCGCATCTTTTTCATGCATGCTATTTTTTATTGCATCATCTGTTTGGTTACTTCCAACGCTATCAATATCAAACATACCGATCTTCCTGATAGCTGCAACCAGCTGCCTGCCTGATTCTCCGCTGTCTTTATTACACAACACCATGGCAAGTTTGTTATCGTTTACCAGTTCAAACGTACTGTTCTGCACACTCGTAATAACAATGGCAAGCAGTATGGGCATAGCAAACATCACGAGTAAACCGATCTTGTCCCGTGTAAGAATGAGTAAGTCTTTTTTTATGGTTGCTATGAGTTTGAACAATGTCTGAACCAGGATTTTAAATGATTAATATGATTTACAGGATGAATAATTTTTATGAGCCAAACTTTATCTCTTTACTCATCGTTCCTTGCGTCGCACTCTTGTACAGCAACAAATAATTCAAAAGATTATTCAGGCATTTTGAATTTTACTTTTGACTTTTTACTTTGCTCAATCATTGTTCCGAACGTAAAAGTGAGTGACACAACAGGCGACGCCACAAAGAACTACAGCTATAGCAAAAAAATTAATCCCTGTATGCTCGGCCTGTTAAATTCAAAAACAAACCTTCCAAACCATCCTGCTTATGTTCTGTCATTAAGTTTTGCAATGTATCATGAGCAATGATATTTCCTTCATCTATCAAAGCAATTTTTGTACACAGATCTTCTGCTTCATTCAGTTGATGCGATGTATAAATTAATGTACTTCCTGCTGCATTCAATTCTTTTAAATAATTGATGATCGCATGACGGCTTTGTACATCAACACCAACAGTGGGTTCATCCAAAAACAAAACCTGCGGCTGATGTATAACACCGATAGCAAGGTTTACACGACGCTTCATACCACCGGAAAATTCATGCACAGGTTTATCTGCAACATCTTCCAAACCCAATACCTGCAATAGTTGCAGCGTTCTCTCTTTTATTTGTTCTTTTGTTAATCCTGCCCATGCACCAAAGAATGCAAGATTTTCTTTGGGGCTTAATTCGTGATAAAAAGAAAAATCCTGCGGCACAAAACCAAACAGGTAATTTACTTTTTTGTTGTGCTTTTTTATTTCGTTGCCTAATAATTGTAAGGAACCTTTTTGATAAGTGAGCAAGCCCGTCATCAATTGCATAAGCGTAGTTTTGCCTGCACCGTTTGGACCGAACAATCCAAAACGCTCTCCCTGGTTAATAGTAAGATTAAGATTATTGATGCAAGACGGATAACCAGGGTAGGCAAAACTTATATCGTTGATCTCTATTGCGGCACTCATGCATCCAGTTTTACTTTGGATAATTCCTGGAAAGCTTTTTTTTCCATTTCGGAAATCTTTATAAGGTAATCGCCCATTACATCAAAGTCTGCCTGGCTTGTAATGCGACCTTTATAAATACCAGAAGCCTGCACGGCTGCATTGCGCCATTGATCGCCAGCTTGTGTAAATTGCTTTGATATATCAAGCAATTCATCTTTATGAAAGTATTGATTTGCCTCTTGCAGAAATGCACCATATAAAAAACGGAAACCACCGCCGCCCGTTCCTATCTCTTCCTGCATACGAACAATCTGCGCAAGATAGCTGCCTGCTTTTTGTATGCCGAGTTTATCTCTCCACTTCTTTATTTTTCTTCCTGTATATGCAATGCCACTTACACCGGCAAAGCTTCCGGGTATATGCAGCATATCACGAAGATTAAGTTTAATACCTTTTTTAATTGCTCGTTGAATTTGCTCAACAGTAATTTCTTTTGCTTTCTCCGGATAATACAATTGTCCCTTAGGCGCAAGAAACCCTTTTGCAAAGCGTACACGGTTTAACTCGTAACTGTTAAGCGTTGTAGTATATTCCATAATAGGATCACTGATGATGTAATTATCATCTTCCTTACCAAACACCACAAGATTGTGCGCATTAAAATGAAAGCGATATTCTTTTGGAAAATAAGTAAGATAATAAACCCCAACCTGGCAGCCGGCAGGCTGACCTTGCTGCAAACATTCATCCAGCGCTTTTTGTGCTTCTTCTTCTGATGAAAACTTTTTTCGAATAATTTTTATGTCGAGAGATTTCGCAGTCCTTTTAAAAATTAAACCAGGTTGTGTGCGAAATGAAATTGCCGGACCACCATTCACCTTCATAAAAGGAAGGTGTATATAAAACAATCCTGATCCTATACCAAATGCAAGTGGTTCTGTAATAAAATTTACACCTGCATGTTTTAATAAATTGCGGGTAACGCCATTCTCACAATGCGCTGCCTGTACATGCTCAAAATTAAGCTTCATGCGCATTCATGGTTTTAAGTTGCTCTACGCTTATATCAAAAACTTCTGCGTAGCGCTTTAGTTTATCGCCTGATAATTTTTTGAAAACAGATGGCTTCATGTGTCTTTTGATTGTCCATTTCCAGAAGCCGGTATATGCAGATAAAATTGCAGGATCCATTACACGCAACTCCATAAAAAATAAAATGGGGCTGGCTTCATTGTTCTCTACTTTTCTTTTTGCAGCGTTTACTTTTTCTTCAATATCGTGCCACGCCACATCAAGCGCTTCAGATTTTATTTGCCAGCCGTTACTTAGTTCTGTAACATATTTTCCATTCTCATCGGTTACATAACAAACTTCTGTTGTAAGTTTTCCAAGTGCACCTAAATCCTGGGGAACATTTTCTTTATTCATGTTACAAAGTTTTTAAGTGAAGATTTTTTTTACTAAACTGAAGTGCTGCTATTAAGCTTTCGTTGTGTCACTCACTTCAACGCCTTGCTCATTACTGAACTGAACGTATAAGTGTGCGACGCAACAGACGATGACCAAAGAACAACAGCCGGGTTCAAAATAATTTTCTTATACAACTGTAAGGCAACTGTACATATAGGAGAACCGCGAACTTTCCGGAACAAGCAATAAGATTTTATTTCCTTTCTTTAACTCGCCGCTGTGAAACAATTCGTCAAGCGCAAGATAAATGTAACCAGCGCCAACATTGCCGATCTCGCTGAGACAAGTGCGCCATTTATCCCATGGAATGTGTAAGCCAATTTCAGTAAGCCTGTCGTAAATTTTTTGTTTAAAAAATTCGCTTGACATGTGTGGCAGGAAGAAGTCTATACCATTTACATCAAGACCATTACGTTCGCAAATATCTTTCAAACCGCGACCACCAAGCGGAACGATGTTTTCACTTAAGAGCTTTACGTCTTGCTTTATACTAAGTACAGATTTTTGTAATAACTCATCAGGCGTATAATCGAGGTAACCTTTTAATTTACCGTCTTCTTTTTCGCTACCTGCATACATACACGGGTCCATTTCGTTAGCGTAAGAAACACCATCAACCCAATCTATGCGAAGGCTTATACTATCTGCATTTGGCTTGCTGGACATCTGGAATGCACATGCGCCGTCTGACAGCATCCAGCGCAAGAAATCTTTATCAAAACTGATGTATGGATTTTCTTCTAACTCAATTAATTTCTGCACTTCATCTTCAAAAACATCAGACTTAATTGAAGCAGAAAATCTTTCAGAACCAGTAGCAATTGCATTGTTTACATTGCCAATCTTCACAGACATGTAAGCATATTTATAAGCATGCATACCTGCACAACAAACACCCGAAGGAGAAACAACTTCAACCGCATTTGATTCAGGCAACCAGCCATGCACCATACATGCATGTGATGGCATTATCTGGTCTGGTGACGAAGTACCACAACTTAGCAGCTCAAGATTTTTCAATCCTTCAGGATTGTTTTTGAATAAATTTCTAATTGCTTCAGCGGTCATCTGCGCATTGGTATGCGTGGGCTTTCCCCCTTTCGTTAAAGCGTAAAATCTTTTTTTAATTCCATTATTGCGCAGTACGATTCTCTTGGATTTAGAAGGTTTGTTATTAATATAACCAAGGTACTCCTCCATCTCGTCGTTTGAAACCGGGTCGTTTGGGAAAAAATGCGCTGTATTTGTAATGTAAACTTCGTTGAAAGACATGTTCGTTACTCCTTGTTATAATTCACACCTAAAAAATATTCAAATTTTCTTTTTGTTCTGTTAAACAGAAACGGGCGCACAAGAATGCTATGAATTAGCAATATAATAGGCGCTGCTACAAAAAGCGCAATTAAAAGATAATATTTGAATGCAACAAGTAACGCTTTCCTTTTTTTTGAACCGTAAATCTTGCCTCCCCAAATTTTAAACATGATGCCGGCTTTAGATTCGATATACATCAAATTATACCTGATTTCCACGGCTTTAGCATTTACCAATTCCTGTTGCATTCCTTCGTAAGAACCTTTTGAAACATAAGGTGCAACAATTGCACCGTAAATTGGCACCTTATCAATATCTGCCTGGGCAACCCCGGGCATTGGCAGTATGCCCCATTTGCGTTCTTTTTTACCGTTCAACATCCAGTGAAAAATGGTTAGTACGCCCAGCTGATTATTGCCCCTGTCAGCTAACGCAACATTGCCCACAAGTTTTGCACCTGCATCTTTCAAAAGTTTTTTTACCTTTTCCTGTGCATTCAGCCACATATTACGCGAACCAATCAATGTAATGACAGGCGTATCTTTTAAAATTGCCTTTACCTTCTGATTGTGCAACATAGAGTTTGCAGGAATACTGGGAGAAAGAAACCATGGCTGCCATGCAAATACAACGAGATCATATTTGTTCTCTTTAAATTCAAATGGCTGCAACTCTTTTGGAACACCTTTTACACTTTCCGGCATCGCATCAAAAAAAACCGGCGCTGTTCTCCATGGAAAAGGAAAATCATCAACCGGTTTTAAATGATGCATTTCTATTGAATGCCCGGCATCTGCTATTGGTTTAAGAAAATTATTGGTTATTTCTTCCAACTGACCACTCTGTGTGTAATAAAGGGCTAAAACTTTTTTACTCATAGATTAAAAGGTTATATATCTGCAGGCAGCAATATTTTAGATTGTTTACTGTAATCAAAAATGGCTTGTTGAATTTCAGGAAGCAAATTTTTATATTCTTTACTGATAAACATTTTATCACTCTTTAATTTATCACTGTATTTTACAACTTTTGGTGCATGCTCCTGTATCTGCAACCTAAGAAACCGGTATTCAGCATTTGATGTGTCTTTAGCAATAACAGCTTCCAGTTTTGCTTTGCCTGATTTAAACAAATTGAGCTTTTCCTTTTTACTTCCGGCAATATCAGCCTTTTTCATTAGCAAAGCGCCTTCAAAAGCCTCTTTACCGGTAATGCTGCTTTGTTTAAGTGCAGCTAGCTGAGCGTCTATTTCATCTGCATTTTTTCCAGCCATTGCTTTATAAAATTGCTGACGGCTGAATTGCTGCGAATAAGATTTTACAGACACAACAGATAACACAAAACTCAATGCTATAATTATTACTATCTGGTTATTTTTTGTGCACATAATTTTCAACTATGCCAAAGATAAGTATCCGCATCAAAATACGTTCTGAATAAATTAACTGTGCTTTTCCTAAATATTAGAATAGTAATTTTTACTAACCGGGCTGCATTGCAGGCATGATACTTCCGTTGCGTCGCACTCTTGTACTGAAGAAAGAAAGGCAACAGGATAAAATTTGCAGTAGAAAATAAATTAAACATCGTTGCGTCGCACACTTGTGCTGCTAAAAACACCGCAGCAGGTGAAAAGGCAAAAGTGAAAGGTGAAGATGTATAAGCGTTTTGGCTTTTCATCTTTCACTTTCACAGTTCAACAATGTTCCGAACTTATAAGAAAGATTCACATCTGGATCATTGAATTGCTTTGTGAAGGCGGGCTTCTTTTTTTTTATTCTAGTGTAGCAATATGGTTGGCTGCGATCCATCCGCTAGTCCATGCATTTTGAAAATTAAAGCCTCCGGTAATACCGTCTATATCCATTACCTCCCCTGCAAAAAATAAATTGGGTACTATTTTACTTTGCATGGTATTGGCATCTATCTCTGTTAATTTTATTCCACCACACGTTACAAATTCTTCTTTAAAAGTAGTTTTCCCTTTAACCTGAAACACTTGTCCTGTAATGGTTTTAATTAGTTTATTCTGAAGTGTTGCAGAGAGATCGGCCCAGCGTGTATCAATATTAATACTGCAAACATCCAGCATATATAACCACAACCTACCTGGCAAACCAAACGGGTTTTTATTACTTATTTTTTGTGCAGCATGCTGATCTCTTAAATGTTGCCATTCTGTTCTTAAACTATTTTCATTGTAAGCAGGTAACCAATTTACAGATATAGAAAAATTATATTGTAAATGTGCCAGTTCTCTTGCACCCCATGCAGAAAGTTTTAATACAACAGGGCCGCTTAAACCCCAGTGCGTAATTAATAATGGTCCTGTTTCTGAAAGTTTCGTTGACTGGATCTTTATTGTTGCATGATCTACGCTTACACCCATTAAAGAAGTGATGCTATTGTCCGGAATATTAAATGTAAATAAAGACGGTACCGGTGTTTCAATGGAATGACCAATTTGTTGCAGCCATTCAAATTGTGTTGCCTTAGTGTAACCGCCGGAAGCAATGCAAAGAAAATCAGTCTCGAGTTTTTGTTTTTCAGTGTCTAGTTGAAAGTGATCATCAATTCTTGTAATTTTTTTTATTCCTGTATTGAATAAAATTTCAACACCATATTTATTTGCTTCTTTTATCAAACAATCAATGATGGTTTGTGAATCGTTGGTTACAGGAAACATTCTTCCATCTGCTTCTGTTTTTAATTTTACACCACGTTCTTCAAACCATGCTATAGTGTCTTTGGTACTGAACCAATGAAATGATTTTTTTAAAAAATTTTGTCCTCGTGGATAATGTTTTATAAGTTCAGGTATTTCAAAACAAGCATGCGTAACATTGCATCTGCCCCCACCGCTTACTTTTACTTTGGATAAAACTTTACTGCTCTTTTCAACGATAACAACTTTTAGTAACGGATTTAATCTTGCTGCATTTACTGCACAAAAGAAACCGGCAGCACCTCCACCAATAACGATCAGTTTTTTCTGCATAGTTTACTAAAGTATAAATCTTCTGCAGTATACTGATAACATTTCTTTATTGCTGAAATATTTGTTGGCCTAAAAGTGTGCGACGCAACAGGTGTTTAATACATATCCTAAAGCATGGCAACAAAATATTTATTTAAAAAAAGACTGGCAGTAATCATATGGGTCGGCTATAATGTTTGCAATATTGGTTTTAAAGGCAACCCCATTAGGTCTTAGTGTATAAACAGGAGTCGTACGCTTTGCATTGTGCAGTGCCACTGCTTTATACAATGCTTTTCTATCATCGTCAAATCCACCATCTCCGCTATACCATGATACTATTGGAAAGGCCTGCAATGCACAGGTTATTTCTTTTGGAATTTCCGGTGAGGTTGTTATCTGCCCAGTTTCGTTGGTAATAATTGTTTTCCCAGCAATGGGTGCATGATATCTAAGATAGTTTACAACGTCTTCCAATGCTCCCTGTGAAATGTTGTTGGTATCTATGCTGTGCGGAAGTGTAGAATCAAGCCAAAAAAGTGCCTGTACCGGCTCATACCAGTGAAAGTTAAAATAATCCATATCGACAGTAGGATACGCATCCATAAGGTATTTTACAATCTTTAATTTTTTCTGAAACTTGCTGGTGTTAAAATCCACTGTTGATTCAGGTGGTAATATTTCGTGCATGAATGTTTGTGCCGCAATAGAATCCTGTAATATGTTTTTATAATAATCCCAAACGAGTAAGTGCATTCCGAGCGATGTAAAGCCAGCATTGCATACCTTAATATTTCTCGCCTTACATACCTGGACTGCATATTTTAATTCATCAAGATATTTATCAAGATCACCTTTGGTTGCTATGGCGTGAAAGTTAGGGTTGTTCTCTTCGTTTTCTACAACTACTAATGCAGGGGCTGCATATCTTCCGGACATTAATGTATCCAATACATTTGTTATATACGTTTTATATTCGGGGCTTGCACCCGGAAATGGAACTGAACCTTTTGCATTGCGCCAGTTTATATTCAACAAAACCTGGATGGCAGGAGTTGCAGTAACGAATGATTTATATGTATTTAAAAAACTCCGTCTCTTTAATGAATCATCCCAGTTACCACTTTCGAGTGATAAACGCACGTATTGAACACCAAGATCTTTTGCCAATTGCACTGCATCGGCATCTCCAAGCGATATACCATTTGATTTACTTATTAAAACCCCAAAAGGGTTTTTATAAACAGGCTGATTGAGAGAAGACCCAACCTGGTTATTGACAACATTTTCTTTCTTTTCAATTTTTGTGCAGCTACAAATAACAATAACAAATAAAGCAAGGGTTAAAACTACAGGATTGACGCGATACATATTTTTTAGTTTTAGAAGGCAAGCGATCGCTAATAGTTCTACAAGGGAAAGATAAAGCAAACATTTCAAATATACAATACACTTTCGTGTATTTAATATACTATATAGTCATGCTATGTGCATAGTACGAAACATTAAGATTGGGATTGTTTTGTTCCGCAGCTTCTATAATTGGATAATCTGAAAGTATTAGTGCTTTGTTCTTTTTCACGCAAACATCATGTTCAAAATGTACAGACGGTTTACCATCACGTGTGCGTACTGTCCAACCATCATCTTCTGTGTATACATCTTTGGTACCCATGTTGATCATTGGCTCAATTGCCAGCACCATATTTTCTTTAAGCTTTTTACCATCGCCACGTTTTCCATAGTTTGGTACCTGAGGATCTTCGTGCATACTTCTGCCAAGTCCATGACCAACCAATTCCCGAACTACACCATAGCCATTTCTTTTTTCTGTATAATCCTGTATAGCATTAGAAATATCTCCAACCCTGTTTCCTGCAATTGCTTTTTCAATTCCTCTGTAAAGTGATTCTTTAGTAACACGTACCAGTTTTAACACAGCTTCATCTGCCTCGCCAATAATAAAAGTATAGGCATGATCTCCATGCCAGCCGTTTAAGATCACACCCATATCTATCGAAACAATATCGCCTTCTTTTAAAGGCTCATTATTAGGAAACCCATGCACCACTACATCATTTACAGATGCACAAATGCTATGCGGATAACCGCGGTAATTTAAAAAAGAAGGAATGGCTTTATGATCGCGTACAAATGTGGCACACAATTTATCAATTTGTAACGTGGTCATCCCTGCTTTCAAAACTTTGGCAACTTCTGTAAGTGTTTTACTTACCAGCATTGCACTTTCTTTCATCATTGCTACTTCTGCTTCTGTTTTAATTATGATCATACCATTTATTCTACGTGACATATTTTTTTGTTCCCAGCTTTGGTTTTCATAGCGTCGCCTGTTGTGTCACTCACTTGTACGTTCTGTTCAATATTGATCTTACAGATGAAGAGTGCGACGCAACAAAAGTCTGATATTTATTCAAAAGTCCGGCTCAAAATAAATTTCTAAAAAAACACAACCTGCCAGTTTTCTGACAGGTTGGAATAATTTATACGCAATAAAAAAATTAATAACCGCTTGCAGGAGATACAGTCTGTCTGCCCTGTATACGTCCGCCTTTCATTAAGCCATCGTATTGACGCATCAATAAGTGTGTTTCTATTTGTTGCAAGGTATCCAGAATTACACCCACCATAATCAATAATGATGTGCCACCAAAGAATGTGCTGAAGCTTTGTGTAACACCAAGTAATTGAGCAAAACCTGGTAATATACCTACAAACGCAAGGAACACAGCACCAGGTAAAGTAATCTTATCCATGATAGCGCCAATATAATCAGCCGTTGGCTGTCCGGGTTTTACACCCGGTATAAATCCATTATTACGCTTGAGATCTTCACTCATTTGTTTGGGATTAAAGATCAATGCCGTATATAAGAAAGTAAATGCTATTACCATTACAGCATAAATAAGCATATACCATGGATTACTGTGATCGCTGAATATCTTTACCACACCTTGTGCAGAATCAAGATTAGTGAACGAGAACAATGTTGGCAAAAACATGATTGCCTGTGCAAAAATAATCGGCATTACACCGGCACTGTTCACCTTCAAAGGGAGGAACTGTCTTGCGCCACCAAACTGCCTGTTACCAATAATTTGCTTTGCATAATTAACAGGCACTTTTCTTACACCTTGTATAAGAATGATAAGCCCCATAATAATGGCAATAAGCACTGCAATTTCAAGGGTGAATGACAATAATCCTTTAGCCCCTTCAGTGTACTTGGAAGAAAACTCCTGCCCGAATGCTTGTGGCAAACGTGCAAGGATACCTACCATGATGATAATAGAAGTACCATTACCCAAACCTTTATCCTGTATCTTTTCACCAAGCCACATTACGAATAATGTGCCTGCTGTAAGTGCAATAATGGTTGTGTACAGGAAATAAGGTTTAAATGATTCTATCATTGCCGCAGCATACTCCGGAGTTTTTAAGTAAGCTATATATGCGCTTGACTGTAGTATAGTAACCAATACAGTAAGATAGCGTGTCCACTGGTTTATTTTTTTTCGGCCACTCTCTCCTTCTTTCTGTACTTTCTGCATTTGCGGAACCAATATGGTCATCAACTGCATAAAAATGGAGGCAGAGATATATGGCATTACACCCAATGCAAAAATGGAAGCGTGTGAAAACGCACCACCTGCAAAAGTATCAAAGAGACCAAGCAGGCCATTGTTTGAAGTGGATGATGCATCGGAAAGTTTGTTAGGGTCAATACCTGGCAATACAATATGTGCTCCAACCCTGTAAACAAAAATAAGCGTAAGTGTTACGATGATCTTGCTGCGCAATTCCTCGATACTCCAAATATTCTTAAAAGTCTGAATGAATTTTTTCACTGAATAAGAATTAGATGCGTGAATGCTTTCTTTAAACCAAAAGACGCACCTGTAGATGCGTCCGGCAAATATCGTGAAATTTATCTACAAAATTTCGATGCTGCCGCCTGCTGTTTCAATTGCCGCTTTGGCTTTCTCGCTAACAGCATTTACTTTGAAGGCGAGCTTAGCTTTCAATTCCCCATTACCCAACACTTTTACTTTATCTGTGCGGCTTATAAGTCCGTTGATGTAAAGTGTTTCGTTGCTGAATTCATTGAAACCATATTTTTCATTCAACTGATCAATCTGGCCAAGATTAAATACTTTATACTCTACGCGGTTATTATTTTTAAAACCACGTTTTGGAATACGGCGCTGAATAGGCATCTGGCCACCTTCGTGTGCCATTTTCCTCTGGTAACCGGCACGGCTCTGACCACCTTTATTACCTTTTGTAGAAGTACCACCTTTACCGCTTGCCTCACCACGACCAATACGTTTTTCTTTTTTTACAGAACCTTCAGCAGGTTTTAAATTGTGCAGTTTCATGTTCTCTTTTTGATTTTTACTTAACGGGGAATCGCCCCTCGCTTTTTAATTATGTTATGCTAATTCTTCAATCTTAACCAGGTGCTGAACTTTCTCCACCATTCCAAGAATTTGCGGAGTAGCTTCCACTTCTTTTGTAGCGTTGAGTTTCTTTAAGCCCAATGCTTTTAAAGTAAGCTTCTGACGCTCTGGTCTGTCAATTGCACTTTTAACTTGTGTTATTTTGATCTTTGCCATTTCAATCAGTTTGTAGTTTAGAGCTTCATTGCTGAAACTTCAAACAAATATTATCCGTTAAATACTTTACTCAGTTTCAGGTTACGGTTTTTAGCAACCTGTATAGGCTCGCGTAAAAGTGTAAGCGCTTTGATAGTTGCTTTAACCACGTTGTGCGGATTTGCAGAACCAAGGCTTTTTGCTAATACGTCGGTTACACCTGCACTTTCCAATACTGCACGCATGCTACCTCCTGCTATCACACCGGTACCATGAGCTGCTGGTTTGATCAGCACTTTTGCAGCGCCGTCTTTTGCAAACTGGTCGTGCGGAATAGTACCATGCATTACCGGAACTTTTACCAAATTCTTTTTTGCATCTTCTATACCTTTTGTAATAGCTTCCTGCACTTCTTTTGCTTTACCCAGTCCCTGTCCAACCACACCATTTTCATTTCCAACAACCACAATTGCAGAGAAACTGAAAGTACGGCCACCTTTTGTAGTTTTTACTACACGGTTAATGGCAACAACTTTATCTTTAAGTTCTACGTCGCCACCGGCTTTTACTTTATTTACGTTTACTTTAGCCATCTTAATTATTTGCGATTTCAGATTTTAGAATTGAAGACCACCTTCTCTTGCTCCGTCTGCTACAGATTTTACACGACCATGGTATAAATAACCACCACGATCAAATACTACAGCGGCAATACCAAGTTCAGAAGCTTTGCGTGCCAAAGCAGCGCCAACCATTTTACTTTTTTCGATCTTGGTACCAGCCTGTGCAGCAATGTCTTTGTCTTTTGATGAAGCAGCAGCAAGTGTTTTGCCATTTACATCATCAATCAGTTGCACATAAATATCAGTGTTGCTGCGGAATACAGAAAGTCTTGGCTTCTGTGAAGTACCTGATATCTTTCTGCGTATCCCGTAACGGATCTTTTGTCTTCTTAAAACTTTAGTATCCATTTGTTCTTGTATTTGATACTTCCTGATACTGCCAGGAAGATTTGTTATGTTACCTGCTTTTGTCTTTGCTCATCTTTGTTGTGTCACTCTCTTCAACGCTTTGTTCAATATTGAACTGATAGTACAAGTGTGCGACGCAACAGGAGCTTTATAGTAATGCTGAAGACTGGCTCCAGAAAAATTATCTTACTATTTACCAGCGGCCTTACCAGCTTTACGACGTACAACTTCATCGCTATACTTAACGCCTTTTCCTTTGTACGGTTCTGGTTTACGTAAGCCGCGGATTTTTGCTGCAACCTGACCAAGCAACTGCTTGTCTGAACCTTCCAGACTGATCTTTGGATTTTGACCTTTTAAAGTTTCTGTTGCAACTTTCAATTCTTTAGGCACTTCGAAAATAATATTGTGAGAATATCCTAAGGAAAGATCAAGAATGTTACCCTGGTTAGCTGCTTTATAACCAACACCCACCAGTTCAAGGTCTTTTTTGAAACCATCAGTAACACCCTTTACAAGGTTGTTAAGTAAAGAGCGATAAAGGCCATGCATTGCGCGGTGACGAATCTGTTCTGTTGGTCTTGTAATTAATATTTGTCCTTCTTTTACTTCTACTTTAATATCCCTGTCAATAGCCTGTTTTAATTCACCCTTTGGGCCTTTAACATTAATCATATTATCTGCACCCACTGTAACAGTTACACCTGAGGGAAGATTAACCGGCTGTTTACCTATACGAGACATAGTCGATTTTGTTTTGAGATTTATAAAACCAGTTCGTGTTCAGCCACGACTAAGAGGCTTAATTGTCAAACCGTAATTGCTTAATTAGCTGATGTAGCAAAGAACTTCTCCACCTACATTTTCAGTCTTAGCCTGTTTATCAGTCATTACACCTTTAGATGTACTGATGATAGCAATACCCAAACCATTGATGACTCTTTTGAAATCAGCAGGTTTTGAATATTGTCTCAGACCCGGACGGCTCACCCTTTCCAGAGAACGTATTGCCGGCAGCTTGGTATTAGGATCGTACTTAAGAGCGATCTTAATAAGCCCTTGCTTCACATCATCCTCAAATTTGTATTTAAGAATGTAACCCTGTTCGTACAGGATCTCAGTCATACGCTTTTTCAAGTTAGAAGCAGGTATCTCTACTAACCTGTGACCTGCCATCTGTGCGTTACGAATCCTTGTAAGGAAATCTGCTATTGCATCAGTTACCATAATTATTTCAAATTATTCTTTTCAAAATTTTATTGTTGCTGTTTACTTGTTACTCTTTTGTAACCTGTATTACCAGCTTGCTTTTTTTACACCCGGTATTTTACCATTCAGTGCCATGTCGCGAAAGATAACCCTTGACATACCGAAGTATCTCATGTAACCTTTAGGACGACCGGTTAACTGACAACGGTTTTTTAAACGTACCGGAGATGCATTTTTTGGAAGCAGATCCAAACCCTGGTAATCACCAGCAGCTTTGAGTGCGGCACGCTTTTCAGCATACTTAGCAACCATTGCTTCACGTTTTCTCTGCCTGGCTTTTATTGATTCTTTTGCCATATGATGTTGAAATTCGAAGTTTTAAAAATTGAAATCCGAATTTGATTTTCGTATTTCAGTTTTCGTATTTCTGATTTAGTTATTATCTTTTTTTGCGTTCTTGAAAGGCATGCCCAACTCTTTCAATAATTCGTAAGCTTCTTCATTATTAGCTGCAGTAGTTACGAATGTAATATCCATACCAGTGATCTTTGCCACTTTATCAATATCGATCTCCGGGAAAATGATCTGCTCAGTAACACCTAGTGTATAGTTGCCACGGCCATCAAATGCTTTATCACTGATACCTTTAAAGTCACGTACACGTGGTAAAGCCACAGATACAAGACGATCAAGGAATTCGTACATCTTTTCACCACGTAATGTTACACGTGCACCGATTGGCATTCCTTTACGCAACTTAAAGTTTGAAATATCTTTCTTACTTACCGTTGGTACAGCCTTCTGGCCAGTGATCATTGTCAGTTCTTCAACTGCAACATCAACTGTTTTCTTATCAGCCACAGCGCCATTAACACCACGGTTGATACAGATTTTTTCAAGCCTTGGAGTCTGCATTACACTTTTGTAAGCAAACTTCTTCATTAATGCAGGCACTACGTCTTTAGCGTACTTGTCCTGCAATCTCGGAGTATATTTAGCAGTGCTCATTATTTAATTACCTCCCCGGATTTTTTTGCAATACGAACTAATTTTCCGTCTTCTCTTTTGCGGCTAACCTTAGTTGGTGCACCGGCTTTAGCATCCCACAACATAACATTGCTGATATTAATAGGAGCTTCTTTTTTTACAATACCACCTTTAGTGTTACCAGCAGAAGGTTTAGTATGTTTAGTTATAATATTAACGCCTTCAACAACCACACGGCCCTTGTCAACGATAACAGTTAAAACAGTACGTGGTTTTTTCAGATCCTTGTCGTCACCGGCAATTACCACTACTGAATCGCCTTTTTTAATATTAAACTTAGGTTTAAATCTGTTGCTCATTTTATTGTTTTTATGAAGTCAACTTTATAATTTTCTTCATCTTTACTTGCGTCGCACTCTTGTACTTTTTATCTCTATTCAGCATTCACTACCAACTATAACACTTCAGGTGCCAAAGAGATAATTTTCATATATCCCTTGTCTCTCAATTCTCTTGCTACCGGCCCGAAAATACGTGTACCTCTTGGCTCATCTGCATTGTTCAGTAACACAACAGCGTTATCATCAAAACGGATATAAGAACCATCCTTTCGACGTAATTTATTTGTAGTGCGAACAATAACTGCTTTTGAAACAGTACCCTTTTTAATACCACCCGCAGGGATGGCATCCTTAACAGTAACAACTATTTTATCACCAATCTTGGCGTAGTCCTGGCCACTATTACCCAATACACGGATGCACAACACTTCTTTTGCACCACTGTTATCGGCTACGTTAAGCCTGCTTTCCTGCTGAATCATTTTATTTAGCTTTGAGCTATTAGCTGCGAGCTTCTAGCAATTAATAACTAACTTTTATCTTATTGAATCATACTGCCCGTAGCATATAGCCCGTAGCTGTAGCTTCTTACTTATTTCGCTTTTTCAACGATCTCAACTAATCTCCAACGCTTTGTTTTACTAAGCGGACGTGATTCCATGATCTTTACTACGTCTCCTACAGCACACTCGTTCTTTTCATCATGAGCATGAAACTTGGTAGTCTTTTTAACGAACTTACCATAGATAGGGTGCTTTACTTTTCTTTCAACAGCAACTGTGATCGTTTTAGTCATCTTGTTGCTGCTAACAACACCTGTTCTCGTTTTACGCAAATTTCTTTCGGCCATTGTTGTATATTTTAAATTAGATACCGAGTTCTCTTTTTCTTAATTCGGTCTTTAAACGTGAAATGTCTTTTCTGAGGCCACGGATACTCATAGGATTCTCCAAAGGAGAAATCGCATGTGCAAATTCCAGTTTCTTTAAACGCAACTGGTCTTCCTGTACACGTGCCTTAAGATCTGCTTCGTTTAAATCCTTCAGGCTTTTTTGAAATTCTATGTTCTTAGCCATTGTCTTAATTTGAAAATTTGAAAATTCAACAATTTGAAAATGCTTTATCAAACCTAATTTGCACATTTTCAAATTTGCATATTAGCACATTAATTACGCCTGCAAATCCCTTCTAACGATAAATTTCGTTTTAATAGGTAATTTCTGTGATGCAAGTCTCATAGCATCCTGTGCTGTTTTAAGATCAACACCATCACATTCAAACAGGATACGTCCTGGTTCAATGACAGCAGCAAAATATTCAGGATTACCTTTACCCTTACCCATTCTCACTTCAAGAGGTTTCTTGGTGATTGACTTATCAGGGAATATTCTGATCCACACATTACCTTCACGTTTCATAGCACGGGTCATAGCCTGGCGGGCAGCTTCAATCTGGCGGTTCGTCAACCATATTGGTTCAAGTGCTTTTAAAGCATAAGAACCGAATGATATAGAAGTACCGCGTTTTGCAACTTCCCTTATACGACCTTTCTGTTGCTTTCTATGTTTCGTTCTTTTTGGCTGTAACATCTTTTTCGATTTTGAGTTGCCGGTCTTAGTTTCCTTTTACCAGCTTATCAATTTGTTTTATCACAACCGGCTTCCTGTAAGGTAACCGGGAACATTAATTAATTTCTTCTATCTCTGCGATCTCCGCCGCCTCCGCCTCTTCTGTCATCTCTGCGATCGCCACCGCCTCTTCTGTCATCTCTGCGCTCATGTCTTTCACCACCACCCTCTCTTCTATCTCTTCTGTCACTTACATCACTCTTACCACCTATGAAGTTTGGATTCAATTCACGTTTACCAAGCACTTCACCTTTACAGATCCATACTTTAATACCTATTTTACCATAAACAGTCTGCGCAAAAACATTTGCATAATCAATATCCATACGGAATGTATGCAATGGAGTGCGACCTTGTTTGAATTCTTCGCTACGTGCAATTTCAGCACCGCCCAAACGACCGCTTACTTTTACTTTTATACCTTCAGCACCCATACGGAGTGTAGAAGCTATCGCCATTTTGATGGCACGTTTAAAGTTAATACGGTTTTCTATCTGGCGTGCAATTGTGTCGCCCACAATATTTGCATCAAGCTCAGGACGGCGGATCTCAAGAATGTTGATCTGCACATCATCTTTGCTTGTCAAGTTCTTCAACTCTTCTTTAATACGGTCAACCTCATTACCACCTTTACCTATGATGATACCCGGTTTAGATGTATGTATCGTAACAATCAGTTTACCGAGAGTGCGCTCAATAACAATTTTGGAGATACCACCTTTGTTAATACGTGCATTCAGGTATGTTCTGATCTTGTTATCCTCGATGAGCTTGGATGCAAAATCTTTTTTACTGGCATACCAGTTGCTCTCCCATCCGCGGATGATACCTAACCTGTTACCTATAGGATTTGCTTTCTGACCCATTTATAATGGTTTAAAAGTTTTTATTAATTTTTTGAATCAACAATTAATGTTACATGGTTGCTGCGTTTGCGAACCCTGTAGCCACGACCTTGTGGTGCAGGACGCATCCGTTTAAGTACACGGCCACCATCTACGAAAATTGTTTTAACCACCAGGTTGGCATCCGCTGCACTTTTGCCTTCATTTTTATTTTGCCAGTTGCTGATAGCACTTTTCAGCAATTTCGCCAAAGGCGTTGCGTTGTGTTGTGGATGATGTTCCAGGATAGCCAATGCTTTCTCTACTTCCATGCCACGTACCACATCAGCCAGCAAACGCATTTTGCGCGGTCCTGTAGGATAATTTCTAAGTTTCGCTACTGCTTCCATTTTTTTAAGTTATACGTTGTAAGCGTAAGTGATTTGCTCACTTTTACTTTAAACTATTTTTTTGTTCCTGAATGCCCTTTAAAATTCCTTGTTGGAGCAAACTCACCAAGTTTATGACCTACCATAAATTCTGTTACATAAACAGGTATAAACTTGTTGCCGTTGTGCACTGCAAATGTGTGCCCTACAAAATCAGGCGTAATGGTAGAACGGCGGCTCCATGTTTTAAGCACAGACTTCTTGTTCTTTCCTTCGTTTATAGACAGCACCTTAGTTTCAAGCTTTGCTTCAACGTAAGGACCTTTTTTAATCGAACGACCCATGTGGATTTACGATTTATTGATTTCTGATTTAATATTCTCTTTTGTTACCGGCTATTGCTCTTTTCTCATCTTCCGTTGTGTCACTCACTTGTACGCTTTGTTCAATATTGAGCTAAGTGTTGAAGAGTGCGACGCAACCGGTGTTTAATACTTATTCAAATGCCGGATAAATGTCTCTTATCTTTTATTTAGACAACTTCTTACCATCTCTGCGCTGGATGATCAGTTTATCGCTGCCTTTGCCTCTTGTACGTGTTTTAAGACCTCTTGAGTACTGGCCATTCCTTGAACGGGGCTGACCACCAGAAGCTCTGCCTTCACCACCACCCATCGGGTGATCTACAGGGTTCATAGCTACACCACGTGTACGTGGACGAATACCTTTCCACCTGTTAACGCCAGCTTTACCAGCCGTTTCAAGGCTATGGTCACTGTTTGAAGCAACACCTACAGTAGCATAACAGTTGATCAATACTTTTCTCAACTCACCACTTGGCATTTTCAATACAGCATATTTTTCTTCTTTATTTGCAAGCTGTGCAGAAGCACCAGCACTTCTTACCAATTTACCACCCTGACCAGGCTGCATTTCGATGTTGTGAATAACAGTACCAAGAGGTATATTTTTCATCAACAATGCATTACCAATTTCAGGAGCAACACTATCACCAGAGATAACAGTTGCACCCACCTGTAAACCCTGTGGAGCAATGATGTATCTTTTTTCACCATCAGTATATTCCAATAAGGCGATAAATGCTGTACGGTTTGGATCGTACTCTATTGAAAGCACTTTTGATGCAATATCTTTTTTATCACGCTTGAAATCTATAATACGATAGTGTTTCTTATGACCACCACCCATGTAACGACTTGTTCTGCGACCCTGTACGTTACGACCGGCAGTACTGTGCTGAGCTTCCAGCAAACTCTTTTCAGGTTTGTTGGTAGTAATTTCAGCATAAGCATTACCGATTCTCCACCGGGTGCCTGCTGTCATTGGTTTGTACTTCTTTAATGCCATTTTCTTTTCTTTTGTGCGAACTTATCAGCTTCGCTTGCTATAAATTATATGTTTGAATACAGGTCTATTGTTTCACCTTCTGCTACTGTTACGTAAGCTTTTTTGTAAGCAGGTTTTACACCTTTAATAAAACCAGCTTTTGTAAAGCGTGTTTTATTTTTACCTGGAACAACTACTGTATTTACATCTATTACAGAAACACCATAAAATTCTTCTACGGCCTTCTTTATTTCTAACTTATTAGCCTTACGGTTTACTTTGAAAGCATACCTTCTCAGCTTTTCCTGCTGATTGTTTGCTTTTTCTGTAAGAACAGGCTTTACTAAAATTTCACTCAGTTTCATTTTATAAATGTTGAAACGTTATTCAATTATGCTTCTGCAACAATTTCTTCTTCTGAAAATATTTTAGCAGCATTCTCTGTGATTACCAATACATCAGCATTGATAATATCATAAGTATTGATATCAGACAGTAATGTATTTGCAATATTTGGAACGTTACGTGTGCTTAAGTAAAGATTATCGTTGTATTCAGAAGTAATCAGTAATGTTTTCTTATTAGAAACATTCAACACTTTCATTACATCATATACATGTTTTGTTTTAGGCGTATCAAGTGTAATATCTTCAACAATTACGATCGCATTTTCTTTTGCTTTATACGCAAGGGCACTCATTTTAGCAAGGTCCTTTACTTTTTTATTCAGCTTAAAACCATAACCGTGTGGTTTAGGTCCAAAGATGGTACCACCACCTTTGTACAAAGGGTTACGGATGTTCCCCTTACGGCTACCACCGGTACCTTTCTGGCGGTGCAGCTTGCGGCTTGCACCTTGTACTTCAGCACGGGTCTTTACCTTATGTGTACCCTGGCGCTGTGCGGCCTGGTATTGTTTAACGGCCAGGTAAATTACATGGTCATTAGGCTCAATACCGAATATATCATCCGGCAACTCAACAGTTCTACCGGTTTTTTCACCTTTTGTATTTAAAACTTCTACTTGCATCTTACTTCAATTAAAGTTTACTTCTGGATTAAAACGATTGAACCATTGTGACCTGGTACTGATCCGCTCACAAGGATATAATTGTTCTCAGGAAATATTTTTACTACTTTCAAACCTTTCAGCTTTACCCTGTCATTACCCATACGGCCAGCCATTCTCATTCCTTTAAATACTCTTGAAGGATATGAAGAACCGCCGATGGAACCCGGTGCACGCTGACGATCATGCTGTCCGTGAGAAGCCTCACCAACACCACTAAATCCATGGCGTTTTACTACACCCTGAAAACCCTTACCTTTTGTAGTACCTACTACTTCAACAGTTTCGCCTTCAGCAAAAATGTCAACGGTAATTGTTTCACCTAAATTTTTATCCTGGTAATAATCGCGAAATTCTTTTACGAAGCTTTTGGGAGCTGTCTGAGATTTTGAGAAGTGATTGATCTCAGATTTGTTGGAGTGTTTTTCTTTCTTGTCGCCGAAACCTAACTGGAGTGCGCTGTAACCGTCAGTGTCTTTTGTTTTAACCTGCGTAACAACACAGGGGCCAGCTTCAATGATGGTGCAGGCTGTCTGCTTTCCATCGGGAGTGAAGATGCTGGTCATCCCAATTTTTTTACCAATAATTCCTTTCATCGTTTTGCGGTTTTTGCCTCGCAGGTTGTAAGGACATTCCGCTGACGTTGCGGAACTCGATCCTCTGTTTGCCACCGACCTTTTCTTTTGTTTCTTCAACTTTGAAGATTCAGAAGTACCGGTAGTAAACAAACCTCGAAGGGCTTGTTTATATGTAACGTTCTGGCTTTAGTCAGAACATTTATTATTTTTCAGAGCTCTTTTCTCTATCCATTCTTTGCGGATCAGATTGAGAGATGAATATGTTTTAAGAACTTTTTTCCTTTATCCTCTTAAGAGGCCAGGGCTTTTACGCTTTGATTTCAACTTCAACACCTGAAGGCAGGTCTAATTTGCTCAGTGCATCTACTGTTCTTGAAGAAGAAGTGTAGATATCCAGTAAACGCTTGTGCGTACATAACTGGAACTGCTCACGGCTTTTCTTGTTTACGTGTGGTGAACGAAGTACAGTGAAAATTCTTTTGCGTGTAGGCAAAGGAATAGGACCTGTAACTACGGCACCAGTACTGCGTACTGTTTTTACGATCTTCTCGGCAGATTTATCTACTAAACTGTGATCGTAAGACTGTAATTTAATTCTGATTCTCTGAGACATAGCGTGAACCCAATTTTCAGATTGGGAGCGCAAAGGTATAAGTCTACAGCATATCAGACAAGAATTTTGAAAAGAATTTTGAAAAAAGACAATAAAAATTCGGGTATCAAAGAATTTACCTGCTGATTTACATTCAAAAAGTACAAGAGTGCGACGCAACGATGCTAAATAGCAGCCACGCAAGCCGGGTTCAAAAAAATATACCCATTGTTTTTAGCAATGGGTGTATGTAATATTTATATTAGTCATTATACTTCTTCGTGATGAAGGAATGTTTTGCGGTAGAATATCCAATAAATGATTGGGAATATTAATAATGTTAGTATGGTTGCTGTTATCAAACCGCCGATAATAACGGTGGCCAATGGTTTTTGAGATTCTGAGCCAATACCGCTTGATAAAGCAGCGGGCAATAACCCCAATGCAGCCATCATCGCAGTCATTACTACAGGGCGGGTTCTTACTTTAACGCCTTCAATAATGGCTTTTTCCAGTGATAACTTTTGCCGGAGCTTTTTATTGAACTCTGAAATAAGGATTACGCCATTTTGTACGCAAATGCCAAAGAGCGCAATAAAGCCAACTCCTGCAGAAATACCAAAGTTCATACCGGTAACATGTAGAGCGAGTATGCCACCAATCAATGCAAAAGGCACATTTACCAATACAAGTCCTGCATCTTTTATATTACCAAACATGATAAATAATAAAATAAATATGGTAACAAGACTTATCGGCACAACCTGTGTAAGTCTTTTACTTGCCCTTACCTGGTTCTCAAATTCGCCAGCCCAACCTATGCTGTAACCTTCTGGCAACTTAATATTTTTAAATACTTTTTCCTGAGCTTCCGCAACGGTGCTGCCCAAATCTCTTTCACGAACGGTAAACTTAACGCCAATAAAACGCTTTGTGTTGTCTCTATATATAAATGCCGGGCCGGTTAATTTCTGAATGCTTGCAATCTCTTTTAATGGAATTTTTTCTCCGCGAATCGTGGGTACCATTACATTGCCAATATCCTGCTCGTCTTTACGGTAATCCTGCTGGTAGCGGATTCGGATATCAAATTTCTTTTCACCTTCATATTTCTCGGTGGCGGTTTTACCACCTATTGCCATTTCAATTACAGCCTGCGCATCGGCTTTGTTTACACCATAAATGGCCATTTTTTCTTCATCGAGTTCTACGCTTATTTCGGGTTGACCGATATTTCTAAGAATACCAACGTCTCTTATGCCCGGCACATTTTCTATTTGCTGCTGCACCTGATCGGCCAGTTTATCTAATGTATTAAGATCGTCTCCAAATATTTTCACCGCGTTGTTGGCATTCATACCAGCAACGGCTTCTGCAACATTATCAATAATGGGTTGGGAATAATTGTAACCAATGCCCTGGTAATTCTTCAGTTTTTTATCCATTTCTTCAACAAGATCATCATAAGAAATTTTCCTTTGCCATTCTTTCCGCGGTTTTAAATTAACCTGCATCTGCACGTAATAAAAGCCACTGGGGTCAGTGCCATCATTGCTTCTTCCTGTCTGTGATAGCACACCATTTACTTCCGGGAAGCTCATGAGATCTTTCCGTAGAATGCTTACTATTTTAACTGTTTCATTCAATGAACTACTCATCGGCATCTTTGCTTCTACCCATAACGCACCTTCGTTTAACTGCGGCAAAAATTCAGTACCCAGCCATCTTGTAGAGAAAAGTGTCGCCCCAAGAAACACAAAAGCAATAGCAATACTGGTGCGTTTATGCTGAAAGCACCACCGAAAACATTTTTCAACTCCCTTATTGATAAAATTTACAAACCAGTTGTTTTTCTCCTGTACATTCTTTCTTAGCAGTATAGAAGATAGAACAGGCACTAATGTAAGTGTAAATAATAGTGCTCCTAGCAAAGCGAAGCCTAACGTCCATGCCAGTGGCGAAAACATTTTTCCTTCCACTTTCTCAAAAGAAAATATCGGTAGCAATGCAGTAATGATAATTGCTTTTGAAAAGAACACGGCCTTACCCATTTCTGCACCGGTTCGTTTTATCAAGCCAAGTTTGGCCAATTTATTAAACCGCTGCATGCCATTCTTGTGGGCCAAATGATCCAACGCAACAAACAACCCTTCTACCATCACGACGGCTCCATCTATGATGATACCAAAGTCCACCGCACCTAACGAAAGCAGGTTGGCACTCATACCTTTTAACTTCAAACACAGAAAGGCAAACAACAGTGAAAGCGGAATAATAATGGAAACAATTACTGTAGTGCGCCAGTCGGCCATAAACAAAAACACAATTACCGTAACAAGTATAATACCTTCTGCAAGATTGTGCATTACTGTTTCCGTACAATAATGCATCAAATTATCCCGATCGTAAAACGTGACCATTTTTACATCAGATGGCAAAATTTTTGTATTCAGTTCATTGATCTTATCTTTTAATGCGGCCAGTACATCACTGGGGTTCTCTCCTTTTCGCATTACTACAATTCCTTCAACCGCATCATCATTATTATCCAGGCCAACCTGCCCAACCCTTGGTGCACTTGATTCTGCAACAGTAGCCACATTTTTTACAAGTACAGGATTACCACTTTCATTATCAACGATCGTGTTCTCAATATCTTCAACAGAAGACAGTAAACCTAAACCACGCACGACATAAGCTTGTCCATTCTTTTCAATTACATCACCACCAACATTCAAATTACTCTGCGAAACTTTCTCGTACAACTGCAATGGTGTGAGATTAAATTTTTGCAGTTTCACAGGATCAACACTTATCTCGTAAATTTTCTCCTGCCCGCCAAATGCATTGATATCTGCGACACCCGGCACACTCCGCAACTGACGATCAATAACCCAATTCTGAATTGTTAAGAGATCTCTTGTATCACGTTTATCACTTTGCAAAGTGTAGCGAAATATTTCACCTGTTGGCCCGTAGGGAGGTTGTACATCAGGGCTTACTCCATCAGGTAGCTGTACATTACGTAATTGATTATTTACTTGCTGCCGTGCAAAAAAATCATCCACATCATCATCAAAAATTATTTTAATCACACATAAACCAAACATGGTTGTGGACCGCACATTCGTTTTCTTTTGCAGGCTGTTCATCGCCACTTCAATGGGCGTTGTTACAAAGCGTTCCACCTCTTCTGCACTACGGCCATTCCACTGCGTTACAATAATGATCTGTGTATTCGTAACATCAGGAAATGCTTCAATAGGTATTTTTATAAAACTAAAAACACCTGCTATCACAATGATCGCCACCCAAAAAAATGTAAAGAATTTATTCTTAAGCGAGAAAGCAATGATGCTCTTTATAAACTTGTTCATAGAATTTTTTTTTACCGGCTTTTGTAGATGTGGCAGCTTCGTTGTGTCACTCACTTATACGCTCATTTCTTTATTAAGCTTCTAGCTATTGGCCTTTAGCTATTAGCTAACAGCTAATGGCTGATAGCTACTCTACAGTACAAGAGTGCGACGCAACAAAAGCTATGTAGCATTACTACTGCCGGGTTCATATAATTCTTCTTTCACTAACATTAATCATTCAATGCATCGTAAATAAGCATCTGGTTTTGCGTTATCACCGTTTCATTTTCATTCAAACCATTTACGATATACGTTGTATCGCCAACCTGTTTGTAAACATCTACCTGTCGTGTTTCAATGTGGCTTTTATCTTTATAGATCAATACCCAGTTTTTGCTTTTATCAAATATTACTGCAGAGGATGGAATGGAAACCAGTTTCTTGTTCTCATTGTACTGCAACGTAACGGTGGCGCTCATTTCAGGCTTTAACGCCAGATCATCATTGGGTATACGTATACGCACTTTCATTGCTTTTGTTTCAGGATCGAGTATGTTAAAAATGCGATCGACTTTTCCTGTAAAAACACGATCGGGATAACTGATTGTTTTGATAGAAGCATCCATGCCTTGTGTAATAGCAGCGATATCCGACTCGTTTACATTTGCCAACACCCACACTTCATTGATTTGTGCAATAGAAAAAAGGTTGCTGATATTATTGCTATTGAGCAATTCATTTTGTGTAATATTTTTATCAATTACAAAACCACTAATAGGCGCTGTAACATTATATTGGGCGCCATCTTTTAAACTGTAGATATTATACACTTCATTGATGCGTTGTTGTGCAGCTTTTGCTTTCTCCAGTTCTTTCTCTGCTGCAACAACATCTTTTTCTGAATTCAATTTTCCTGCAAAAAGATCTTTGGCAACCTGCAAGTTTTTTTCTGCAAGTGCTACATCACTGTTTGCATCCATGCGTTCATTTTCATAACCCGCTACTTCGCTACTGCGAATAACTGCAAGCGTTTGTCCCTGCTTTACATAATCGCCGAGTTCTGCATTTACTTTTATAACATTCCCACCAACCACAGGATACACCTGCGACATTTTGCTGTTATCAGCAGTAACTTTTCCATAAAGTTTTAATTCGCTTTTTACATTTTGTATGGTGGCTTTTGCGAATTGTGTATGCGCCATCATGGTGTCTGTAAGTGTGAATGGAGGCGATGTTATGGGATCTGATTTGGTGCTGTTGCATGCAACCGCCATATATGTAAGTAAGAATATGCTTAAACAATTTTTCATGATAATAATGTTTTAATAAACAGGATATGCTGTTGTGTAATTGATATTTTCTGCAGAAAGCGCCAGTTGCTTTTTGATGCGGTTGACTTCTGCAAGACTTTCATTATAAGATTCAAAGAAGTCAACAAATTCTACGATACTGATATTTTGTTTCAGGAAATTCTCACGCATACCATCATATACATCCGTAAAATCTTTATTGTAAACATCCTGTGTTTTTTTGTATTCCTGTATGCTGCGTTGCATATTGTACCATGCTGCATTTACTTCGGCCGAAACGCTTGTCTGTTGCATCTGTTCATTTACTGCAGCCAGTTTTGTTTGCGTCTGAGCATAATGAATATTTCCCTGGTTTCGGTTCCATATTGGAAGCGGAATACCAACAGTAAATAAAAACTGGTTATTGAATGCACCGCCACGCTGATCGTAAGCAGTATTGAGTGTAAGATCAGGTACTGCAAGGCTTTTCTGGTAATGCACATTAATATCTGCAATAGATCTATTAAGTGTTGCCAGCATAACATCTGTCCTGCTTTTGAGCGCAAGTTGTTGCAATGAATCAATGGCAGGCAGAGATTCGTATTGGCTCCAAACATTTTCATTTATTGCCGGAATTACAAAAGCAGTTGTCTGCAGCATTACCTGCAGGTCTTTTTGTTCATCCTGTATGGATTGCAGCAGCTCTGTTTTATTATTATTGAGTTGTATGTAAGTTGATTTAAGCCGCACCACTTCTTTCAAAGGAAGATTGCCCTTTTTAGCCTGTATTTCGTACGATGCTATGATCGTATCCAGTTGTTGCAACTGTGTATTGAATTTCTGCAGGGTTTGCAGATCGAAATAAACAGAGTACAAACTGGTGTGTAATTTGTACTTAAGATTACGCAACATATCTTCCAGTTCCAACTCCGCCTGTTTTGTATTTTGTTTGGAAAGTTCTATTTCATTTTTACGTTTGCCACCCAATAGAATCAATTGCTCAAAGGTTACTGCCTTCTCTCCATTTTTGCCGGCATAAAAAAAGTTCTTATTATCCGTATCATAAGCATTAAGCCCAACACTAAACTGTGGGTTGGGATACAGCTTTGCCTGTATCTCCATTGCTTTTTGGGCATCTACATTCAATTGTCCTGCAGCTACCATCAAATTTGTTTGCAGGAACATCTTATCCGATTCGCCGATTGATAAATGCAAACTATCCTGTGCAAATGCATGCACAGACAGTATTGCAAAAAATACCAGTACAGGCAGATGCCTGCAACTGTATATTGCTTTACTCATTTTAATAGAATTAAATAGAAAAATTGTTTTGTAAGAAAACTGTACAAAACATTACAACAGAGAACGAATCAGGAAGCTATATCGGGAGGAGGTGTAAGAATATCCAGGTAAGTAACGGGAAGGTTTTTTATGTCAAGAACGGGATATTCCTTTTTTATAGCCAAAGAAAATTGTGTAGGTAGTATTTTATACTGGTCCTGCTGAAAATTAAAGGAGTTTGATTTTGCCAGCAGGAAATAATGTGCCTGGTCATCATCTTCATCTTCAGGCGTTTTATCTTTATGCTTTAATACAACCTGGTACACATATTCAGCCACAGAGTTGATGTCATCTTTCACCGTACCATCCTTGTTGTATTCATCAACTTCATCCACACATGGTACGAACATGGTGGTATTGATATGCGATAAGATTATTATAAAAAGTAAAAATCTTCTCATTGCGGCTGCAAATATAGAACATGGACTATTGTGTAACTGACGTTGTAAAAACGCTAAATGAAAATAAAATGTTATAAATATATTAAGAACGTTACGAAAAATCACAGATGGAATGAAGGAACTTGGGTAAATTACTTTCTAAAAATTCAAAAACTTTGTCCGCAAATTATTTTATAAAATATAAAACAAAAATATGCAAACTGCCATTCAGCCTGAGCTATTCATCAAAATGGTGATCAGTAACTGGGAGATACAAAATACAAGGCTTGACAAATTATTAGAGGATCTTTCTGATGAACAACTTTCTGCAGAAACAGCGCCTGGTAGAAACACAGGCACTTACCTGCTCGGTCATTTAATAGCTATAAATGATGGCATGCAGGTGCTGATGTCTCTGGGCGATAAATTGTACCCCGACCTGCAAAACATATTTGTAGACAATGCTGATAAGTCAGGATTTACGTTTCCATCCATTGCAGAATTAAAAACATATTGGAACAAAGTGAATGAAACATTAAGACAGCATTTCAACAATATGCAATTTTCTGCATGGTTTACGAGACACATGGCTGTTTCGGAGGAAGATTTTGCAAAAGAGCCGCACAGGAATAAACTGAACATTCTTATCAACAGAACCAATCACCAGAGTTATCATTTAGGGCAAATGGCTTATTTGAAGAAGTAAATCAAATTAATTTATTGAGCCCGCTGTAACATTACAACACATTGTATGATGTAATACACACTTTCCTTCCTTTAACGTGTGTATGTTCTTTGCTGCATAAGTAAAATGACAAACGCGCAACACAAGCCTTCCCTTATACAAAAGCAAGCAGAAGTTATTGTGCAGGAAATACAGAAATATTCTTATTGGCTAGCTATAGTACTTCGTGGCATCGGTTGTTGTGTCACTCACTTGTACTGTTGGATCTATAATAAGCCACAATGCAGAGCCCCCTAGTGTTACAAAGGCTACAATAAAAAGAGGATAATTAAAACTGTTGGTAAGGTCTGCGATCTTGCCAAACATGAGTGCAAGAAAAAAAGCGCCCATCTGTCCGAAAAAATTCATAGCGCCGGTTACAGTGCCGGTGTTATTACGGCCAATATCTGCACACACAGCGTAAGAAGTCATCACAGCGAAAGAGAAAGAAAAATTAGCTGAAACAAGGCATACAGCACTTAATCCATTTTGCTTTAAAAGTGCAGCCAGGAATATCATACAACCGCACAATCCCATACCCGTAACACCAACAAACCGACGGCCAAACTTCAAGCCTTTTTTCTTTACGATCCAATCGCCGGAGAATCCGCCGGCAAGTAATCCAATAATGCCTGCAATAAAAAGAGAAAATATTATCGGGCTTGTTTGCTGTTCTGTAAAATGTCTGCCTTCCTGTAAATAGACCGGCATCCATGCAACGAAAAAATAATTAGACCACTGAAAACAGAAATACATACACATGATCATCCATACAGTGCGGTTTTTTAAGATCATTTTTAAGGAGATTAAATTACGATGCCTGCTATGCCTGCAGTTATCTTCTATGTATATTTTCTCTGTCACAGAAATATTACGCATCTGTGCAGGAAAATCTTTGAACCATATATAACAAATCAAAACCCACACCACGCCAATCAATGCATTTACATAAAAAGGCATACGCCATCCATAAGAAGCGGCTAAAGGAATAATGATAAGTGGTGCAATAGCAGAACCTATCTGCGAACCAATGCCAACCCACGTTAAGGAACGCCCGGTTTCATTTACAGGAAACCATCTTGATACCGTGATCAAACAATTTGGATAAGTTCCTGACTCTCCAACTCCAAATAAAAAACGAATTATAATGAGTGATATTAATCCGGTTGAAAAACCTGTTAACGCAGTAAAGAACGACCACCATAAAACAATACGGATAAAAACTTTCCTCGGGCCAATCTTATCACCTAATAAACCCGAAGGAATTTCAAACAAAGCGTACGCTAATGCAAATGCTGCAAGCACCCACCCAAATTGTTCATTGTTTAATGCAAACTCTGTTTTTATTCTTACACCCACAATAGAAATACAAATGCGATCAAGATAAGTAAGTGTAGTTAATGAGCACAGTAAAACGAGTACACGGTAACGGTATGGAAATGCCTTCATCGTATGCGTTTATGAATTGCAGAAGCAGCAATCGAAGGCATAAGATAGCAAATACATTTTTAAAAAATGCAGGTAACCACTTTAGAAATGGTTTACATACTCATTATTTCTATTTCTTAATGCTGACCTGAAGTATCAGTAAATGCAGTGTCAGGTAAGGAAGGATTGGTAGCATTACTATTATCTGGTGCAGGACCAGTTGGAGATTCATTACCCACTGAATCAGCTATCTTATCTGAATTATCTTTATTATTCCCGCAGGCGGATAAACATATTGACGCGGTTGCAAATAAAATCATGATTAATTTTTTCATCGTATTTATTTTATATATCAGAAATAATGCTAAACAACCTCTGGTATTTCCGGCGAAACTTCAGGTGGCGTATCGGCGGGCACTTCAGGCGCTGAAGGTTCATCAGGCATTTCTGGTTCCTGTTGAGGTTCTACATCAGGCTCCTTTGCTGGCTTGTATGGATCTTCTTCCGGCATACCCGGTTTTATTTCCGGAATTTCATCAGGCTCTGGTGTTTCACCCGGCCTTTTGGGATGCTTGGGATCGTTATTCATATAATTATTTTATCTTCTTACTATTAATTTTTTAAGAATACAATACTGTGTACAACCCAATGCTGTTCATAAGTTCACTTTTACATAGAAGAATCAATTATCATGCAGAAATAAAAAGAGGGCACGGATTCATATTTTTTCATGTTAGCCAACTGTATATTTTAGTAGCATCACCTGTTGCCACGCTCGGTTCAACGTTTTGTTCAATATTGATCAGGAAAAAATAATACCACGCAAAGGGGTAATTATGGTACAAAGGATAATATTTGTGTCATTGTCTCCACACTTGAATTTTTTGTCGCGTTTAACACCTTACAATGTCGCTTTTACACAGTATCAAAACGATTTTGCGCTTCTAATTTTATGCGTACAAAATCATTATCAATTTTAAAAAATGAAACAATGAAAACCACAAAAATTATCTACTGGACAACAACGATCATTATCTTTTTAGCAGATGGTCTCATGCCAGCACTAACATCTAATTCAGAACTTGCCAGGCAGGGCATAAGCCATTTGGGCTACCCTGATTACTTCAGGGTTATGCTTACTGTATTTAAAATAATTGGCGCTATCGTTTTAATAGTACCCTCTATTAGTGCAAGATTTAAAGAATGGGCCTATGTAGGTTTTGGGATTAGTTTTATTTGTGCCGCTGTTTCTAACTGGGTAGTTGATGGCTTTAGCGGTCTCGTACTGTTCCCCATAGTTGCTTTTGTTATACTGGCAGTATCTTATATTTTTTATCACAAAATGAAGGGTAAAAAAGATACAACTGTTTACACACAAAACTTTGCAGTGTAATAAAACCATAAACGATTATGACTGTTTAAAGAACCATGCACATGTGTATCACCATGTGCTTCGTTCGTTTATGATAATTGTTAAAAAGACACCTTCCGCACTGCTGCATATAGAACGGAACGTACAAGTGAGTGACACAACGAAAGCTTAATTACGTAACTGCAGCCTGCCACACAAATACTTTTATTTTATTTTACCACTAACAAAAACGTTTCCTTTTATATAAAACCTATAAGGCAACAACGCATCTTCTGCCGCGTAATCAACACCAATTCTTACAGAAGTTGATACTGCATTTTTATGTGCCGAATAATTATCATCAACAATAAATATTTTTTTACCGAGCAAACTTAAACCCGTGTGTGCGGTATCTATACCCAATGCCTTTGATACATTACCAGGCCCTTTTGTTAGTGTATTATCAACAATTAATTTCCTGGTGCGATTAAGCATTGTTTCCAATCCGTACACAGGTTCTGCCGCTCTTATAAGAATTGCATGCGGTATGTTTTTTGCATTGGTTACCACATTGAATAAATGATGAATACCATAACACAAGTACACGTAAGCCGTACCGGCATTGCCATACATAATCTCGGTTCTTGCAGTCCGCCTGTTGTTATAAGCATGCGAAGCTTTATCAACAATACCATTGTATGCCTCGGTTTCAACAATCCTTGCTGCAGTAATTTTGTTATCAAAATTGGTTACCAATATTTTGCCCAGCAATTCTTCTGCCACCTGAAGCACATTGCTTCGGTTATAAAAAGATACATCCAGCTTTGCGGAAGCATTCAATAAAATATGTTTATCAATTTTATTAGGCTCAAAACGTTTCAATTCAACTAAATTTAACCACTAAAATAATTCCTGTTGCTTACAGAAATAATAATATCCTTTCAAAGTTATTTTAAAGCGCATGCTTTCATACGAAAACATAAGCTTTGGAAATGGATCATTATACCCGGCATTATTTATACCATACTATTTTTTGTGTCCATGTATTTCTTTTTTAAAACAGCCAATAGTTTTAACGAGTGGCTCACTTTAAAAACAGGATTAAAAACATGGCTTGATAAAATGGACAGTGGTATTCTTGGCTTCCTGTTTACACTTGCTGCACTGGCATTACTGGTAGTGCAACTTATGTTATATTTTTCCTTGTTCAAATATATATGGCTTATTGTGGGCTCGCCGGTGTTTGCTTATCTCAGCGAAAAAACAGATGCCATTCTCAACAATACAGATTATCCTTTCAGTTTTCAG
The DNA here is from genome assembly GCF_007971225.1 of Panacibacter ginsenosidivorans. NCBI lineage: Bacteria > Pseudomonadati > Bacteroidota > Chitinophagia > Chitinophagales > Chitinophagaceae > Panacibacter > Panacibacter ginsenosidivorans. The sequence goes on along the minus strand of NZ_CP042435.1, from coordinate 4,655,577 downwards.
CAACTGCTTAAAGATATGTGGCGTGGTATAAAGATAGCGGTGCGCAACGCCTTATGGCAAACAGTTTATATTGTAGCCATTTTGCTGCTGGCACTGATACCTGTTGCGGGGATGGGGGCGCCATTGATAGCTTTAATGGTGGAATGTTATTACTATGGCTTTAGCATGTTGGATTATAATTGCGAACGCAGAAAAATGAATGCCGCTGAAAGCATTTATTATATTGGCAATCATAAAGGACTTGCTATAGGCAATGGACTGGTGTTTTATTTTATTCATTTAATACCAATCATCGGATGGATATTTGCCCCTGCTTATGCTGTAATTGCTGCCACGTTGAGCATGCATGAAATAAAGCCGAAAGAAAATTTCGCACATGTTGCTGAAGCAAGTTAATTTTTCATGAACCTGGCGTCTGTATTTCATAGCATCGTTTATTGCGTCGCACACTTCAACTTTCTGAACAATGAATGAACAATCAAGGTCCAAAGTCTATCTTATACCAACCGTTCTGCACGATGATGAAAAAGCATTGGAAGCATTACCATCTTATTTACTCAATGCTATAAAAGATTGCCAGGTGTTTTTTGCAGAGAATGAAAAAACAGCAAGACGTTTTTTTAAAAAGCTCTGGAGAGAAATGGTGATAGATGATTATTCGTGGCACACTATACACAAAGCAGAGCATGCTGTAAAAGCGGCATTTGCTCAATGCATAAAAGAAGGAAAGAATATTGGTATCGTTAGCGAAGCTGGCTGTCCTGGTGTTGCCGATCCTGGTCAGTTATTAATAAGCATTGCGCAACAAATGAATGCCACTGTTGTTCCATTAGTTGGACCGAGTTCTATTTTGCTTGCACTAATGGCGAGCGGCATGAACGGACAATCATTCCAGTTCGTTGGCTATTTACCCATTGACGAAAATGAACGCAAGAAAAGCATTAAAGAACTGGAAGAATATTCTTTCAAAAAAAATTGCACCCAACTTTTTATAGAAACACCTTACCGCAATAATCAACTATTTAGAACATTGCTTGCCACCTGCAGGAATGAAACAAAAATTTGTGTTGCTGTTGATATAACTTCTACATCAGAAAGTATTCATACAAAAACAGTAAAAGAGTGGAAGCAGATAAATATTGACCTTCATAAAAGGCAAGTGATATTTCTGCTATATGCTGCATAAAGGCCAAAGTGTACAAGAGTGCGACGCAACATAAGCTTAATAACAGCACCACAGTTTGGTACAAAAAAATCACACAAGGGCGAATAAGAAACAAAGGCGCAAAGAGAAAATCTTTGCGCCTTTGTAACTCTACATTAAACGCTTTGCTTACTTCATCACTTCTTCCACAACATGCCCGATACAACCACTAGGCATTTGAATATGTAACATACCCGCAAGTGTTGCAGCAATATCTGTCATGTATGTTTCGCGGTTTGTTTTGCCGTGTTTAATTCCCCATCCATACCAGAGCAAAGGAATATGTGAATCATAAGGATTCCACAAACCGTGCGAAGTGCCATTACCATTGCCTTCTACATAACCGGGCTTTAAAATAAATTGTATCTCCCCACATCTTGAAGGGAAATATCCATTGCTCATCATTTCTCTTTGTTTAGCAGTAATGGTAGTGTTCATTACATCTTTTATTTCAAATGCCTGCGCAATTTCTTTTTGTTTCAGCAACACGTCAATTACTGTTTTGTGTATAGCTGCTTTATCAAGATTGGCAGAATCTATAAGATCATTATTAAATACAACAAGATAGTTTACAAAATCAAGCGCCAGTTTATCGTATCCAAACTTTGTTTTCAATGCAGCATTTACATCATTCAACACTTTTACATCATTGAATGCGCCGCCGGGTAATTTATTTTCAACAGAAAAATTAGGCACGTGTGCCACACCATGATCTGCTGTTAAAAACACTGTGTATGCACCTTTACCAACTGTAGCATCAAGAAAAGCAAAGAATTTACCAAGCGTGGCATCAAGCCTTGCATAGTTGTCTAATTGCTCCCATGAATTTGGGCCAAACGAATGACCAATATAATCCGGCGATGAAAAACTTACCGTAAGCATATCTGTTGTACCATTGCTGCCAAGGCTTTCTGCTTTTACAGCGGCTTCTGCCATTGCTTCGGTTAAAGTATTACCGTAAGGTGTAGAAGCAATTCTGCCATACTCTTTACCGGCAAACTGCGAGAGGCTATAAGGAAAGGTTGACGTTGCTTTTCCCAGTGGTTTATTTTCATAAGGTTTATCATCAGCCGTGCAGTATTTTGCGTACACTTCTTTTGGCAGGTAAAGATGCCAGTTGAGTTTATATAATGAATCAACCACTTTTCTTGCATTGAATGCCTGCACCCATTTTGGTAATTCATTCATGTAATAAGTGCTGGTAATAAAATCCCCGGTTTTATAATCGTACCAGTATGCAGCATTTGCTGTATGCCCTGCAGGCAATATTGCACCCCGGTCTTTTATCGCCACCCCAATTACTTTGCTTTTGAAATTGGTGGCAAGTTTCAGCTCATCCCCTATTGTTGTGGCAAACATATTCTTAGGGCTCATCTTTCCTGCAGGCGTATTACTACCAACGGTTTGCACGCTATCATCATCTGTGCAGTAAACACCTCGTTTGGTAATATTATCATACCAGTTATTACCAACAATACCATGTATAGCCGGAACTGATCCTGTGTAAACGCAGGTATGGCCTGCCGCTGTTACTGTGGGTGTGTACGGAATAAAAGCATTCTCGCAGGTAAATCCCTCTCCCATCAATCTTTTAAAACCACCATTGGTTTTATATACATCATAATAGCGGTATAAATAGTCCCAACGCATTTGGTCAATTACAATGCCTACCACCAGCCTGGGTCTTTCAATGCTGTTGGTTTGCGCCGGTGTTTTTTGAGCAAATGAAAAACTTACACAAAAAGAAAAAAAGATAAAGGTTAATAGACTGCGCATGAAAAATATATTTCGGGCAAAGATATGGATGTGGGTAAATTATTTTCTGCCGTTAACAAAGACATAAAGAATTGTTTATGAACCCGGCAATGGTTTTTCATGGCATCGTTTCTTGCGTCGCACAGCGTGTGCTGTTAATGCAATAGCAACATTTCTTTACTAATATTTATGCACTTGGTATTTATGCATGCGACTCTGATCATATAGGCATTGATTCCATTTCCTTACTTTTGCAGTGATTTTTTACTAACTCTTGTAAGTTATTCGCTTTGCCCAATATATGACCAACAGTACAAGTGAGTGACACAACAGGTGCCGTGTAAAGAACCGTACGCTAAGTTCAAAACATTCTAAACATCAATTAATATGGCAGACATTTTCGAACGTCTCGTGAAAAATTATGGCCCCATAGGCGAACACCGCGAAAGGGCACATGGCTATTATGCATTTCCCAAATTGGATGGCCCGATAGGCAGCCGCATGAAATTTCGCGGTCAGGAAATGATCGTATGGAGTTTGAATAACTACCTCGGTCTCGCCAATCATCCGGAAGTACGTAAAATAGATGCAGATGCCGCTGCTGAATATGGGCTGGCATTGCCAATGGGTGCACGCATGATGAGTGGCAATAGTAATTATCATGAACAATTAGAAAGAGAACTGGCCGAATTTGAGGGCAAAGAAGATGTTATACTCATGAATTATGGCTACCAGGGCATCATGAGTGCCATAGATGCTATTTGCGGCAGACACGATGTTATTGTGTACGACGCGGAAAGCCATGCGTGTATTATTGATGGTCTGCGTTTGCACCCCGGGCATCGTTATGTGTATAAGCACAATGATATTGATGATTGTGAAAAACAACTGCAGCGTGCTACAAAGCTGATAGAAGAACAAGGCAGTGGTGGTATTCTTGTAATAACCGAAGGCGTATTTGGTATGGCCGGTGACCAGGGCAAGTTAAAAGAAATAGCTGCATTGAAAGCCAAATATGGGTTTCGTTTACTGGTAGATGATGCGCATGGCTTTGGTACACTTGGTAAAACAGGTGCCGGTGCAGGTGAAGAACAAGGTTGCCAGGATGCGATAGACTTGTATTTTTCTACATTCGCAAAATCAATGGCATCAATTGGTGCATTTATGGCGGGACCAAGAGTTATTATTGATTATATCCGTTATAACATACGCTCACAAATATTTGCAAAGAGTTTACCAATGCCGATAGTGTTAGGTAATCTTAAAAGATTAGATATGTTGCGCACCATGCCTGAGTTAAAAGAAAAACTCTGGAGCAATGCAAAAAAATTACAGGCAGGTCTAAAAGAAAGAGGTTTTGATATTGGTAAAACAGATTCTCCGGTTACGCCAGTGTATATGAAAGGTGGCGTTGAGGAAGCAACTGCAATGGTTAGAGATCTTCGCGAAAATTATCATATTTTCTGCTCAATCGTTGTGTATCCCGTAATACCTAAGGGGCACATTATTTATCGTCTCATACCTACAGCGGCGCATACAGATTCGGACATACAGGAAACATTGGTTGCATTCAGCGAAACAAAAGCAAAACTTGATGCAGGTAAATACAAAGTTGATGAAATACCAGACATGGCAGAGGTAACCGGCAAACGTTTCGATTATATGTTAGACAAGCCAAGAAATAAATAGATGCGAATTTAAAATAATAAAAAACCTTCTCAAAAAATTGTGAGAAGGTTTTTTATTTAGCCAGGATTAGTACAGCTATTGGGCTTTGTTGCGTCGCACTCCTGTACGCTTTGTTAAATCTTTGACATTTTATACAATAGTGTTGTAAATTCTGTTGTAATATGACAACTGTCATACAAAAAAGGCGTCAACGGGTTTTAACTTTACCTAAACGAATAATGGAGGTATTTAAGTTGATTCTGAGTTAAACTTCTATCAATGAAAACAATCTATAATAAAGGATGTTTTATAAATTTTAATTCATTGTAACCTTGTGACGGATCTATCAAGTAAAAACTGAATCATGCCCAGAAAAGAAAATACACTCAGGAAAACGCTCCTAAGAACTGATGATGAATTTAAACTCAGTGCAGTTAAAGATAATGTGCCGGGAGATAAAGAGAGGGTACCACTAATAAAACGCTTCTCCCCATTCTTAATATTATTTTGTTTCCTGCTTCTTTTGTTTCCTTATATGATGATAACAGGTGCAGGTAATATAAAAAGCTTCTGGCTTTTGTTATTTCTTTTTCCTTTTACAGAAGTAAATATTTTTTATGCAGATTTTGCTATATGGAAGTATTTTACAGGAAAAAAAATATTGCCAATCTGGCTTATTGAACTAACATTTTCCATACTAATTGTAAAAATGCTTATCTAAAATTATGTTCATTGAACATCTTGCTATCTGGTGCACGGACCTGGAGAAGATGAAGACATTTTATTGCTCCTGGTTCAACGCTACAGCTAACACAAAATATTTTAATCCCGTAAAAAATTTCTCTTCTTATTTTCTCAGTTTTGAAAAAGGGCCAAGACTTGAATTGATGGAAATGCCCGGCATTTCAAATAATTTAAATGATCTATTGAAACAGTATAAAGGTCTTATACATTTTGCTGTATCAGTTGGTTCTGCAGAAGAAGTTAACCGTTTAACCGAAGCTATGCGTGCAAAGGGCATAACCATTTTGGGGGAACCCAGGTTTACAGGAGATGGATATTATGAAAGTGTTGTAGCAGACCCGGAAGGCAACAGGATAGAGATAACCGCTTAGTATTTTTGCAGAGTCGAACTGTCGTTAACACCTCTACAGTTGAAGTGTGCGACGCAACGGAAGCCTAATTAATTTTTGAATGTTTGGCACACAAAAAAAGGCTCTGCAGGTTTATGCAGAGCCTTTTTTTTAAATGTTATGATTTATTCGTATCCTTCATTCTGCGTAAGGTTGGCATTAACCCTTATTTCCCTTTGAGGAATGGGATAAATCAGTTTAGGATCATTCCAGCTATAGGGTCCTATATTTTGTTCGAGACGTTTTGCATCGTGCAATGTAAACCCTTCGAAAGCAAGTTCAAGTTTACGCTCATGTAATATTGCATCGAGTGTAAGACTTTCTTCATCCAAGGGATCCAGTAATACACGTGTTCTTATTGTATTGATGTCATCAACAGGGGCTGCACCAACTGAAGTACCGAGCCTGAAATTTGCTTCTGCGCGGATTAAATACATTTCTGCCAGGCGAATGATACGCACATTTCCATACACGTTTTCAAATTTACCTGCGTAAGAAGAACCACTGATGGAATAAAAAATACTTAGCCTGTCATCATTCGGTTCGTATAATGCAAAATGCGCATCTTCTATCGTAATATCTCCCCTGCCATCTGCAGAATAATATGTTTGAAAATCGTTCGCCCCTGAACTTGTGGTTACCTGCATAGCAAAAATATCTTCGCTGCTATTACTTTGAGGTGCCGGAGGAGAAACATAAGGAAATTCATCGTAATAAGATGACGCTAATGCATATCCATTTTCTTCAGCCATGGTTATTGCCCTGTTTGCTGCATCTGCTGCATTTGTATAATCACCTTGCTGAAGATATACTCTTGCAAGCATTGCTGCAGCAGCAATTTTTGTTGCAAAGAATCCATTTTCTTCAGGTAGTAATGATTCTGCATCCTGCAAATCGCTGATTGCTTGTTGATAAACGGCAGCAACAGAACTCCTTGCAACCTGGCTCTCTGCTGTAATATCTCTTGTAGGTGTTAAGACTATGGGTACACCCGGATTGCTACCGGGGTCCCCATCGTTCCATGCTTTTGCAAAAAGCCTTACCAGATCAAAATAAACAGCACCACGAATAAACTTTGCTTCACCCTGCACTTTATCTTTTTTATCATCAGTAACTACATCAATAGCACTTAATACATTGTTCACATCATTAATTGCCCTGTAACCCGCAAGCCAAGAATCTGATACAAAGCCGTTGTCTACAGGGATGTCTTTGTTTTTTATTTGTGTCATACCCTGGTAGGTACCAGACCAGTTTAACTCGTTGTAATCACCAAGCAGATCTGCACACACAAAAATGTTACCACCATAAAATGCCGAAGCGCCCAAGTCTGAATACGCACCAACCAGTGCCACTTCAACATCTTTGCTGGTTTGTAATGCAATTGTTTCATCAATGCTTTGCGTGGGTTGTGTGTCTAATTGCTTACTACAGCTAAAGAAAAATAAAAGGGCGGTAACAGAAAGTATATTGATTAATTTTTTTTGCATCTTGTAATAATTTTTTTGATCAATAAATCTTACAATGAAATATTTATTCCAAATACAATGGTCTTTAATTGAGGTGCAGAATAAAAATCCTGTCCCTGGTTAATGTTGGAGACTGACCAGTCAGCATTTACTTCAGGATCCCAGCCTTTGTAGTTAGTAATAGTAAATAAATTCTGCGCCCTGATATAGATCCTTGCTTTTTCAATCTTCAGATGATTCATAAGTTTTGAAGGAAGATTGTAACCTAATGTCACTGCTTTAACTCTTAAATAAGATCCATTGCTAATATAACGGCTCGAAGGATTTGTTCCGTTTGCATAAAACATTCTTGGCTCAGGTACCATAGAGATATCTCCTGGTTTGTCCCAATAACCTAATTGGTCTGTTGTTTGATTGTCGAAGCCGTTACTTCCGCTGGCAGACATGTATTGCCCACCATTATTATAAATTTGATTACCATACACTCCCTGCAATAGTACATCCAAATCAATTCCTTTATAAGAAACAGTATTGCCAAATCCATAAATAAAATCAGGATTTGGATTCCCAACAACAACATCCTGCGCCGCATTATAATCATTTGTTGTAGAATGATCTATTGATCCATCTTCTTTTACAGTATTTAAATAATACAATGCATCCCCATTATTAGGGTCTGCACCAGCAAATTCTTTTGTAAAAAATACACCCAAGGGTTGACCTTCTTTTGCCTTATTTACATCTGTTCCCAATACCTGTCCGCCCAGGTTGGTTATTTTATTTTTATTAGCACCAAAATTTAATGTGCTGGTCCATTTGAAATTTTTTGAACTTATATTGGTTGTGTTAATGGAGAATTCAACTCCTTTATTTTTAAGATTGCCAATGTTCTTTAATTGAGTGGCAAAGCCAGATGTGCCAGGAATTTCTACATCCAATAAAAGATCTTTTGTATTTCTTTCATAGTAGTCAACTTCAAAACCGATTCTGTTATTAAAGATGGCGCCTTCAATACCAAAGTCAACACCATTTGTTGTTTCCCATTTAAGGTCAGGATTTGCAATTTGTGTTGGCCTTTGACCAGCAGCACCACCATAGGCCCCATCACCTGAATACAAGCCTCTCGAGGCAAAATTTCCTATTTCCGCATTTCCTGTTAAACCGTAGCTTGCTTTAAGTTTAAGAAAGCTTAGCCAATTTACATTTTCAAGAAAATGTTCTTCACTAATAATCCATCCTACAGAAGCCGCAGGAAAAAAGCCATAACGATTATTTTCGCCGAACCTCGATGAACCATCATACCTGCCACTTAACGCTAATAAATATTTGTCATTAAATTTATAGTTAGCCCTTAGAAAATAAGAAAGAAAGCTAAATTCACTGGAAGCAGAAGTTGCATCAACTTTTGAAGCAGCACTTGCTAATTTCTTGTAGGCATCGCTTGGAAAAACTTCGCCGTCTGCGAGAGATGATGCTACAGTTTGCTTTTGAAAACTCATACCTGCTACAACATCAAGCGAATGTTTCTCTTTGAAGGTTTTTGTGTACTGGAAAAAGTTATTGGTATTGATATTAAGTAACTGGTTTGACGAATAGAAGCCACTGCCATTTGGTACACCGGTATTACGTGCTGTAACTGTACCATAATAAGCTTCTTCTGTTTGATTTAACTGATCAATGCCAAATTCAGTTCTAAAGGTCAGTCCTTTTACTATATTTATATTTCCATAAAAATTACCCAAAGTTCTATTTACAAGAGTTTTATAAGTTGAACCGTCAACGCTCAGTAATGGATTATAATAAACCGGGTAATTAGTATTTGGAGCCCCTGTTTCCAAGTCAAGTGCACCACTTGGCAATCCTGTCCGTGGATCTATAATTGGAGTTATTGGCGATAAGGCAACGATCTGTAAAGGAGTAGAGAACTGGTCATCATTAGAAACCCTGTTATTCTGAGAACGTGAAAAACTCATATTCATACCTACAGATAGCCAGTCTTTCACTTTATGATCAAGATTAAGTCTTCCATTGTAACGTTTATATGAGTTTCTTACCAGGATCCCATCCTGATCAAGGTATTGACCTGATGCGTAGAACTTTGTTTTTTCATTACCACCGGAAAAATTCAAATCATATTGAGAAATAGGTGCGTCCTGGAATGCCTGATCCTGCCAATTTGTGTTCACTTTTACATCTCTCCAGTCTTCATTGCCTGCTGAATACCTTGTTAATCGGCTTTCTGCATAACTTCTCCAGTCTGCAATGGCATCATCCAAAGTTTCATAATAACCAAGGCCATATTCATAATTCGCTGCGCCATCTGCGGCGCGAAGTGTATAATCGACAAACTGTTTTGCATCTAAAAATTCCCTCTTACCGGTTGGCTTCTGAAAACCGGTAAAATACCCCAGTTCTATTTTGGAGGTACCAGTAGCTCCTTTTTTAGTTGTAATAAGCACAACACCATTAGATGCCCTTGACCCATAAATAGCAGCTGCTGAAGCATCTTTCAAAATTTCTATAGATTGAATATCATTTATATTAAGGTCAGAAAGCGGGTTTGTTTGGGCTCCGTTGCTTGAAAGATCAGCTGTAATAACCGGAACACCATCAACAACGTACAATGGTTCATTACCAGCTGATACAGAAGATGCACCTCTTATTCTGATATTAATTCCTTGCCCTAGTTTACCATTTTGTTGCTGAACATAAACACCGGACGCACGGCCCTGTATGGCACTTTCAAAACTGGTAACAGGTGTATTATTTAACTCTTTTGCACCAACTTTAGCAACAGACCCGGTAATATCCCTTTTCAACCTGGTACCATAACCAACCACCACTACTTCGCTTAGAGATTGTGAAGATTGGCTTAAGGTAATAGATAAATTGGGGCCGGCAATAGTTACCTCTTTATCCAAATAGCCAATAAAAGAAATGACCAATACCTTAATACCAGGTTCAACGGTGATAGAAAAGGCTCCGTCTGACTGCGAGATTGCTGCAGCTCTACCTCCCTTCGATTTGATCGTAGCACCTATAATTGGCGTACCATCTTTTTCATCTGTAATTTTTCCTGTAACAGTAGTAGTTTGGGCGTAAGAAATAACTAAAAAAAAGAGCCCCCAACAGCTCAACAGCAGTTTTCTCATGTGTTATTTAGTTTTGATTAAGCAGTAATTAGGTTATAAAATAAAATTAACTATTAAACTTTTCTTAACAATCAAAAAAATAAATAGTTTTTGCATATTTTAAAAAAAAGAAGCGCATTTTTTCAAATATGCAGTTTTAAATATAAAATATAAAAAAACAATCTAATAAATCTCAATTGTAAATCAGATTAATATAAATATATAATAAAAATATATAAACTATTTTTATCATACCAGACCGGGTATTAAGAGTTAGACAGGAGGCATGCTGAAAGTTTTCAACAAGAGCAAAAAATAATTTTGAAATGTAACCCATTATTGTAATTTAGTGGCAGAATTTAATGGGTTAGTAAGTAAAGGGTCTGCATTCTTGCCGACCCTTTTGATTTATATAAATCAATGCCTTAAAGTGCCGATGAAGTTCCGGACGTACAAGTGAGTGACACAACAAAAGCTTACTAGCACATAAAAAGCTTACTACATAAATAAGGAATTTATTACCCAGGCGATACTACTATAATGATACTTTACTTGCGTCGCACTCTTATACTTTTAAAATGCTAAGCAGCACTTTTGCAATTCACTTATAATTTCTTCACAACTATCTTTACATGATGAGTAAAATTAAGACCGCATTCTTTTGTGGTAACTGTGGTTATGAAAGCACCAAATGGCTTGGCAAGTGTCCTTCATGTAATCAATGGAATACATTTATCGAAGAGGTGATTGATAAAGGCAACAGTAAAACACAAGATAACTGGAAAACATACAACACAGAAAAAAGATCAACAGCTGTAATTGCGTTAACTGATGTTACCAGCAAAGAAGAAAAGAGAATTACAACAAATGATCCCGAATTGAATCGTGTTCTTGGCGGGGGAATTGTTCCAGGTAGTATTGTACTTGTTGCAGGGGAGCCCGGAATTGGTAAGAGTACATTAATGTTGCAGGATGCTTTAGAGTTAAAAAATATTGTAACCTTATACATAAGCGGTGAAGAAAGTGAACAGCAAATAAAAATGCGTGCTGACCGCCTCAAAATTAGTAATGAAAATTTTTACTTACTAACAGAAACTTCAACGCATATTATTTTCCAGGAGATCAAAAAACTAAAACCTGATTTTGTAATTGTTGATTCGATTCAAACATTGCAATCTGATATTGCAGAATCATCCCCCGGAAGTATCACGCAAATACGTGAATGCGCTGCCGCTTTCCAGCGCTTTGCAAAAGAAACAGACACACCTGTTTTTTTGATTGGGCACATTACAAAAGACGGAACTATTGCTGGACCAAAATTATTAGAGCACATGGTTGATACAGTTTTGCAATTCGAAGGTGATCGTCATTATGCATACCGCATATTACGTACGCTAAAAAATCGTTTTGGCAGCACTGCGGAGCTTGGTATTTATGAAATGACAGGTGATGGTATGCGTGCCGTATTAAATCCATCTGAGATTCTTATCAATCAAAAAGAAGAACAACTAAGCGGCAGCGCAATTGCAGCAAGCATGGAAGGTATGCGTCCATTATTAATTGAAGTGCAGGCATTAGTAACCCAGAGTGTATATGGCACACCGCAACGTACTGTTACTGGTTTTGATCTTAGGAGACTGCAACTCTTACTCGCAGTACTTGAAAAACGTGGCGGTTTTCAGTTCGGTGTTAAAGATGTATTTGTAAATATTGCGGGGGGCTTAAAAGTAGAAGATCCGTCAATTGATCTTTCAGTCATTTGTGCGCTGTTGTCTTCTTATGAAGATGTGCCATTGCCTGCGCATATTTGTTTTGCAGGTGAAGTTGGCTTGAATGGTGAGATACGCGCCGTGAATAGAATTGAACAGCGCATTGCGGAAGCAGAAAAACTGGGCTTTGAAAAGATCGTTGTATCTAAATTCAATAAGAAAGGTTTTGATAAAAATCAATTTAAAATAGAAATAGTTGCACTTACAAGAGTTGATGAAGTATATCGTTATTTATTTTAGAAATTTTAGTAACTTTCAACTGCTCAACCACTACCCTGTATGACTAAGATCCTTTCAGAAACATTCCACAACCTTATGCATCTTTTCTTTCCGCATGTTTGCGAAGGCTGTGGAACAGATATTTTAGATAATGATGCGCTTCTTTGTGCAATCTGTCATACAAAACTTCCTGAAACAAATTTTATTGAAAAAGAAAATAACCTTGTAGAGCAAAAATTTTATGGCCAGTTAAAAGTTGATGCCGCAGGTGCGGCTTTTTATTTTACCAAGGAAGGCATGTTGCAGCACCTTATTAAGCAATTGAAATATCATAACAATAAACAAATTGGTTTTTATCTTGGCAGACAGCTGGGTAATTTTCTTGCGCAAACAAATCGCTTCAATGATGTTGATGTAATTATTCCGTTGCCGCTTAATCCACGCAAGGAAAAGAAGCGGGGTTATAACCAGGCGGCTGTTATCGCTGAAGGGGTGAACAGCATTTGGCAAAAGCCTGTAAATACAAAAGCAGTTGAAAGAAAGATATTCACCGAAACACAAACGCATAAAGATCGCATCAACCGCTGGCAATCCATGCGCAATGTGTTCGAGGTAACAAATGCAGATGAACTTTCAGGCAAAAATATTTTATTGATAGATGACATCATTACCACAGGGGCTACACTTGAAGCTTGTGGCGAAAAAATATTATGCGTTCCAAACACCAAACTTTTCATTGCTACCGTAGCTTTCACAATCTAAATTTTTTTGAACCAAGCTTTAGAATAAATACAAACCTTTGTTGCGTCGCACTCTTCAAGGCTTAGCTCAATATTGAACAGGAAGTACAAGTGAGTGACACAACAAAAGCTTAATTGAAATGTAAAAGCTTGCAATACAAAATACAAAGCCGCTTATTTGCGTTTTCATATTACATTTGAATCAATGAAAACCAGGAACCTAATTTTTCTTTTAATTACTGCGGTTGCAGTTTTTTTTGTCGCCTGTAAAAAAACAACCTTCACAGATAGCCCGGATGCTTTGCTCTTTACTTCAATTGATACCATTCATTTTGATACTGTTTTTACATCGGTTGGTTCTATTACGCAATCGTTTAAAATATTTAATGCCAATGATCAAAAATTACGCATCAGTAATATCGAACTTGCTGGTGGCGGTTCTTCTGTTTTTAAAATAAATGTTGATGGGGCTACAGGAACATCGTTCAACAATATAGAAATTCCACCGAATGATAGTATTTATGTTTTTGTTGCAGCTACTATAAATCCAAACAATAACACAAATCCATTTTTGATACAAGACAGTATAAAAATTGAATACAACACCAACGAAACTTTTGTACAATTAGATGCTTATGGTCAAAATGCAAATTTCTTAAATAATGCAAGAGTTACAAAAGATACAACATGGAGCAACGCACTGCCTTTTGTAATACTTGGCGGATTAACGGTGCAGGAAGGCAAGACACTTACAATTGAAAAGGGAACAAAAATTTATTCTCATGCAGGTGCAACCATCACCGTAAATGGAACATTAAAAGCTGTAGGTGAAAAATACGACAGCACTAAAATAATCTTTCGCAACGACAGACTGGATGATTATTACAAAGATTTACCTGCAAGCTGGAATGGGATTTTATTTACAGAAAATAGTATAAATAATGAATTAGCTTTCGCATCAGTGCTAAATGCAACAAATGCTATCGTTGTAAGAAATCCATCGTTTAATAGCAATCCCAAATTAAAAATAGAAGAGAGCATTATTGATAATGCATCAGGCGCAGGCTTGTATGGAATATACAGCAGCATAGATGCAACCAATTGTCTTGTCAGCAATTGTACAGACAATGTAAAAATTGTAGCTGGTGGTGATTATAATTTCAATCATTGCACTGTTGCATCTTATAGCAATAATTTCCTTACACATAATTCTCCGGTGCTATTAATAACAGATGTTGATGATAACAATCAAAGCTTTCCATTAACTGCCAATTTTATCAATTCCATTTTTTATGGAGATGATGGTTTAGTAACAGACGAAATCAGCTTACAACAAACAGGCAACAACACTTTCAATATAAACTTCGAAAATGTACTGTATAAAGGCAATGCTTCAAATGCAAATTTTATCAATTCCATCCAGGACCAGGACCCATTATTCACAACCATTGATGCATTTAATAATATTTTTGATTTTCATTTACAGGATATTTCTCCTTGCGTAAACACAGGTAAAAGCACTGCTGTAAGCATTGATCTCGACGGAAATGAACGGGATGAAATTCCGGATATTGGCTGTTACGAATACAAGCCATAAAACTTTACATTTTCATTACACTAAACCTTTTTACTTTTATATTGTTAAATTGAATAATCACTTTTGTAAATAATCAATCAAAATGAAACTTTTAATTGCCTCCCTGCTTTTTATTGCCTGCACTTCTGCTACCGGAAAAAATAGTGTTGATGTGAAAACTACCGACAATTCGAATCCGGGCAAAAACATTTATAACTTTACCATTAAGGCACTCGATGGAACTACAATAGATTTCTCACAGTTCAAGGGCAAAAAGATTTTGATCGTAAATACCGCTTCTAAATGTGGATTTACTCCCCAGTATGAAGGTTTGGAAAAATTATATGAAGCACATAAAGATAAATTAGTAATTGTTGGCTTTCCTTCAGATAATTTTGGTGGGCAGGAATATCAGCAGGACACAGCTATTTCCGCATTTTGCAAGAAAAATTACGGTGTTACTTTTCCTTTAACCACAAGAGTGGATGTAAAAGGAGATAACACTACACCTGTTTACAAATATCTCTGCAACAAAAGCGAGAATGGTGTACTAGATGCTACTATTTCCTGGAACTTCAACAAATTCGTTATCGACGAAAACGGAAACCTGTTGGTACATTTTGATAGCAAGGTTACCCCAGACAGTCCGGAGTTATTAAAATACCTAAATTAAAATAATTTCATTCGGTCAAAAAGGTTGATAAGTTTTTATCAACCTTTTTTATTTGCGGTATTCTATAAATAGATACGAACTTATCTTCGCACCCATGCTTTTCAAAGACATTATCGGTCAACAGGCCACCAAGCAGCAACTCTGCGAAATGGTTGAAAACAATCGTCTTAGCCATGCACTAATCTTTCTTGGCAAAGAAGGTTGCGGTGCATTGCCATTGGCGTTGACTTTTGCACAATATGTAAGTTTGAATCCTCACGCAAAGCAAACAGCCAAAGAAGCAACCGCTTCATTGTTCGGAGATGTTGAAGAAGTTGCAGCACCAACCATTCCATCGACACCTGAAGAAGCAGATGCGTTTATGGAAAAAAATACGGCATACAGCAAAGCATCTAAACTCATTCATCCTGATATTCATTTTTCTTATCCAGTTATTCCTAAGAAGAGCGGCGATAAGCCAAAGAGTACAGATTATATAACCGAGTGGAGAGAATTTATTTCCATGCATCCTTACGGCAATGCATTTGATTGGCTGCAGTTTATCGGCGCAGAAAATAAACAGGGAAATATCACTGCCGAAGAATGCAACGACATCATTCACAAACTAAGCCTTAAAAGTTTTGAAAGTGAGTACAAGATTTTAGTAATGTGGATGCCTGAATATCTCGGCAAAGAAGGTAACAAACTTTTAAAACTCATTGAAGAACCACCAGCCAATACCTTATTTATATTGGTAGCAGAAAATGAAGAACAAATCCTGCCCACCATTTTATCGCGCTGCCAATTGGTAAAAATTCCTTTGCCGGAAACTTCAGAGATCCAGGAAGCGCTTATGCAAAGAGCCGGCGCAACCGAAGATGTGGCTTTACAAACCGCAGCCATCGCCGAAGGCAATTACCGGGAAGCACTTCAATTACTGCAACATTCAGAAGAAGACTGGATAAGTTTGCTGAGCGATTGGTTAAAATTCGTCATACGCGGCATGTTGCAGGAACAGGTAAAATGGGTGGATGACATCAGCAAACTTGGTCGCGAAAAACAAAAGCAACTCTTACTATATTTCAACCATTTACTCGAACAAGGTATCCGTCTCCGTGTAATGGGCGACAGCCTTACCATCTCTCCCAAAGAGAAAGATTTTGCGCAGCGCATCAACAAGATCACATCCGTAAGCCAGCAACAGGTCATCATCGAAGAACTCGACAAAGCCACCTATTACATTGAGCGTAATGCCAACGCCAAAATGCTGTTCCACGCCCTCACCATCAAAATGTACCACATCATTCAGGATAAAGCCCTATTTTTGACAGATTGAGGAAGAAAGCTTTGTGTACCGGGCTGAATATCAGGTGGCATCGCCTGTTGCGTCGCACTCTTGTACTGTTGAATATGTCTGAACCATGATTTATATGATTTGAATGATTAACAGGAAAAATATAATCATAACAATCCAAATAATTTACCCAAATTCCGGTTCCGACAATTGCTGAATAAAGAACAAAGCGTACAAGTGAGTGACACAACCGAAGCCCAATAGCGATCCTGCAGCTTGTCACAAATAATTCCTTCCTCCGGAAAAATAAATATTTAACAATCGTAAATCGATTTATATGGGCTGTGGAAGTTGTGGAACCGCAAGCGGCGGAAAACCCAGTGGTTGCAAAAGCAATGGCGGTTGCAGCACAGGTGGCTGTAACAGGCTTAATGTGCACGACTGGCTGATGAACCTGCCATTCAGCGATCCTGAAAGCACCTGCAAAATAATTGAGGTAAGCTTTAACCAGGGAAGCCGCAAAGAATTTTTCAGGAACAATACGCTGCAATATTTTGAAAAAGGAGAATACATAACCGTTGAAGGCGTAAGCGGTTTTGATGTAGGCGAAGTAAGTTTGAGCGGTGAATTGGTGCGTATGCAGATGAAAAAGAAAGGCGTGGATGAAATGAATCCCGATCTTAAAAAAGTGCTGCGCAGGAGTACGGAGAAAGACATTGAGATTCATCTGCAAAACAAGGCAAGGGAAAAAGCTGCACTGGCAAGAAGCCGTTCTATCGCAATACAGTTAAATCTCCAGATGAAATTGATTGAAGTGGAAATTCAGAGCGATGGTAAAAAAGCTACTTTCTTTTATACCGCAGAAGACCGTGTGGATTTCAGAGAAATGATCAAGATCTATGCCTCTGAGTTTAAAGTAAAAGTTGAGATGCGCCAGATCGGTATAAGACAGGAAGCTGCAAAAGTTGGTGGCATTGGCAGTTGCGGAAGAGAACTTTGCTGCAGCACATGGCTGAACGATTTTAAGAGTGTAACCACAACGGCTGCACGTTACCAGAACCTTTCTATCAATCAAACAAAATTAAGCGGCCAGTGCGGCAGGCTTAAATGCTGTTTGAATTATGAGCTGGATACTTACCTTGATGCATTACAGCATTTTCCTAACAATGCAGAAACACTGCAAACAACAAAAGGAACTGCGAATCTTATTAAAAAAGATATTTTTAAAAACCTGATGTGGTATGTATTGCCCGGTGGAGGCATACAATATCCTTTAACTATTCAGCGGGTAAAAGATATTTTGCGTGCAAACAGCCGCGGCGAAGCAGTGGATGAATTGAAACCTGTTGATCTTAGTGCTGGTAAGAATACAGAAATTGAACATGCCTTTGTGGATGTGGTTGGACAGGTTAGTCTGCGTAGTTTGGAAAAAACAAGCAAACGCAACTACGAAAAAAATCAACGCGAAAGAAACGAGAACAGGCCGCAACAAGATAACAGGAGACCACAACAACCTAACCGTCCTCCGGATAACAGACCAAATCAAAACAGGCCGCAACAGGATAACAGGAGACCGCAACAAGGACCTCCCCAGCAAGGTGGCGGTGACAGAAGAAACGAGAACAGGCCAAAGCCAAATTTTCAGCCGAAACGTCCGCCACAACAAGGACCGCAGGGTGATAATAAATAAATTGTTTTTGTAAGTTAACGCGCCGCTTTGCGGCGCGTTTTTTATTTAATTTAGATTCAATAAATTCAATCCTAATAATGATGAAATATTTAACTGCATTAACTCTCTTACTGCTGATTGACATAAACCTGTATTGTCAAAATACAAGTCAATGGAATCCAGATAACTTTTCATTTTCTGAATTAACTTTTCATTCGACAGCTTGCAACGGCACATGTCCTCAAGTTTCATTGCACTTAAGAAAAGATAAATTAATAGAAGTATCAAGAAAAATATATAAATCCAAAGGCGTTGTCGATTCATCATTGTCTGGAAACTTTATAGGCGTCTTGGATAACAAGAATTATAATAGTGTGCTTATACTTCTTTCAACGATCAATTGGGACACATTATCCTTTTCGAATAGTTGGTGCTGTGATGCGCCAATTAAAACCATTTTGATTTCCTACAACGGAAAATATAAGAAATTTAAATCAATGACTCCACCAGAAATAACTTACGAATTATTTGATGACTTAATAAAACTTGCTTCAAAAATAAAATTGACAAAATATAATAAGCCATTGGATTTTGAAGATTACAATTAGATAAACTTTTATTTTATCTTGCGTTCAACCCTCATCATTCCATCATGAAAAAACTGTTCTGCTGTATTATCATTACAATAAGCTTAGCTGCGTGCAAAAGAGATTCATCTGAATTATTGGCTGGTCGCTGGGATTTTAGTGCTCTTGAAATGCCCGGCATGCCCGACTTTCTATACGAGATAAAACAAACCGGCGATGACAATGCACTCACGCTAAAAAAATTTCTGCTCGATAATAAACTTATCCTTCGCAAAGACAGCACATTCGATCTTGTATTGCTGAAACAATACATACACGGAAGCTGGCATTATGAAGCAGCAACCAAATACCTTTTTTTAAAAGATAGCTCCGCATCAAACCTTGATATAACTATACACATCGACAGTATTACCGGCTCAAGGTTGATTTTCGACATTGATGAATTCGCATTAAACAAACTGGTAAACAGGCATGCTGCCATTAATAATTATTACGACCTTCTATTCAACAAATCTTATTGCCAGTTTTATCTTGATATTGACAATGACAGGTACAGCGATCTGAAAGATGATCCTTACAGCATTGAAAATAATAAATGGCGTATAAAGCCTTTTCAACAGGAGACAGATAAACAAATAAAACAACGTGTATTGAATCACCTTGATTTCTGGCAAAATCTTTTTACAGATGCACAGGAAAAAGACAGAACGTATGTTGCTTATACATGGTTCGACTCGCCGTTAGTTGTTGCTGAAAATGGCGTAAAGCTTGAATTCTACGATGAACATAAAAAAGAATGGGATCAGAATTTTTATGATTCAACTGATGCAAACAAAGGTTACCAGATGATGCGCAAATGCTTCAGTAAGAAATTAAAATTTATGGAAACGGAAGATAAATACAAACGCCATGAAGATGTAATAAGACAACTGAAAGCAAATTATACCGAAGCGCTGAAAGATTAATATTTGCTGCCAGATATTTTAGAGCACAAGAGTGCGACGCAACAGTTGATGCTATGAAAAACTATAGCTTGCAACCAAATATTCTTTAAATATTTTCCTTTTCGTCTTCATGTTTAATAATTATTTCGTCTTCTTTCACAATAGTTTTTACTTCGGGACTTTGCTCATCCAGTGCATGTTTATTTTCTACTTCTATTTCCTGGATAAATACTGCATAAGAAGTAGGGAAAATGTGGTTGCCGGTATGCTGTGCGTAAACCCTTGTAAATGCCGCGCCAAAATATAAGATGATCGCAGAATAATAAACCCATAATAAAATGATCACCAGCGAACCTGCTGCGCCATAAGAACTGCTGATATGGCTTTTTCCAAGATAATAACTTACTGCAAATTTACCCAGCATAAAAAGTAATGCTGTTGTAAACGCACCGGACCTTACATTTTTCCAATGGATCTTTGCATCGGGCAACACTTTAAATATGGTGCCAAACAAAAAACTTATGGTAATAAACTGCAACAAAATATTTAGTGCATATGCAATATAAATTTGCATGCCCGGAAACATGCTTAACAAATGATCTTCCAGCAAATTGAGCGCAGCATTTACAACAAGCGATACCAATAAAATAAAACCCAGCGATACTACCATAGAGAAACTAAGCACCCTGTTAATAAGCAGTTTTAACCAACCCTTTCTTGGTTTTGCTTTTAAACGCCATATAAGATTTATGGAATCCTGTATTTCAGCAAACACACTGGTGGCTGCAAATATCAGTGCTATTATACCAACAACAGATGCCCAGCTTATATCTTTAGAAATTGTTGCATTCTTAATAAGCTCCTGTATCTGCAACGCAGCACTGTCTCCCACAAAAGATCTTATTTGTTCAAAAACCTGCCCTTCTATTGCTTCTCTTCCCAAAAAAATATCGCAGAGTGTTATGATCACTATAAGCATTGGTGCAATAGAGAACACGGTGTAGTACGCCAGTGCAGCACTCATGCGTGTTATTTTAAGATCAGCAAATTCTTTGAATGTTTGCTTTAATATTTGCCACAGCCCTTTTATTGTCATTGTTGATGTGATATTTATTTTTTGTTACCTGCTGTATTATACGCATGAAGCTTTAGTTGTGTCACTCACTTGTACGTTTTGTTCTTTATTCAATAGTTCCCCCTCCAAGTTTTTCATTATTCTTATGCCTGTCTGCATCACGGATATTTTTTTTCTCAAAATTTTTTTGTAATGCAGCAGTAAGGTCAACGTTTGTTTGATTGGCAAGACAAATTAACACCCACAACACATCAGCCATTTCATCTGCAATATCTTTGCCTTTATCACTTTCTTTAAATGATTGTTCCCCATAAGTTCTTACCATTAGTCTCGACAACTCCCCTACTTCTTCCATTAATATGCCAAGATTGGTAAGTTCGCTGAAATAGCGAACACCAACGGTTTTTATCCAGTTGTCAACAGTTGTTTGGGCTTGTTGTATAGTCATAGATGTTTATTTTAGAACACGAATTTTAATTCACGAATTACACGAATTTGTGAGTTAAAATACAATACGTTTTGATGTAAATGATTTCTCGCCAAAGTTTGCAATAATGCCAAGATGAATACCTGATGCCTTTAAATAGTTTATTGTCTGCGAAACAAAATTGTTTACGATCATGGATGAAGCCTTTATTTCCATTATAATCTTGCCTTCAATAACAAAATCTGCATAATATTTATGAGGAAGAATTATTCCTTTATATTCAATATCATACTGCTGTTCCCTTATAAATGAAATACCAGCATTATTCAATTCAATCTCCAGTGCATCCTTATAAATTATTTCCTTAAATCCCATGCCAAGTTGCTTATGCACTTCCATACACAACCCAATGATCTTATATGATTCTTCTTTATAGATTATCTCTGTCATTTCTATTAAATAATTCGTGTAATTCGTGCTCCTAAATTCGTGGCTCACAGCTACTCTTTATTCTTCGAGTCCATCACAATTGTCACCGGTCCATCATTCAGTAATCTAACTTTCATATCTGCGCCAAATACGCCGGTATATATTTTTTTTCCAAGATCAGTTTCCAGTTGAGTGATCATCTTTTCATACATCGGTATGGCTATATCAGGTTTACTTGCTTTTATATAAGAAGGGCGATTGCCTTTTTTTGTCGCTGCATGTAAAGTAAACTGACTAACCAATAAAATATCTCCATTGCAGTCTTTGACACTTACGTTCATTACACCTTCGTCATCATTAAAAATACGCAGGTTTACTATCTTACTGCTGAGCCATTGAATGTCCTCATCATTATCTGCGTCTTCAATACCAACTAAAACAAGTAATCCATTGCCAATATTTCCGGTAATATTTTCATCAACGGTAACTGATGCTTCTGAAACTCTTTGTATAACTGCTCTCATAACACGAATTACACGAATTTTCACGAATTTCACGCAGTAAAGAAAAACTATTCATGTCGATCACTATAACAAACGAAATAATTTTTCAAACGGCACGCAGCGGCGGCAAGGGCGGACAAAATGTAAATAAAGTTGAAACCATGGTGGAAGGCCGCTGGCATGTTGCAAACTCTGTGCTTGTGTCAGATGAGCAAAAACAGAGCATCCTGCAAAAACTTGCCTCCAAAATAACAACGGATGGTTATTTACTGGTAAAGTCTCAAACAGAAAGAACACAGTTGGGCAATAAAGAACAAGTGATCAAAAAAATGAACCAGCTTATTGCGCAGGCATTGATAAAAAAGAAATCACGTATCGCTACGAAAGTTCCAAAAGTTATAAAAGAAAAAATACTCGAAAAGAAAAAACAAAAATCATCTGTGAAAGCAACACGCCGCAAACTAAAACCGGGCGACTATTAAGTTGCCCGGTATATTTTATTGTTTTTTTATTTTTAATTTCAGCAGTGCTTCATTGAAATTTACTATTTGCAAAGAGTCATTGCTGATATTACTTTCCAGGTCTGCTTTTTCTTTTAAAACGTCATCTAACTTTTTCTTCTTCTTATCCATGTCTTTACTTACGTCGGCAAGCTGCACATAAAGTTTATACTGTTCAAAATAATTAGACTGCATGTAAGAGGCATAGTCTCTTAGCTGGCTCCATACCTTCTGATCATTATCCGGTGTAAGAAAATTAGTTAGTCCCCTGCTTGCTGTTATATATACAGTGGATGCATCTTTTCCTTTTTGCTTTTTGTTTTCAGTTACAAAATACACATCAAGTGCATCGCTTACATTTTCCACTTTTGCTCTTCTGAAAAGCATATAACCCATCGATTTTTTTATAATGAACCCTTTGCCCTTTTCCTTTTCAATATGCATGCTATCGAAATAACTTTCAATAGCATTCTCCACTTCACTTTGGCTAAGATCTGATTCTATAATTACAGCAGATCGAACAGTGGTATCAATAGTGGTACGTCCATCGCGTACCTGTGCATGCAAGGCAATAAATCCGGTAAACAAAAAAAGTATCACTAGTAATTTCTTTTGCATAAACCTGTGTTTGGGTGAAAGGTAATAACATCCTTAAAGTAAGCTATATAAAACTTTTTCACATACCTGCGCTATTTTTATTACAAAACGCAGATGGCATAAGTTCAGAACGTACAAGTGAGTGACACAAGCGGCGATGCTATAAAAACCTGCAGCCCGTACCATAACATTCTTTTATAGATATTCAACGCATTATAACAAAAAAACTAACATTACATTTGCTGCAAACATTTAACTAAGTTGAGCAGCAGCATAAAAAAACTGGCAGGACAAACAATATGGTATGGCGTTAGTTCAATTGCAGCGCGTTTTATTAATTACCTGCTTACACCTTTGTTAACCTATAACCTTGTTAACACCGAAGGGCTGGCACATTATGGGCAAATTGGATTGATTTATTCTGCAATACCAATACTGAATATCATTTTTACGTATGGTTTTGAGACAGCTTATTTCAGGTTTGCTTCGAAAGAAGAATATAAAAAAGATATTTACAATACATCAGCATTATCGCTGATATTTTCCACACTTTTCTTTTCTATACTGCTTTGGATATTTCAACACGCATTTGGCGTGGCTATTGGCTTGCAGGACTTTCCGCTGATCATACAAATAAGCATTTTTATTATTGCACTGGATGCGTTAAGCACCATTCCCTTTGCAAAATTGCGGCAGGAACAAAGGCCAAGAAAATTTGCATTCATAAAGATTGCTGGTATTCTCATCAACATTTTTGTTACATGGTTTTATGTGGCATGGTGTCCCAGACATGTAGATGTGCATGCAAATAGCTTCCTGAATATTATTTACGAGCCGGGCACAAACCCTGTGGTATATGTTGTGCTGGCTAATCTTATTCAAAGTGCATTTACATTGTTATTGCTGGGTAGTGAAATAAAACAATTACGCTTTAATTTCAATACAAGGTTATGGAAGGAAATGATGATCTATTCCTTACCACTTGTTATCGCCGGCATGGGCGGCATGATCAATGAAACTTTCGACAGGCTTATGCTTCGCTGGTGGCTGCCTGGCAGTGTACAACATAAAGAAGCAGAAGTAGGCGTG
This sequence comes from Panacibacter ginsenosidivorans, assembly GCF_007971225.1. NCBI lineage: Bacteria > Pseudomonadati > Bacteroidota > Chitinophagia > Chitinophagales > Chitinophagaceae > Panacibacter > Panacibacter ginsenosidivorans. Next base: position 4,631,147 of record NZ_CP042435.1, on the reverse strand, counting down.
TACAATGCCTGTTACAAATTGTCGATTCTTATTACGTTATTCATACAGGCTTTCAGGCTTGGTGCAGAGCCTTTCTTTTTTAAACAGGCAGAAGGTGATAATCCGCAAAAGACCTATGCAAGGGTTATGAAATTTTTTGTCATTACCGTATGCGTTACTTTTCTTATCATCAATTTATTTATACCAATCTGGAAACATTTTATTAGCCCAGGTTATTGGGAAGGCCTCGCAGTAGTGCCAATACTGGTACTTGCAAATATGTGCCTGGGCATTTATTATAACTTAAGCATCTGGTACAAACTCAGTAATCGCACCGGCGCCGGAGCAACCATAACAGTGATAGGTGCAGCCATTACTTTCCTGGTAAACTTTTTATTTATTCCACACTTTAGTTATATGGCAAGTGCATGGGCAACTTTTTCCTGCTATTTCAGCATGATGCTGATAAGTTTTGTGTGGGGCCAAAAAGCTTATTATGTGCCTTATGCATGGAAAAAATTATTGGCTTACATGGTTATTGTTATCCTGTTATTCTTTGTACACAAAGGCATCACTCACTTTTATGACAACGATATTTTTTCGCTTGCCATTGGCAGCATTTTCACCACAGCTTTTATAGTCTTTGTATTAAAAGTTGAAAAGAAAGAATTTATTGCGATGCCTGTTGTTGGTAAGTATGTAGCCAGGTATATATAGTATTTTTATGAGCCGGTCTGCATTGCAGCCATAAAGCTTTTCTTGCGTCGCACTCTTGTACGGTTTGTTCTTTACTCAACAAATAATATCTATCATGTTTTTGAAAAGATTAACAGCAGTAATACTTGTTTGCTTTGTCAATCATATTATTTCATTTGCACAGCAAAAAACAGGCAACCTGCTTGCAACACTTTTACAAAAAGATACAAGTGCTGCTGTAAGAAAAGTTATCAGCGATCCTCTAACATACAGGCTACAGATCATCTATACACAAATAGATCGTGATAAATACAACAATCCTTCTTTTAAAAATTATTATTTCAATGTTGATGGAAATACTTATTTCAATCCTGCTTCTACAGTTAAGCTTCCATTGGCTTTGCTTTCACTGGAAAAATTAAACAGCATTCATATAAATGGGGTTGACAAATACGCTACACTGCTTACGGATAGCACTTATTCCAAACAAACAACTGCATACACTGACAGTACATCTAAAAATTATTTGCCCTCGCTTGCACACTACATAAAGAAAGCATTTCTTATCAGCGATAACGATGCGTATAATCGCATGTATGAATTTGTAGGGCAGCAAACCATAAACAGGCAACTACATAATAAAGGTTATACTGATATACGAATTACAAGAAGGTTTACCGGCATGAACGAAGATGAGAACAGGCACACAAATGCTATTCGGTTTGTGGATGAAAATAATAAGCTGTTATATACGCAACCTGCTGCTTATAATACAGATTCATTTGATTTTAGCCATATTGTAAAAATGGGGAATGCTTATTACGACCGCAATGATAGTTTGATACATAAGCCAATAGATTTTACAAAAGCCAATAATCTGCCACTGGAATCTTTGCAACAATTATTACAATCTGCTTTATTTCCTGCATCAGTTCCTAAGCAGCAGCGGTTTAATTTAAGCAAAGATGATTACGACTTTCTTTACCAGTATTTATCTCAGTATCCTTCTGAAACGAATTATCCCAAATATGATACGGCTCATTACTACGACAGCTATGTAAAATTTTATTTTCAAAATGAAGGTCATCAAATGCCAAAAGATGTGCGTGTATTTAATAAAGTTGGCTGGGCTTACGGCTTTATGACGGATGTTTCTTATGTGGTTGATTTCAGCAGCAAAACAGAATTTATGTTAACTGCTACCATTTATGTAAATAGCGATGGCATATTGAATGATAACAAATATGATTATGATAGTATTGGTGTTCCCTTCATGTACAGGTTAGGGCAATTAGTCTATAATTACGATAAGCAACGATCAAGAGAATTTAAACCTGATCTTAAGAAATTCATGATCAACTATGAGAAACGCGATCCTACTGATATAAGACCTCTTATAAAAGATGCAGATAATTAATTTACAGTCCCTGATACATTACGTATAAGGTTGCGCCGATAAAACTTAACATAAGAAATGAAACAATCAATATAGAGGTATTGCTGATGTTGTATTTTTTTTCTATTTTTTTAATAGCTGCTTTCATATCCTGGCGTTTTATATAAGTTTTACCAAAAATATGCCACACCCATAAGTGAGAAAGTAAACCAGTTGATAGAGATGCTGTTAAAAAAAATGGGGAAGTTATTCAACACAATACACAATACTGATGCAAATAAAGAGAGGTACAAGTGTGCGACGCAAGTAAAGTATCATACATATACAAAAGCCGGGCTCATAAAAAATTACAAACTCACACCACGTTTCCAAACAATAAAATCATCCTGTCCGTTACGCACTGCAGCAACCATTTCTTCACCGCTTGCAACACGTATAACATAGTCAAGAATGCGACCAGCGGCCTCTTCAATAGTTTCTTCGCCATCAATGATAGTACCGGTATTGATATCTATGATATCGCTCATGCGTTTGAATAATTCGGTATTGCTGGAAAGTTTTACAACAGGCGTAACAGGATTTCCGGTTGGCGTACCAAGGCCAGTGGTAAACAAAACGATATTAGCGCCGCTGCCAACTTCAGCAGTAGTTGACTCCACATCATTGCCGGGTGTACATAATAAATTGAGGCCAGGCTTTGTAACTTTTTCAGGATAATCCAATACATCTGTAACAGGTGATGTGCCACCTTTTTTTGCTGCGCCAGCAGATTTAATAGCATCTGTTATAAGACCATCCCTAATATTGCCGGGTGAAGGATTCATATCAAAACCACTGCCTGCTTCTTTTGCACGTTCGTTGTAACGTGTCATAAGATCCATAAATTTTCCAGCAACATTTTCATCAACACAACGATCACTTAGTTCCTGTTCTACGCCGCATAATTCAGGAAATTCAGAAAGTATAACACTGCCGCCCATTGCAACAAGCATGTCTGAAACATAGCCCAGTGCAGGGTTTGCGGAGATGCCACTGAAACCATCTGAACCACCACATTCAAGTCCGATACATAGTTTACTAATTGGTGCAGGTGTGCGTTTACATTTATCAGCGTCAATCAAACCTTCAAATGTTTTACGGATAGCTTCTTCCATTACATCTTTTTCAAGACCAATTTTTTGCTGTTCTATAATATGCAATGGCTTATCAAAATTATCAGAGCGCTTCCTGATCTCATTCATCAATATAGAAACCTGTGAGTGCTGGCATCCTAAACTTAATACTGTAGCGCCAGCCACATTGGGATGTGTTATATAACCCGCAAGCAAGCCACATAAAGCTTCTGCATCCTGGCGTGTGCCACCACAACCACCATCATGCAACAAAAATTTTATACCATCTACATTTTTGAACAATCTTTCTTCTGTCGCAACAGCTGTTGACCGGTCTAATTTTATTTCGTTGATGTTACCGCCAGTTATGTAAGATGAGATGATCTGGTTGGTAAAGCTGTTGTATTTATTTATCCTGCCGTAACCAAGTTTATTAATTAATGATTCACGTAATACATCCACATTCCTGTTCTCACAAAATACCAGTGGAACAATAAGCCAGTAATTGGCCGTACCCACACTGCCATCGCTGCGTCGGTAGCCCATGAATGTTTTGTCTTTCCATTTTGATACATCAGGTTTATACCAGTCGAGTTTTCTTTCATGCATTGCAAAACTGTCTGAAGCATGCGCAAGGTTTTCTGTAGAAATCCTTGTTGCTTTTGGAATAGGCCTTTTTGCTTTTCCCACCAATACGCCATACATGTAGATCTGATCACCCGGATGCATATCACTTATAGTAAATTTGTGTTTAGCCGGAATAGTTTCCTGCAAAACGAACTGTTCATCGTTGTACTTAACAGTTTCTCCTTTTTCGAGTTTTCGAAGCGCTACAATAACATTGTCTTTTGGATGAACTTTTACAATGGCGTGTTTCATTGTAATAAATTTTTTGACGTATAAGATTGAATAAGTTTTTTTGTCCCTCTGTTATTTATGTCCGTTATATTTTTTATAACCGCCTCACTAAATTCCGGGAACTGATTTAGATCCATTGACCATAATGTTTCATCGGCAAGGATGCCTTGCACTATATCTCTCAATTCTTTCTTTTGCCAATGCTGGTGCAGTGTTGCTGCTTTATCATCATTGATCGTATAAATTGAATTATTTATGTTGCCAATAAATTCGCCTTTTTCATTTTGGTGGCTTTTCATAAATAAAATGTAGGCTGCAAACCCAATTGCCATTAAATGCGGTACAGTATTGCTTTTTGCATAGTGCTTTTGCAATATTGGAATGTTTCGCATCAGCATTTTGCTACTGTACTGCAAACAAATGCTTAACCATTTGTGTTCTAAGAAAGGATTTGAAAAACGATCAATTACTTCTTTTGTGTAGGCTATTGCTTCTTTATAGCTGATCTGCTCGTCAGTAATAGCAACAGCTATTTCCTGTTGCATGAGTTGTGTAATATAATTCCTGAAATCACCATCCAACATTGCTTCCTTAACTGTTACGAAACCTGATAAGACTGCAAGTCCACATGATAAAGTATGTGGTCCGTTTAATAAACGAAGTTTTAATTCGCGGTATTTGTAAATATCAGCTGCTAATACAACGCCACTATCGGCCTGTGCAAATGAAAGTGTACCGATAACTTTTTTATCATTTGTTTCAATGGCCCACAAGCGATATACTTCGCTCATGATCGCAAGCTCATCTGTGTAGCCTGATTCAGCCTCAGATACATTTATCTTTCCCGGAACAATTCTATCAACAAGTGAACTGCAGAAATAATTGGCCGTTTGAAGCCAGTTAATAAAGCTTTCATCAAACGCATTGTAGTGAGCAAGTTTTATAAGAATTGCTTTTAGTTTACCAGCATTATCAATTAATAGCTCTGTTGGAATGATGATTATCCCTGCATCTGCTGAGCCATTAAATATTTTATAACGCTCATGCAACCACGCCAGCAGTTTACCTGGAAAAGATGCAGGAGCTTGTTCCGTAATTTTTTCTTCAGAGTAAGTGATGCCAACTTCTGTTGTGTTGGAAATAATTACCTGCATATCTGCACTAGCTGCACATTGCAAGATTGTTTTCCATTCATCCTGTGCAGATAACACCCTGCTGATAGATGCATTGATGACCGTTTCTTCAACGGCTGTTCCATTTTCAATTCCTTTTACAAAATGTGTGTATAGCCCATCCTGTAGCGCAAATGCATCTGTACCGCCCTGCGACGTTGACTTTACAATTACTACGCGACCATTGAAAATATTTTGCTTGTTAGCTTTATCAATAAAATAATCACAAAGGCCACGTAACAAAACGCCTGTTCCAAACTGCAAAACTTTTTCAGGCAATAAGAAAATTTCTGTTGCAGGAACAACGATGTTTTTATTTTGAATTTGTGCTATAATATTTTTCGATAACTGCATTTTATTTTTTGAACTAAGCTTTCTGTTTTTAATTAAGCTTCTGTTGCGTCGCACGTTTCGGGTTTCTTTTCCTTAATGTTCAAAGCAAATATTTACAGGTCTGACGGCTTTGAGCCGTCTGACCTGTATTCAATCTGCTGAATAAATTACACTCAGCACAAGAGTGCGACGCAACAGAAGTATCATTTATATTCTTTTGTTTGGTCTATAAAAATTATTTGGTCGCAACCAACTCATACGTTTTATCTTTTTCTGTTTTGAAAGAAATTACAAAACCACAAGTTGATTCTACCGCTTTAATATTTGTTCCTTTCAGCATCACCGGATCATTGGTGCGCACCACACATTGATTACCCAACAATGAAATGATCTTTGCGTTACTGATAATATTATTGTTCCATTCAATACTTACTTCAAAACCACCACGAGCCCGCAAACCCTTTACTGCACCGCTTCTCCACACACGCGGAATAGCTGGCAATAAATGCAGTTCATTATTCTGAGATTGTAACAACATCTCTGCAACACCAGCTGTGCCTGCAAAATTTCCATCGATCTGGAATGGCGGATGTGCATCAAACAAATTTGGATATGCCCCGCCATGACTACCATAATCTGTTGCCGTTTCTTTTGTAAGTCGCAAAAGATTCCTGTATAATTTATAAGCATGATCACCATCAAGTAGACGTGCCCAGAAATTTACTTTCCATGCAAGACTCCATCCTGTGCCATCATCGCCGCGTAATTCTAAGGTCTTCATAGCTGCCTGCCCTAACTCTGGAGTTTTGATAGGTGATATTTGATTGCCCGGATGCAATCCATACAAGTGTGATGTATGACGATGATGTGGCTCGGGATCTTCATAATCCTGGTACCACTCCTGCAAATTTCCTTTGTGGCCAATTTTGAAAGGATATAATTTCTCTTTCTTCGCTGTTACAGAATCAATGAATGCTTTATCTGTGTTCAAAATTTTTCCTGCCGCAATAAGATTAGAAAAAAGGTCGCGGATAATGCTCATGTCCATCGTTGAGGCAATGGAAATACCAGATGTTTTATTGCCATCATAGAAATATTCATTCTCAGGTGAACCTGATGGTGCAGTTACCAGGTAGCCACTTGCACTATCTGTAGTTAACCAATCGAATGTAAAGTGTGCAGCACCTTTCATCAACGGGTATGCCGTGTCGCGTAAAAATTTTTGATCACCTGTAAAGAGATAATGCTCCCAAAGATCGCGGCAGAGCCAGTTTGCGCCCATTGCCCAGTTGGCCCATTTAGGATCACCTTTGCCTTTATCGCCAACAGGATTCGACAATGCCCATATATCCGAATTGTGATGCACCACCCAACCATGCATGCCATAAAATTCTTTTGCTGTAGTTGTACCTGTTACAGAAAGGTGTTCTATAAGATCAAGCAGTGGCTGGTGCAATTCTGATAAGTTGGTAACTTCAGAAGGCCAGTAATTCATCTGTACATTGATATTCGTTGTATAGTTGGCACTCCATGGTGGCCGCATTTCTTTATTCCATATGCCTTGTAAATTGGCTGGAACATCTCTTGTGCGTGAAGATGCAATTAATAAATAACGGCCATATTGGAAATACAATGTTTCAAGCCCATCGTCGTTACCTCCATTTGTATAAGCCTCCATTCTTTCATCCGTTGCTAAATTGTCTTTTGAACTTTGGTTATTATTCAGTGTAAGCGAAACGCGGTTAAAGAAATTATGATAATCCTTTTCATGTTCGCTCCATAAAACACTATAAGGCTTTAATAATGCCTTGCTCAAATAATCAGTGGCTAGTTTTTGTTCATCCTTGCCATTTTTATCAGGGCATTTATCAAAACCATTAAAACTTGTTGCTGCAGATAAGAGCAATGTTACCTCACTTGCATCTTTTATATGAATGCCTGAAGTGTCTGTTGTTATTGTTCCATCTTTATGCAATGCTTTCACCAACACTTCAAAGCGCATTCCATTGCAGCCATTTGCATCCGCATAAATAATCGGGTCTTTATTTTCATTGTAATAACTGGGATCTGCATGTGCAGGCACCTTCCCTTTTAAAGCAATAATATCTTTACCTAATATTTCATTTCGAAATTTTATTTGACTGCTTGTTTTAATTGTTGCAGTTATTTTTTTTACAGCATTTGAAGAAATTTTCATTACAATAAGTTGCGCTGGAGCAGAAACAAAAACTTCACGTTTGTATTGCACCCCATCAATCGTAAATGTTGTTGTACTTACTGCATCACTTATGTTCAATAATCTTTTATATGCTGTTGGTTGTTTGCCACCAAAGTCCTGCTGGATCATCAAATCCGCCATTGGTAAATAACTTTCAGAATACAAGCCCTGCATTTTTTTTACCAGCTCTGTTGCTTTGTCGTAATCTTTATTGAACAATGCTTCACGCACCAATGGAAGGTATTTTTTTGATTCAGGGTTTACATTTGTTTTTACGGGGCCGCCTGTCCACAGGGATGATTCATTCAATTGCAGCAATTCATTTTCTACACCGCCAAATACCATCGCACCCAATCTTCCATTACCAACCGGTAATGCTTCCGTCCATACTGTTGCCGGCTGCTTATACCACAACAGCATGTTTTGCTGTGCATGCACAAATGATGCAGTAAAAAAAAGAAAGATCAAAATGGCAGCATGCTTCATGGCATTATAATTTTTATGATGTCAACAAAAGATCAATAGGCATCTTCCGTTGCGTCGCACACTGCAACAGTTTGATCTTTTATCAACAAACTGGTACGGTATTGTTATGTTTTTTTACCGTTGAAAAAACTCAACAGTAAAATATATTATTACTTATCTAATAATTGAAGCAATATCACCCTTGGCGAAGGAAGCTCTAAATTCTACATTTCCATTTATATAACTACTTCAAAACTTATCATTTACTGTTACATTTCTATCATTGCCTTTATTACTGCGTTTGCGGGATCGAGCCATGATGCAAATACATTTTTTACTTCACTAAATCCTACGCGATGGGTAATATATGTTGAAGGTCTTACCAAACCATCTTTCATACTTTCCATTACATGCTCAAAATCTGCACGTGTTGCATTACGGCTGCTCATCAATGTGGCTTCACGCTTATGAAATTCAGGATGACTGAAACTGATATCGCTTTTTTGTAATCCTATTAATACATACCTGCCGCCATGTGCCAGGTATTGAAAAGCATTATTGATCGCTTTCAAATTTCCGGTTGCGTCAACAATTACTGCAGGCATGTCACCACCAGTAATTTCAATTAAACATTCTCTAACATTTTCTGTAACAGCGTTAATTGTATAATCGACACTTAAATTTTGCTCACAAAAAAATAATCGTTGCTCATTCACATCCATGGCTATAACTTTTGCGCCGGCAATCTTTGCAAACTCCATTGTGCCAAGTCCGATAGGGCCCGCACCGATCACTAAAACGAATTCGTTTGGTTGCACATTTGCCCGTCTTATTCCATGCGCACCAATGGCAAGTGGTTCTACTAATGCTAATTCATCAAGTGTTAATCCATTGCTATGTACTAATGAAGAGACTGGAACAGAAAGATATTCCATCATGCCGCCATCTGTATGCACGCCACATACTTTCATACTTACGCAACAATTGGTTTTACCGTTTCTGCAGGCAATACAATTACCACAATTGAAATAGGGAATAATAGTAACCGTTTCGCCGATAGTAAAATTTGAGGAACTGTTTATCTCTGCAATTTCTGCAGCCAATTCATGGCCGAGTATTCTTGGATAATTGAAGTAAGGCTGTGTGCCTTCATAAGCATGAAGGTCCGTACCACATACACCAATCCTTTTTATTTTTAGTAAAGCATGATCTTTGTTCAAAGCAGGTTTATCAACCTCTTCATATTTGAATAGACCCGGTTCAACACATACTAATGCCTTCATGCTGCCTGCTGTATAAATGAAAAAATATTTTGTTGGTGTTGGTCATAAATTATTCTTCAGTTGAAGAGTGCGACGCAACGAATGCTTCATGCTTATTCTTGCGCCTGGCACAAAAAATATTATGCATTTGCCAATGCCCTGTCTAAATGTGTATAGCCACCATCCACATGAATCAATTGCCCGGTGGTATGACTTGATCTCTGAGACAATAAGAATGCTGTTGTATTAGCGATCTCTTCTGCCGTGGTCATACGATGTTCCAATGGAATTTTGGAAACAATCTCTTTTAATTTTTCTTTAGGGTTTGGCAATGTTTTGATCCAGTTCTCATACAAGGGCGTCCAGCATTCGGCAACAACAATTGCGTTAACACGAATACTGTATTTAAGCAATTCAACAGCCCACTCACGTGTAAGCGCATTGCGTGCACCGTTAGCTGCCGCATACGCTGAAGTGCCTCCCTGTCCTGTCTCTGCGGTCTTTGATGTTATGTTTACAATAGCGCCTTTTGATTTAATCAGTTCCGGCAATGCATAATGTGCCAGCAAATAATAATGCACCACATTTTTGTGTAATGAGGCCATGAACTTTTCATAAGTGCCATGCTCAAGATTAACACCATCGTTCACACCCGCATTATTTACAAGACCGTCTATACGTCCCATTTTTTCTATAACTTTTTTTACGGCATGCTCGCATTCTGCTGGCTGCGTTAATTCTGCTACTACCTGGAAAACCCTGCCACCATTGGCTTCAACAGCATGAACAGTTTTTAAATTATCTTCTTCACTTCTGCCAACAATAAAAGGGATAGCGCCTTCGGCAGCCAATACTTTTACAATGCCTTCACCAATACCTTTGGCGCCGCCTGTAACGATGATCACTTTATCTTTTAATAATAAATCCATACCTCACCCCCGCCCTCTCCAAAGGAGAGGGAGCTTTTATAAGTTATAAAATTGAATTGCATTGCCACCAAAGAATGCATCTTGCTCATCTTTAGAAAAAAACGCAAAATAGTTTTGTACTAACCCCAACATTTTTTCATAAGAAGCAGCTACCAAACATACCGGCCAGTCAGACCCAAACATGATACGATCAGTATCAAAGGTTTCTACTACTGCATCAAGATACGGTGCGAAATCTTCTTTCTTCCATTGCTTCCAGTCTGCTTCTGTAACCATACCTGATATTTTACAGTAAACGTTTGCACAATTATTGAAAAGAGATATGTCTTTCTTCCACTCATCGATCTTTTTATCTTTTATATAAGGTTTGGCAATATGATCTATTACGAAACGCTGATCAGGAAAGGCTTTCACCAGTTCATAAGCATATTTCAACTGATCGGGAAAGATGAGTATATCATATGCATAGTTGTACTTATTCAATAAACTGATGCCATGTTTGAAAGCCGGTTTCACCATTAACGCTCTGTCCTCTTCTCCTTGTAATATGTGGCGAAAACCTTTCATTTTATTAAACTGCTGATAGTACCGCAAACGCTCTTCAATATTATCAGCCTGCAGATCAACCCAACCAACAACACCTTTTATAAAATCAAACTGTACTGCATTATTTAGCTGAAATATGTTCTCTTCTTCCGTTTGATCTACCTGCACCAACACGCATCCGTCAATATTATTTTGTTGCAATATGGGCTGCAGATCAGCAGGCATAAAATCTTTTTGAATCACGTGCATTGCATCATTGATCCATGCATGACGATCTTTGTCAAAGAGCCAGAAGTGCTGATGTGCATCAATTCTTTGCATACGCCACCACATTTTGTTTTGCTGTTCCCATACCATCAATACCCAGTTCAACCACATCACCAGCTTTTAAATATACCTGTGGATTCATACCAAGCCCAACACCTGCTGGTGTACCTGTAGAAATAATATCACCGGGCAATAAAGTCATGAACTGGCTTACATAAGAAACGATAAAAGGAATTTTAAAAATTAGATTGGCAGTAGTACCATTCTGCATTTTTTTACCATTTACAGTAAGCCATAAACGCAAATTATTTACATCATCCACTTCATCTTTAGTAACAAGACAGGGACCGACAGGCGCAAACGTATCGCAGCCTTTTCCTTTATCCCATGTACCGCTTCTTTCCAGTTGAAACGCCCTTTCACTAACATCATTATGCAAAGCATACCCAGCTACAAAATCCATCGCTTCTGATTCTGTTACATAGCTGGCTTTCTTACCGATGATTACCGCAAGTTCTACTTCCCAGTCTGTTTTTACAGAATCTTTGGGAATCATAACATCATCATTCGGACCAACCAATGCTGTTGTTGATTTTAAAAAGATCACAGGTTCTGCAGGTGGTGTAGCGCCTGTTTCTTTTGCGTGGTCTGCATAGTTCAAACCAATACAAACAATTTTGGAAGGTCTCGCAACAGGGCTTCCTAGCCTTGTGCCAGCGGGCACTTCAGGCAATGCGGATTGATTATCGTCCAGAAATTTCTGTAACCTGTTTAAGCCATCCTGTTCAAAAAAATGTTCATTATAATCTTCCCCAAATGCGGAAGTATCATAATATTTATCACCGATAGCAATACCGGTTTGTTCTTTATTTAATTCTCCAAAACGAATGAGTTTCATGTATAAGAATTTTATGTATTCAATTTAATAAATCCACCATCAATAGGATAATCTGTTCCCGTTATAAATGAAGCTTCATCACTACACAAAAACAAAATAATCGTTGCGATTTCTTCAGGCTTACCCATGCGACCGATGGGTTGTGTCTTTGATAATTTTTCAAACATTTCTGCCTCACGGCCGGGGTAATTCTTTGCAAGAAATCCATCAACAAAAGCTGTATGCACACGACCCGGCGAAACAGAATTACATCTTATATTATCATGCACATAATCTTTCGCAACAGAAAGCGTCATCGAAGAAACAGCACCTTTACTCATCGAGTATGCAAACCGATCAGCTAAACCAACAAAAGCAGCTACAGAACATACATTTAATATTACACCGCCACCATTTTGTTTCATTGATGGAATAGTTGCATGCAAACAATTATAAACACCTTTCACATTCACATTATAAATGCGATCAAAATCTGCTTCACTGGTATTATCAACTTTACCAATATGCGAAACACCTGCACTGTTCACTAAAATATGTACAGTACCAATCTCATTAAATATTTCGGTCACGTTTTGCTGATTACTCACATCACATGCATGTGCAAAAGCCTCACCGCCTTCCTCTGATATCTGCACTGCTGTTTGATTAGCGGCGTCTTTGCTGATATCCATTACATGTACAATAGCACCCTGTTTACCAAACAGCAAACAAACAGCACGACCAATTCCGCTGCCGCCACCTGTTATTACTGCATGTTTATTTTTTAAACTGAACATGATTTATTGTTTATGAACCAAACTTTAGAATTACTATGATGCTTCTGTTGCGTCGCACTCTTGTGCCCCAAACCCCTGAAGGGGCTTTAATTGCAGTTAATTTTAAAATTATGATCCCTCATTGTTATTAAGCAAAATAGTGATAGTGATTTTTTTTACTAACTACTACAACTCCCCTTTAGGGGCTGGGGGTTTCAAATATTTTTTTCATCAACATCCATTTCTCACCTTCTTTTGCTGTTGGTAACGCTTGTTGGTATTTCCACATCAATTGCTCCCACTCCTGCACTTTTGCATTATCAGCATCAGCTTTTGATTTTGCTTCAAATGAAAAATCATCCGTTGTTTCCATGATCATAAACAGCCTGTTGGCTGTGCGATATATTTCCATATTAGTGATACCCGAATCTGTAATACTATTCAGAATCTCCGGCCACACTGCTTTGTGATAAGCTTCATACTCATTTATAAGTTGAGTATCATCTTTAAGATCCAATGCCAGACAAAACTTTTTCATGCGATTCTGTATTGCTTGTTTTTATTTTATGACCATTGAGTGCGAAAAATAAAATAACAGCGAAGCAAATAAGCGGAACTATGTATGCGGACTGCATGCTGCCTGTTTTATCTGAAATAAAACCCATGATTGGTGCAAAAATTCCACCACCAATGATAGACATTACAAGAAATGAAGAAGCAATTTTTGTTTCTTCTCCTAGCCCTTTTATACCAAGCGCAAAAATTGTAGGGAACATAATTGACATAAAAAAAGGAACCACCATTACTGCATATACGGAAAACTGATTGTGGTTTATTAATGCAAATGCAAGCAATGAAATATTAATAATCGCATACAGGCTTAATAATTTTGCGGGCTTTATATAGCGCATAAAAAATGTTCCGGTAAAGCGCCCAACCATAAACCCAACCATTGCAATGGAACCCCACCAATAACCGGCTGTTTTTTCATCGAGATTCATTAACTCTTTTGAAAACCTTATAAAAAAACTTCCTACGCCAACCTGTGCACCTACATAACAAAACTCAGCAAGCATTGCCCATTTTACATGACGGAATTTGAATACGTTCAGAGAAAATTTCGTACCGTGTGCAACACTGTCGTCTTCTTTTATTTCGGGAAGTTTTGTTAGTGCAAAAAGTATAATGACAACTATTATCACACAACCAATAACAAGATATGGTATTTTGACAGTAGATGCTTCTGAGTTAAGGTATGCATTAAGTTGCTCAGGAGACATACTTTGCAATTCTCCTTTTGTGTGTTCAATACCGGAGAAAATAAATTGGCTACCAACAAGTGGTGCTACGAATGCCCCCACGCCATTAAATGATTGAGCAAAATTTAGACGTTGCTCGGCAGTAGACGGATTGCCAAGCGCAGCGGCATAGGGGTTTGCAATCGTTTCCAAAAAAGTGGCGCCACATGCAGCTATAAACAATGCAACCAGAAAGAACCAGTATTGTCTTACTTCTGCAGCAGGAATAAATAATAATGAACCTAATGCAAAAAGCATAAGTCCGAATATGATCCCTTTTTTATAGCCCCAGCGATGTATAAACAAACCGGCGGGAATTGCCGCCAGGAAATAGCCGAGATAAACAGCTGAATCTATGAATGAAGATTGTGTATCACTTAACTGGCAGGCTTTTTTAAGATGTGGAATTAATATAGGGTTCATGTTGTGCAGAAACGCCCATAAAAAAAACAAAGAGCATACTAGTATAAACGGTACAAGATATTTGTTTTTTGACATTGGTTGATATTATGGTAAATCGTTAGAAAGAATTGTTTTGGCTATTTCCCTGTATTCAAAGAAAGAATTTTTCAGCTAAGCATCGTGGTCATATTTTATCGTTTAGTAAAGCTATTTTAACAAGAATGTTTAAACACCTTACAATTTATGCATAATAATAATTTGTATAAGCATTCTCAATTAAATAATGAATAAAGCACTACTGCTAAAACCTTTTAAACGACTTGAAAATTACAATAGCTTTGGTATTTAACTGTGCTGTTTGTAAAAGGGAAATGAAAGCGTAAGATAAATTGCTGCCATCAGCTATAAAGTACAAGAGTGCGACGCAACGGCTGCTGAGTAGAAAACTGCTGTCCGGTACCAAATAAAAAAGGTCATCGAAAATGATAACCTTCTTTTGTGCCCCGGAACGGAGTTGAACCGTTACGACCGTTGCGGGTCACAGGATTTTAAGTCCTGCGTGTCTACCAATTCCACCACCGGGGCAACCTGAAAAAAAATCCCGCATGTAGCGGGATATTTATCTGAGCGAAAGACCGGGCTCGAACCGGCCACCCCGACCTTGGCAAGGTCGTGCTCTACCAAATGAGCTACTTTCGCTTTTATAAGAACTTGTTTTTTGGGAGTGCAAAAATAAGATTCTGCACTGTTCCACAAAATTTTTAGAGGTAAATTTTTATTTGTACTGAGGCGTATACAATGTATTACCCGGCACTTCTACATCTGGCTTGCCTTTATACCGGTGACCGTATAACTGGTAACAACCGCCTAATAAAAAAGCTACCACTACAAAAACCTGCATATAAAAAAGAAAACGGGAGGAAGTAACCCAGTTATATCCGAATTCTTTGTCTTTGTAATTTTCTATTTCGTTTGACATATTTGTAAATTGCTGTGCAAAAATAAGGCTGTACAATAAATAATTAAAAGTTCTTTTTAACAATTTCTGAAAAACGTGTTTTCTTCTTTATAAAATGCTGCCATATAAGTGAGCCGCGATACACACCTTGCATCTTCTTCATAGGTACTCTGGTGTACTTATTATTCGATTTGCAGGATATGCACCATTTAAATACAGCAAGATGTGCTTTAAATACGGCTATAAAAGACTCACTAAATCCGGATAATAAACTTTTCCAGGCAAATAAAGCATCTAAAAAAATACGAAGCGGAAACTTCCATATTTTTTCATTCCATGGCAGGTTCTTACCGAGCATGATAAGATTGTTCCTGAAATTGAGGAACACTTTCCTGGTATTGCCTTTTGGCAAAGTGCCCCCACCAATATGATATACAACAGAAGAAGGCACACACATAATATTATAGCCCATCAATTGTATGCGCCAGCAAAGATCAATTTCTTCCATGTGTGCAAAGAAAAATCCATCAAACCCTCCTGCTTCATGAAATATTTCTGAGCGAATAAACATCGCAGCACCACTTGCCCAAAATATAGGCGCTGTGTTATTGTATTGACCAGTATCTGTCTCACAAACATCAAACACACGGCCACGCGAAAAAGGGTAACCAAGGTGGTCTATCCAGCCACCCGCTGCACCCGCATATTCAAATAAATGTTGTTCATAATAAAAAAGGATTTTGGGCTGACAGGTGGCAATTTTGCTGTCGCTTTCCATTAGTTCAATAATGGGTTCAATCCATGCAGGTGTAACCTCTACATCAGAATTAAGCAATACATAATAATCAGCCGTAACCTGTTTCAATGCTTGGTTATAACCTTCTGCAAAACCATAATTTTTATCAAGTGTTATCAATTCAACAGATGGAAATTCTTTTTGCAAAACTTCAATAGAATCATCAATAGAAGCATTGTCTGCCACTACAACCCGCTTGTTTGCATAGGTTGATGCCAGTACAGGCGGCAGAAATCTTTGCAGGTAATTGCTGCCGTTATAATTAAGAATAACAATGGCTACAGAAGGGCTAATCAAAAAATATTATTTCTTCAAAAATAAGGTAGTGCATCAATGCCGCAAGTTTTTACGTATAAACTATTGTAAAGATTATGAGCCCGGCTGTATCATTGCTATTAAGCTTTACTTGCGTCGCACACTTGTACATTCTTATCCTGAAGCAGCAATTATGCATTACACCATACCTTAATGCATCCATAATTATTATTTTTAAAGATATATTGCAACATATTTAAGACTTCTTACGTCTACTATAAAAACACATGCACAATGTTTGGTGTAACGATACTTGGTAATAATTCTGCGTTGCCTGCTTACGACAGACATCCTACAGCGCAGATCGTTACATTAAACGACCAGTTATTTCTTATAGATTGTGGCGAAGGCACACAAATGCAACTCTCACGTTATAAGATCCGCCGCAGTAAGATCAGCCATATTTTTATATCGCATCTGCACGGTGATCATTATTTTGGATTACCGGGGCTACTTACCAGTTTTAGTTTAATGAACCGTGAACAGGACCTGCACCTGCATGCACCCGAACCGCTTAAGAGAATCCTGGAGTTACAATTTTCTACAGCCGATACAAGGTTTTCTTATAAACTCCTCTTTCATGCATTGGGCGATGAAGGCGTAATTGTAGATGATGAAAAATTTACTGTGGAAACATTTAAAGTATTTCACCGCATAGATTGCTGGGGATTTGTGATAAGAGAAAAAAAGAAGCCTAGGAAAATAGATATGGAAAAACTTGCCGGAAAAGATATTCCTGCTATTTTTTATGAAAGACTAAAAGCTGGAGAAGATTATATTACTAAATCCGGCGAACGCATTGCCAACGAATCTGTAACCATTGCCAATACTGCAGCAAAAAGCTATGGGTTTTGTGGTGACACTATTTACAATGAAACAATCTGTAAACATTTAAACGATATAACATTGCTTTACCATGAAGCAACTTTTTTGAAGGATCAGGAAGAAAGAGCTGCCAGCAGGTTTCACAGCACTACTATACAGGCAGCAAAAATTGCACAAACAGCAAAACCAAAAAGACTCCTGATCGGTCACTTCAGCAGTAAGTATGAAATACTGGATGCTTTCCTGGAAGAAACTGTTGCAGTTTTTCCTCAAACACAATTAGCGCTGGAAGGAGTTACTTATATAATCAAATAAGCAACAACTATTGCTCAATACTTTTCTGAACGTACAAGTGAGTGACACAACAACCGATGCCATGAAATAGTATAGCCTGATAAACAAAATCTATTGCATTAATTTCCTGTAAAAAACTTCAAAAGCTTTGCGCCAGTATTCTTCTTTATGCTGGCCAAGTGGGTATATTAATTCTGTAGTGTTAAAATATTTTGTGCTTGTTAAAAGCTCTTCTATGTGTTGCATATCAGGGATCATATCATCCCCCTCTTTTCTGCCTGCATAAAAAAATATAGTGTGTGTATCTTTCCATTTTGTGTTTTGCAGATCAGCATATAATTGCGGCGCTAACTGAAATGAGGGAGAAAAAACACCCGCTACCCCAAACACATCAGGATATTTTTTTATAGCATACATTGATATCAAACCACCCATGCTACTGCCTGCAATAAAAGTATGCTGCCTGTCTTTCTGTGTCCTGAAATGCCCGTCAATAAAAGGCTTCAGCGTTTGCACAACAAAATCGAGATAAAGATCACCTTCACCTTGTCCAAATTTTTTATCATCGTAAGGGTTGTATTCATTCATACGTTTACCACCGCCATTATCAATACCCACTACAATACAGTCTTTATTTAATTTTTGTTGCAATGTATCAAGACATTCATCTACGCCCCACTCACCTGCAAACGCTGTTTGCTCATTAAATAAATTTTGCCCGTCCTGCATATACAAGACGGGAAAAGCTTTGCTTCTTAAAAGATTATAATTCTTTGGAAGATATATCCATATTTTCCTGGTGCGGCCCAACTGCGGCATTACGAATGCAGTATCTAATACCTGCACTTGCGCAGATGCTGTATTTGGTTTTGGCTTATCAGGAAAATCATCTTTCCAGCCTGCAACAAAAAAAGTTAATGAAGTGTCCCCATTTACTTCTACAGCATGATTCTCTATGTCTTCACCCTTCGAAGATGTTTCTACTTTATCCCAGGTGCCTCTTGTAAATTTAAAATTGTAAGTGCCTGCCGCAACATCTCTTAAGACATATATTCTTCTTGTTGCGCCAAATAATTTCATTTTGTAAGTATCATCATGCGGGTTCCAGTTGTTGAAATCGCCGGCCACATAAATATCATCGTACTTTTTTGTAGCCGCATCATTTACAATTATGCGCACCGTAAATTGGGCAGATACATTTATGCAAACCGTAT
Source organism: Panacibacter ginsenosidivorans (assembly GCF_007971225.1). Classification (NCBI taxonomy): domain Bacteria; kingdom Pseudomonadati; phylum Bacteroidota; class Chitinophagia; order Chitinophagales; family Chitinophagaceae; genus Panacibacter; species Panacibacter ginsenosidivorans. The sequence continues at coordinate 4,612,159 of NZ_CP042435.1, read as the reverse complement.
ATAAAACAAACAGTAAAACTATTTTCTTCATGCCGTGAAAATACAAAGTTTTGCTACTGTATAAACTACATTGATCATGATTAACTTTTTTTATGAACCCCACTCAGGAATAATTATTTGGCTTTCGTTGCGTCGCACACTTGTACAGTTTGATCATAAATGAACAAAAAAAGACCTGCACTAAAAGCAGGTCGATTTATGAAAGTTCTTTGCTAAGCTTATCTTGTTGCCATATAAGCCTTCACCCGGTTATAAACACTGGCACTTAATGTAACCAATGGTAACCTTACATTATTACTGATCAATCCCATTTCTGCCATAAATGCTTTTACACCTGCAGGATTATTTTCTTCAAACATCAGGTTATATGCATCAACCAATTTATCGTTGATGGTTTTTGCTTTTGCAAAATCATTTGCCAGGCAAAAACGTACCATGTCTGAAAATTCTTTTGGATAAGCATTCGCAGCAACACTTATTACGCCTTTCATGCCGCATGCAATTTGAGGAAGGCCCAAAGCATCATCACCACTTACTACAAGAAAATCTTTTGGTGCGTGCCGTAGTATTTGTATACACTGACCCATATCTCCACTGGCTTCTTTTATACCTGCTATATTCTTTACTTCATTTGCAAGACGAATGGTTGTTTCTGCTGTTACATTTCTCCCTGTTCTGCCCGGAACATTATATAATAAGATCGGCTTTGGAGAAGCTTCTGCCAATGCTTTATAATGCTGGTACAAACCCTCTTGTGATGGCTTGCTGTAATATGGTGATGCACTTAGAATAGCAACTGCATTATCCAGTGGGTAGTTTTGCAGGTCCTTAATAAGCGCATTGGTATCATTGCCACCGATGCCTACTACAACCGGCACACGACCATTTACCTTATCATAAGTAAATTTTACGATATCGGTCTTCTCAAACTTACCAAGCGTAGGTGTTTCGCCTGTAGTGCCAAGCGTTACTACATACTCTGCGCCACCATCGATCACATGGTCGATAATTTTTGAGAGTGCATTAAAATCAATAAATCCCTGTGCCGTGAACGGCGTTATCAAAGCCACGCCTGTTCCTTGTAGTTGATTGTAAAGAGAAGACATTTTTAGATCGCTGATTTCTGTTGTTGTGATGTATGATTTTTTAAACCGATAAGCCTATCAAAGCAGTGCAACAGTTATTTTATGTATACGATGTTGCCTAATGTATTTGATTTGCTGCACAAAGATAAATGGTACAAGAGTGCGACGCAACGAAAGTTAAATAGCAGCACAAATGCCGGGCTCATAAAATTATGCTTCTGCATCTTCTGTTTCTTCTGCTACTTCATCCCAAAAGCCCATTCTGCCAAATTTCTCTGTGCGATAATTTAATTTCTTATCTGAAGGTATTAGTTTTACTTCTTCAAGCGATTTTAGAATATAGCTTTTAAGAATTTTTGCTGCTTCGTCGTAATCCCAATGCGCGCCTCCAATTGGTTCAGGCACAATTTCATCAACGAGTCCAAAGCCATGCATATCTTTTGCCGTAAGACGGAGTTGTTCTGCGGCCACTTCTTTCTTGTCCCAGCTGCGCCAGAGAATAGAACTGCAGCTTTCCGGAGAGATAACCGTGTACCAGGTATTCTCCATCATTAATACCTTATCACCAACGCCTATGCCAAGTGCACCGCCACTTGCACCTTCTCCAATGATTACACAAATGATGGGCACTTTCAGGCGCATCATTTCATAGATGTTTCTGGCAATGGCCTCTCCCTGTCCACGCTCTTCCGCTTCAAGGCCCGGAAATGCACCCGGTGTATCGATCAAAGTAACAACCGGCTTATTGAATTTTTCTGCAAGCTTCATAAGGCGCAACGCTTTACGATAGCCTTCAGGATTGGCCATACCGAAATTGCGTAACTGTCTTGTTTTGGTATTGATACCTTTTTGTTGGCCTATAAACATCACTGTTTGTCCGTCAAGATCTGCGAAACCACCGACCATTGCTTTATCATCTTTTACATTGCGGTCGCCATGTAATTCTACAAAGTTGGTGGCCATTTTTTCTATATACTTGAGTGTGTATGGCCTATCGGGATGGCGGCTTAGTTGTACACGCTGCCATGGTGTAAGATGTTCGGTGATCTCCTTACGCTTTTCAACAATAGAATCTTCCAACTGCTGTATAATGCTTTTGTAATCGATCTTGGCATTTTTTTCAGCGAGTTTTTTATTCTCTTCAATATGTTCGTACAGTTCCTTTATGGGCTGTTCGAAATCAAGAAATTGTCTGTTGGGGTATTGCGGCATAATGCGAATATAAATTGCTGGGCGGTAAAATTACAGTTTCAAATTTTTAGGAGAAAAGTTTTGTTTAAAAAATGTGTTTCCCCTTATCTTTGCCGTCCCGAAAATAAGGGTAACCAAGAGGATCGGTAGTTCAGTTGGTTAGAATGCCGCCCTGTCACGGCGGAGGTCGCGGGTTCGAGTCCCGTCCGGTCCGCTGAAAGGCTCACAACAAAAATGTGAGCCTTTCTTATTTGTACAAATCTGTACACTTAACACGCTCCTTTTCAATCTTTTATAACAGCAGACCTTCAGCGGCTGTTTCTATCTTTACAAATGAGAACGGTATCGTACGCGACTAAAACCGCGACTAAAAAAACGGAGGTTGTATGCGTATACCAATTAAGCCACTATGCGAACAAAAAAGACTTCGTCGTGATGGCACCTGCAATGTCTACTTTCAGTTTTTTCATGATGGTGAACACCGCACTTTTTTAAATACTCAGATCAGCATTCCGCCTGAGTACTGGGATAAGAGGAAACTTTGCATCAAGGAAACTTTGCCAAAGGAATTTGGATGCCATGCTAAATTGAATGATGAAATCGATCGTCAACTTCGTCTTGCCTGTGACCTGATAAAATTTGCGAAGCAGCAGGACGTTGCTGAATTGGGCTTATATGTAAAAGAGAAATTTGATCCCTCTTTAAAGTTGAATAAACTTGCCCAGGAAGATTTTAATTTAAAAAATGCATATGTCCCTGCAAACAAAGCGAAGAAGGAAATTTTTTTCAAACAGTTGGATGACTATGTAAAATCAAAAGAAAAAAAAGTAAGACCTGGAACGATTGAAGTGTATCATGATATGATTAACCATCTTGAAGCATTTGAAAAATATAGAAAAGAAAAAATCACGTTTGCATCTTTGGATTTTCAATTCTACGAAGACTTCGTTGATTTTCTTACTTACGATTATAAACAGCCAAGAAGAAAAAAAGATATCTATGGTGTGAAGGTAAACACGATTGGAAAAACAATAAAACAACTACGCATTTTTATTAAGGATCGTGTAAAAAGAAAAATTATTCCATCTATTGATTTAAGTGATTACAAAATCCCCGAAGAGGAATCGGATGCTATTTATCTTTCTTATGAAGAAATTGGTGAGATATATCATCTTGATTTATCTGAACATCCTGAATTAATCCCTTATCGCGATTTGTTTGTGTTGGGATGTTTAACCGGTCTTCGCTTCTCTGATTTCTCTTCATTAGAACCAGAAGATTTACAGCAAGACATGCTTTATAAAAAGCAGGAGAAGTCTGTGCATTGGGTTGTGATACCAATGCGTAAAGAAGCAAAAGAAATTTTTACAAGACAGTTTAGAGAACAAATACCGATTATATCAAACGTAAAATTCAATGAGCACATTAAAACAATTGCAAGGTTTGCTGGTATTTGCCAGGTGATAAAGTTTTCGTACAGAAAAGGAAACAAAATGATTGAGGAGAAGAAGCCGAAATGGGGATGGATTACTTCGCACACGGCACGTCGTTCATTTTGCACTAATGAATTTCTTGCAGGAACTCCGGTTTATCTTATCATGAAAATAAGTGGACATAAAAGAGAAAAGGATTTTTATCGTTACATAAGAATCGATCCGAAAGAAGCTGCAGAAAAAGTAAAGTTGCTATGGATGGAAAGAGATGATATGCAGGTGTTCAAAAATCCTTTGAAACGTGCGATCAATTTGAAGACAGCATAGGGGCTGTTTTTTTTACCCAATTACATAGGCGGCACTATCATTGCCGCCTTACTTGTTGCTGCTTATTTTTATAGGCAGCACGTAAACAATTTCGCCGGCATAATTTTTTTGTTTAAGACCAACTATGTCATTTTTAAAAACGATAAATGAACTTGCACCAGGTTTCTTTAGTACCGCATCAAGTTCGCTAGGTGTAATCAGCCGGAAACGCCTGATGTAGCTAAGAATATCATCTGTATACATTGGAGTGTCCGCCCTGGTTAAAAATTCTATCGCAATCGTCTCAAGCGATAATGTCCTGAACTTTTTACCTGAGCGTCTCCATTCGACCAGTCCAAAGGAATCTGTTTCTCCTACGCAAAAAAACTTTTCAGTGTCAGCCATCAAAGCTGATCTTATTTCAACGAGTTGTAGTTTTGCATGAGGTTCAATTTCTTTTAACCTGGCTAATAAAAACGATAATGTAGCAGGCAATTTAAAACTGTCAAGGATCTTTGCGAATATTGTTTTATAGTGTAGGCTAATTGAAGGAGGAATGATGATTTGCCCTTGTTTATTTTCCGTCAGACCGAATTCATGAGACAACAACACCAGGCAAATTTTCTTAATTCTGTGAATATGTCGCATGTCTTTTTCACTTAACTGCTCTTTTATTAAGGCTTCTACATCTATGTTGTGACCAGATGTACTTTCAGCTGTGATATACTTTTCAAACTCATTTACAAGTGCCATGAAATTGAACATTGCAGCAAATTCTTTTTTGATCAGGTAGGAGGCTTTCCATGCATATTGTTTGCGTGATGTACGCCTTTTATCCTGCTTTGCGTTTATGCCATCCAGTAAACAATATTTGGGTTCAAACACGGAGGCTAAAACATTGACATATAAATGACGTGTGAAGTGTACGCTTTCGCGGGTATTAATCCGGTTAACAAAAGCCTGATCGATTACCATCACATCATTATATAAATCAAGATCGTAATCTGCGAGATCGTCAGTTTGCAGGAAAGACAGACATAGAAAAAGAGACTGGAAATATTCCCGCATAAAGTCCTTCATTTCCTGATCATAACCTGCTTCGCTGACTGCTGCAATCCCATTCTTGTTTTTTTCAGGCATGACAAAAAATAGTTTTGAGAAATACCGCATTTCTTTTTCATCCAACACAAGTCCGCCTTCTATAAGCAAATCAATCAATTTAAATAATGCTATTTTATCGTTTCCTGAAACACCTTTTTGTGGGGCGAAAATTTTTTTTCCGGAATTAGGAGGTAATAATCCAAGTAGGTGTTGCCGGGTATCAGACACCCCTTTGCTGGAATTTGTGGCAAGCATCGGAAGTATAGAAGTGATGCGGTTTTTGAGTTGTGTAATTTTACTTGAAACGGACGCCGTCAAATCACTATTTAGAAAGTTGCATTTGTCACCGTAAAGAAATTCAAAGAGACCTTCGTTATTTTTAACAGACCAGCCGTAATTGACGAGCAGCCCCTTGATCCTTGGCGCATAGTCGCTCGTCACAACCGCAATAAGCTGGCAAAGCATTATTTTAGCAGTATTGTCAAGACGTCTGATAAGCAACGGCACCGCTTCTTCGCCGCGTAAGTTCTCCTTAATCAAAACGGGCATCAAGGCATATTTATTCGCAACAAAGCTCAACACAATTTCCATGTTATGATCGCAATCATCCAGTCCACTAAAAGAGCCATGCTGGCTCCAGTAATCCAGAAAGTCTTTCAGGGTAAATAGTTTATACTTGCTGCAGACTTCTTCTACGCTCATAGGTAAGTTTTCTATGCGCGTAAGTTCTTGTAGGCTTATAGTGCTGTGATCCATTATAAAGGCAGGTGTTTGAGCTGAATTACTTGCTGTTGAAACTATTAAAACAAATAGTACCGGAAAAAGTACCAAAGGGAAGTCCAAAATATTTTTTACTGTACAAATTTGTGCAGTAAAAATGTGCAGCATAACTGCTTATAAAAAATAAGTTTGGCAAAAGTTTTATAAAGGATTAATCTTTCTTTATAATTAAAATATGCTTGTCGGGGTCTGCAAGCAGCTCCTGCATAACCGTCACTTCTATCTCGGCCACCTCATTTTTGATCCGTTGAAAGTCGCTCTCAACAATAATTCTATTAACTTTTCTCACGATTGGCAAAGCTTTATAAGATGCTTTCTCTTTTTTTATTTTTTCAAGATCATTTTTAATCCTGCAATGGAAGGGCTTCAATTCAATTGGCTGGTCAGGATTATCAGCAACGATTCCTACAAATTCACCACTTGATAAACTGCTGATTGTTGATGCTGGTATAGCGTGCTCCAGTTGCTTTGATTTACTTATGGAAGTGTCGTTGCTGTTTATCGACAGGCTTTGACGATCCTGCATGGTTTTAGGGAACCGTTCAGCCAGCAGTTTAGCAGTTTCGCCACTGACCTGACCAGAGATAACATTACCGCAGATATTAAATATTGTTTCAGCTTCTTCTTTTGAATAAACCTGCTTTAATTGGCTGTAGTCCTGCAGCGCAAGGATACAGACGATATTGTTTGACCTGCCGGTAGCAATAACTTTAGCAACACTGCCGGCGCGCAACGTGGCAAATTCATCATAAACAGTTGCACATTTTTGCTTGCCTTGTTGATTAATAATTTTATTCAACCGGTCACAGAACAATGATATGATCGGTGCCAATGCATCCGCTTTAACCGGGTCGTTACCGAGGCAAACAATTTTTGGCTCATCAGGGTTGTTTATATCCAATGTAAAATCATTGCCTGATAAAATATAATAAAGCTGCGGAGACGACAATCTTCCCATCGGTATTTTCACCGAAGCAAACTGGCTTTCCACTGTTTCCATTACATCATTTAAATACGCGTTGATAAAGGGATTGATAAGGGTTCTTATTTCCGGCTCACTGTTAAGTATAGTAAACACTTTGTCGTATTCCATTTGCAACAATTCTATCGCATGTGGCAGCGTACAATATTTACCTTGCTGAAATTTTTTCAAAAACCAAAAGACAGCAGCGAGTAAATTAATTGGTGACTCGACAAAGAATTCACCTTGCCGTTGGGACCACGTTTTATTTATGCTTAACAAAATAGTTTTGCTGGCATCCATTGCATCCAGTATGTCATTCATTAATTCAGGGAACAATGGATTACAACGATGCGAGCATTCAAGATTTGAAAAATTGACGGTATAAAATTTCGGAACAACAGGATAACGTTTATGGTGTTTAAGAAACTCATTGTATGCAAGTGTTGTTAATTCCGGATACTTAAAATCAAAAATAAATTGCGTAAAATGTTTAGCGGTGAGTTGGCGGATACAATTCTCAACGATATAGAAACTCTTGCCCGAGCCAGGTCCACCAAGACAAAGAATCGACCTTCTGGCGTTGAGGAAATTGATCCAGCTATTCCGTTTCTTTCCTTTGAAGATGTATTCCGCCGGCAGGTTAATCGAATATTCATTCTCCAGCAATCGTTCTTCCTGCGGAAATGTTTCATTATGCTTGTTAAAGACTTCGTTGCTTAAATTATTTCTGATGATGCGTGAAAGCATCACACCGCCTGATAACACAAGCAGGTAGCCGGTTGCAGTAATCATAAAATAAACAACAGCTACTGTTGTAATTATGGTGTCCCAATTCAGCAATAACCCACTGATAAAATACAATAACAAACCTGTCAGTAAATAAGCCAATGCTGTTCTGTAATTGTGCTTGTCACTTTTTCTACCTCTTACACCTATCAACGATATAAAAAGAAAAACGAGCGCAATGATTTTTGATCTCTGAAAACTATTGAATAAACCCGATCTGCTGATGTTGGCAAGTATCCTGTCCGTTATTTCATAAGTCAAGTGCCATGTTGCGAATGCAGCATAACAGTAGTAATAAAAATGAAGAAGCAACAATACAATGCTTATCATCCTGGTCATGTCGATGATCTTTCTTAACCCCTGATCATTCTCACCTGTCGTTGACATACACACCTCCTTGTTTTATAAATGATGTCTTTTTCTTTTTCTTTTGCGTTTTTGTTTTTTTAGTTCATATGGAATTTGATCATTTGCATATTCAGGTTGAATTAATTCCTGTAAAATGTTTTTTCCATCAGATGGTGATATTGATTTGAATTTTTGGGTTCCATCCGTAGCAGGAAATGGAATAATTTGTTGTGCAGAATTATCTTTCTGCTGTTTTTGCCGGGGAATATTTATCTGTTGCGGTTCTTGTTTTTGCTGTTGTTTATTTTGTTGAGTAAAAGTTTCTCCTTTTAATCGTTCCTGAATTGCATTGGCACTGTATTGTTTCTTCGAATCCAAGTCACTGCCATTAAACACGCATTTCTTTTCGGTATCTATATAGGTCAGACCATATATCACACCCTTGTCATTTTCTCGCAACACCACCTCAATGCGTTCTTTTTTTAGAGCCGCAATAAACTCATTCATGGTACCAACAGGGCGACCGGCAAAAGCAAAATCAACGGCGTTCTTAATACGCTGCTTAAAGGGCTTTCTCAGTTCTTCGTTCTGCTTAAATTTTTCTTCCAGAAATTTTAGACCTGGTTTGAGATAAATTTGACTAGCTTTTACCGGCACACCGGTAGGATCACCGTTTTTATCAAGCTTGCGGTAAACCAGTCCTCCATGCTTGTATGTTCTTGATTCCGGGCGGCACCGGTCAGCCATAATGTTGATATGTTTTAAGACAGCATTTAGTTCATGAATCGAAGTGTATTTATATTGTGTCAGGATACGTGCTAACGTTTCATGCTTGAGTTGGAACAACTCTTTTTGTTTGCCCGATTCAGCCGGGATAAGACCGAACAACTTTTCAATTTCTTTTCTTGCAGGTTCAGACTTTTCTTTACCGATATAATGCGATTTGATACGCGTACCGTCTCGCCTGATGTTTGTAGAGACGATATGAATGTGCGGGTGCTGCGCGTCGTAATGTTCATAGACCAGGTAAGGTTGTCCGCCAAAGCCGATCCTTTGCATATAGGCATCCGCAATCTCCGCAAGCCTGGTTTTATCCAGTTTTTCAGCGGGATCAAAATTGAGCGAGATATGCACGATTTTCTTCTCTGCGGTCTCATGATAAGCTGCCTGCAATTCCAGCCGTTTATAGCGCTCTGTAAAACCAAGTCTATCGGTATCTTTTCCATAGTTCGCTGCATGTATAAATGAAGCGACCTTTTCCTTCAACTTATTCTCATTATAATGCATGACATCACGAAGGCTTTCAACGAATTTTATCCTTGCAACCATTGGTCATCTATTTGGTTAATTTTTGATTTGATTTCTGCTACTTTCTGCTGTAACATTTGGTGTGCTGATTCATGCAGCAACAACCAGCTTTTTACGTCCGAAAAATCTTTCAGCATGTGCAGTTTTTTTACCACCTGGTTGTAGTTGTTGCCGATCGCATTTAGTTCATTACGCAACTGGATCATCTCTGCCATAAAGTCGTCTAGTGACTGGTTGCGCTGTTTTACTTTGATCGTTTTATCCAGTAATACTTTGCGCGCATAATCACTGAGTTTGCGGCTGGTCGATTGCTTATGTTTGTCGCGGATTTTTTGTTGTTCTCTTTCCGTCAATCGTATATGCAACCATCGGGTGCGTTTGTCACTTTTGTTCTCCATCACGTTATCCTTTACGCTGTTTAAAAATGATGTTCCCATGTAGTCTTCCAGGTGACTGCCCACGACTCCGGAGTAAGGGCAGCCAGATTCCGTTGTGATACAACGGTACATCTGGCGGATTGCAAAAACAGGCAATCTCACCCACGCCGCGAACGGCAGTCTGCTACAAAATGTCTTTAGAGATTACCCCGAAGTCCCGGGCTGGCCAAAGAGAAGATCAATGTTTATGCATTAACCGGTGCCTTTGCGATTTTGTTATGCTCATAAGCCAGTCATTGAGATCCCCATACTGGTGATACGGTTTGCGTTCGTCTATAAACTTTTCTTTGTCCAGTTGCAGGACCTTTTCAGTACATTTCTGACCGGTTTTATCATTGTCCAGGTAAAGGTGTACACGATCATGTGTCTGCATTAATGGCAGGCTTTTTTCAAAAAATGAAGTGGAATTAAGAATTAGAAAATTGGTTGATTCAGATGCCTGTTGGCGGTTCAAAACCTGGTAAGTGAGGAAGTTGAAAAAGCCTTCAAAAACAGTAAGCGCTTTAGCACCGTGATCAATGTAGGTAATATCCTTTGGCGTGCTCGCAGCTTTGATATATTCGTTGCGTAATTCATACCCTCCCGCATTGTTCGGGAACCCGATGGCATAATACACTTTATTGTTCAGCTGGTACCGCACTTCGCTGCAATATTTATCTGCTATATCACGGGTAATTTTTCTTTTGTCAAGATACTTTATCAGCGGGTACGAAGAAAGCAGGTGAACAGACAAGACTTTAATTTGATTTTCTTCCTCCTTTGGTTTTTCTGTGTGCTGTTGTTGATGCCTGGCGATGCCGGGGCCATCCAACTTTTGCAGCAGATCACCTACCGAGCAGTTGTGGTACCGGATACCAAAATCGATAATATTACCGCCTTTTCCTTCGCCCCAGTCATACCATTCATTGGTTTTAAAGTTAACGCTGAAGGATGGCGTTCTTTCGTTGCGTAACGGGGAATGATACCATACATTATTCCCGCTTTTATACGCCGGTTCATAACCTAACCTGGATAAATAAGAGACTATATCAATCTCTTTTGCTTGTTTGATGTTCATACTTCACAGTTTTCAAATTCACAAATCAATTCGCATAATGAAATTAGAACTCACCCGGAAAATATAAATGACCCCCGCAAAATACGCGGGGGTTAATCGGGTAAAATATGCATGCACTCTTATAATTTTATCCTTGTGAAAATGATTTTGTGAACAAGAAAAAAAATTGAACGATGTTATCAAAAAATGATGCGCAAATGGTCTACGAGACCTTACTTACTTCTCCCGGCATGAATGAAGAAGTTAAGATCAATCTTCGCATACCGCGTAAGAGTGTATTGCTGCTCAGTAAACTAATAGAAGCGGGTCTGACGAGTAAAGGCGGTAATGACAGTGATGGTTTATTTGCAGTAGTGGACAGCAATACTTTTGAAGAAATCAAAGCGATTGCGATGGATATTTTGGGTAAGGCAGGCTTAACAGATACCTACAATAAACTAGTTGCGTTGCAAACCAAAGGCTAAGAAAAAAGCAGGTTGGTTAAACACCAACCTGCTTTAGCAAGTGCAGGATCTTCACCGCCAAATAATATGTTTGGATTTCAAAAATATCAGGCTGTTTATTCTTTCAAATTCGTTCGACAATGCTGTGCCCAAGCTTATATATTGCAAGCGCAATCTTTGGTGCACCATCATTTAAAAATTCATACTTGCTGTATAAATAACCGCATGCGACAATTGCAAACAACCAGGTCAATCCATTTGCATACTCTATCGTAAAATAAAATGCTGCTTTTTGAAGCAAACCAAAAAATAGCACAACCGGCAATACACACGTGTACAAAATGCACAAAATAAAAAAGGGCAACCACCAAAAGTTTCGTTTTGTTTTGAATGCGATCAGCAAACCTTTTAGCAGAAAAATACATTGATAAAGTATGATCGCAAAGAGAACAGTTAATGCCACCCAAAGTATTCCATTTGTCTCTTTATTCAACAGGCAACGCGCCATGCAATAGCCGCCGAATAATTGCGGAAAATATACAATCGTTTTTCCTGCACATTTGATAGCGAGTACTACTCCATGTAAAATACGGTCGAAGAAGTATTGCTCTGAATTGTAATGAACATATTTCATTGTGGTATTTTTTTATTAATAAAAGTCTTTGTCAATGACGAAGCTGCCGTCTTACTTCCGCTAACAATCATAATCGTTATAAGACGGCAGCTTTTTTATCATCCATGTTCCTTTGCCAGTAGCAGCAAAACAGGTGCCTTGTGCACAAATCCAGATGCGTCAAAAGCATAAAATTTTACCGGACTTGATAATTGCAATAGCATACGTTCTGTAGTGCTTGCAATAGTTTTATTCTGTTTGGGCTGCGTTGTTTTCATCATTGTTTGTAATTGATTTTAGATACGGAATATATCTTTCGTCAGTGAGGTCTTTTCCTTTTCTGAACTTTCCCGTTTTATGGTGATAATGTTCTTCAAAAAAGCGAACTGTTTTCTCAACGAGATCAATTTCATAACGATAGTCTGCATTGGTGCGCAGTTCATTGATGGCATCGGAATGCGCCTGTATTAAGTGCAATTCTTTTTTTGCATCGTTTAATTGAAGTAGCGGCTGTATCAGTTGTTGTACAATAAATCCCTGTTCGGGCGCACTGCTTCCGTCCGCAACAAAAAACATTTTTTTGCCGCTGCTTAAAGTGATATATATGTTGGAGCGTGTCATAGGATTCATTCATTTTGTTTACAATCTTGTTTCTGATTTTCATTCTTAAAATTGCAAAAGCAAGCGCCCTGTATAGTTTCAGGGCGCCCCCCTTTTCAATCTGCTTCCTGTGGTTCCAGCTGATTTATTCTTTCCCGGGTTTTATTGATATTTTCATCACATGTCTTTTGACGTTCAATTGCTTTCTGCTGTTGAAGCGATTCAATTGCCCCAACATCGACTCCTGCAGCCGCTGCTGTTTGATACAAAGTATACGCTGTAATATTATTTGGAAACTTACTGTCTGATTTACCCGCAAGTGCCATGCGGATAAGATAACTGAACTGCACGTCAGTAAGTGCCGCAAGCAACTGGTACAATCCTTCATTTGTTTGCGCGTCTTTTAATTGAAGTGCTTTGTCAACCTCGTTCTTGTTTGTATAGTCCAAAGAGTGATACACCAGTAATCTTGCAGCGATATGATCTGCCTGCGTCAGGGCAGTCTCAGATGGGCTTTTGATTTGTTTAATAAATTCCTCATGCACCCGCAATTGTACTTTTTCTCTGTCAAGTTCTTTGGCTCTTTTCTCTCTCGTTTCTAAGCGTTCAATTTCACCTTGTAATAGTTCTGCTGTTACCGTACCTGCTTTGATTGCTTCCTGTACTTCTTTAGCGGTTTGTTTTGGAGTGGAACTGCTTACAGTATATCTGCCTTCAATAAAATAAACGATTGCCATCTCACCTGATGTTATTTGCAATCCTTTTATGATCGTACCTTTTTCGATCATCTGGTTGTATTCATGCAGATCGTTTTCATATTCTTCCATTGCCTGTGCAAAAGCGGTTTCATCAAACAAAGTTTCGCTGCCATCTTCATTGTCCTCTGTATAGTCTGCCTTATCCGGCAATTGCGGTGCATTGACCAGTTGCACGTTGTAGCGATCGTAAATAGGTAAGCCGTTTGCAGCGGGAAATTGTTCTACTGCTTTTTTCAGCGATTCCGCAATATTGGAACTGACAACAAGCGCAGCGGGTTGCTCTGCAAACAATGCTACCAGGTTCGCTTGATAATGCATACTGCATTTGTTGTGGTAGCATGCTTTGTTGGTGCAAATCGCGTGTTGTGCTTCATCCGGGAATAAGGTACTCATAGTTGCGGTGTTAAAAGGACAACGTGAACAGGCACCGGCTTCGGGAACCAATTTTTTATCTTTGATATCGAACGGTGCTTTTGTAAGATCATACGTGTAGCGGCGTAATTCATAGGACAATTCACCGAGTTCAAAATCTTCATCCTCTTTCCAGTCCGAACAGTTCTCTTCAAAAAAATCAAGTTGTGATTCCGGGGCAATGGCAGCCAGTTGCAACGCTTCCTGCAAAGTCATTTTATCTGCAATAAATATTTCCTGAAACGGTTCAATAAGGGCGATCAATTTGGCGCGACCCAATACAAAGGATTCAGACTTGCATAAGCGCAATGCGATTTCTTTTGTGGTTTTTTTTGCTTCCTGCATTTCTGCGATCAGCAATGCATCATCAAGCGGATGCGGATTTTCACGATGTGCATTTTCACTGAATATGATCTCCTTTGCAACATCATCAGTGACATCAACGATATGAGCGCTGATCGTTTTTAAACAGGCTATACGGGACGCTTCAGTTCTTCTTCTTCCTGCCAGCAATTCAAATCTTCCGTCAGGCTTAGGACGCACCGTAACATCATGTATCAAACCATGCAATGCAATATCTGCTGCAAGTTCCTGCAATGTGTTTTGATTAAACAACCTGCGGCGGTTGGAAGGATGATAATCTATCAGGTCGAGTGCAATACTTTCTCTTTCGCCCTCCGGTATCGCAAAAGATTTTGTTGTTTGCTTCTTTGGCTTTTCTGTTTTTCTGTTTATTTCAGCTTTGCTTTTAATTGCGGTTTTCATACGTGCAATGTTTTATGTTTATAAAATTGTTTACTGTTTTATTGGAATCAGCATAGTTGCTGTTTGCCCCAGCGCAGTACCAGTTTGCCTTCATCATCATAACTTTTTGAGATCAGCATATCGAGGATGTTGAGATCAATACCAAACTGCTCATAAATCGCTTTGGAAGATTTCTCGTTCGTGGTCTTGATAAAATCGTTTAATTTTTCTTTTGCCATCAGCAAGGCAAGAAGATTAATCTCTATCGTGTTCTCATAGTTGACAAAATGTACTTCTGAGTGTCGTACACTATCGAACCTTATGAACCTGAAATAGAACTGGCTGATCTTTGGAATATTCCATTGCAGACTCTCTATAATGCAACGGTTGCAATAAGGGATATTGACGGATGATTTTAACGATTGCTGTGTGCAAACAAGTAAGCCGTTTTCACTCAGCCTGAACTGTTCAAGAATTGCTTTCCTTTTGGTAACATTTCGTTCGCCGTCGATGTAAAACAATTGGCGCTCTTTAAACTGTTCTTTTAAATATTGGTGATAGTCCCGGGCGGTACTTTTCAAAACAGTGCCGATGGTCACCAGTTCCTGTGACCAGCCCTGCACCATCTGTTTGATCTTATTGTATTTTTCAGGATAACCGGCACCCGTATAGTTGGGCATCAGGTGCGGAACAGAAGTTGCCTTTATCAGTGCCTTGATCTGCCGGAGCAGTCGCATGGCGGCTTCTTTTCTTGCGTTGCCTGTAGTGGTATAATAATCATAACACACTTTCAGAAAATCATGCATGAGCAATCTGTATAGTTCCTTTTCTGCAATACTTTGTCTCACCGCATGTGTGTGAATACTGTATTTTTTTTCACCAGTGATCTCCTCAAACTTTCTGGTAACAATTGTTTTGTCAATGATCTCTTTTAATATGGGAGTGTTGTATATATCCTGCGTGTCCTGGCGGATACCAAAGACGGTAACACGTTGCGGACAAAAGGACGCTTTGAATAAAGCAGCGCCATTATAAGCGGGAAAAGGATAGCCGCAATTTTCATTTAGGCATTCGCGGATCGAACCTTTTTCATCTGCTTTATAAATGCGTTCAGCCCAACACCTGAATGCTGATGAATTATTATACAATAATTCTAATTGGGTGTACAGTTCATTGATGTTGTTGCGTGTCGTGGTGCCAGTAGTAAGCAGTTTTAATTTCGCCTTGCGGAAACAATTCAGTGCTGCAATGCTGCGCTGGCTGGATGCATTGGTTAGTTCATCTGATTCATCTACCAGCAAAGCAATCTTATATGCTGCATGTTTGATAAAGCGTTTAATAAAACGTTGCAACGAAATCAACCGGTCATAGGTCACTAAAATGATCTGCCCCTGTTTTATTGTATACAGATCGCTTGCAGATTCAGGCTGACAGAAATCAAAACCATAAATGCTCAGTCTTTCTGTCCAGGTGGTATTGATCGCAAGTGCCGGTGCGAGAATAAAACAATAACGATAATGTTTTTCCCAATATCGAAGCCATGTCATACCTGCGACCGATTTGCCGCCGCCCTGTTCCCATGCCAGTATACTGTAATGCTTTTGCAGTATCAAACCCAAATCCTGTTTTTGCATCTGGTTTAGTTTGATAATGGTTGCGTTGACATTAGGAAACAATAATTGCTTTTGCCATTTCGGTGTTAAACGGAAGCGATTGAGAAACGCATCAATATTGGGTTTGCGGGAAAGCTGCGTAAATGCTGAGTTCTGTATTGTAAGTGCCTTTTCTTTTTTGTCGTACAACTTTTTATATGGTGCAAAACGCCCTCCGTTTAATAGAAGATCATGAACCGATTTATACCATGATTGTGATTGCAATGATTTATGATAGGATTTGTTTGCGATACCATAATTATTTTTAACGATGGCTGTTATTTTTCTTGCAGGTGGCAGATTCTGTTCTTTTAATAGTTTGCTCATCCAGTGCAGTACTTTTTCAGGCGTAGGCTTGATGCGCTCCCATTCCTTCAGGCTCATATCATCCGGTCTCTTTTTCGTTTTGATTTCATCGAGTTTCTGTAAAGCCTTTTTATAAAATTTTCTGCGCAACAAAGGATTGCTTTTGATATGCCACAATCGCTTTTTAATTTGGTAGTTTAATTCTGCAAAACCTATACTTTCTTGTATAGACAGTAAATGAAGTCTTGCAGCATTTGCTTTGTTTTCCTCATACAGAGGTTTAATAAAACCATTATAAATATTATCAGGTTCAAAAGGAACAAATGCTGTTGGCTGGTAGCTAAAACAAACCTTGCGAATCCCTTTCTTTTGCAGGATCAGTAGTTTTGTTTCAATGCATGCATCAAAAGCATCAGCAGGTAAAAGCGATTGCAATACAAAATGAAACTTGTCATTCAGCCAGCTGATCTTTCTTTTATCCTGGAACTCGTCTGCTAAAAAACTTGCCGGAACAATAATGCATAGCAATCCCCCGTATTTTAAAACCTCATGCGCTTTTTGGAGATATACCCATTGGCTGTTCCCATTGTCGGTAGCAAGATTGAAAGGAGGATTGCCGATTACAATATCGAAAGCTACGGCGCTTCTGTAATAAAGTAAGTCGCCTTCCTCCAAATTTGCCAAGGGGTAAAGATGTTTACAAACAGATAGCGCATCGGGGTCTATTTCATTACCATACAGGTTGCTTTCATTTGGCATGAAATTGAAAAAGTTTCCTATACCACAAGTAAGGTCTGCAATGGTAAATTCCTGCTTGGGTTTTATAGCACGCACTATGGCATCGCAAAGATTATGCGGCGTAAAAAATTGTCCCTGCTCAACTTCCTTTTTTGCTGTTGCATATTCATAGTAATTAGGATAATCCTGACGTGATAGCCCGTGCAATCCACCCTTACCTGTAAACAGGTTATAGATTTCTTCCGCACCCATGCCGGGTGCAGTATTGTCTGAAAGCATTTCAATAATAGACGCATTCCAGACGGCTTTTTCTTCGGGTGATAGTTGTATATTATGGAATTGGTATTTCATTAGTAAAATGTTTTATCGTGCGGTGTATTAATAAACTTGAAAGCGGACGATCACCAGTGAATCAATGTTCAGGTCGCGGCAGAGTGCAGACAGTTTTGTCGTGTTTACTTCAATGCGGGTATTGTCTTTTGGTAATGTGGCGTTGTATATTGTCCCGAAATAAGTTCTTTCAAATTGTGTCCCGTTCCATGCAAATAATTTATGTTTCACTTTGTCTATGTTGCCCATTATCCAAACAAAGTTGTAAGGTGTGCTGTCCGCTTTTGTTAAGCGGAATACAACCAGTTGCAGTTTGTTTGAATCAGGTGTAAACGTTGCCAGTTTTTGGATATTGATCTTACTACACATGCCATTTGCTTTTAAATATTTGAAATGAAATTGATGTAGTACCACAAAAAGAACCTGTCCATGTCCGGGTAAGTGGACAATAGTTTTATACTGCTGTCTTTTGCAACGGAAATGGCGAAAGCTTTTGCTTTTTCTATACTGAATCCCAATTCGTCTATTGCATAGCTCTCGATCAATGCTTTACAGTTGTTCAGTACAGTGAATGTTTTTGAAAATTGTATAGTCCCTTTCTTTATTGCTGTTTCGATATTCATGGATAAAAGTTTAAGTAATAGATAATTTCATTTAAGGATACAATGACAAGCTGCCGTTTGCATTCCTTTGCAAAACATAACATTTGCAAACGGCAGCTTTCGCCCTGTTCATGGTTCAAACAATAATTCTATAGCGTCCGCTAATTTTTGATTGGGTGTTAAGAGGGTGTAATCCCTGAGACATTGCAGCGGAAAAAAATCAAGATAGCCTTTGAATAAAGTGGCCGCGAAATAACTGCCGTCTTGTACCATTTTCCCGCGATACTCATTGATTTTTTGTTGCACTGTCTCCGCTTCTTTTTGCCATACTGCCAGGTCGATTTTCCTGTTCCACTCTTCCGGCATTAATGATGGACTATTTAAAATCATGCTCGCTGAATCTTCAAAAAATGTAAGCATGTGATTGATATCGTCAGGAAACAAGGCGTGTATTAATTGCGCCTTGTCAATGTTGTTCATTTCTTTAAATGATTTCATAAGTAATGCAGTTGATTGATGGATAAGAGGAAAAAAAGCGGGGCGGTTGCCCCGCTCGTTTGTTTACGATATTGCAAGGGCGGTTTCACCATCTTTGGCGTAGGCGCTGCACAGGTCAAAAGCTTTTTGCGCTTTGTTCAGACCGGTACCATCCAGGAAGATGGATTTTATTTTTGCATCGTTGTCCTTGTATTTGCGGACATTTTGAAAATAGCCGGTGACGGCATTAAACGCACCAAACAATGTTCCGCGTGTGGTTTGTAGCTGTTGCGTTTCACTCATCATTGCATAGCCAAAAACATCATCAACGATATTTTTAAATGCGGTGCTGTTTTCGTCTTCTTTACCCGCTTTAATATTGTCAAGTACTTCCTTATTAGGTGCCATTGCAACCTGGATCAGTTTTTTAATTTCGGGGTCGGTAATTTTTATACCTGTCCAATGATTAAAACACTGTTCAAGGAGTGGTGATAATGTGTTAACCATGCCCATCACTTTATGGGCTTCACGCAGGCGGTCTTTTACGCCTTCTGTATGGCGGATCACTACCTTGTTTGAACAATTACCGAGCGCAATATTTAAGGTATTATTGCAAACGATGCGGATCGGCGTAAAGGCCGCAATGATGCTGCCTTTGCCATCGTGCGAAGTAGTTAGAAAAAGGTATTTTTCAATCATATCATCACTGCCGACTTTGATATGGTCAGGCAGTTTGGCAGTAATAAATATGCGCTCACCTTTACCCAACGCCCCGGCTGTTTCATAGAACACACCGTCTTTACCGGCAATAGCGTCAAAAAATTCAAATGCTTCGCGGTTCTGTACGATACGGTAATCGCTGCCCGTTACGCCTAAAACCTGCTCTGTGTCGGTTCTTACGTTTGCGTAGTAATTGGGCACGGTGATTTCAGGGATAATAATATCGTCGCTGTTCTCTTTCCTGCTGTTGCAAAAGTTTTCGGTATCATAGGTAAACAACGGACGCTTTTCTACAATAAAATTTAATCCTGCGTTGTTCAGCACTTCGGTACTGGTTTCATATTGATCGGCAATTTGTCCCAGCCCGTGCCATGCCTTTTCCTTTACAGAATAAAAGGAATATCTCCCTGTCTCATCGTTATAATTGATATTGTGTGCCATATTGATAAAAGTTGAGTCGTTTAAAAATTTGTTTGGAAATGCAATGGTTTAAAATGGAAGGTCTTCGGCTGGTTCTGTCTCAGTTGGAGCTTTAGCGGTTTCGGTTCCGTCGGGTCTCCTGCCGCCACCCTGCAGGCTGATTTCCTTTACCTGCATTTGAATGCCTGCTTTCTGGTTGCCTTGGTTGTCTGTATACAGGTGCGGTTTTAGTCGTCCGGTCACTACGACAATCGTTCCCTTAGTCAGGTAAGGCGCTATTTTGGTGCTGCGACCATAAGCGCAATCAAAAAAAGTTGAATCCTGTTTGCGCTCCCCGCCCTTTGTTTTGTAGGGGAAATTCTCTGCAATAGTGAATGCAATGAATTCGCGGTTGTTGCTGCCGGGTAATACTTTCGCGTCTTTTGTAAGCCGTCCGATAATTTGTGCCATGATAGTAGATTTAAATTGTTAGTGAATCGGATAGTGCGCCTTGCGGCGCGTTCTTTCTTTTTGGCCAGCAACGCTGCCCATTGCATCCTGGAGGCAAATCCAAATTTTTTTTGAAAAAAATACTACCCGGGAAGAAGCCGATAGTGGTTCTGTAGCTTCATCCACATTGCAGAAAGTTGAACAGTGCGAAACCACCTGCCCGGGGTGGAGATTTTTTTAAAACCCAAAGGGCAAGTCCCGCTTGCGGGACGCAGAAAATTTGGGTTTGCTCGGAAGGATGCAATACGAAGTCCTGCAACATGAGCAATCAAATAAAGTGAATGCTGAACAGATTTGTTGTCCATGAACGGAGCGTCGCAACAGGTGTTGAATAGTGAGGAAAGCGATTACCTACAACAAACAATTATCCTGTTAACCGATATGATGTTGGTTGAGGCGTGCAGAACTTATTGGATGGAATAATTAATGGTTTATCAAGACCGCGGTAATGGAGTGCTTCAGCGACATGATGCAATTCTATTCCGGCGCTGTTCGCGAGGTCTGCGATTGTTCTTGCCACTTTGAGAATGCGCGTATAAGATCTTGCAGAAAGCTGAAGTACATGCATTTGCTTTAACAGGAATTTCTTAGCAGAAAGATCTATGTTGCATATATTATCGATCATTTGGTCGGGCATCTGGGCATTGCAATAAACGTTGTTATGTGTTACATATCGATGGGACTGAATTGCCCTGGCGTTGATGACCCTTTCCCGGATCGTAGGAGAGTTTTCTGCGGGCACATCTGTCTCCATCAATTCATGTAGCGGCACAGGTTCTGCTTCAATGTGCAAGTCAATTCTTTCCAGTAGCGGCGATGCTATTTTCCTGCGATACCACAAAATGCTTTTCCTGCTACATGTACACGGGCGGAAGGGATGACCCAGGTAACCACAGAGACAGGGATTCATTGCAGCAATAAACATAAATGAGGCCGGATATTCCAGCGTCAGCTTCGCTCTTGCGATCAACAATTTCCTTTCTTCCAGTGGTTGACGAAGCACTTCAATTACCGAGCGTTTAAATTCCGGTAATTCATCCAGAAACAAAACACCATTGTGAGCGAGTGATATTTCTCCCGGTGCAGGCACGCTGCCCCCGCCTGCGAGCGCCACATCACTAATCGTGTGGTGCGGATTACGGAAGGGACGCTGTGATATTAAGCCTGTCATGGCTTCTGCGTTGTTGGCAACACTGTAGATGCGTGTTGTTTCGAGCGCTTCATCAACAGTCATCGGTGGCAAAATAGAAGGCAATCGTTTTGCAAGCATTGTTTTTCCTGTACCCGGCGGTCCGATGATCAACGCATTGTGCCCGCCTGCAGCCGCAATTTCCAGCCCCCGTTTTATGTTCTGCTGTCCTTTTACATCTTTGAAATCAAGATGGGATGTGCTATTAAATGAAAAGTAATGAGAACCTTTCAATGGCTGTAACGCTATATCTGATTGAATAAAGTCAATGGCATTCCTCAAGTGTCGCACCCCGTATACATCAATACCTTTCACAAGCGCTGCCTCTGCTGCGTTTGCATAAGGCAGTACAATTCCTTTGCAACCTTTTTTCAATGCATGGTGCGCCATACAAAGTCCACCGCGCACAGGATAAACAGCGCCATCCAGTCCCAATTCGCCGATAATGATATAATCTTTTAGTTTACCCAGATCCACCAGCTGTTCAGAAGCGAGTAATATGCCCAATGCAATCGGAAGATCGAATGCGGTTCCTGCTTTGCGGACATCTGCCGGTGCAAGATTGATGACGAGTTTTGTGCGAGGCATACAAAAGCCATTGGATGTAATGGCAATGCTGATCCTATTCAAACTTTCTTTGATCGCATCATCGGGTAAACCGGTTATCATATACCCAAAGCCGTTGCTGATGCTTACTTCAATCGTAATACCGAAGGCATCCACACCGTGAATGGCACTTCCAGATAGTTTCGCCTGCATAGGATGAGATTTACCGGTCAAGATTCATGAGCATTTCTGCGATTATTTCGGCGATATGACGTGGTTCGCCATTTTTATCCTTGTAGTTGCGGTACCTGATGCGTCCTTCTATGAGAATGTGACTGCCTTTCAAAAAATTATTCTCTGCGAAGTCTGCTTTTTTCTCCCACGCAAGGATATTGTGCCAGGCGGTTTGTTTTACAGGCTTGTTGTTTTCATCTTTAAAGAACCTGTCTGTCGCTATGCGCATCCGTGCAAGTTTACTGCCGTTACTTGCGGTGCTGATAACCGGGTCTTTCCCAACATAGCCGATCAATTGAATTTTGTTTTGCGTTTTCATACAATGTGTGATTGGTTAACGAAGACAAAGCTATCGGAGCAAGAAGGCGATTAGTTCAAACTACAATTGTATACATGGATATATGCAGGTAAAAATGTGTACACACGGATAAGCAATGATTTACTAAATTAGCGATGCGCTAACCTTCCATCTTATGAACAACATGTTAGAAAATAACAAACCGCACAGTTGTTGGAATTGCGGCAAAACACTTGCAGGACGCAGTGATAAGAAGTATTGCGATGACAATTGCCGCAATGAATATTTCAATAGACAAAAAGAAACCGAACGCAAAGAAATTCGCGCAATAGATCTTGCACTCAAACGCAACCGCCGTATTTTAAAGGCGTTGTTTAAGGAAGAGAAAGACACTTACGTGAAGGAAAAAGTTTTGCAGGAAAAGGGCTTTGTATTTAATTATCATACCCATCATACGATTACAAAGGCGAAGCAGGATGAATACCTTTTCTGTTATGACTATGGTTATCGGAAAACAGATGAAGGTGTGTACAGGATCATCAAGGCATTTGCCTAATATTCATCCTGGTTGAATAAAAAATCATCCTGTGTCGGATGGTCTGGCCATATTTCTTCCATGGATTCATATATTTCTTCGTCCTCCAGTTCCTGGAGATTTTCAATCACTTCAATAGGAGCCCCTGAGCGAATCGCATAATCAATCAAATCGTCTCTTGTGGCGGGCCAGGGTGCTTCAATTAGATGGCTGGCTAATTCCAGTGTCCAGAACATTTGTTAAAGGAGTTTGGACAAAGATAGCAGGATAACGATGAATGAAGTCTCCCGGAGTGAGCAGTCTTAATATGATTCTTTTTAGCGGCACATGACCGGCGGAATGAGCGAGCGTTCCGGGCGTGCAGCGCAGCGGAACGGACGGGTTGCGCAGCGGAATGAGGAAGGTGTTGTGCCGCGTAGAAATCGCAAGGTCTGCGCCAGCCAGCGCAGCGTTTCTTGCGGTGCAAGTCTCCGACAGGCGTCCTGCGCGGCGGTGTCTTGCACCGGGCTGGTGCAGGCTTGCGGGGAGATGCAGCAATCTTTGTCGTCTGTTTTCAGCGGCACTTTACCGCCGCAATGGAGCGGAGCGATCCGGGCGTGCAGCATAGCGGAACAAACGGGTTAGCGGAGTGAAAAGAGGACGGTTAGATGCCGCGTGGAAGTGGCAAGCGCTGTGACAGCCTGCGAACCTCCGCCGGTGCAGGTCTCCGGCGGGCGTTGTGGGCGGGTATTACGGAGTCCTGCGCCGGGCTGGCGCAGTGCTTGCCGTGCAATGAGCAGTTTTGAAATGAGCATATGCTGGTCGCTTCTTCTTCAGCAAGGATTAATAAGGTTTTAATCCGGTGCTTTTTTGTTCCGGATAATTTTGCATTATTCAATATCTCAAATAAAACATTTATCAATGGAAAACCGGGAGGTCGTTTTAACGGACGGCAGAAGTTTTAACTGCGCTACTTCAATTGTCAGTATCGAATATCCAATGGGTTATGTCAGGGCAACCCTGGTGGAATATACCCTTACCGAAGCAACAACCAGCAAGGAAACCATCGTTTATAAACTGCACAAAACCAAAGACGGTTTCTGGTATGATCATCCCTTTATGGAAAAACCGGGTGCCTTCTTAATGATGACGCTCAAAAAAGCGATTGATGAGGCGGAAAACGACCAGGCTGTCTGAAATTACTGCAGTTATAGTGCTAATTCAGGCAGATCTTTGCAGACCTTACAACGATCAGCTTTAACCATTTTTCGTCAAAGAATACTTCTATTTTTCATTTCATTGTGTATATATTTCATAAAAACAAAATCCCCACCTGGGAACAGGCGGGGGTAAGTTCTTTAAAATAACTAATACCAAATTATCATCACATTCGTAAAGCATTGAGAAACCTTGTTAAAAAAATTGTTTAGGTCCCCGCTCTTCGAGCTATTTTAGAAATAATGTTTTCACATCTTATCTCTTTTGTTGTTTAATAAATTGATCCAGGTGTTTTCCCAACTGTTTTGAAAGCTCTGTTGCATTCCCTGGTTCATCTTCACCCCATTCATTACCTTCTTCGGGTGCATCGTCATTGTAATATAGGTTCACAACTTTGCCGTCAGGATATGTCAATTCGAAATGAGTCAGTAAAGCATTATCAAATTCCCTCACTTTAAAAATTGTAAGCTTTTTATCCAAAGGAATTTTTAAATTATATGTTAATGGCTCAGCGTCTTCCTCTGTTTGAAATTTCATTTCTTCTATCATGGCATTTTTTTTAAAGATAGAAATAAAAACCACTCCTGAAAACAGGAGTGGTCTCCTGCTTAATAATGCACTAACATGAGATCAGTTCTGCGTAACAGAATGACCGGTAATTAACGCAGCATTAATGTGCACCATAATATTTTGATTATTGTTGAAACTGTTATCGGCAACCCAGCCAGCTTTGCCCAGGGATATAGAGAAGCTAAAAGTACCCTGTGGTGTTATGGCAACAACATGTTTCCTGCCGGTGATGCACAAAGCCTCTTCTTCACTGTAATATTCAGGATAGATAGAAAAACAATACTTACATCCATCCTCTTCGTAATTGCGATGTATTACATCTTCGGTATAGTTTATCAGGTTATCCATATCATTTGTTTTTACAAACGTACTAATTAATTTAGTAAAACAAAACTAATTTTATTAGGGAAACATTTTACTTTTGGAAACTGGTAGGCTATTTGTACCTTTTTCAACTAAAAAATTGGCAAAATGGAAACAGTTTACGGCACCCCGCAGGAAATTTTTATCGATGGAGAACAATATATGATTCAATCAGAAGATCATATAGACCAGGTCTATTATCATGTTGTAAAAGATGGTAAAGAGTTAGCAGTAATTGGTTTAAATGAGAATGCTGCCTGGGAAGCTAACAACGATATGGACGAAGATCTCGTTGCTAAAATTGGCGAAGCAATTGAACAAAAGTCGAATTAAAGTCTATCGGTGCTTTTTAGAAAATGTTTGAAAATAAATGAGGTATGGGATTTCCTTCACCGGCACGGGATTATTTAGAGGAGCGTATTGACCTCAATAAACTACTGATCAAAAATCCGTTGTCAACTTTTTATTTTTGGTGTCAGGGAAATAGTATGGTCAATGCCTACATACCCGATAAGACATTGCTTGTGGTAGATCGGTCGATAGAAGCTCAAAATGGTGATATAGTAGTTGCGGCTGTGAATGGAGAATTTATAGTTCGATATCTTAAAAAAAAGGAAAGAAAATGTTGGCTTGTCCCCGCTAACAATAAGTATAAAGACATTGAAATAACTGCTGAAATGAAAGCAGAAATCTGGGGTGTTGTCACTTCTATCATCAGTAACCCGAAAGAAATAAAAAATGTACGCTTTAGTTGATTGCAATAATTTTTATTGCTCCTGCGAACGGCTCTTTGCTCCGAAACTTGAAAATCATCCTGTTGTTGTTTTAAGTAATAACGATGGATGTGCCATCGCAAGAAGTGAAGAAGCGAAAGCCCTTGGCATACAAATGGGCACACCCGAGTATATGATAAGAGATACACTGCAGGCACACAACGTAAAAGTTTTTTCATCTAATTATACTTTGTATGGAGATATAAGTGACAGAGTTATGAGAACACTGGAAACCTTTGTTTCAAAAATGGAACTTTATTCGATTGATGAAGCTTTCCTTGATATGAACGAAATGATCTATCAGGATCTGCTGCAATTAGGAATCGATATCCGCAGAACAATAAAAAAAAATATTGGCATACCTGTAACTGTCGGCATAGCAAATACAAAGACGCTTTCAAAAATGGCCAACAGGTATGCAAAAAAAATCCACAAGGATGTTGGTGTATACTGGGCGGCCAACAAAGATCTTACGGACAGGATGCTGGAATTTACAGAGGTAGCAGATATCTGGGGAATTGGGGCGCAGTATGCAAAACTGTTAACCAATAACGGATTCAAAACCGCAAAGGATTTTGTGCAAGCTTCAGATGATTGGGTAAGACAGCATATGAGTGTTGTAGGATTAAGGTTGCTGCATGAACTGCGTGGCCAGCCTTCTATAGAATGGGAATATGAAGCGCCCCCAAAAAAAAATATATGTACCTCACGTTCTTTCGGCACACTTATAACAGATAAAAAAACTTTGGAGCAGGCTGTAGCAAACTATACTGCATCCTGCGCATTAAAACTCCGTAATCAAAAATCCTGTACACGAGAGATACAGGTTTTTTTAAAAACAAATCAGTTCAGGGTGCAGGATAAACAGTACAGCGCCGGCCGTACTGTGAAATTACCTGTTGCAACGAATAGTACTCCCGAACTTATTAAGTATGCATTGAAAGGATTGAACTTAATTTATAGACCTGGTTATAACTACCAGAAATGTGGAGTTATCGTGATGGACATTATTCCGCAGGAACAAATTCAGTACAGCTTATTTGATAACGAGGACCGCAAAAAACAGAAAACAGTCTCAAAAACACTTGATAAAATTAATATAGCCTTCGGAAAAGACCTTGTGCGGTATGCTAAGCAGGGTTATGAAAAAAGATATAAGCTTCGAGCTGAATATTTATCCAAACGTTATACAACGAATATTGATGAACTTCCCCTAATCAAGATATAATGTATGTTTAACCCCTTTGAAAGATTTGAACTGCGATTTATTGATGCTTTTAAAAAAAGAAATAAAAGATATTTAGTTTCCCAAACATATAAACGAGGATACGATCATTTTGAGAACAATGATAAAGACCATATACTGCTGTCACATTACGATGATAAGAACAAAGCAATAGTGCATAAACGTGCGCTTGGTGGTGATCGCTTCGCAGCTATCATAGATCTTGAAAACCCGGCACATGTAGAAAAACTGAAATCGATGTTAATGCCAGACTCCAAATATGTGGTTTTTTCTATTTTGGTTTCCGATACTGAAGCATTGAACAGGAGAATAAGACTAAAATTTGAAAGTAATATCAGGAGATATATTCAAAACAAGACTAACTGGAGAATTGGCGGTGAACAGGAATTGAAAACCCAGTATGAAATCACATTTGGAGAATTATACATTATTATGAAATACGGCAATAAACAACCTATAAGAATTAAATTTGAAGAAATTGAAAATTCATAAGCTATGTGTTATCATATTTCATTTGAAGTAAAGCTGGAAAGCATACTGGATTATTTTCCGGAAGCCGTGGTAGATACACAACTCACGATGAATTTTCCATCTGCTTCTTATATCAATGGTTTTGATCACAAGATGCATCCCGTTATGTATTTTGATTCAGTAGACAGGAAGAATCATCTAACAAAAATGATGTGGGGATATCTTCCAGGTTATATTCAAAACTGGGAGCATGCACAAAGATTTTGGAACGGCTATAATAATGAAAAAGGAATATTTATTAAAGGTTATACAACATTAAATGTTGTAGGAGATGAGATACTTGAAAAAACTATGTGGAGAGAATCTGCTTTAAAAAGACGTTGTGTAATTTTCATTGACGGATTCTATGAATGGCGCCATATATTCCCTATTGGAAAAAAGGGCCAGCAATTAAAGACAGCTGTCAAATATCCTTATCATATTTTTTCAACAAGTAAAGAATCACCTTTTACCATGTTGGCTGGAGTGTATAATCCCTGGACTCATACAGATGTTGATAAAGACACCGGTGAAGTAACTACAGAAACTATACTTACTGTTGCGATAGCTACATCGAAAGCGAATAAATTGATGGAGCAGATCCATAATTCCAAAAAAAGAATGCCAACCATTATTAATTTAGCTCAAGCAAAAGAGTGGTTGAATCCACAATTAAGTGAAGAAAGAATAGTTCAGATTGCTTCCAATCAATATCCTGCTAAAGAAATGAATGCTTTTACAATACCGAAAGATTTTCAACAATGCGGGGATCCTAAAAAGAAGTTTACCTATAATGATGTCCCGGAGCTTGTCATTTAAATAAAAATAAAAGACAAACCATAATAGTTAATATGTAATAATCGGCAAAAATTTATGGACCACTCTGCTATAAAATCAATCACCAAAGGTGAGATTTGTCCATACTGTTTTAAAGGCACTGAATACATTGACAGTATTGAAGTCTACGGAAGATCTTATGGTATGATCTATATCTGCAGAGATTGCAATGCTTATGTTGGAGTACATAAGGGAACTAACATCGCATTAGGTAGATTGGCAAATGAAGAATTAAGAGCCGCCAAGAAAAGGGCGCACTTTTTCTTTGATAAAATATTTAAAGATGGATTGATAGATGAAATCTGGAAAGAAAGTTTACCGATTACATCAAAAAGGAAGAAAGCATACAAATGGCTATCTATTCAAATGGGTATACCAGAAAATGAATGTCATATAGGTTATTTTGATGTTGATAAATGTAACCAGGTTATTGAAATATGCAAGCCAGTTTTAGAGGAGGCAGGTTTAGAAAAAGGCGAATATGTAACTTATGAAAGTCCAAAAATGATTGAAGCAAAAAAAACAATAGAAGATCTTGGATATAAAATTCATTACAGAACAAATTCAGAAATAAGGTTTTTATTTAAAGGAGCAATTGTAAGGTATTACCCGGAACGCGGATGGGCTTCAGGGCAATCAATTAAAGATGGCCGTGATTTAAAAAACCTGGTATCGCAAATCAAAATGAGTTAGAATTTTATTGAGTCCGCTATTATCTAAGAATTAAGCTTTCGTTGCGTCGCACTCTTGTACTTTTATAAATTATGGCAGCAAAAAAAATAGAATTGAAAAAAGCGTTGGAATTTGACCTTCCTTTCATATACAATAACAAAAGGATCAACGCTGTAGCTACTATTATGCAGGTGCATAATCAATTGTGTAAACCAATGATAAGGGTTTGCCTGGATGTGCACCAGAAAACACCTGACGTTTATATGTATTACATGATAGATAGTATTAAAAACCTTTTTAACTATCCTATACCGCAACTTCCGGAAGATGCTTCCCTCTTCAAAGAGTATGAAGACAAGTACATGATAAATGATATTATAAAACAATCATTAATTGTAAAGCTGTTCGATTTAGATATTAATTATGATGATTGGGCATTGGTATAGAAATTTAATTTTAAATTACTTTTAAATGAAACAACCAACAGTCGACTGGCCAAATGCAGTCAAGCCATTAATAAAAAAATACAAGGATCATAAACATCCGTTGGATGCAAAGAATTTATACCAGATGCTGGTAATGGTAGTACTGTCTGCACAAACAACAGATACTGTTATAAACCTTATTGCACCGGAATTATTCAAAGCAATGCCGACGATGGAAGCACTTGCAAAGTGTGAGCCGGAAGATCTTCATAAATATATCAGCAAGGTTAGAAGCTTTGGCAACAAATCAAAGTGGCTCGTAGCAATTGCAAAACAGTTAAAAAAAGATTCAGCCATTCCAACTACCATGGGAGGGCTTGTAGCGCTACCGGGTATTGGAAGAAAATCTGCCAATGTTATAAAGAATTATGCAAAGGCAGAAATTGAAGGTATAGTTGTAGACCTGCATACAATAAGGGTAAGCAACCGTCTAGGTATTGTCGACACAGAAGATCCCAAGAAAATCGAACAGGAAATGATGGAACTGTTACCACAAAAACAATGGGATGCAGGCATGTGTATGAGTTTCCTGGGAAGGGAAGTATGCCGGCCAACAAACCCGGACCACGCGAAATGTGTAATGAATAAAGTGTGTGCGTATTATCAATCTACGCAAAATTAAAAATGGAAATAATTTTGGAATTTGAATTGCAATATGAATAAAACGACATCTATGTTTTTTTTCCGAGAAATAATTTTCAAAGCTTTATTTAAAAGATTATTGAGCAATCAAAACCAGCATCGATAATATGCACCATCGCACTCCTGATTAACTCATCACTTATATTATTAGCAGTGCATCCAAAATTCTTAAATATACAAAAGATATTTCCTATGAAGATTTCATAAAAAGACACATTAACTGCCGATGCAGTTTTACGAAACTTTGAAATAATTTGTGACGCTGAACGTGTATTGTAAGAAGATTTTAAAGCTCAATATACCGGTGTTGATTGGTGTAAAATTACAAAGTTCAGGAATAAAATCCTTCGTGATTATTTTTATATTGATTTTTCTTTTGTTTGGGATTTTAAGAATACATTTTTATCTCCTTTAATTCTTCAGTCAGAACAAATAAATTTGTAACCGGTACATTAGTATTTAATCCTTCTCTCCCAATGCACGACCAATCAACCTCAGATATAATCACTTTTCGTAACGATGGCACTCATTACCCTTTCTTTCAGTTTACGCTCGCTGCACTACAAGCAATATTTTTTGGCGACGCTTTGCACCCCGTTGTTGAAAGCATCCCGCACGGTTTCGATCTGGAAGCCCACAATGAACTGGTTGAAAAATTCACAGCAGAATCTTTTGTCAGCAATGACAAGACAGGTCTTACGCTTACACAGTTAATGTACCTCATGTCTGCAATAGATAAAATAGGTAAAATTTTGGTCGGAGAAGACGCAGTACACGTCAAATCAATGATGGTCCAACAAATGCCCACTCTTAGTGACGATTGGGATAAAGACTTTTTAAAAGGCGTGCAAATAATGTTTCAAACATTCGAAGAAATGTTTAAAGATTATCCTGAATACAATGAGATGCTCAAAATGATTACAGGTTTGTAGCTCCCATAGTCAATTTCCATTTACCCACTCACAAATTTCCGGATCAGCTATTCGGTATTATTATCTCGCTGTTAGATTTAATGCAAATGGAACACTGGATACTTTATTTGGTAAAAAAGGTATTGTACGTGAAAGTGCCAACGCAAATGACGGCGCTTATGGAGCAGGCCTTTTACCGGATGGCAGGATAGTTTTAAGCGGTTATTCTCAAACCGGCAATGTAAACAAACAAAGCGCCTTATGCCTTGATGCAAACGGAAGGGTTGCTGTCAATTTTGGAAATAACGGCTACCAGTATATTGATTATTTCGGTTCCGGCAGTTTTGGTGAAAGTGTGGCTATCCAGGATAATGGAAAAATTGTGCTTGCAGGTAACATAAACAACAGCAGCTACAACGCTATCGGCCTTGCACGTTTAAACAGCAATGGCACAGCCGATCTAACATTTGGCAACAATGGCCGCGATACTTTTTTCAGTGTTTCGTCTGCACGATCACTGGGCGTAAATGAAATGATAGTACAGCCCGATGGGAAAATTCTTACAACAGGTTACCTGCAATTAAATAAGGATAATTTTTTTACAGCAAGATATTTGAATACACAGCAAATAAAAACAGTTGCTTCAAATAATGAAATCATTGCTTCAAATGTTCTGAAGGCAGGTATGTATCCCAATCCTGTAACGGGTAGCCAGATAACTTTACAGTTTAACATGGCCTATACAGGTAAAGTAATGATTGATATTTATGATATCAATGGAAAGCAAATGCTGCAGCCTGTCAATAAAAATGAGCATGGTGGTATTGTAACCGAAAATATTGTTATCCCATCATCAGTTCCAAACGGAACATACCTGATCACCATTCTTGCAAACAATGAAAAGAAATTATTGAAATTTGAACTCATGCGATAAGAACGCCAATTGATTTATTTTTTCCTCCTGCAAAATTGTGGCCCGCTTCGGTTGCTTAATATTCACTTGTGCTGTTAATCAAATATAAAATAAGCAGGATGCTTATGATAAGGATAATAATTGTAAGCAAAAAAACAAGCGCAGGTGAAGACCGGTAAGATTCATTCGCTAATTGTCTTTCTGTTCGCTTATACCTTATGAAAGAAAATAATAAAACAACCGCGCCAACAATAACCAGTAAAATGCCGATAACAGCAGAATAACCCCGTTGCGGAATGATGGCATCCTTTTGAAGCAGCAGAGCAATTTGTTTTATGAACAATGAAAATTTCACTACCACAAAACCGAAAGCCATAATGCCGATGCTGGTGCGTATCCATGCAAGAAAGGTGCGTTCATTTGCGAGGTGATCGCTTGCATTTTGCTTTTTAATTATTTCATTAACCACCGGCTGGTTCTCTTCTTTTGATTCCTGCATTTTTATGTATTTATCCTGATGGGCCAATCACCATGTCTTCGTTGAATGTCTCACTGTCTTAACACTGCCCATATTTTCAACAAAAGTCTGTATTTTAAAGTTCTTAAAAGTTTTATTAATAAGTATTTGATGCTCTTTTTGATTTTAATCAAAACGGTAATGAACTTCCGGCTTTTCTTGTGTACATCCATACCTATGAATAACTTTGGAGTGGCGGTAAATTGAGACAACATCCTGATAAATTTTAGTAGCCATGTTAATCGCGGACTACAGTTAGAAAATGAGGCTGCTTAAATTACCAGGTTACTGTAAACGAAGAACTTTTGAATACCTTAAACAGCAGGTATAAAGAAAAGTTTTAGCATGAAAAGGCGGGAGTCAATCAACGCAAAGCCAGTAACCGTTGAACCAGTTTGAACCAGCCGTGTAACATAGAATGATCATTACATGCAAACATTATATTTCGAAGAAAAAGGTGAAGCTGAAAAAGTGCTTAAACTTGGAGAAAAGGAAATCGCAGACTTGCTGGACAATGAAGTTCGGGTTAAAGTAAAGGCAAGTCCGATAAATCCGGCGGATCTGATGTTTATTGAAAAACAGTATCGGGTTGAACCGAATTTTCCACAGGTTGCGGGTTTTGAAGGCGTAGGAACTATAACGGGAAATGGTGGAGATGAAAATTTCCCTGTTGATTCAATTGTTGCTTTCAGGCACAAAAATATTTGGGCAGAATCCGTAAATATTCCAAAAGATAAAATCATCCTCTTACCCAAAAACGCATCTGTTGAAAAAGCTGCTCAGTTATCATTAAATCCATTGACTGCCCGGGCGCTGTTAGAAGAATTGGATGCTAAAGAAAACGAATGGATCATCTTTCTGCAGGAAATTCAGCAGTAAGCAAATTAATCATACAATTCGCGAGAAATAGAGGCATAAAAACCATTCCTATTGTACGCGATCTTCAACAAAAAGAGGAATTATTACGCCTTGGTGCAAATTTGGTTTTGAAAGCGGATAATCAGGCAATAGCAGAACAAGTTCAGGAACTGGCAAAAACTGTAAGAATAGCGGGATTTTTGGATGCTGTTGGTGGAGGCCTGACTTCAACGGTAATTAATACTATTTCACCCAACAGTAAAATCATCCATTATGGTCTTTATAGCGAGCAACCCGTAATGTATCACAGTTCAGCTGTTATCTTTAAGAACCTGACCATAAAAGGGTTTGGGATTGACGGATGGTTGAATGGTAAACTAAAAACAGAATTAAAAAATATCTGGGCGGATATCATCCGGGAAATCATGAATAAGGACTTTAAAATGGAAGTTTCGGGGAAATATCCATTGATCGAATTTAAAAGGGCAATCCCGGAAAGCAGAAAAGCTGAAAATGGAAAAATACTTTTCTGGATGGAATAAAACAGCTTATTATTACAACAGGCAAATCAGGCAGTATGGCGAAACCATCTGAAATTATCCGAAAAGATCTGCAACCAGCAGTAATTGACCAACAGGTTAAGACAGTGAAATACAGGAAATCACTTTTCCGGCGGGACAAACAGCCCCAAAACATTTACATCCCTGCCCGGTTGTTGGTTATATTAAATCAGGAAGTGTTCTTTTTCAGATAGAAGGGCAGGAAGCCGTAATTCTTAATGAAGGTGACTCATTCTATGAACCCAGGAACACAAACATTTTACATTTTGACAATGCTTCAAAAGATCAACCAATGGCTTTTATTGCTTTTTATTTAAAAGAAGATAAAGAAGCAAATGTGCAAATTATATAATGAAAAAAACATTGCCACTAACATGCAGGCACCTCATTACATTAATAGTAATTGTATATTAACGTAAAAAATTTGCAATTTTACCTTCTCTTTTATAATGTTGCAATTTAGAAAAAAGCAACCCTATACTAATGTCTCCATTATGGTATGAAATACCCTGCTGCATTATTGGTGCTGTAATAATTTTGTTCATCGTCTTTTTTGTCTTTTACCGGCATACAGATGATGATAAGGATACCCGTGATTTTATAGAATAAAAGGTGTGCTAAAAATAAAACCCGCCAGGAAGGGATAGAATATTTACAAGGTTTGAAGCGTTCGGCCCGGCCGGGCCGGCGTATGCGGAGATTAACGGGCTTATTCGCCGCAAAATTTGCGCACATTTATTAATTAACGGGAAGTTATTTCCAGCGAAAGTAAACTACCGGGTAATCTGATATCCATATTCGCTTTATAGCATTTTAAATTCTGCGCAGCATCAATTGTATCAAAAGCGAAGGTTGCTACGTTTCCAGTTACCTTTTGTGTAAAAAAGTAATATTTCACCCCATGCGGGGATTAACGGTCCTATTCATCGCATAATTTGCCGGGAATAAGTTGGGCTTAATAGGAAATTATTGCAAAAAACAAGCAATCCGAATTTTTTAGGGGGGAAATATTGACAAAGTAGTTATTCCTGCCGTTATGTTACTCCTTCCGGTGTGAATCGTAAAAAAGAAGAAATATTTAGGCTATGAATTGCTAATAATATTAGTAATTTGCACTAAATATTTGTGCAAATTCAACCATTCATTCATGAGATGACCGCAGCAAGAGCAGATATTATTGCGCAGTTGCAAAGGGATATTCTTCCGCTGGAGGGATATAAACCCGTTCCCGGCGGCGTGCTTGAAATCATTGGGCTCGGTGCGGTCAA
Organism: Panacibacter ginsenosidivorans; assembly: GCF_007971225.1. NCBI lineage: Bacteria > Pseudomonadati > Bacteroidota > Chitinophagia > Chitinophagales > Chitinophagaceae > Panacibacter > Panacibacter ginsenosidivorans. The sequence continues at coordinate 4,576,936 of NZ_CP042435.1, read as the reverse complement.
TGCAGCTTTCCCGGATGCACAGTTTCCGCTGGGTGCGGTGCATGAGTTTATCTGTAAGGGTGCGGAAGAGAAGGTGGCGGCGGGTGGTTTTATTGCGGGTATCCTGGCGGCATTGATGCAGCGGGGTGGGGTGTGCGTCTGGATCGGTAAAGTGCGTACGGTATTTCCGCCTGCGCTGGTGGCATTTGGGATTGCGCCGGAAAGGGTCATATTTGTTGAGCAGGCCAAAGAAAAAGAGCTGCTGTGGGCAGTGGAAGAGGCATTGAAGTGTGAGGGGTTGGCTGCCGTGGTGAGTGAACTGTCCGATCTGGATTTCACCACTTCAAGGCGATTGCAGCTCGCGGTAGAAAAGAGCCGGGTAACCGGTTTTATTGTGCGTGTCAATCCCCGCAAGTTGAATACCACTGCCTGCGTTACCCGCTGGAAAATTAGCTCTTTACCTTCTGAAATATATGGTGATTTGCCGGGTGTGGGATACCCGCGCTGGCAAGTACAGTTACAAAAAGTCCGCAATGGCCGACCGGGTAACTGGCGGATCGAATGGCAGGAAGGCCGGTTCAGGCATGTCCCTGCATTAAGTGTTGTTCCGGAATTGTTGGAAAGGAAAGCAGGTTAACATGGCACATCGTTTCATTTCGATATGGTTCCGTTCACTCAGAACGGATTGGTTTTGTCGCCGGCAACCGGCGCTGAAAGTCGTCGCGTTTGCACTGTCGGTGCCGGATCATAGGCGTAAAGTTATCACAGCGGTGAATACACTTGCTGAAAAACAGGGAATCCACCCCGGTATGGTGGTAGCGGATGCGAAAGCGTTGTACCCTAACCTGCAGGTATTGGATGACCAGCCGGAAATGCCCGCGAGGGTATTGCAGGCACTGGCGGAGTGGTGTATCCGCTACTCTCCCGTTGTTGCGGTTGACGTGCCGGATGGTTTGATACTGGACGCGTCGGGTTGTGCGCATTTATGGGGCGGCGAGGAAAAATACATGGACGCCATAAAAAGCCGTCTGGCGGCTTTTGGTTACCAGGTGCAGGTCGCCATCGCAGATACGATTGGTGCGGCATGGGGATTTGCGCGGTATGGTAATACCTCTTTTTTGGACTTGCCGGCGCAGGCTTTACGGTTGGAAAGAGCAACCGTTGAGCAATTGTTTCATTTAGGGTTACATTATATCAGGGATTTCTGCAGCATGCCACGTTCGGCGCTGCGTCGGCGTTTCGGTGAACTTATTTTAAAGCGGCTGGACCAGGCTTTTGGAACAACCAAAGAAATACTGCAACCGGTGGTACCGGTGGAACCCTGGCAGGAACGCCTGCCTTGTTTGGAACCGATTGTTACGGCCACGGGTATAGCAATAGCTGTGCAAAAATTACTGGATTGTTTGTGTAAGCGCTTGCTGGAGGAAGGAAAAGGATTGCGCATAGCGGTGCTGAGCGCTTTTCGTATAGATAGTAAAGTAGTAAAGATAGAGATCGGCACCAACCGTGCGTCGCACAATACTGCGCATCTTTTTAAATTGTTTGAGATAAAGTTATCCTCTATTGAACCAGCGCTGGGTATTGAGCTTTTTGTACTCGAAGCAAAACAGGTCGAGGATGTGGAAGCGCCGCAGGCGACGCTTTGGGAAAGCAGTTTCGGGCTGGAGAATAATGCGGTCGCAGAATTGCTGGACCGGATCACGGGTAAGATGGGTATGGCGTGTGTCAAGCGTTATCTCCCTGACGCACATTACTGGCCGGAACGCTCTTTTAAACCTGCTTTGTCACTGGAAGAAAAGGCAGCGACGACCTGGTACATGGACCGCCCGCGACCGCTGGAACTGTTACCCAAGCCCGAACCCATCGAGGTGACAGCGCCGATACCTGATTATCCGCCGATGTCCTTCCGTTACAGGGGTGTTTTTCATAAAGTAATAAAAGCCGACGGACCCGAACGGATCGAGCAGGAATGGTGGCTGCAGGAAGGGCAGCACCGGGATTATTATGTCGTGGAAGACGAGGAAGGTAAACGGTACTGGCTTTTCCGTTCGGGGCATTATGATGCAGCGAAAACATACGGCTGGTATTTACATGGCTTTTTTGCGTGAAGGAGGTAAGTGATGCAATACACGGAACTACAGGTTACGAGTAATTTCAGTTTTTTGCGGGGTGCATCGCATCCGCAGGAACTGGTGGCGCAAGCCGCTGCGTTTGGGTATGACAGCATTGCCATTACCGACCGCAATACGGTGGCGGGTATGGTACGGGCGCATGTAGCGGCCAAAGAAAAAGGTATCCGGCTGATCCCCGGTGTGCACCTCGTATTGCTCGATGGCTCTGACCTGCTGGCTTATCCCACCGATCTCGCAGCCTGGTCACAATTGACCAACCTGCTGACAATTGGTAACCGGCGGGCTGAAAAAGGCGATTGTCATTTGAAAAAGGTGGACGTGTTTCAGCATGCAAAAGGTGTAAAATTCATTGTCTTACCTCCGAATAAACTCAATGATGACTTTGCTTTTGATGTTTCGTTTGAAAAGGAGCTGCGCGAATACTGCGATGCTTTTGGAAAGGAACTATATATCGCGGCTACGCGTCATTATCTGGGTGATGATGGTAAATGGCTGTACCAGGTAGCGGAGCTGTCGGCAAAGTATGCTGTACCGATGGTGGCAACAAATGCGGTGCATTACCATCTGCCCGCAAGGCGGCAGTTGCAGGATGTGGTCACCTGTGTCCGCGAAAAATGCACGATCTATACGGCGGGTTACAAACTCCATCCCAACGCGGAAAGACATCTCAAGCCCGAACCGGAAATGCTGCGGCTGTTCCGGCAGTATCCCGATGCGATCCGGCGCACGCAGGAAATTGCGGAAGCCTGTACCTTTTCGCTGGATGAACTGCAATATGAATACCCCGAAGAAATCACTACCGAAGGCCACATCCCGCAGGAGGAGCTGACGCATTTAGCATGGAAAGGCGCACAGGAGCGCTACCCGGGTGGCATACCTGAAAAGATCGTAGCCAACATCCATCATGAACTGTTTTTTATTGAACAGATGCACTACGCATCTTATTTCCTGACGGTTTATGATATTGTGCGTTTTGCCAGGAGCAGGGAGATCCTTTGCCAGGGACGGGGTTCTGCCGCCAATTCTACGGTCTGTTACCTGCTGGGCATTACCTCGGTGGACCCCACCAAATTTGACCTGCTGTTCGAGCGTTTTGTTTCCGCTGCCCGAAACGAGCCACCCGATATTGATGTGGATTTTGAACATGAAAGACGCGAAGAGGTCATGCAATACGTGTTTGCCAAATACGGCCGTGACCGCGCGGCCATCGTGGCGACGGTGACGCAGCAGCACCAGAAAGGCGCCCTTCGCGATGTGGCAAAGGCCATGGGGTTGACCGTGGACATTATTGAACGGCTTTCGGGGAGTGTCTGGGATTTTAGCGAAGAATGGTTTGATGAACAGAAACTAAAAGAGCAGGGTGTTGATCCAGCCGACCCGCACCTGCGCAAGACGCTGGAGCTTACCAGCCAGTTCGTCGGTGCCCCGCGACAGTTGGGGCAGCATACGGGAGGCTTTGTCATTACCCGTGGCAAACTTTCGGATATCTGCCCTATCCTGAATGCCCGGATGGAAGACCGCACCTGTATCGAGTGGAACAAGGATGATATTGATGCGCTCGGACTGATGAAGGTGGATGTGCTGGCACTCGGTATGCTGACCTGTATCCGGAAAGCGTTTGTGCTGGCCAAAGAAAAATACAGTCTTGATCTCACGCTGGCCAATATCCCACAGGATGACCCCAAGGTATATGACATGATCTGCCACGCGGATACTATTGGTGTATTCCAGATCGAAAGCCGCGCGCAGCAGTCGATGCTGCCCCGGCTCAAACCCCGCTGTTTTTATGACCTCGTGATCGAGGTCGCGATTGTACGACCCGGCCCCATCCAGGGCGACATGGTGCACCCTTATCTCCGGCGTCGTAACGGGGAGGAACCGGTGGAATATCCCTCAAAAGCACTCGAAGCGATTTTAGGTCGCACACTGGGCGTGCCGCTTTTCCAGGAACAGGCGATGAAGATCGCTATCGTGGCCGCAGGTTTTACCGCCACCGAAGCCGATAAGCTGCGCAAAAGCATGGCCACTTTTAAAGCACAGGGGTTGGTCACGCAGTTCCGTGAAAAACTGGTCAAAGGGATGCTGCAAAATGGTTATACGCAGGCATACGCGGAACGGGTGTTTAAACAACTCGAAGGTTTTGGAAGCTACGGTTTCCCGGAGAGCCACGCGGTGAGTTTTGCATTGCTGGTCTATGTCTCCTCCTGGCTCAAGTGCTATTACCCGGATGTCTTTGCCTGCGCCCTGCTCAACAGCCTGCCGATGGGATTTTACCAGCCGGCACAGATCGTCGCGGATGCCAGAAAGCACGGCGTGGAAGTCAGACCGGTGGACATTAATCATTCGGACTGGGATAATACACTGGAAACCTCACCCCAATATGCACTCCGTTTAGGTTTCAGGCATGTAAAAGGGCTGCGTGCGGAAGATATGACAACCCTGCTTACCGCCAGAACAAAATCCTTTACCAGCATCAACCAGTTACGCGACGCCGGGGTGAGCGAATCAGCATTACAACTGCTGGCAGGTGGCGATGCCTTCCGTTCACTGGGCCTGGACAGGCGGCAGGCTTTATGGGAAGTTTCCACGACCGACAAACCCGAAGCGCTTTTTAAAGGACAGGCTTCTCCTGATGCCAATGTCGAAACAGGCATCGAACTGCCCACCATGCACGAATCGGAACACGTGGTACAGGACTATGCCACCACTTCCCTTTCCTTAAAAGCCCACCCCATCAGCTTTGTACGCGATAAACTCCAGCAACTGCATATCCGTACCTGCGCCGATCTCGCGAACATGCACAACGGTGAACCCGTGAGGATAGCCGGGCTGGTACTGGTCAAACAAAGACCCGGCACGGCAAAAGGCGTTTGTTTTATGACGCTGGAAGATGAGACCGGGCAAGCCAACGTGGTCGTGTTCGAAAACCTGTTCAACCTCTACCGCAGGGAGATCATGCAGGCAAGGCTGATCATGATCGAAGGTACCTTACAAAAGGAAGGCGAAGTCATTCATGTGATCACACAGGTCTGTTATGACTTTTCCAAACTGCTGCGCAGGTTGGCTGTACCAAAAGAGAAAAGTAACGCACAATCAAAAGAAATCAAACAGGAGAAGTTGTTTCCGGAAGGGAGGAGTTTTAAATAACTTATAGGCGCTCTTTTTGTTTATTTGATTTCTCGCAGCAATTTTATTGGTCTGTCTTTTTATAAAGCGGTATGTCATTAAACAGTTCAGAAATGGTTTCATCTTCAATTACTATACCTCGTCCGTCTGCTTCATGTTTAATTTTTTTGCTTTCATTTTCGATCTCAGAAATCGGTATTGATTTCGCTCTTTTCTCCTGGGGAGGATTTAATTTTCCGGTTTTCTCGAAGTCAATTACCGTTTTCAAAATGTCAGGAGGCAAATCGTTTTCACACTTATATGCAAGCTCTATAAATTGCCTTGCAAAAAAGCTATCAACTTGTATTCTTCTTTTTGATAAATGTGCAAACTGTCCTAAAACGCGACAAATATTTTCCCGATCTTCTGGACTTAATTGATCAACAAATTCATATTCTTCAATCTTTTTTAAACTTAAGACAATAGGCTCAAGTGCATCTACAGAGATGATATATACGTTATGGTCTCCAAATTTGTAAACAAACGTAGACAGATAGTCTAAGGTGTTGGACGGGACGATAAAAAAAATATCAGTTTTTACATTTTCTTGTTTGGCATATTTTTTTGCTTTCTCTGCTTGATCTTTCAAGTAATTAGGGAAATTTGATAAATTGTCACCACCTGGGCTTTTCGCGTCAAAAATTACGAACTCGTCACAAATAAGTAACGTATTATCGGGATCTCCTTTAAATGGAACTTTATCAATGTACTGAATTGTGTGTCTTTGGCAAATTGTTTTTACGATGTTCTTTGCGGATTCTTGATGTCTGTTCCATGTATCCTTCAAATTTTTTAATCTTTCTATTTCAGTTGCATTTCTTTCGTCAATTTCTTTTGTTCTTTCTGACTGTATTTGGTTTTGAATTTGGGATAAAGCTGAAACTGAATTTGAGTGCTCCTGTTTTCTGAACTCTTCATCTTTTAATAATTGTGTGTTTTGCTTCTTTACCTCACCCAATTCATTTGAAGCTGTTTGAAGTTTTCCTTTTGTCTCAGTAAACTCAATTTCCATTTCCGATTTACGCTTTGTCAAACTTGAAATTGTTTCCAGGCTGGTTGCAGCTTCTTCCGCGAGTCTTTTGTTCTCAGCTATAAGATTAGAATTTTTTTCAGACAATAATCTATTATCACTTGTTAAAGAATTTATTCTTGCTTCATGCGCTTTTAAGGTGGCACCTGAGGAAGAATTTTCAGACGTCAAATTTTCTATCTTGCTATTTGCATCCTGATAGTTTTTTTCAAGGCTTTGTAAATCCTTCTTTATTTCGACCACCTCAATTTCTATCTCGGACTTTCTTTTTGAAAGATTTGAAATCATTTCTTCATTTGTCGCTGCTTCTTCTGATAATTTTTTGTTCTCAGCACCAAAAGATGTATTTTTTTCAATTAATAATCTGTTATCACTCGCTAGTGAATTCACTTTCTCTTCGTAGGCTTTGATCGTTGCAAGTTGTGATGAGTTGTCAACAGTGAACTTTTCAATTTTGGCGTTTGATTCATTGACGGCGTTACTAAGTTTGTCTATTTCGTTTTCTTTTCTAATCAAAGCTTCACCTGCAATTTTAAAATCTTTAGCTAAAGAAGAATATTCTGCTTCAATTTTAGTTAAAGCCTCCTTTTGGTTGTCGATGTTGGAAATAAGTTTTTGCAAGTCAATAGCAGCATCGATAAGCTGGTTTTTGATTTTTTTCCAAGCAAATAACCTGTTTATAAAGCTTATTGTTTTTAGATTGTCAAGCAGTCTTTTAAGATTGTCAAAGTTGTTGTCCATAAATAGCATTTAAATGTGCGCGTATTGAAAGTCCCTTAATGCTAAAGATAAAGAAGTTGTGATGAAATAAAACCATAACTAACGCTTTTGTGTCACTGCCTAGAGACCATAATATTATCCGGATAATGAATCCATTAATTTCTGTTCTAAGTCCTCTATGCTTGTCCATTCCGTGCAGTTTATGGGTGGAGGAGATGCAAAATCAACAAGTGCTTTAAGTAAGGCTTCAACAGTGTCGAATTTTACTTCATCCTGTTCTAATGTCCGTAATGCATTATAGGGTTTTTCATTTTCGGCAACCTCACCGAAATAAGCCAACTCGAAATTTGGCAGTGACGCTAATAACCTTGTTGATTTCCCAACAGGTTTTGCATTCATGGCATTCAAAATATTTGGATTATTACCCCAGGCAGGGTTTGCCATTTCAATTCCTCGTTTAGTTGTAATTATTGGAATGTCACAATCGTGAAGAACTGCGTAATCCGAACCAAAGTGATTAAGAACTTTAATCAATGAAACAATAGTTGCTTTCCCTCTCGCTCTAATGATATTTATGTCTTTATATTCTTCGGGTTTCTGTCTTTTTATGTAGTTGAAGGCCGTATATTCAGTATCACCTTCAACTACTATCACTTTGCCGCCAAAAAAGAATTCTGCTACATAAGGATCGCAAATATTTAAGAGTTTCAAATTTCTCTTATCGTCATCGTCTAATTGTACTTTATCGGGTCGAAATACAGTTGTCCCTTTAATTTCGCCGTTAGATGTTTTCTCAACTTTAATAATGGTTGTATTGTCCTTAGAAAAATCTATGAATATAGGCGAATGCGTTGTAACCATAACCTGCCAATTGTCTGAGCTTGGTAAATCGTATAAAAGGTTACAAGCTTCTCTAATTGCATTAGGATGTAAACAAATTTCAGGCTCGTCAATTAGAAGTAAATGAGGTCTAACGACTGCTCCATTATCTTTTCCCTTTTGATTGTTTTCGGAAATAAATTTAATCGCCGTCCACAATAAAGTCCTTCTTGCTCCGCTGCCTTGTCTGTCAATAGTACTTAAATAACCATCGGCAGGTCCCATCAATAGTTGTGGGTCTGCCTTGAATAAGTTTATAGCACTGTCTAAATCATCTTCCGGTTTTGCATCGAAGTCAATTTTGTAATTTGGAAAAACTCTTGCTACCAAATCACTCAATTCTTGGTTAACTGCGTCAATTTGGTCTTTTGCTTCTAATACGATTTTCTTTTGCAACGCTTTTACATGTGCAATTAACTTTTTGTAATCGTTTTCTTCCTGGCCTTCCTCCTGATTTTGGGCTTTTAGGTTTTTCACTCTATCGTTAAGAGCTTGCATCAGCAATTTCTTAATTGCTTTGGCTTGCTCTTCAGGGGAATCAAATGCATCAACCCTATGTGGCTCAGGCCTTCTGGCATTAGCAACGTTCGGGGCACCCCACGGAACATTTTCACTCCACGAACTTGCTTCAACTTCCCAACCTTCTCTTTTGGGCTTGCCCTCGCCATTCCATACCCATCTTTCCCTTACCAGCATTTCACCATTTTCCAGAACTTGTATCCATTTGTCACCCGGGCTGTTGTCATAAACAATGGTATGAAGTTCTATTTCAGGTAAATTGTCATTGTCAATTGTGTTGTTCGGAAAATCTTCACGCTTTAAATCTGCTTTTCCAGACCCTTGAGACATAGCAAGTTCATAAGCTTTTAAGATGGAGCTTTTCCCGACATTGTTTGCTCCAACTAAGACAACAATATCGTTGAGGTCAATTTCAACCGGCGTCGAACCAATGCAACGATAATTTTTTATTATCAATTTTATCAACCTTGGTTTTGTAATTTCAGGATTTGAAGAAACTAGTGAAGCTTCCACTTCTGTTTTTTTTGCTTTTGCCATATGGTAAAGTATCTGTTATAATTACTGTAATCGCATACGTATGTGCATGGGACGTCGTAGTGCAACCGTTAATTATTTTCATAATAGTCACTCAACCGAGCTGCGCTATTGTCTATTTGCTCCGGGTTTAATATTTTCTAAACAAAACGTTCTAAATAATGGAAGATTCTCAAGGTTGGCTGGGAAAATTTCATCAAATTAACTGTACGAGTTACTTGCAAAAGTTAATTTCGATTGCGGTGCAAACGAACACATTTTTTTTGAAATAAAAAACGTGATTTTTCACGTATTTTTTGTGATAAATCACCTTGTTCACTTGCCAAAAATTCCGTACAGGCACCGGTGAAGGAAACAAAAGCTGAAGTACACTAAATTTAATTTTCTTCCATTTTTCGAAATCCTGATGGGAAATCCTTCATTAAGTGTCTATAAAGCTGCAAGTATTAGTTGCGAATTTGCGATCTGCTTCTGATCGTGTACTAGAATTGACTAAGGAATAAATAACGTTTTTGGGGCAATTTTAAACAAAGCTACAGATTGCTTATATTGCCCGTCATGGCCGCGAACGACACGATAACACCTTCAGCACTGGTCAACATCTTCAGCAATGCCCTGTCAAATGATGCAACGCGAAAGCCATTTACCATTAAAGGCATTTATGTGCCTGGCAAAGGTGCGAATTACAACGGCGTGTATTATGACAGCCTGAAAGATGAATACATTGATGCGAGTATTACGCTGGTTGTGCCTGCTATATTGCGGGTAAACCTTGAAGCGGGGCAGGTGATCGAGTGTTCAGCTTACCTGACCAAAAAGGTGCAGGCAAACGGCGCCAGGATCGAGCTGCAGGTGAATGTGATGGAAGTGCATTCGCAGGAAGAAAGCAAACTCACCGAAGAACAAATAAAAACCTTTGAGATCCTTCAACGCAAAGCGGCGCAGGGTTATAAGGATGTGGATGGCTTTATTAAAACGAAGATCATTCAACAGCAACCCGTCATCGTGACCATTATTATCGGTAGGACCGGCATTATCGACAGCGACACCAAGCACCAGTTGCGCGACGCGCTGGCGTTTTTCGATTTTAATTTTGTACGGGTGAGCCTCAGCAATGAAGGCGAGATCGTGGAGGCACTCCGGGCATACGATCAAAAAACAGATGTGCTGGTTGTTTCAAGGGGTGGTGGTGAAAATATGAGCATCTTTAATCGCCCGGTATTGGCAGAAGCAGCGCTTGAATTACAAAGCTATTTTGTTACCGCCATTGGGCATAAAGAAGATGTTTCGCTGCTGCAGAAAATCGCGGACAAGCATTTTATCACACCGACCGCGTTGGGTCAATATTTCCAGGAACTGTACACGCATACGATGGAAGAGCTACAGCATTCCAAGGCAAGACTGATCGCGGACGTTACCACGCAACTGAAAGGAAGTTATGAAGTGCAATTGCAAAACCTGCAGGACAAACTCAAAAACGCCAATGAGTTCAGCGAAATGCAAATGAAGGTCAAGCAGGATGAAATAAAGAGCCTGCAACAATTGCTGGATCAGAAAAAAGGCGTGCCGGCGTATGTTTGGGTTTTGGTCGTGCTTGCAATTATTGCGGCTTTTTTATTGGGAAAACTTATGACTTGATAGTTATATCGTATAGGAGTCTACGAGCACCAAGTAGTTTTGTTTCACTCAATAATTTAAAAAGTCAACTTTTGCGTCTTTCATCAACCAAACAAATAGTCAAATAATTTTACAGCGGTTTCTTTAAACAAATCAAAGAGGCTACCGAAATAATAGTCCTCTTTCTTGAATAGAAAAAGCAGTTCGCCAATTAATTTCAATCCAATTACAGTTTCTACGATTATTCGTAATGCTTCAAGAAACCAATGGTTCGAGTATCTTAGTAAGTAGAGCCATTTTACCCATTTTGGGCTTATAAATGCAAAGTATATCAAGATACTTATTACTAATACTCCGCATAAAGCTTCATTTGCTTTTTCAACAAAGAGTAACGTTTTCAAAAAGACGAGTAATACCAAAACATTTATAAATACCGATAATATGGATGGTAAAAACCTAATTGAATAAGACAAAAATTTGTGTGTCTCTAAAATCTGCTCGGATTTAAATTCTGGCTTTTGGTAACTCTTGGCTATTGCTGTTTTTACAAAATGAAATTCTTCGATTGTATGATAAATAAAAGGAACAAAAAAAGCGATAAACATAAGCGAAGCCAAAACGAAAGCCATAATAAATCCGCCAAGTCCATCTACTATTTGGATAAATTTATTTGTATGTTCAATTGTTAATCCTTCATTGAATTTTTGGTAATATAAAATTTGAACAGAGTCTCCAAGATTTAATTTTGGTGGAAGATTCGATACCGAACCTGTAAAATTCTTAAACCTTATGTGGTTTACTTTTACGCTTGGCTTACCCGGGTCTATTTTTTCTAAAGTGTACCAAACACTATCAACGATTATAGTTTTATCCGTCCCTATATAAGCCAAACGCCCACCAATATATAAGCTACCAATAAAATAAAAAATACCATAACATATCATACCAATCAGAGTAATTCCGATTGGTATATAAATCAAATTTTTTAAAACATTTAAAGCCTTACTCAATGTATTCTCAGGAAGTTAATTGTTTATGGTCGATTGAGGCTGTCGTAGTGCCTTGCCGGCTACGCCTGTATTTATGGTAACAAAATAAAAAATCCTTCACAAATACAACTAAAAAAAGATTGATTTGAGAAATGGACATATCGTGATAGTAGTATTACGTCAATTAAGAATGAACTTCAGTTGCTGAGTGTATTTTTTCAGCTTCATCGATTGCCTTCTTCAGGGAAGCGGACAGTAGTGTGTTAATGACATCATCTGTTGGTGCATCATACCAGTTGCCTTCATTGGTTTTATAGAGTTTGCCAATGGGCGCCTCCTTGTTGTCGGGTTTATAAAGTGCATATTCTATCAGCGTGGCTTTAACTATGCCTAAAGGGTTTGCTGCAGTAAACGCTGATGTGGTATAAAAATATTTACTTCCATCATGCACGGTGATCGTTCTTATTTCCATAAGGTATTAAAGTGATTTTATAAGGCAAAAAAATCTTGTCAACCTTAATGAAGTTACAGATAAGTGTGAATCATTTAATGGGTGGGCGCAATTAGTTCCCCAGTTCTTATCCACTTTTTTCTTACAGTTGCCGGCACTCTTCACAGCATGTTTCACTGCTTTTGGAGTGGTGCCTTTTTTACTTAAACAACAGAGCCGGTATTTCGGCTTGGTTATCCTATGATAAGAGCGGATTGAGCCTCACTCATAATATTTGCCAGATGCTGAAGATCCTTATTCGGAGCTTCAAATAACTTAGCGTAAATCCCAAGGATTGTGGCCGCTTCAGGAACATTATAAGGATTGGCGACTCCTGCCGGACCAAGAACATACTCTATATCTTTGATCGCACTTTCCGCGAGATCCAGTGTCTGGTTAATCAGCTCTATCATTCTTTCGTCATCAGCGTAGAAATTACTGATCGTGCTATGTAATTCAACGGTACGTTGCTGTGCTTTATCTCCCAGCAATCCGAATAGCGAACCCCAGGATCGCTCCTTTGTACGTTCATCTAGCTTATCTCTAAGCGTCCGCACCTTTCCACAGTCAGCCTTGAGTTTCCGGGCAACATTTCTAAGTACAGCAACGTCCGCCTTTTGGCTGATGATATAGTCATTAAAGCGGGCAAGTTCACTGTATGCTATCGTACTATCATCAACATTGCCTGCAATCACAAAACGAAAATTCGTGATGACACTTGTTACTTTGGCCATTCCTTCAATCGCTTTTTGCATCTGGTCAATCAGGCTGCTGAAATCCCTTTGTGCGTCAGGGTATTTCAGCGCAAGATATTTTCTGCCATCATTAACAGCATTTATAATTTCCCGGGTGCTCTTGACAACATCGCCCAGCATTTTGATTACATCGGCGACATCTTTAACGGAAACCATACAGCAGGGATTTAATTCTATAATTAAATAATTTCAATTTTTATTCTTTAAGATCAGGTCAGTAATGTCCACTTTGTTTTGCGGCAGTGCACGGAACAACGCCTGGTAAGATGCAAATTTCACAAGGTCGTTCAGATAGGGATACCTGTTAAGCAACCATTCGTAATTACTATTGAACGTTGCTGACAAATCGCTCATTTCCCGGTACCTGGTACTGGTATTATCACCATCGTTTGCCACCACGCTAAAGGTAAGCTGGGTATTTATATCGAAATGACCACTCTTGGTTGTCGTAATAAAATAAGCATCATCAAAAATGCGTGACAGTGAAACGTCTTTGCGTTCCGCATGGAAGGTAGTAACGGCATCACGGAACCTGGACCGGAGATCTGTATCAGCTATGGAGTCATCCAGTACATCAAATATAAAGTTATCCGACTTGAAAAGCGTGTGCAACAATGCAGCGTCATAAGTGAAATTTCTATTGTACGCAAAGATCTCGTTTCCCTTATTGTCAAAAAAACCATCAATCAGCACCGGGTAAGTGTTTTCAGCATAAACATAATTATAGGCAGCAAGTAACAGGCCTGGAGAGACAGCAGATTCGCTTTCAAAACTGCCCGTGCTAGTTTTTACCACCAGTTTATTGTTATTCAGTTCAAGCGTAAGCAGATTGCCTGTAAGTAACGCATTCGGGCAATCCCTTAGCGCAGGATAAAACCTCCCGCCGCAGGGACTGGTATAACCATATGGTGTAATGGAGCGGCCCAGGAAAATGCCCCCGGCGCTGAAACGGTCCCTGATAAACGTATAATCTTTCAGGTTTTCCTTTTGCCGTAGCGCCGCATCTATCTCTCCGATCCTGTCGTCCAGATTTTGCAATTGTTCATCACGCACTACTTTGACGTAGTCCTCCAGTTCTTCATCGGTCCTGTCCGGGTATCGTCGTTTGAGTGCTTCCACATTTTTTTTAACGTCAGACTCAGTATTCCATTCGGCTTTTATTTTTTCAAGATAGGCTCTTTGTTGTATGATACCTTCTTCATAAGTCACCACAGAACGATCTGCTGTTTTCTCAATGGTGTTAAAATAATCAGTGGCTGCGGTTTTGCTCAATTCCGAATAATAATCACCCAAAACAGTGAACTTGTTTTTTACCGAATTTAGCGCTGCCTTATAGTCGTCCGTAACAACATCGTCGATATACGTATTAAGTTCCTGTATATCGTTTTTGGTGACCCTTCTTTTTGTAAAGAGCGTGTAAATACCGTTCATCAGTTTGTCGTTGAGCAGGTCAATGGCTTTATCTTTTAAGATCTTATGCAGCGGGATGGATTCAGTAAGCTTATCAGCGGGAATAAATTCGCTCCAGAAATCGCCCATCAATTTTTGAATGATCTCCGCATTTTCACCTAACGGCTTTTTTTTGATACTGGTTCGTTCATCCGCAATCACCGAAAGGAAATCCTCAAAAAAGGATGATTCCTTTTTCGATACGGTTTCATAAAAATTGGAGGTTTTTACTTCATGTTCATTGTAAGTCCATATGGCTTCGTGGTACTTTGTGAAGGTCTTGTCATTGTCGCCGATCAGATAAACCGGGTCGCGTTTGATATGGTCAATCACTGCATCCCTGACCTGCGGAAATTGTTCAACAAGCGCTTTCAACTTAACGGCATCCGGGTGAACCACAATTTGCGAAGTGTCGCTCTCTTCCTTTGATTGATAATTATTATTCAGCCGCTCAATAACATAGTCCAGGTAAGCATTTAAAGCGGTTTTAATTTCCTTTTGACGTGCAACATCCTGTTGCGTCGCAGCATTGAAAGTTGTGAACTGCGCTACAACCGGGTTTGCATTAAAATGGTATTCCAGCAGGTTGTTACTGATGCCTTTGTCCTGCATGAGAAAAAAAGAAAGTGTCGCTGCAACTTTGAATGGCATACCGATGTATTTGGATGCTTTTTGAAACGACTTGTATTTTTTTACAGATAAATATCTTGTGAGTGTCAGGATACCCAGTACGGTAACCAGCAACGTAAGCGGGTATTTGATGTAGTGCTTGTTGAAATCTATGACAGGATTGACAAGATTGGCAACGGTCTTGTACGACGATTGGGGCAGGTATTTTAGCAGCATCAGTAAACAGCAGGCATAAAGCAATGCCAGTGCAACCGGCATAATAATGTGAAAGCTGCTCTCTATGATAACGGTGTCCCAAAACCGGCGTCCTTTTCCCGGATTATAATAAAAATCCTGGTATTTGCGGATAATCGTGCCTGCATAATATTTTGACGCGAGGTAACTGAGTGCGCAAATGATCAGGGTACTTTCTGCAAGTGCCCTGGCACTCCAGAATTCCCCCTGAATAAAACTGCCAAGGATGCCAAGAAAGAGGCAGGCAAAAACAAAGTAATGCGTTTTTGAAAGTTTGGTTGCCATGGTTAACGGAACGGTTTAATGTTTTACAAAATGGGTCGGCATTTCAGCAGATAGAGGAGGTGTACTTAAACCAAACGTGAGAATGAACCAGGCATTTGTTTTTTATCCAATATCAAAAGTGAGCAGAATCAGTGTATAAACTTACCGTGTTTTTCCCGTTTTTTAGAAGATTTTTCCTGTTTTGTGTCCGTCTGGCTAATGCCTTCTACCTTAAAAGGTGTCAATGTGGTAAGCAGCAGGAACGGCATTATCAGAATCGACATCAAGCACCAGTTACGCTACCCACTGGCGTTTTTCGATCTCAATTTTGAGTATAAGCCTCAATGAAAACGAACTCCCGGATGCATCCCGTTAAGAGGTGGCGGTGAAAATATGAGCATTTTTAATTGTTCAATGTTGGCAGAAGCGGCGCTTGCAATACAAAGTTTTTTTGATACTGTCATCGGACATAAGGAAGATGTTTCGCTGATGCAGAAAACTGGCGGCAAGGATTTTATTACACCCATCGCGCTACAGGACAAAGTAAGGAACCTGCAGCAACTGATACAGCAAAACAAATCTATGTTTATTTTGGTTACTTATTCTACTGTTCTCATTGCAGTATATCGATCGGAAAGTTTTGGAAATAGTCCATACTTTTCAGGATCATCAATCGCCCTTTTTAATGAAGTTGACAAATGACTGTCGATGACAGTACTTGTAGCTGCATCATACCATTTGCCTTCTGCCGTTTTACAAAGCTTGCTATCCGAACATCCGTATTTACAGCATTATACAAAACGTACTCGATGAGCGTTGCTTTCACAACACCCAACGGGTTTGATGCATTAACAGTGTAAAGATTGACAGATACAATTTAAAAATCTTAATAAGTCCTCGTGATTGGGAGTGAGGATACCGGATGTGTTGATCTGTCACAATCAATATCACAATAAATAAGTATCAAGTATGTCAGTCTCGGTTGGTCTTCGTGTGACACCCAAACCTTTCAATAACTGATGCAACCTTTTGCTCAAATAAATATCCGCTCTTATCTCAAACGTCTTTAATTTCCTGGGGTGATATATTCATTATGTCTAAAGACTAAATATGAAGGTCTAAAAAATTATTTCTCAATAGTCTAATCAACTAAAGATGAGGTGCTGAAACCCGGCAGCTAATTGTTCCTCAATCAGCTTGTTTCTTGCTAAGGTGGCCTCTTCTGCGGTTGCGTATGTTTTTATCTGCACCTGACCTGGCGTACCGCTTCTGCCAAATCTTATCTGAATTTGGTGTTCTTGCTGAATAACCGACCAGAATTTTTCACCATTTGCAGAAAGCAACTTCGTTCCCAATTCTTTTTCCTCCTTTTCCGCTAGAACTTCAGTTTGCTTTTCGGTTTGTTCAGCTTCTGTGGAAACCGGATTTTCCTGAAGCAACCGAAGCAACGCGCTCAATACTCTCTCCGGATCTTCTAACCAGTCTTTTGCAAAGACATTGGTGACACGCCAACCAAAAGATTGTAAAATTGCCGGACGTTGATAATACTGCTCCATCAAATCATCGTTGCGGTAATGGAGTTCGTCGTCGATCAATATGCCTAAAGCATAATCGGGGTCTTGCAGTTTCCTTTTAATACCAAGACTGCATTTGAAACTACTCTGACCAATCTGTTCTTCTACAATCAATCCTTTTGTTTCAAGTGCGTTTTTTATCTGTAATGTGGTAACAGCACAACCATTGATTATTTCCGTTTTCTTTTGTTCGTTTGTTACCAAACTGTCGAGAATGTTTCGCGCTGCCTTCATATTACCGGTGCTTACCATTTCCGCATAAGATAAAAAGCGTTTAAAATAGTTAGCTCCTTCGTTGAGGTCGTTAGTGATATGATGCTGCCGGATGCTGCTGACAACCGCCATGTGTTTTTTAGCCCTGCTAAAAATTACATTTAATCTTTTCTCTCCTCCCTTCCTGTTAATGGGACCAAAATTCATTAACATCTTTTTGTTGCTATCGTGACCATAACATACGCTCATAATGATGATGTCCCGCTCATCGCCCTGCACATTTTCCAGATTCTTTATAAAAAGCCCCGTAAACTGTCCTTCATCTTTCCTGTTATAGGCTTTTTCCAAAACCTCGTCGAAAGCTCTATCACCGGCTGCTAAATTTTCAATTGCTTCTTCGATAATCCCCTGCTGTTCCTGACTAAACGCGACGATACCGATGGTTTCCCGGACATTATCCAGCAGGAGCTTTTTCACCATGCTCGCTATGTATTTGGCCTCGCTGATATTATTCCTGTTTTCATAAACGCTGTTGGGGAGATAATGGAAGCTAATGCTGCCATTTAATAGTTCAGCCGCGTGCTCACTGCCTTCCTCGGGTTGCTGTATCTCGGTTAACTGCTTCTCAAGATGATGGACCGTCTTGTCTGGGATGGTGAGCAACCCGGCCCCGTAGAAAGCATGGTTTGAGTAGCTTATCAGCGTTTCATACCTGCTGCGATAATGCCAGCTAAGCATCGTACTGTCCAGCTTGCGTGCTCCCTGAACAAGCAGACTGTCAGCATCAGCGCTGAGTATTTCATCTTCTTTCTCACCGTCCACCACTTCAAGGTCTTCCGGGTCATCTGCTTTTGCAGAGAAGAAGTTGCTCGGCGGCATTTGCTTGTCGTCACCCACAATAATCGTCTGGGGTGCCCGAAACAGCGCGGGAATACCCTCTTCGAGCGTGATCTGGCTGGCTTCATCAAATATGACTACATCAAAAAAACCTGTATCGAGCGGAAGGCTATCACTCACACTCAGCGGGCTCATGAGCCATACGGGTTTGATATCTTTCAAGACGTTGCCGCTTTCGTTGGATGCAATTTCACGGATGCTTTTAAACCGCATTGTCTTTCCCATTTCATGTTCTAATATTCTTCTGCCATCCGTGTATTCCTTTTTGCCTTGCTTTTGTTCTGTCGTCAGTACAGCGGAAGAAGCGTTACTTAATTCATAATTATTTATGAACTTTTGCCTGCGTTCAGCTCTTATGTATTCGCTGTTCAGCATTAATAATTCACGGTAGAGTGCATCAATATCTTTTACCGTTTCCTGTAACATCTTCTGATTAATGCCTGCGAACGTCTGCCTGTTCCGGAACAGTATTTCAAGCGTTTTACTTGCCATTGCGGATTCCGCCTGTATGGGCGTGACAGGGATTTTACGTATAAATTGCTGGACATTTTCAGGAAGCATAATAAACTTTTGGAGGCTTGGCAGGAGATCTTTTAATACATCCATATTGCTTTTAAGGGTCGACAACTCATCACTGATTTGTGCCAGTGATTTTTCTTTAGCTCCATATAAGCATTGCTGTAACTGCAGCTCCAGCTGATGCAATTGGTTGTTCAATTTGCTTAACTGCAGGACGAGTTCATTAGCTTGTGGATGTTCCAGCAGGTAATCGATTTCTTTATCACCCTGTTTTCCCCGCAAAACTTCAATTCCGGAATAAACATTTTCAATATTGTCAACTTTATATTTTTTCTCCAGAGACTTTTTGTTTTGGATGACCTGGTCGTTTATATTGTATTCATCCTGTAATTGCTTAAGGACTAAGCTAAAGGCTGGTTTTATCTGATGTGCGGAAAAATCATAAGATTGCTTTAGCTGATTTTTTAATCGTCGCCAGTTGCCGTTTAAAAAACTAAAGAAAGATTTTTCATGTTTTTCCGCCAGTTCGATTGCCTGTTCCACCTCCTGTTTATCAAATTTGTTAACCCATCGTTTATTGGCATCAAGAGAATGCTGATACGCATTGATAATTTCCTCGTATTCCCTGTATGATTCCTCAAATTCCTGTGATTCCGGGTTCGTCTTCTCCACCAGACGGAGATTTCTGCTCTGCGCCAATGGTTCCAGTACCACAGCGTCCCGGATCAGGTTTTTAATATTCTCCAGATATGCCGCATGCTCAGATGGGATGTTATTTTGACCGATAACGGCAGAAATCTGCTGAATAGAAGCATTTGCATGCGTAGTGAGGCTGTCCATCAGACTAAATGGATTCTCCGCTTTTATTACCTCAATACCCAGATTACTGAAGGGATGGCCCGAAAACTGCGGTTCGGCACCGGTGTCTTCTAATGCTTTTCCCAGTTGATGTATGGTATCCCCGTATTGCAGCCATTGATGATAATTTGGAACCGCTTCTTTTTGCAAATTATCCAGTTTCGGCACAAACGCTTTTGTACCGACAACCGTTTCGACGAGATTTCTTGTACTTACTCCTGCTGCCGGGTCGACTTCCCGTTGTTGTTGATGATAAGTTTGCAAAACATTAATTTTTGCCAGCAGGCGATCCAGCACTGCCTTTCTCTTTGCAGTTATAGCTGTCAGATCCATTTTGTTTTTTAGAAAATCGTCATACACGAGTTTGAGATCTTTTATAAACTCTTTTTTATCGCCCTGACTGTCGTGGATATAACAACAGAGTTCAGCCAGCTTATTTTGTTTCAGACGATAATAAACAACATCGAGCGCCGCCCTCTTTTCACACACGAATAATATGGTTTTACCTTTTGCAAGAAAATCAGCAATGAGGTTGGTAATGGTCTGGCTTTTTCCTGTACCCGGAGGTCCCTGGATAATATAACTGTTGCCGGTTCTGCTATGCAACACCGCTTTTGCCTGGGTAGGATCAGCGGTAATGACATGGTACCATTCGGCCGGATCATTTGGGACGACCTTTTCCTGCCGGCGTTTTGGCTCGTTGGTGAAGAGTTCAGCAAACACAGGATGTTCGATACCCTGGTCCGTGACTTTATTATAGTCACTGACCAGACTCATTTTCTTATAATTGAAATTCCCAAGCACAATATTGCAAATGTCAAAATCCCAGCTATAGGCGTTGCTTTCCCCGTCTGTTAAATGAAAGGTGCTCTTAACTGCAGTTCCGCTTGTTTCAGCAAAATTGTTTGTACCAGCTGGTACGGGATTGTCACTCAACAGGAACTGCAGGGTACTTTGTCGCGGCTCTACCTTTTGACGGAACAATTCGAGCCCCAATGGTTTATAATTTTCGTCGCTGTAACTATAGTCAACCTGCTGAAAAGCAGGTGTGCCTTTTAGTTTTAATTTTTTCCTGTAGTTGTTAATGGTTTGGCGGGCAATATTGTGCACGATCTTTATTCTCGGCTTGTCAATGTAGTTCAGCTTGACACCTTGTTTTGCGGCATTGATTTTCTCCTGCAGCATTTCAAAAAACTGCGTCATACTTACATCATCAAAGTCTATGCTTTCCGGCAGGGCAATTCCATACAGGTCCTTCAGGTGATTCGCCAGTATCGGATTAATAAGAGCTGCATTATCCGTTATTTTTAAAGTGAACTTCTCCTCCTTCAATGACTTCTTTCGGTCCAGTTCAACCGGCAGCAGCAGCAAAGGACTTTGAATTCGTTCGGAACTGTCTTCCTTAAGGTTATGCCAGTGAAGGAAAGCGACTACCAGTTTTAGCTGGCTGAAACCGTATTCTTTTTTGTCATTTTCTGCATGTTGGCGGATGCCGTTGAGTTGTGCATTCAAATAAGGGTGGTCTTCAAAACGCAGGTATTTATTAAGAGAAATATCATTTTGCCTGATAATCTGGGCAGCTATTTCGCTATTCCAGGTAAACAGCAACTGCGGGTTAATGCTCTGGTAATGCAATACCATAGGCACACTGCTTACGGTAAGATTCACAAAGCGCCCATTGGGCTTATAATACAGGAGCCTGTTACGCCTGCTCGTATCAAAAAGACGGTTGCGCAATTTCGACAGGATAAATGTTTTCCGGTCAGCCGGTTGCTTTACCTGAAATGCCGCCAGTTTTGAAAGGTCGGTTTCCTTTTGCGGATCGTAATCGCGGTAGTATTTCAGACGCTGTACGATCTCCTGCAGATCCCGGCTGCGCTGGCTTCGGTCAAGTTCTGTCATTTCAGTAACCAATCCGCAAATGGTCGGATGCATCCTGGAGTTTAGCCCGGCTGGCTGATTCCGGTATACAACAAATTTGTTCAAGTCTTCCACTTCATAAAGATCCAAGCCCATTACCACACTCCCCAGAATCAGACCAAGACAAAATATATCGGTTTGGGCATCATGATGACCGGCTTTTAGTTCATAGCACTGGTAACCTGGCAGATAAACAGGATGCTTCAGTTCATCGTTTGGATTGGTCTGCACATGAAGATTAACAGCCACGGTCCGGTTATTGCCCAGATCGTCATCCAGTAACACGCGTTCTGTAATGGTGTAGCCGTGAATCTGCTGGTATTCGAGCAGCTTCTTAACAGTCTTCAAATCCGATACCGGAGCATGCGTAAAAGTCTCGTCGATATCAAGTCTGCCATCAGTAAGAAAGATGGTTTCGGGCTTTTCAAAGGAGCCGACCTGGCCGTTGTCATGGAAGCTTAGGACTTCTTCAAAAAGCGGTAGTACAAATTCGATCACTTCGTCCGTGGACCAGGGGCCGGTTGTAAAAGCTGACTGAAGGTATTGTTGGAACGTGGTATTGGTTGACATGGTAAATACTTAAAATGTGGTGGGTGGGTGAGGAACAACGACGTCTTAATTTACAGTGGGTTGCAACTGTTGTTTATGAAATTCCGCCAGTGTTTGCTTTTTTAATACCGTTACTTTCTTATCACTGAGTTTGCGTTCTTTTTTTACAGCCTGTGCAAAAGGCTTATCAAGTTTAAGGTCGTCAGCCAGATAAAAACAATAGCCTAATGGTACATCTTCCAGCGTTTTATCTGTCGTGGCAAAATCATATAAAACATAAGCCAGGTAATCGCGTAGGTTGCTGTGCACATTTTCAACATGCGCCAGGAGCGTCGTAATGTCAGGGGCTTCGGTTAACTGTATACTGCCGAAATATTGCTTTGCTAAAGCAGTTGTCTGAGCTGTCTGCATCCATTCCGGCTGCAACAAAAGCATGATTAATTGTTGGGTGACCGTTGCGATCTGCTGTTGCCTGAACAGATCCAGCTCGTCCAGATTGATGTTACCCTCTATCATTTGTTTGATGATTGGTTCCGCATCATGTCCTTTCATATGCCATAGCCATATTGCCCTGGCACGGATAAAATTTTCAGGATGAGAAACACCGGTGGTTTTGGTTTCCGCATCTACGGAAAATATCTCTTCAGCCTGCTTAATATAGCTGTCCGCATTAACGCTTTGCAGACCCGTTGAAATCTTTACCAATGATGAAATGATCGGTGCGTAATTCCCTGTTACGATATATGCGCCCCGGTCACAGAATATCTCAGTATAAAGCTTAAACAGCCTCGCTGTCTCATAATGAGCCGGGGTACTGCCCGGGTGATTGCCAATTGCTGTAACAATGCGGTCTGCCACTTCAACATCGCCGTTTAAATGGGTGTATAGCTTTACGTGACTTAATTCATGGGCAATGATCGCGAGCATTTCGTCCTCAGATAAAAGCGTAATGATCTTCCCGCTGAAAACGATATGCGCCTCATCGTTAATATATACAATACTTGCGTTCATGTCTTCCGTGTGCTGGGCCTGGTAAAGCGTCACAGGAATAGACATGTCAAGCTTTTCTTTTGCGAGGTTTACCTTTTGATAAAGCTGTGCATCTGCAGTTTCATCAAACTTATAGGTATTCTTGAGCAGATCTGTTTTGAATGCCTTGAGCTGGCCCTCTTTGTGATTATTGCTGACGAAAAATTGCCAAACCTGTGATTGTTGCTGGAAAAAGCGGGCAGTGGCTTCATGATACTGTAATGGTAATAGCATAGCAGAAAGCGGTTTAAGCGTTTCGGGAAAAATATAACTTTAATAGCATTTATTTTTAATAATTATTTGAACGTACGCTTCGCTACAGTTCACTGCCACAATGCGGGCAGGTATTTTGATTGCTTTCAGTTTCCTGAATTCATCGGAAAATCCGGACGCTAAAATTCCTGCAGGCAAAGCAAACATTCCGATTCCCAATATTGAAATACAAGCTGTCAAAAACTTACCTAGTCCGGTAATGGGATACTCGTCGCCGTAGCCAACCGTCGTAAGCGTAGCCACACTCCACCACATCGTTTCCGGGATGCTGGAAAATTTATCGGGTTGTGCATCGTGTTCTGCATAGTACATTACACTCGAAGCTACTATTATCAGGAACATAGTGATAACAAAACTTAAAACCAGTTCTTCCTTTTTTGACTTAAAAACACTACCAATAACTTTTGATGCATTTAAATATCTGCCCAGCTTGAAAAATCTAAAAAAACGGAGCAATCGTAATATCCTGAGGAATCGCAGATCATAAATCTTCAGCAATGGCAGGTAAAAAGGCAGAATTGCCAGCAGATCAATAATCGCACCTGCAGAAACTATGTACTTTAACCGACCGGCAATAGGATGAGTATATTTTTTTTTCGCTGTACAGCTCCAGACACGTGAAATATATTCTATTGAGAAGAAGGAAACAGAAAATATTTCAAAGTCATTGAACAAAGCTTTATTGGGCAGGTAAATGCTATCAACAGTTTCAAAGATTACCGCGAGCGTATTAAGTAAAATAAGCCCAACGATAATCGTATTGATTATTCTATCCCAAATGGTATGACCGTCTGCAGGATCAAGCAGCAGATGTACTGTATGTTTTACCTGGGCATACATTATTAAATATTTCTGATTAAAATGATTGCGTATAAAGTACGCGTAAGATGAAAGTATTTTTTCATGCAGGCATTTAGAGTCTATAACAATATCACATTTATAAAAATAGGCAATCGCTTTTAAATGTAATAAAACTGCTTAAATTCTAAAGGAAAATTAATTGCCGATTCCGGGGATGGTGTCGCTTGTCTTCTATGAGCCGGCTGCTGAAAAATTATTTTCGGTTCCATCTGGACATATTGGCGGTCTCCAGTGTTTTTATAAGGCGCTACTGTTTTCATACAAGCATCAAGGTTAGCATGCTGTTATGCGTTTCTGACTTGAATGATGACCCGCATGACACACGAGGGATCGTTTTTACCATCTCTCTTTTTAGTATAAACAGAAGCAAATACAATAATGACGAAAGGTTACTACACGTTACGAAGCAATGATCTCAGCAAAAAGTTCGACAAGCTTTGGGCGCTGGTGGGTAATACGCCCATGCTCGAAATACTACAGTTATCAATCCATTACGCGCAGGCTGTTTGTAAAATGCGAACAATACAATTTAACGGGCAGCATCAAAGACCATTCCTCAATGATACGATTACAAGACTTTAACAGGCATAGATTCACTTGGTCATGTTTAATTTCAATTCCTCAATGATACGATTACAAGATATGCGGACAGTCAACTTATGCTATTTATGTTATATTTCAATTCCTCAATGATACGATTACAAGTTCTTTTCACGCAACATTTTCACAGTGTCTTTAATGCATTTCAATTCCTCAATGATACGATTACAAGCATAAAACTTGTGAATAGTTGCCACCATTTGTTTAATTTCAATTCCTCAATGATACGATTACAAGTATGCTTACTTGTCTTAAGGCCAATGATCAATGCTAATTTCAATTCCTCAATGATACGATTACAAGTTATTATACCGTTTGAATCTATCATTAAAACATTTATTTCAATTCCTCAATGATACGATTACAAGTTATTATACCGTTTGAATCTATCATTAAAACATTTATTTCAATTCCTCAATGATACGATTACAAGAATCAGCTACAGTTATTGCAGCGTGATCGTGAAAAATTTCAATTCCTCAATGATACGATTACAAGTTAATGCACTTGAATTATAGGGCACAATAGTATTATTTAAATTCCTCAATGATACGATTACAAGCGGGACAGCAACGATAAGCGATCCAGCTGTTGAATTTCAATTCCTCAATGATACGATTACAAGGGTTTTCCTCGTAATAATTTAGCTACTTTAACCGAATTTCAATTCCTCAATGATACGATTACAAGCAAAATGGCGCTCACTATTACCAACATGGTTACAAATTTCAATTCCTCAATGATACGATTACAAGCTGCGTCCGTCGTCCATCTGAATTGCTGCAATGATATTTCAATTCCTCAATGATACGATTACAAGTTAATATTTAACAATGAACGCATATAACAAAATAAATTTCAATTCCTCAATGATACGATTACAAGTGACCTTTTCGGATTAATTGATGCAGGATTAGCTATATTTCAATTCCTCAATGATACGATTACAAGATTAGATTACACACCAGATGGCTGGCAGGAATTACATTTCAATTCCTCAATGATACGATTACAAGATTAGATTACACACCAGATGGCTGGCAGGAATTACATTTCAATTCCTCAATGATACGATTACAAGTAATAACATTTCCGCCTTTTTTATCAGTTCCAGTAATTTCAATTCCTCAATGATACGATTACAAGTAGAATTTGTTCCGGAAACTGCAGAACCAAATAAATTTCAATTCCTCAATGATACGATTACAAGTTTATAAATCCAAAGATGGAATATTAAGAAAAATAAATTTCAATTCCTCAATGATACGATTACAAGTTATAATAGCTTAGAGTATTCAGCCTTAACGGGCGTATTTCAATTCCTCAATGATACGATTACAAGTTAGCGGAACATCTTATTTTAATTCGATAACCTATTTCAATTCCTCAATGATACGATTACAAGTTAGCGGAACATCTTATTTTAAATTCGATAACCTATTTCAATTCCTCAATGATACGATTACAAGAAGAAAGCGGGACAGATAGGCAATAAAGCAATAAAATTTCAATTCCTCAATGATACGATTACAAGAAGATGCCACAGCCGGGCAATCCAAACGGTTATAGATTTCAATTCCTCAATGATACGATTACAAGTTACGAACCGCAAACGGGTAATGTTACAGACAGTAATTTCAATTCCTCAATGATACGATTACAAGAAGCATTACACAAATGGTAAATGACATGTTAGCACAATTTCAATTCCTCAATGATACGATTACAAGTTTTGACAGGGTTATAAATATAAAAGCCGGTTATGATATTTCAATTCCTCAATGATACGATTACAAGCATTGCTGTAACGATTTAAAACAAACGGATCATTATTTCAATTCCTCAATGATACGATTACAAGAACATGGGAAGGCAATTATTCAGCCCTGCAGATATATTTCAATTCCTCAATGATACGATTACAAGTTACAGTACATCAGCTTACACAACATTCAAAGTATTATTTCAATTCCCCAATGATACGATTACAAGCTTTGAAAAAGACACAACAGATAGTGAAGCTGATAAATTTCAATTCCTCAATGATACGATTACAAGTCTTTACCGTGCCAACTTCGTAATCAATAAAATGTATTTCAATTCTCAATGATACGATTACAAGCGTGCATGCCGATTGCCGATACGTTTACTGAAGCTTATTTCAATTCCTCAATGATACGATTACAAGAACAGGAAGTCTTGCTAAAGTTGGTGGTACAATCATATTTCAATTCCTCAATGATACGATTACAAGAAACCCAGTGATGTTTTGTGTGGAGTTTTCTATTAATTTCAATTCCTCAATGATACGATTACAAGCTTCTTACTGGCGAAGGAAAAATGCTTGTTACTAAATTTCAATTCCTCAATGATACGATTACAAGGTGGGAACGGTAAAAGATGCGTCCGGTAATTATAAATTTCAATTCCTCAATGATACGATTACAAGTTGTTGTTACGTATGCGTTGTAAGGGTCAAGTTCATTTCAATTCCTCAATGATACGATTACAAGGAAATGCAGCTTCGAATTTTATCCAATTTTATTAATTTCAATTCCTCAATGATACGATTACAAGACTCTTTACCGCATTGTTGTAACAGGGGAAGGGGAATTTCAATTCCTCAATGATACGATTACAAGATATATTTTGTGTAATACATTGTATTACTTATCTTATTTCAATTCCTCAATGATACGATTACAAGAACAGGAAGTCTTGCTAAAGTTGGTGGTACAATCATATTTCAATTCCTCAATGATACGATTACAAGCTCACCTGTGGTTACATCTGTTAATGGATATGTTATTTCAATTCCTCAATGATACGATTACAAGAAAAATTACACAAGGGCAGGCAGCCGGCAAAGCCAATTTCAATTCCTCAATGATACGATTACAAGGTTTATTAAAAACAGAAATACAATTATTTTTTTCAATTTCAATTCCTCAATGATACGATTACAAGTAATTTAATGAAGTAAAGTACACATGGATTTAAATATTTCAATTCCTCAATGATACGATTACAAGTACTAAAATCCAACCCTCATCGCCTGCTGTAAGATTATTTCAATTCCTCAATGATACGATTACAAGTTCCATTGTCGAAGTCCACTTCGATAGTGATTCTATTTCAATTCCTCAATGATACGATTACAAGTTCACATCAACGCCGTTTGGCATGGTAGAATCCAATTTCAATTCCTCAATGATACGATTACAAGAAAACTACCCTGGAGAATATCTTATTGGTTCTATGAATTTCAATTCCTCAATGATACGATTACAAGTTAGTTTCCAGGTAAATGTTCCTTCGTCCAAATACTATTTCAATTCCTCAATGATACGATTACAAGTGATATTAAGATGGAATCGTGAAACAGGAATTCAATTTCAATTCCTCAATGATACGATTACAAGGAGAAATTTAAAACGCTCTACGAGCAATATTTTTATTTCAATTCCTCAATGATACGATTACAAGTATAAGTTCTTCCTGTGGAGGATATCCGGAAATGAATTTCAATTCCTCAATGATACGATTACAAGCAGAACGGTGCACATTATTATCAGCACGGCTACAAATTTCAATTCCTCAATGATACGATTACAAGCGGACAATCCAACAGAAGATGATATTTTAAAGTTATTTCAATTCCTCAATGATACGATTACAAGAGGGTACAATAGATGGCCTTGAATGGGTAAATATATTTCAATTCCTCAATGATACGATTACAAGGGTAAGTTCCCTTTCTGTTTTTACCAAATTAGGAAAATTTCAATTCCTCAATGATACGATTACAAGTCAGAATTTACATGGAAGGTAGATTCTATCATGAAATTTCAATTCCTCAATGATACGATTACAAGCTGCTTTGCATTAGAGCGCATGCTGCAATATGTTTTATTTCAATTCCTCAATGATACGATTACAAGAAATGCGTTTCAATCCTGGCAATGATAATCAGTTATATTTCAATTCCTCAATGATACGATTACAAGAAATAAGAGATTTCAATATTAACGACTGCAACACTATTTCAATTCCTCAATGATACGATTACAAGAACATCGCCCTGCAGCTTTGCACCAAATTCTATTGTATTTCAATTCCTCAATGATACGATTACAAGAGTGCAACTGATAGTGCTGCAGGTAGAATTGTTGCATTTCAATTCCTCAATGATACGATTACAAGACCTTATTCCATTGGTAGGTTATAGAGTTTAATTTTATTTCAATTCCTCAATGATAAGATTACAAGTGTAAATGTTGCAGCTAAACAGCTATCCGCAAGGAAATTTCAATTCCTCAATGATACGATTACAAGTCATTACACAGTTAAAAGCTGAGGGGCATGATATATATTTCAATTCCTCAATGATACGATTACAAGACAATGGCTATGTGGCAGGATGATAGTGCAGCAAAATTTCAATTCCTCAATGATACGATTACAAGTAGTAGAAGTTCGTGCTGCGATGCGTTTTTTAAAATTTCAATTCCTCAATGATACGATTACAAGAATGGAAAGCAGACGGCGACTTGTATAAAATTGTATTTCAATTCCTCAATGATACGATTACAAGGCTAATAGAGCTACGTTATCAACGCTTCCTTAACGGATTTCAATTCCTCAATGATACGATTACAAGACTAGTATGCCAGCAAGCAAACAGCCAATGCATGGATATTTCAATTCCTCAATGATACGATTACAAGACTGATGCTTCGGATGAAACAATTGAATTACTTTTACTATTTCAATTCCTCAATGATACGATTACAAGTCGGACAGCACAGGTTTAAAGCCCCAGATAGATTTATTTCAATTCCTCAATGATACGATTACAAGCAAGCTGCGACGCTGTAAATAATTCAGTTGCCAATCTTATTTCAATTCCTCAATGATACGATTACAAGATGGCTTTTTGCTGGAAAGAAAACGGCATACCAAAATTTCAATTCCTCAATGATACGATTACAAGTATCAATTGCAGGCTTATCAATTGGGTTATAAATATATTTCAATTCCTCAATGATACGATTACAAGCGGCATCCTTCCATATAGGATCTATAGAGGGAAGTTTATTTCAATTCCTCAATGATACGATTACAAGTTTTGTTGTAAAGGATTGTCTTAGTGGATAAATTAAATTTCAATTCCTCAATGATACGATTACAAGCCAAAATAATAACTGTATTTCATCCATCTAAAAAATTTCAATTCCTCAATGATACGATTACAAGATTTCTGTTAATAACACATGGTAGTAATGTTTCTTTATTTCAATTCCTCAATGATACGATTACAAGATTTGACTTCTCGAAAGATAACCGGCAGGAATTATATTTCAATTCCTCAATGATACGATTACAAGCTACTGCTGTTTTGGCTACACCTTCTTTGAAGTTAATTTCAATTCCTCAATGATACGATTACAAGCATAACTTCCACCAATACGGTTATTGTATATAGCGAAATTTCAATTCCTCAATGATACGATTACAAGAAGAACAATGATCATTTCGAATTCACATAAATAAATTTCAATTCCTCAATGATACGATTACAAGTTAACAGGCCTTTCAAACCCATCCGCATCAATAAAATTTCAATTCCTCAATGATACGATTACAAGCAAAAGTATCGTACCAAAAATTGTTACTGCCTACTAATTTCAATTCCTCAATGATACGATTACAAGTAATACAAGAGATTGAGCAGCTTTTTGCAATGATATTTCAATTCCTCAATGATACGATTACAAGTGGCAGGACCGAAAAAGAGACTGGAACAGTTTATTATTTCAATTCCTCAATGATACGATTACAAGACAAAAACCGCTGCAAATAAAGTATTCCCGATCAAATTTCAATTCCTCAATGATACGATTACAAGAGGCAGCGGCGGAGTAATCCGCGCTCCTCTTTATTAATTTCAATTCCTCAATGATACGATTACAAGAATACTTCCAAAGTTTAATGGCGTTGATAAAGGACTATTTCAATTCCTCAATGATACGATTACAAGCCGGTAGTAAGAACAATTACATCTATTCTATCAAAATTTCAATTCCTCAATGATACGATTACAAGACATCGTTTTGTAACAGATGCGAATAAAGCAATTTGATTTCAATTCCTCAATGATACGATTACAAGAAATTGATTAAGCGTTTCATTTTTGTTGTTTATTTATTTCAATTCCTCAATGATACGATTACAAGTGGGATGGCGATGGCACACAGGCATTTGCATTAAAATTTCAATTCCTCAATGATACGATTACAAGTACCTCCTGAATACGTTTACCAATTTCAATTCTATATTTCAATTCCTCAATGATACGATTACAAGTGGCAAGGGTAATAAACTGTTTGCGCAAATAAACTGATTTCAATTCCTCAATGATACGATTACAAGGAATTTACTCAATCGGCTGGGCACGTTGCTTATTTATTTCAATTCCTCAATGATACGATTACAAGTTACGACCTGAAAACAAAGCAATGTGATTATTTTATATTTCAATTCCTCAATGATACGATTACAAGTTAGCCTTTTCGCCTTCGGGACTTTTGGGCTAATTTTATTTCAATTCCTCAATGATACGATTACAAGGGCAAGTTTCTTTTACCAGGCCGAGCAGCGTTATTTATTTCAATTCCTCAATGATACGATTACAAGTCTTTAGGCATCAATGATCTGCTAAGTCAATCAAATTTCAATTCCTCAATGATACGATTACAAGTTGCTGTTGGTTGTTATATCCACAAAGCATTTAAATTTCAATTCCTCAATGATACGATTACAAGGCCATGTTCAAATGCAGTTTGTGAAACTGTTTCAAATTTCAATTCCTCAATGATACGATTACAAGTTGCGATCAAGAAATGCGGTACTCCAGGGAAATCTATTTCAATTCCTCAATGATACGATTACAAGACCTGTTACATCGGCGATATTTATTATTACAGAACAATTTCAATTCCTCAATGATACGATTACAAGGCATTGTTCACGCTTTCTATTTCTGTCTTAGTTAAATTTCAATTCCTCAATGATACGATTACAAGACGCTTACAAGTATTGGTTATAGAACAGGAACAAGATTTCAATTCCTCAATGATACGATTACAAGTTTTAAAACTTCAAAAGCCGAAATATCTTTTTTCAAATTTCAATTCCTCAATGATACGATTACAAGTTATGGGCATTAAAGCAATGGGTTATCTTTTCTAATTTCAATTCCTCAATGATACGATTACAAGAGCTGTATTAGCTGTGTCGATAGCGAAATATTTATATTTCAATTCCTCAATGATACGATTACAAGTTTACAGCCATGCCATCACTCGAAAATCAATACTAATTTCAATTCCTCAATGATACGATTACAAGTCTATGGCCTGTGAGGTTATAATATTGAATAGCAAAATTTCAATTCCTCAATGATACGATTACAAGTACACCATCTTTATCAAAGTCATAGTTTAAATCCCAATTTCAATTCCTCAATGATACGATTACAAGTGGGCGCCCCTCCACGCAAAAGTTTTTTTAGAATAAAATTTCAATTCCTCAATGATACGATTACAAGTATAGTTACATTAGTGCCTGCCTGTATAAAGCCAAATTTCAATTCCTCAATGATACGATTACAAGATTAAACTTCCATATCTGTCTTACACCTGTTGCCTGATTTCAATTCCTCAATGATACGATTACAAGTACTGAATGTATAAACAGATTGATTAAAGAACTTAAATTTCAATTCCTCAATGATACGATTACAAGTCTTTGTGCTGTTCGTCTGTATAATTCCTATCTTTATTTCAATTCCTCAATGATACGATTACAAGTACGTCCCCCACGATTTTTGCCATGCTTTAATTAAATTTCAATTCCTCAATGATACGATTACAAGTGGAATTGCTGGGTGGCAATCCAATAGACAAAAAATTTCAATTCCTCAATGATACGATTACAAGCATATCCTTCATTTCCGGTAACTCTTCGCTCATACATTTCAATTCCTCAATGATACGATTACAAGTTCATCTGCTTATAAAACTGCATGGTTTAATCTACAATTTCAATTCCTCAATGATACGATTACAAGCCAGTTGTCGTTCTTTCCTATCATTCTGTTCTTTTATTTCAATTCCTCAATGATACGATTACAAGCTGCGTCCGTCGTCCATCTGAATTGCTGTAATGATATTTCAATTCCTCAATGATACGATTACAAGCCAAACCTTTGCCAATGGCCATACGCACTTTGCTTTATTTCAATTCCTCAATGATACGATTACAAGCCGTTTACAACGGCTGCTGAAAACCAGTATTTACAGGCATTTCAGCAATTAAAATTACAGTAATTTCTGCTTTTTGTTAGTCAACCCGCAATAATAAAATTTGCGCCTTTGTTCGACAATGCCCTGAAAACCTTTATAGCAGGGCTATTCGTTTAATAAACTGTTCATCCATCATGTTTTTTCCTGTTATAAAACACTGGCCGACGACTATAATATATTATCCAGCTCATTTTTTTCTTTTCCAATCACCATTTTCTCCAGCCACTTTGCCTGCCTGCTTTTAAATACAATCAAACTATCCGCCTCTTTATCCATTATCTTTCTTGCTTCGTGTATCAGTTCCTTTAGCTTTACATCTGTTATCTCTCCTTCAAATACACTGTTCTGAATCCAGTTCAAATACCGGCGGCATAACTTCAGCATTTTAGCTACCCGCTTTTCTTCTATATCATATACAAGAATTACATACATACACTGTCATTGCATAATAACTGTACAACAGATGAACGGATTGCGACGCAAGGAACGATTCCATAAAAAGCTGCAGCCGGTACCATAAAATTTTGCTTGCTATCCCTTACTCATTATTCACCATTCAGCACTCACCCCCTCACCACCATGCTCTAAATGGCTTATATTCTTCTATACCCAAAATATGTTTACTCAGCTTATAACATTCAAGCTTTACCAAATGCTTATAGCTTACACTTCTGCCAAGCGAACGGTGCTTGATGGTTTCATTTAATTTTTCATCCCATGCTTTTACCACTGTTTTACGCCCACTATCTTTCAGCAGGCAACTGTTTAGCCTGTTATCAAAATCGGTTTGCTGAACCTGCTTTCTATTCAGCAGCGAAAAGATCAGCCTGTCTGCAAGCAGCGGTTTGAATATCTCAGCAATATCAAGCGCAAGTGAGTAGCGGCGCTCACCGGGCTGATGCAAAAAACTGATCGTTGGATTAAGCTGTGTATGATAGATCATATCCAGGCTAAGCGTATAACACATACTGTTTACAAAAGAAACCATTGCATTTACTTCATTACCCGGTGGCTGTTTACTGCGGTTGCCCATTTCAAAATCGTTGATGATAACATTAAACGCTGCATAATAACTCATGCGTATATTGCCTTCTATACCCATTAAAGTTTCTATATCCTCGGCAAACGGTATTCGCAACATCAATGCTTCAATACGTTCTATCTGTGTAAGCGTGTCCTTATCACGGTTGTTATAATAGCGCAGGTTTTTCAGCATATTAAAAGCAGCTCCATCCACCAGTTTCTGCGCTATCTGTTTGCGCTTCTTTTTGTTTGAATAAGCTTCGCTCTGTGCAATCAGCATCTTTCCGGCAAGCAAATAATCCTTTGGCATAAACGAACCGGTATAGTGTTCGTAGTAATCAAAAAAATGCACACTCACCTGTTCCTTTCCCAAAAAATTATACATGGCGCTGTTGGCATCCAGGCTGCCGAAAGTGTAAAGGTTGTCCACGCTTTCTATGGGAATATATTTAGGCGTGCCTTCATTGCCATCTTCGTCAAGCGGGGTAAACTTAAGTGTATTGTCTTTCCTGCTTAAACGACCGGGATTGAACAGGTAATATGATTTACGCATTGTCTGAACAGAGATTTTAAATGATTAGGCGGATTGAATGGAAATGCATTTTTGATTTTTTTATGAGCCAACCCAAAGAATCAATATTAAACTTTTCTTGCGTCGCACGCTTCATCGCTAACGTCATTGCGAAGCTTTAAAAGCCTTGTGCATAGCAAAGCTGTGGCAATCTCATAATTAAAACCATTGACATTTCACCACTCACCACCTCATTCCTCAATCCAGCAGAAATCAAAATAAGAACAGGTTTTGCAAAACTTCTTTTCTATACGTGGGGGACAAACATCTGCACTTACCAATGCTTCTATTTGTTGTACAATTTGCTGCAGGTATGTTTTATCTTCTGCAGATAATTTCACCTGCTTTGTTTCCCGCAGTTTGGGATATTCGATAATGCCTTTCACGCCTTCAACACCATTTTGCTCCAGCAGCCATATATAATATTTTACCTGCCACTCATGTGCCGATTCAAAGCTGTCACTTTTTTTTATTTCGTGGATCACTTTGTTCTTTGCATCATAAAAATCAATCTTACTGCCGCCAATCTCTATTTCACTGTATTTCTCTGAACGTTGCGGATAAGCTGTTTCATGCAGCAGTTTGCCATCTGCTACTGTTTCGGAAGTCTGCTCCATTCTTACACCATTAGCATGCAACCACATTTCGCGTTTGCATACATGATATAGATTTATGAGAGTGGCGGTGATGGTCATGGCTAAATGATTTCTGTGTTTTGCCAGACTTCTTCTTTGTCTGTCAAAAGTCCTAATTCGGAATCATAAGCTTTATTAGTGATGAAATAAGGGACATTGTAAATCTTCTTTCCCCTATCAAAGGCATAGATGTCCTTTTTGATATTTTGACCTTTCAACCACGACATAAATCGTCCTTTCCTTATTTGCACTTTTAGGCTTTCTGCTGTAATAAAATCAAACCCGTTTAAATGGCCTTCAAAATCTGACTTTTTAGATTGTGGTAGAATTTTGATTCCGTCAAACTGACTATAAAAGTCTTCCTCTGTATGCTTATTCTTAAACATAGGCGAAAGGATTTGAAGAGCATCTTTTAGATATTGATACTTATCCTCGAATTCTTTTCTGTCATTTTCATCCCAATCGCAATAAACGAAATCAATTGCACTTTGCAATAATGCTTCATCAATTATCCCTTGATGCTCCTTAATGATGTTCTCAAATGCTTTTAATGTTTTTGCAACAGTTTCTGGATTATAGATATATTTATCTTCTTTATTGCTGTCTTTAAAAATTATACAATCACAAATCCCTTTTTCACGTTTTCTGTTTACCCGACCGAATCTTTGAATAAGTGCATCTATTGGTGCCGGCTCAGAAAATATCATATCATAATCGATGTCAAGGCTTACTTCAATGGCTTGTGTACCTACCAAAAGTTTTACATGATCCTTCATTAAGTCTCTCTCCTTTCTGCTTCTATCCATACCGGTAAATGAGCCATGTAGTAAAATTTCTTCATTTTCATTCAAGCTATTTTTTAATTGTAGGAAAATATTTTGGGCGGATTTTACTGTATTACAAACCACCAACACCTTTTTCCCATCCTTTAGTTTTTTTTGTATGTCATTGATATAGCCACCTAATAGGCCATCTTTTAGTATTATCCTATGCCGCTTAAAACTTTCATACAGTTCATGATTCGCTTTAACTATGCTAAACTTGCCTAGGCTTTCTTCCAATTCTGCCTGCAGAAAGCGAGGCATTGTAGCAGTCATAATCATGACTTTGGCTTGCAAATGCTTTGTGGCGAATTCTAATAAAACTTTTATTTGTGCAAAAACATCAGGACTGTAGGCATGGATTTCATCAAAAATCAAATAGCAACCCGCCATTTCAAAAATCCCTTGTTCATATCCCTTTAAGCCAAACAAATGCTTTAGTAACTGAAAGGGTGTAGCTACCTTTACTGGAGTAATAATACTTTTGTACTTTTCCTTAATCTCTTTAATGCTATCCTTCTTCACATTGATATCATATTGCAAATCTTCAAAGTAATTGTTTAGATAGTCACTTAGTTTCCCATGTAGCATTCCTACCTTACCTTTTTCTGCTCCAATAGCTTTATTCAGACGCTCATACATAGCATTAATAGAGGCAGTAAAAGGAAGAATATAGAAGGCCCGCCCTTGACCTGTGTTTATCATTTGGTTTTTCAACCATAAAAAAGCACTTTCTGTTTTTCCTGAACCGGTTGGTGCATTTAATATTAAATGACCATTAACTTTTGCTGATGATTTTTGATGTTCATAAAAATCTAAGTATTTAGCTCTTAATTCATTTTGCTGTCTCTTTAAGAAATCAAAATCCCGATTTTCTAATTGATATATTTCATTAACTAATGCAGACCCAAGATGGTCACACCATTTTAAGCCACCGAAGAGCATCATTAATTTGAAATAACCCTCGTTTGATTGGTAATAGGGTTTTTGATTGTATCCATGAATCAATCCATAAATTGGTTTTGGATGAATTGTTGTAATTGTAACGGGATAATCCTTAAGCAGATTTAGAACTCCAAGGATATTTACATTTTTGCTGAATGCAGTTTCAAAATCTTCCTGTTCTTCATCCAAACCTTCCAATGACCCAAACGTGTCGTTATTATTATAAGCATTGAGAAAAGAACGTAGGGTTTCAAAATCTTTGTGGTGACCTGCAACAACAAGGCGCGCTATTTTCGATGTTTCTTTATCAATATTTGATAAGGCCTCGATAAAGGGTAGAGAAAATAATTCGTGCCTTTGTGATTTCCAATTATCGGGTTTCCCATCTAATACATTTTGAAACTCCAGATGTGCTTTTCCTAAATCGTGGCAGATGATGCAAATTTTTAAAACTTCCCAATATGCATCACCCATTCCCGTAAGTGACGCAACCCTTGGAAATGAGCGCCTCAGGAAATCCAATATCAATAAGCAGTCATCAATATGTTCTTTTAATGTACGTGCCTTGATATTTTGTTTTACATCTTTTGATTTAGCAAGTAAGGTCATTAATTTTCAAAACTAAGTTGATGAAAGAAAATATCGACTTCTTTTCCATTCGGCAGAATGTCACGATATGCAGTTACACTCGTTCCAAAGGTTTTTACTTTATGGCTAATGATAGAGAACGGCTCTGTTCCAATGTTTTTCCTTGGAAAATCATTGGTAAAGTATTGAGGTAAAGCTTGGATTTGTCCAGGTAAATGAAACTTGAACGGGATTACCTGCCCGCGAATTTCTGTTGCAAATTCAATCTTATCCAAAATTTCTCTTTGAGAAATATTCGTTACGGTCGCCAAGTCATTCATCCTTCCTAATAATATTGGGAAGTATGGTTGGGATAAATAATCAACTATATTTTTATCTGTAGTGTAAATACGTAAAAAATTATTGAATAAAAATTTCCGGTTTATAACATTGGATTTGGCATTATTGGTTGGCTTGCCGTATTTACTACTGATTTGATAAATGGTTTCCAGATCTTCCCCTTCCATTTCATACTCAAAATAGTAACCTAATTCCAGATTCTTATGCTCAAGGTAAAAACCTGCAGCAGCATTGATTAATCCAAGTATTGTGCTGATTGGCGGCACCTCCAGCGTTGGTTGCACACCGCTTATCAGATTGGGATAACGGAAGCTTGCAGTCCAACTTGTTATATCAATTTTATATACCTCCATACTTTACGAAATTTGGTTTTTAACTTGTTCGCAATATTGGTCAATCGCTTGATTAATACTCAGTATCTTTACATTAGGAAACTCAATTTCTAATGTTTTTAGTTCTTCGTTATACTCATCCATAAAGCCATTGCGCTTACCAATAAAGATGATGCCTTTAAACTGCTCTTTATAATCGCTTAATACTTCTTTAAGGCCTTCAATGTTCAGGACTGCTTTTTCACTTTTCACACCATCATTTTTAACAATGTGTGAAAATGGATGATTTCCTGAATTCATAGTAGCCAATACTATAAATTTCGGGGTAACATCTGCCATGTTGTTGGTTTGCATAGCGCCACCGGAAATTGTCTTTAAGGCAGCGATTGTATCAACAACTCTGTTAGTGCGAATATCTTTGGAAATTTGTATCAATTTCTGGGGTTCACCATTTTTTGTTTTTACAAAGGGATCTTCAATTTCAGTTGCGCCATTTTCCATAGCCCCAGCCTTGAACTTTTCCGTTAAATTTTTATATCCTGTTTTATTATAAGTAGCAAAAGTCCCTATTTGAAATAGATCAATAGAAAACATTCCTTTCATTATGGCAGAATATTCTTCTTTACTATATGGAACACTGTCTCCTTCCTGGCGAGCCATACTTGACCAGTTTTCAACAGTTCCTACCGAAGCAACTGAGATGATGGCAGAATTTTTCAGAGGCGATACCCGGGTAACAGTAACATCTTCTTTTGCCTCTTTCCCTTTTTTATCTAATATTGGATTTCCATCATCATCCCGCTTTACATCTTTCGCTGCTTTCATGTATCCAAATACATCATCATCGGCGTATACAATTGGGTTGGCTTCGGTAAAAGCAATTTTACTATCACGTGTAATTGGTGATAATGCCCATCCGTGATTTGCTTTTAATGCCTCTCGCCACCAGTAACGCCAGGCTTGTCCTGAAACATAAGTATATGCACGTCCGTTTTTATAAATTTTCTTTGTAGCCACTGCATTGTCAAAATTGCTCGTAGTACTTTTGCCTGCATTATTAAGCGCAACAACATCTACGTCTAAAAGGACAAAGCCTTGAGTTTTTAAATTCATGATTTTTATGTTTGATTTTTAAATTTCTGATTCATTTTCGATTAGTTCTACTTCTATCTTTTTATTAGTTTCATGTAATTTCTGATAAATAGCAATAAGTAGTAAGTCCCTTATTTCATTCCAATATGTTCCATCAGGAAACAAATATTCTACGTATTCATCTATGGAAAATAAAGGCTCGTCATTTCCATCTTTATAATTCTTATCTGCTAATTTGAGTAGAAAGTAACGAAGACCATTACTGCTTTTTGACCCATTCAGTCGGGTCATTGACTTTTTAATTTCATCATCACTTCGATCATTGACAATAAAATCAGCCAATTCCTTGATTTTGGTTAATGTTCTTTTATCCATGTTTTGAATGTTTATTTGATATTGTTCGATTATTTTGAAATTCAGTATACGTGATTTACTGTGCGCAAGGAAAGCCTTACGTATAATTTGCCCATTGCCATTTAGCAAAGCTTCAAAAACACTATTTCTCCAAACTTTGAAGGTGGAATAATCAACTTCTTCTTTGTTATTGAACCAACTTTTGGATACGTCATCAAATTGAGCATTTTTAAATTTTGAATTGCTATATTGTCTGAAAATGAAACTTTGCCACTCTTTTTTATGCTCCCTTATGCAATATGCATAAAAAGCAAAAACAGAAGCAGGCAAAGTAATTAGGTTAATTGTCGGACTTGCTCCAAAGTTGGTAAAATGGAATAGGTTTAATGTTGTTCCTTGTGTTTTGCTTCTTCCAGTGTCTTCATCAAATGTGACTGTTTTTACATTTTCTATACATTGGTTTGCGTATTCAAATAAAGCATTGGCAGGATTAGAAAATTCTGAACGTTGAATGGATTTTGATATCCCGCTTGCAATATCTCTAAAGTTATTATCTACATTTCTTTGAACAAAATGACGGGTTATACCTTCGTTGTTACTTGTCAACACTGCAACTTTATCACCTAATTGCTCAACGCCTAGGGGCACAAAGAATATCCTAATCAAAGCTTCTTTGGAAAGCCGGATGCCACTTTCAAAACCATGATGGAAATTAATTAAAGTCGCAGAACCTGACATTATATGATTATCCCTTGTACCTTGAAAAACTTTGCCTTTTTGCCCGGTGATACGACAATATCCATCTTCAGCATCTTTGCCATCAAATAGCCCTTTGTAAAAAGCAATTGTTTTATTTATACCTTTTTGCCCTTTATTAGAATTATGTGTAATGGTTGAATTAAGGAAAAAGCTGTGCAGGTTATTATCCCATTTTTTGACATAAATGTTAGTTACTTCTTCTATTAATTCTAAAATGGATTTATCAGGTTTCTTTTTTTGTAGATATTCAATCACAAATCCTCCAATATCTGCGAATGAGTCGCCAGTTGGATGGGTTAACCAATTTATTTCAAGTTGATTGTTTTCTATCATTATTAGCTTTTTGAATTACAATTTTATATAACTCCCACACACCCCATACCCTGGCTATTATACAACCCTAATCCAGCATCCATTGCCAGTTGCAACATATCTTCCGGTGCAGTTAACTGCAAACGAAATTTTGTATAACCTCTTACACGTGTTTCGTCTGATGTGCCTTGCTTAATAGTAATAAGCCTTTGTTTGGGTGGCTGAGAAAACAACAGCACTTTTATTTCTGTTTGCTCTTTTATTTGCTGGATAGTGTTTTCGTAAGTATCATTTACTGTCTTATATTTTTCCAGCCAGTTATACAAAAGGCAATCGGTAAAATCTGCATCGAGGGGAGAACGGTAATCGTAATACCCTTTTTCATTTTTACGGCCTGCAACCAACGGCGACAAAGGCTGTATTAAAACATTTTTGATTGCAGTAGTTTCAATGTCTGAAACTACGTAGTGTGGCAGACTTTCTATCTGTTGCACTACAAAGGTTGCTTTACTTTTTTTATCTGCTATTTCTAATTGTTGCTGCATAAACAAACCCCGTATAAAATGCTCTGCAGCCTGCGGCATATAAAAGCAGATGGTTACCCGTGCAGTATTACTAAGCATGTGCATTCTGTCACCAATTACTTTAAAGGGTGTGTCGATATCTGAAAAAGTAAACAACTTAAAATTTTTATGACCGAGTCCATAGCCTGTATTGTGCAGAAATGCGGAAAATGCTGTATCAGCCCTTTGAATGATCTTGTAAATAGCTGCTGATAATGGATATTGATAGTTAAGTGTTATGGTCGAATTGCTGTCAGTGGCTTGCAGGGTTAAATAGAAACGCATATTAATAATAAATTAAGCGATTACTAACCTACTCTAAATAAATAACAATTCAAATTTTTATTTTGAGTAAAAAAAGCAGTGTTTAAAACATTAAACGTTTATGGCGTATGTTCTAATCATCTTTGTGCAGCAGGTTGCGTAGCAGCAATCGCACTTTGAAATACATAATAAATAGCTAAAGCAAACGGATACTGCTAATTGATGCACAACACCGGGTGTTTATTGGTTTTTAATTGCGGGCTAGCAATATTATCGTAAACGCATCTTTTTGATAATATTGGTTAAAGTGTATGGTAATTTAAATGCAGGAATATTACACTACCA
This sequence comes from Panacibacter ginsenosidivorans, assembly GCF_007971225.1. Lineage (NCBI taxonomy): Bacteria > Pseudomonadati > Bacteroidota > Chitinophagia > Chitinophagales > Chitinophagaceae > Panacibacter > Panacibacter ginsenosidivorans. Next base: position 4,534,948 of record NZ_CP042435.1, on the reverse strand, counting down.
CTGGAAATAAGTCTATCAATGTTATGAGTGAGGTAGAACAAAAAAGAATATTTTAAGTCTGCAAAAGAAAAAACACTATTACCGTATTTTTACACCAATGAAAACCTCATTAGAACATTTACCGAAAACCAAACAAGAGCAAATACTTCAAATAGTAGAAATAATTAAAGAAGTTGCTGTGCCAGAAAAAATCATCTTGTTCGGCAGTTATGCTACAGGTAAATGGGTTGAAGATAATTATATAGAAAAAGGAATTAAGTACGAATACATAAGTGATTATGATTTCTTGGTGGTAACTGAAGATAATGAAGAAAAAGATTATGTTCTAAAAGATATTATAGTTAATCGAAGTCATGATATATCAAAAGTACCTGTGAATCCTATTATCCATTCTATTAGCTACGTCAACGAAGGATTAGAGTTCGGGCAGTATTTTTTTGCTGATATTATTCGTGAAGGAATTATTCTTTATAACACACAAAAGTCGGACTTCTCTAATCCAAAAGAACTAACTCCAACTGAAATGAGAATAGTGGCCCAAAGATATTTTGATCAATGGTTCAAAAGTGGCGAAGAATTTTTTATCGATGCGAACAATGCTTTTAAACGTAATAGTCTTAATCATTCTGCTTTTTATTTGCATCAATCAGCAGAGCGATTTTATAATACCATACTTTTAGTAATTACAGGATATAAACCAAAGACTCATAATCTCGATAAGCTTCGAAGGCATGCAAAAAATTTAAGCGAAGAACTTTTTTTGATCTTTCCTTATCCTACAAATGATCAACATGAAAGTCACTTGTTTGACCTTATAAAAAGAGGATATATCGATGCTCGTTATAAAGAGGACTACGTAATATCAAAAAACGAAGTTTCAATATTAATTTCTAGAATTGATGAAATGCGTAAAACAGTTGGAAGAGTTTGCGCAGAAAAGATTTCATTATTAAAATGAGCTATGAATTTAAAGTTTATTCTTCCTCCTTCCAAAAGGAAATATCAAAATCAAATAATTGTTTAGGTTTTAATTTATATGTGATAGCTATTTCCATTAAGGTGTCAAATCGAAAATCTATTTGCCCCTTTTCAATTTTACTTAATTTACTTTGATCAATATTTGAATTAAATGATAACTGGCGAACACTATTAATTTTAAGATATTCCTCTCTTCTTTTTTTTAAGTACATACCGAACAACTTTCTAATATCTTCTTTCTTCTTTGCGTTCATTCTTTGGTATAAGAAGGGAAGGTGAAAGTATTTTTTAAAAAAAATATGGTCGAATTAGCCCATATCTTGGATATTTATTACTTTCACATAAGATAAGTAATAAAGTCACGTTCGTCTCATTACTGTGGACCTGAGAAATTCAACAAATAATGAGACAAGGCGTAAACCATATTCAACTTTTTAAGTGCGGGCACCTGTTCTTTACTGGCAGATATTTCTCAGATCTCAGTAATGAAAAGGCAGGTCCCGCACTTTACCTGTTTAAAGCATTTATTTCCCGTTACGTTTTTCCTTGCTTATATTTAATTGTCAAAGCTGTCCCTATGAAGGAAGAAAAAAATATTTACGAAATGCTCCTGCAAAAAGGTATCTCGCAACAGGAGCTGCATACATTCATGTATAAGTTCATCATGATGGAGATAGAGGAACGCAGGGCCAAAGAGGCTGCCGCGTCAAAAAACAAATTCCGTATATTCTTCCGTTCCCTCAAAAATGGCAGCCTTTTCAAAAAGCTAAAAGGCAAGGCCCTCTCCTTGTTAAAGACCCAGTACGCCAAAAAACCCAAAAACCCGGTCTAGCACTTTCTTAAAGGTTATTACTTAGGTACGGTCAGTTTCGGGTTATCCTTTCCTTATGCTACAGTCATAGATAAGTCATGGATAAGTCATGGTAAAAGCGCAAAATAAGGCCGCTCTGCTCTTGTATGGCCCAAAGCGTTTGCACTATCTGCTGCCCGTCTGCTCCTGTGGTTAGTAACCGGCTTCCCATTAAATGATTGCTTCATTCTATATACCATTAACTGCAATGAACCATAAAAATTGCAAAACGGCCATACTATTGCCCTTACTCTTCGCCTGCCATGCCCTCATGGCGCAAACCACCACCATTTCAGGCAGGCTTACAGATGCGCTTACCGGCGAACCCGTAAGCGGCGCCACCTTAACCCTTCAATCCACCGGCAAAACCGCTACCAGCAATGCGGCAGGTGCTTTTACCATACAACTGGCTGGTCAGCAGGATACGGTAATCATTAGCTGCATCGGGTATGCGGCACAAAAAATAGCGGTTACCGGCAGCAGTCCTGCACTCCTGCTTGCCCTGCAGCCTGCCGGTCACGAGCTTGCAGCCGTTACCGTCAGCACAGGCTACGAAACCCTTCCCAAAGAAAGGGCCACCGGCTCCTTTGCAGGGGTAGACAGTGCCTTGTACAACAGCCGCATTTCTACCGGCATCATCACCCGCCTCGAGGGTATTACCTCCGGCCTGGTTTTTAACCGGGGCATCCCCGGCAGAACCACCGAACTGTCCATTCGGGGCCAGTCCACACTCTTTGCCAATGCTTCGCCACTCATCGTGGTAGACAATTTTCCCTTCGAGGGCGACATCAGCGCCCTCAACCCCAACGATATTGAAAGCATCACCGTCCTCAAAGATGCGGCGGCGGCTTCCATCTGGGGCGTCCGTGCGGGTAATGGCGTCATCGTTATTACCACCAAAAAAGCAGCGCTCAACCGGCCATTACAGATCGGCCTTACCGCCAACCTCAGCATCGGTGCAAAACCCGATCTCTGGTACGATCCGCGTTTTCTCCCCACCGCACCATTTATGGAGGTGGAGCAAATGCTCTTTACCAATGGATTCTACAATACGGATTTCACTTCATCGCGTCAGCCGCCTGTTTCACCATTCGTGGATCTCCTCCACAGGCAGCAAACAGGGGAGCTTACGGCTGCAGAAGCTGGTGCTGGCATAGAAGCGCTTAAAGGCAATGATCTCAGGAACGAACTCAGCAATAACATGTATCGCCACACCATCAACAACCAGTACCTGCTCAGCATGCAGGGCGGCACCGAAAAGGCGGCTTACTATATCTCTGTGGGATATGATGATAATAAAAGCATGGCTGTGGGCAACAGCGATAAAAGGGTTACCCTGCACACGCAGTTGCAGTTGGTACCGCTGAGAAACCTCGAAATAACCACTGGTATAGATTACAACAGCAGTAACAGTTATACAGATAATACCATCCCCCGGTTGAGCATGGGCGGGCCTGCAGGGAAGAACCTTTACCCCTATGCAACCCTTACAGACGGGCAGGGTAATGCATCGGCCATCGTAAAGGACTATGCAACAGCTTTTGTGGAGCAGGCCCCCGCTCATGGGTTGCTGAACTGGCAGTTCCTCCCTGTAGAGGAATTGCGCAATGGCTACAATACCGGCAAAATCCAGTTAAATCAAACCCGCCTGCTGGCAGCGCTTAAATACAACCTGCCAAAAGGCTTCAGCGCAGAACTCAGGTACCAGTTAGAGAAAGGTATTACAACGGGCAGCAACACGGCCACGGCGGCCAGCTATGATGCCCGCAATCTCGTCAACACATTTGCGCAGGTTACCGATGGCAATGCTACCGGTTTCGTCCTCCCCAAAGGCGGCGTATTAGATCAGTTCAATGCCATGCTTACCGCCCACAATGGCCGCGGCCAGCTCAGTTATAAATACCGCAGTGGCTATCATGAACTCGCTGCCCTCGCGGGCATGGAATGGCGGCAGGTGATCAGCACCAGCAACAGCAACCGCCTCTATGGATACAGTGCGGAGCTGGGTACCTTTCAGCAGGTAGACCCCACTACCTATTACACTACTTATCCTTCCGGTCAGTCGGAACAGCTTTCCCTGAACCAGTCACTGGTAGCTGTTACCGATCGTTTTCGTTCGGCCTTTGCCAATGCGGCTTATACCTATAAGCAGCGCTATATGGTATCGCTCAGTGGCCGCAGGGATGGCAGCAACTATTTCGGTGTGGCCACCAACAACAAAACCGTGCCCCTATGGTCCGCCGGTATTAAGTGGGACCTGGATAAACAGCCTTTCTACAAACTCGCATGGTTACCAATATTGCGCCTCCGTCTTACCTATGGGTACAATGGCAACCTCAATAAATCGGTTACAGCTTATCCCACTGCACGGTACAGCAGCAACGACCCCTATACCGGTCTGCCCTACCTTACCATCATCAACCCGCCCAATAAGGACTTGCGCTGGGAGCAAACGGCCATGTTCAATGCAGGTATCGACTTTGGGCTGGCAAACAACAGGCTCACCGGCAGTATAGAATACTATCACAAAAAAGGTACGGATATCATCGGCGATGCGGCCCTGCCACCCAGCAGCGGGTATATCAACCAGAACACGTTCAGCAATACCACGAAGGGAAATTTTGCTGACCTCAAAGGCAGCGGTATAGATGTTCAGTTAAACAGCATCAATATCACCGGGGCATTTACCTGGGGCACCCAGCTATTGTTCAGCTATACACAGGATGAGGTTACGCATTACGCCGCAAAGAACCCCGTCGGCTTCCTCGTCAATTATGGCAATGGTGCCAATGGTTTTATCATCCCGCAGCAGGGTAAGCCCGTTTATGGTATGTACAGCCTCCCATGGGCGGGGCTCGATGCGGCAGGCAACCCGCAGGGCTATGAAGATGGCGTAGTATCTGTCAATTACAGTACGCTCAATAACCCCCAATCTATTGATGACCTTGTCTACAATGGCCCTGCACGTCCCGCTTTCTTTGGTGGCTTCAGCAATAACTTCTCGTATAAGCAGTTCAGCCTGCAGGTCAATATCAGTTTTAAGGGTGGCTATTATTTCAGGCGCAGTTCCATCAATTATACCAGCCTCTTTAATTATTATCAGGGCAATGCAGATTACCTGCTCCGCTGGCAAAAACCCGGCGATGAGAACAGCACCAGTGTGCCATCCATGGTATATCCCGCGGTTAGTGGACGCGACCAGTTTTATACAAATTCGGCCGTCCTCGTAGAGCGGGCAGATCATATCCGCCTGCAGGATATTACCCTTAGCTATACCATCACCAGGAACAAGGTAAAAAAGCTGCCTTTCCGCAGTATCAGGCTCTATGCCTATGCCAATAACCTTGGCCTCCTCTGGAAAGCAAACGATAAAGGATTAGATCCCGATTATCCAACAGGCATCCCGCCGGTGCGCATGTATGCATTCGGTTTAAAAGCAGATTTATGAGTCAGATAACAAGCCATATAAAATACAAGCCTTTGGTTCCCGGCCATGGTGCATACAGCAGCATCCTTGCGTCGCACACTTGTACAGCCACAATAGTATGCAGCATTAAAACCCGGTCAGTCGGCTCAAAGCCGTCAGACCGGTAAAACACTTAAAAACTAAACCATGCAAATAATCATAAACAATTATTTCTTACTCCATCATAAAATCATCACAACGCCATTGAATCACTCAACCACTCAAAGCAATCCGCTTGCAGCACTCTACACTTTCAACAGTCCCTGCATAAGACGCCTCTTTGGGTTCGGTCATGGCGCAGGCATGATGGCAAAAATTTGCGCGGCAATAATTTTTACAAAGAAGCCAAAGCAGCGGCGTTGCAGGGACGAAGCCCCGGCGGCTTGAGCCAAACGCTTTAATCATTAAACCTGTCACACAAAATGATCACACAACAACATACAATCATCACGAAGCAATTGCATTACTTAAGCACTCAAAGCAATGATGCCTTCACCTTCCACACTCTCAACAGTCCCTGCATAAGACGCCTCTTTGGGTTCGGTCATGGCGCAGGCATGATGGCAAAAATTAGCGCAGCTATAATTTTTGCAAAGAAGTCAAAGCAGCGGCGTTGCAGGGACGAAGCCCCGGCGGCTTGAGCCAAACGCTTTAATCATTAAACCTGTCACACAAAATGATCACACAACAACATACAATCATCACGAAGCAATTGCATTACTTAAGCACTCAAAGCAATGATGCCTTCACCTTCCACACTCATACCAGTCCCTGCATAAGACGCCTCTTTGGGTTCGGTCATGCCGCAGGCATGATGGCAAAAATTAGCGCAGCTATAATTTTTGCAAAGAAGTCAAAGCAGCGGCGTTGCAGGGACGAAGCCCCGGCGGCTTGAGCCAAACGCTTTAATCATTAAACCTGTCACACAAAATGATCACACAACAACATACAATCATCACGAAGCAATTGCATTACTTAAGCACTCAAAGCAATGATGCCTTCACCTTCCACACTCATACCAGTCCCTGCATAAGACGCCTCTTTGGGTTCGGTCATGCCGCAGGCATGATTGCAAAAATTAGCGCAGCTATAATTTTTGCAAAGAAGTCAAAGCAGCGGCGTTGCAGGGACGAAGCCCCGGCGGCTTGAGCCAAATAACTATAATAATTAAACCGATCAGATAAAAATGAACATACTAAATCATTAAAGAGCCCCGCGGCTTAAGCTACCCAACAAAACATTTTGCAATAAAAAATCATACAAATGAAAATCATATTATTATACCTCTTAATGCTGTTCCTGCTGCTATCCTGCCGCAAAGAATGGCTCGAAACCAAGCCACAGCAAAGCCTTGTGGTACCCACCACATTAGACGACCTGCAGGGTCTGCTGGACAATACAAGTTATATCTTCAACCAGGGGCAACCCTTCCTCGGAGAAGTAAGCAGCGACGATTACTATGTTACCTACGATAACTGGCAATCACTCTATAGCCCGCAGGAAAAGAATGCCTATATCTGGGCCACCGATGTTTATGAAGGCACTACGGTCACAGACTGGATGCTCCCTTACCAGCAGGCTTTTTATAGTAACTATGTCTTGGAGAATATCGGCAATATAACACCCACTGTTACTACACAATCAGCATGGAACAACATCAAAGGCACGGCACTCTTTTGCAGGGGCTTCGCCTTCTTTAGCCTGCTGACCATATTCGCCCAACCTTATGATGCTGCTACAGCGGCAACAGATCTCGGTATACCACTACGCCTCACGGCAGACATCAATGCGCCTTCTGTGCGTTCATCTGTCGAAGCAGGTTACCAGCAGGTAATAGCAGACATGCATGCAGCTATTGAATTATTACCAGAAGCACCATTATTCAAAACACGTCCATCCAAACCAGCGGCTTATGCTGTGCTTGCAAGGGTATATACGGATGAGGGCAATTATGAAATGGCATTGCGTTATGCAGATAGCAGCCTTCAGTTGCAAAATGAATTGATAGACTACAATAGCATCGATGCCACAGCTGCTTATCCTTTCCCCTGGTTTAATACAGAGGTGATTTATCATACCGTATTCAACTACCCGCAGATCATTGCAGACTATACCTGCTATGTAGATTCAATGTTATACAGGTCCTATGCATCAAACGATCTCCGCAGGCAGGTACTCATAGATACATCTTCAGGCCTTCCAAAATTTAAAGGTGGTTATGATGGCTATACTGTTTTTGCTGGCATTGCTACTGATGAGTTATACCTGCTCCGTGCAGAAGCAAATGCAAGGCTCGGCAATACACCAGCAGCACTGGATGATCTCAATACGTTATTGGTTAACAGATATAGCACAGGAACTTATTCTCCTCTTGTTAATATGGAGCAGGATGCACTCCTGCACTTTATTATCGCAGAACGTAGAAAAGAACTGCTCTTCCGTGGTCTCCGCTGGAATGATTTGCGCAGGATCAATAAGGACCCTGCTTTTGCAGTCACCATAACCAGGGAGCTCAACGGCACCACATACACATTACCTCCCAATGACCCGAAGTATGTCATGCCTATCCCTCAGCAGGAGATCGAAACCAGTGGCATACAACAAAACCCACGTTAACCTTCACCAAAAACCATAGTTACATGAAACAATTACTTTTTTTATTGCTTACAATAACAGCCATAACTGCGCAAAAGAGCATGGCGCAATCAAACCCCGTCGGCATAGGAGATCAGTGCCCCGATCTGCAGATCAGTAACATTATCAATTATAAAACAACCACTGCACGCATCAGCGACTTCAGGGGCAAATTATTGATACTTGATTTCTGGGCTACCTGGTGCGTACCTTGTTTAAATATGATGCCCGTTGCAGAAAAACTGCAGCAACAGTTCGATGGACAGATTCAGATCATGCCCGTTACTGACCAGCCTGCCGCAGAAGTCAAAAGCTTTTTACAAAAAAGAGCAAAAACAACTAAGTTCCTCCCTCCTTCCTCCACTGCAGATACAGAACTGGAGCAGGCATTCCCGCATACTGTCGTGCCACATTATGTATGGATCAGTCCTGAAGGAAAAGTAATTGCCATCACAAGCTATGGAGAACTCACCGCGGCAAATATTCAGCGCATGCTGGGCAACAACGATATAACATTATCAGAAAAAAATGATGTCGAAAAGATCATCGACAATAAGCTACCCATGTTTATTACGGCCAACCTGTTACAACAGGAAAATGGTCCCTTGATAGATCCCCTCCCCAATGATGCGGTCCTGTATCATTCTGTCATTACGAAACACCTGGCAGGCTTTAATGCAGAAGCCGGTTCGGGCGAAGCAACCATAACTGCAAAGAATCATTCCGTCGGTGGTCTGTACAGGATCGCTGCTGGTAAATATGAGATAAAAATGTTGCTGCCAAACAGCACTGTCTGGGAGGTAAAAGATCCTGCGGCATTGGCATACGCCGATTCAGTCATTTTAACGCTGCACAACGAAGCAGCCATTACAGACTGGTTTGTCAATCATTCTTTTTGTTACGAGTTAAAATTTCCATCCGCACTCGCTGCTTCCAAATATGACATCATGCTGGCAGACCTTAATAATTATTTTGGCGCTTTGCTGCACATAAAAGGAAGTATTGAAAAAAGAAAAGCAAAGTGCCTGGTACTGTCACGCACAGGTAATGGAGAGCTGCTGACCTCTGCAGGAACGGAAAAACAAACGGTTCACAATGCTTATGCGCTTGAATTGTATAATCAGGGTATGTACGCATTGGTAAACTTCCTGAGTGTTGAAATGGAATCACAACCAGGCATAGTGGATGAAACAGGTTTTACAGGCAAAATAGATATACAGTTAAACTGCCAGTTGTCAGATCCAATTGCAGTAAATACGGCGCTATCAAAATATGGGTTACAACTAAAAGAAGAAGAGAGAGAAAAGGACATGATCGTCATTAAGGATAAAGACTAAAAGTTTGGTTAAGTGTTTTTCTCGGTTGACAACGGTTAGAGGAAGTGTGTCTACACTTCCTGTTTTTATAGCATAGGCAGACGATACCTTGCAAGAAAGCCATCATACAAAACAAAAATGATTTTATCCTTAACACGGAAGTCACGTAGATATTTGCCTTTGTAAAAAGGAATATAAAAACTCGAAAGATATTTACCGGTAATGATATCATACACATCAATCACAGCGTTACTTCGAAACGCTGCAGCAGTTTCATTGTCTGCTTTTACACGGGAATTAATGAATATCCGTCCGTTATTTGTACAACTTTGATAATGCAGGTCTTTTGTGGGATTGATATTGGTGATCATTTTATTGTCTCCTTTGAATAAGGCGCCGCTTTTTGTTCCGCCTGTAGTGATACGATCAATCGTATTAGCCTTATACTTCAGCCGCAATAATGTATCAAAGCAAAGCAATTTATCTTCATAAAAATAATTATACAATACTAAGCCCGAGAAGGCATCATAATGTAACAACCCGTCACTTGCAAAGCCTGCGTCTCCGCTTTGCTGCGATAGTTTTATTTCTTTGTTTACATGCCCGGTAATGGTATTACCCTGTACAAATATTTGATCCCATTTAGTGCCATTTTTATCAAACATGCGCAATAAATAACTATTGTGGCCAATGACTGCAATCCTGGTAAAAGTGTGGGTGGGAAACCGGTGAAACAATAGGGTAGATCCATACAATCTTGACTCCATAACAGCGGGAACATTCCCCGCAGCAATAGTAACAAAAGGAGAATCAACAATAACTTTAAACAGTGATTGAATACTGTCGTTATTAACAACAGGTATCATTACAGCTTTTAATGACTTCATTGTGCTGTCGACAAAATACAGTTTATTTACAGAATCAGTTTCCAGGTAAATATTTGATGATGACATACCTGCGATGGAACGAACGGACGCAGGCATTGCTGCAGCATTGATCAATGCTGCTTTTTCAAAACTATAGTTGCGGTTAAAATTATTATCCGTGGCGCCGGTCTTCAGCGAATAATAGGACAACACAGAAATAATTGCCGTAGCAAGTAACATTAAGTACAAGGAAATTAGTAAGCGTTGTTTCAAAGGCATTTTGAAAGGATTTAAAAGACACTGCCATCCGGCAGTGTCTTGTGTTAAAAATCAGGGTTGAAAATTATGATTGCTTATCCTTGTATTGGGGCTTTGATTGCCATCCAGTGTGCCATCACTTTTCAGGTAAGCTGCACAGAGGTTAGGAGAACTAGATGGGCATTTGCTGTTAAGCACCATCGTGGATGAAATAGGATAAGAAGTATTATACGGGCTCGGTGCATCCACTATCTGCCCGTACCATCCCGGAGTAATGGGTTTAAAAGCAGGCACAACCGCAAAGGCAGTAGCCGCTACAACTGCAAGACTCACTGCAAGACTTAAACGTAACTTTTTCATAAAAAAAATTTGATTAATAAAATTGATTTTACCGCACGCAATGCGGCATGAAACAGGTGGGTCCGGTTAAGGGGGATGCGAAGACCTGTAAGATATTTTCTGAAACATTGTTACCAATTTTGTCAATAAAAGTGTGGTTATTCAACGCTACCTGTGGTACCGTTGATTGCTGGTTTGGCCGGTGTAAACAGGACGATTCCGGTAATGCTTAGTATTAGCAGCACAATATTGAACACAACATGCGTATCCCATGATAGAACTTCCAGCAGGCCGCCACAGGTACAGGGCAGGTAGTCACTGAAATGAAGCATCGCAATAAGGTAAGCGGTAAAAAGGCTCATAAGAAACACAGAAGCAAATAACCCTTGCAACCTGGATGTTTTTATAATAAGAAGGCCGGCTATTATTAGTTCGGTTGAAGGTATAAGCCTTGCAATCCACCAGGCTAAAGGATTAAGAAATGGCGACTGATGTAGCTGGAGGTTAAAGTTGCTGAAATCGATAAGTTTGCTGACAGAGGCATAAACAAAGACCAAAGCAAGTAAGCTGGCAATAGCTTCCTGTAAAATAAGGAACCGCATAGTATGATATTGTGAGGTGATAGAGAAAAACTAATGCAAGCTATTCCACAAATAATCTGCAAATGGCGGAAAATGATATGTAAACGGAAGTATCATGATAGTTTACTTTGGTCGGCTTTTTTGTTCTTTCCTTAATTCAAAAGGAGTAATACCAAATACATTTTTAAAGGCAATACTAAAGTTATTCATGTATTTATAACCAGCCCCGGAAGCGATCGCTTTAACAGGTATACGGGTTTGTTCGAGCTTAGCTTTAGCCAGTCGCAAACGTTCCATTTTCTGGTAGGCAAATGGTCCCATGCCAAATATTGCTTTAAATCCTGTTTTAAGTTTGTCTTCATTCAAAAGGATTTTCCTGCATAATTGTGGAATCGTATAATGTTGTGACAGATGCATGTCTATAATTTTTTTTGCCGAGTAAATACTTTCTGCATCAGCTTGCGAAAAGGAGATACAGGAAGAAAGCTGCAGTGAAGCAGCCGCTAAAGCATGGGAAAGGAATGCGAGGATATGCTCTTCATGAAATCTCCTGATAGCCGGTGCGTAAGGAGCATGAGCTAATTGCTCAATTATATCAGACATAGCCGGAGTTATGGCTACAGGCCGTTCGCTGACAAACACCGTTTGATTCCTGTTTATGCCCTCGCTGAAAGTCTCTAATAGGGGGTACTGTTTTGTTAAGGGTAAAATATAATGCGGGTTAAAAAAGAATTGCATTCCCCGTAGTAAGGCAACAGGTTGTAAAAACGTATAAAGGTCTGGCCGGGGTGCATACATGAGATTAAAATGTCCTGCATTTATTTCTATTGCTTTCTTATCTGCTTTGTGTGTTACAGAGCCTTTTAACAGCACTTCGCATATTAATACGGGATCGTCAGACATAATATGAAGATCAAGGTGCTGCTTCGATTTCAATAAGGTATAGATCATTTGAATGGAAGGGTTAGGCAATACTTGCTGCTGCAGTACTTCGGCCGTCTCATAAATCCAGGCTTGTATGGTTGCTCCGGGAATAAGTTGATCTTCCCATATTGCCGGCACCTTCTGTGCTGAGAATATAGAAGCCTTATCAGGATTGGTTATTACAATTTTCACAAAAGAAATGCAGGCTATTTTATTATCCGCCAGACCCTCCGTTACAATAATAAAAACAAAGCCCATTTCCGAAAGCTGCATCTTAAAAAACTCCAAAGCACTACGCATATTTTGCGTAGCGGTACGCAGATGATTTTTTAGTCAACTTATTAGTTTGCAGGTACAAAAAATTATCACATTATGTCTGTAAAAAATCATGAGATCAGCCTGCAGCAGGCTATAGAACTCACAACCCGTTACAGGAATAATCATCCTGCTGATTTTCCCAATTATGAAACATTTCACATTGAGGCCATCAGTCAGTTGATCTCGCCTGCTGCCTGTAGTTTTCTAAGAATATATTTTGGCAGGAAGGAAGACAACGAAGTAGTGCTTATCTTAGTAGCTGCTGATGCACAGGAGCAGGATTTACTGCCAGCTGTTGGCAACAGCGTTGTGAATGCGGATCAGAATATACTTATTGAAGATGGGTACAGATGCCCGCAGTATTGCCCGTCAACTTCTGTTTTAGCTGGTAGTTAACTTATGAATAATTATGGATGGTATATATTATTTAATCATTCTCTTGTGCTTGCCGCAGCCATTGGTATTATTCGTTATCGCTTTGTGGTAAAATCTTTCAGGCCATTTCTTTTTTTTATATGGCTTGGTATTATCAATGAGTCTGTAAGTCTTGTATTAATATTCAGCAAGCATAGTAATGCCGTCAACAGCAACATTTATGTATTGCTGGAATTTGCGTTACTGTTGTTACAGTTTTATAAGTGGAATGGCAATAATAGACTGAAATATTTAATGATCCTGCTGGCGGGTATTATAGTATGGGTAACAGATAATATTTTGCTGCACGCATTAAATAACAATAATTCCCTGTTCAGAGTATTTTACTCAATTGTCATTGTATTATTCAGCATTGATCTTGTCAACAGGACTATTGTTTTTGAAAAAGATCCTGTATATAAAAATGCCCTGTTTTTAATAGGCATAACATTTATTGTATTTTATGGGTATAAGACTTTCCTGGAAGTATTTAATATTTTTAGTTTACCGCTGAGCAATATTTTCTATAAATACATTTGGCTGACTATGTCATTTATTAACTTTATTGCAAATATCATTTATGCCATAGCCATCTTATGTATCCCGAAGAAAGAAGAATTATTTATGCGGTACTTATTGCGGTAATTGTCCTGGCCGCATTGATTACTTTTTTTGTTGTATCTGTTATACGTTACAACAGGAAGAGGATGTCAGTACAGCAGGAAAAAACGATGACCGATATACTTTCACTTGAAAAAGAGCGGGCAAGATTTGCGGCGGATCTTCATGATGACCTGGGCGGAACCCTTTCAGCCATTAAACTTAAGTTGCAGCGGTTGCCTATGCCAGATAACGATGGCGCAGTGCTCCTGACGGAAGTAGAACAGCATATTGATGATTGCATGCAGAAATTGAGAGAAGTGGCATTTAGTATGATGCCACGACAGTTGCAGCGGAAAGGAATTAATGAGGCCATCCAGGAAATGATTGTCAGGATGAATCACGATGATAGCATTAAGATAAACCTGTGTAGCGAGGCTCTTTCGCTGGACAAAGAAAAAGAAATACATATTTTTCGCATAACCCAGGAAATATTGAATAATATCTGGAAACATGCGAATGCCACGGAGATCACTTTAGAGTTACTGGATCAGGATAAAAAAATTGTTCTGCATATAGCTGACAATGGAATAGGTTTTGATAAAAACTGGGTATTTAAGAATTCAAATGGATTGGGGTTACACAACATCATGGCAAGGGTAGAGATATTAGGGGCAAGAATATTCCTGCAATCCGGAAAGAATATAAAAGGTACCGACTATTTTATCGAAATTCCAAATAACCATGAATACAATGCCAACCATAAAAATATTGATAGCTGACGACCATGACTTATTCAGAGATGGCCTGAAAACGCTTATCAAAGACGAATCTTCTGTTCAATTCATCGGTGAAGCCTGTAACGGAAAACAATTGATCGGCCTCACAAGGATGCTGAAACCAGACATTGTCATTACTGACCTTATAATGCCGGAGACAGATGGTGTGCAAGCTATTCGTGAGATTGTTGACATGAACCTTGACACCAAATGTATCGCGCTTTCCAACTTTGATTCTGACGCACTTATCATGGAAGCGCTGGAAGGAGGAGCTTCCGGTTATATCTTAAAAAATTCACAAAGAGGCGAAATTCTCGATGCTATACAAAAAGTGTATGATGGACAGAATTATTTCTGCAAAACAACATCAGCAAAATTTTTCAGAAATATTGCTAAAAGCAAATACACCAAAAAAGTCAAGGTTAATTACGACTTGTTTTCAGAAAGAGAAAAGGAAATAATTAAGCTGATTTGCATGGAAAAAACGAGTGATGAAATAAGTAAAATACTTTTCATGAGTTCCAGAACGGTTGAGGGTTGCCGCGCAAGGATACTTAAAAAAATGAATGTCAAATCATCCTTAGGTGTACTTATATATGCATTGAAAAACGGGTTATTTTCCATTGAATAAATACAATCAAATATCCCGCTTGCAACATTCCCTTAATGACTTCAGACAAAATGCATCTACTTTTCCTACTTTCTCGGATCTAAAGATAATTTTTCAACCCACGTTTGTATTGCCGATCTGTTTATGCGGGAGCTTAAAATTAATGTCTCAATAGCAGGCGTCCGCTTGAGATTATTTTATAACCTAAAGTTGTCAACTATGGAAAACTTGTTTACTTACCTGAAATCTATTCATCCGCTCTCAGCAGCATTGCAGCAACATCTCTCAACCGTTTTAAAAATAAAAGAGCTTTCACGTAAAGAATATTTGTTGAAACGAGGCCGCATCAATAAAGAAATTTGCTTTATAGAAAAAGGACTGCTCCGCTGTTTCTATCTAAAAAAAGATAAAGAAGTCTGTTCCTGGTTTATGAAGGAAGGAGATGTGATTATCTCGGTAGAAAGTTTCTTCAGACAGCAGGTAAGCAATGAGAGTATACAGGCTTTGGAAAATTGCACATTGTATTATTTAACTTACAGCGAACTGCAATATATTTTCCATCATTACCCTGAATTCAATTTTGTTGGCAGAGTACTAACCGAGCAATATTATACACTTAGCGAGCAAAGATTGTATTCAATACGAATGCAACGTGCATCGGAACGTTATGACTACCTGCTAAACAACTTCCCGGAGATTATACAAAGAGTTCCATCAAAATATATTGCTTCCTATTTAAGTATTACCGAAGAAACATTAAGCAGGATCAGGAGCCACCATTAATTAATTGACTTTTATCAATTCTTTCGGCCAATAATTCATTTTATTTTTACATCATCATAAAATTGCAACCATGAAAAACACCGTTACTATTGCATTCTTTATCCTAGTATTTGCAGGATGCAAAAAATCAAATAATTTATTACTGGAGAAAACTAGTTCAGGTATTTCCAAAGTAGAAATGTTTCTTAAAGACAGTCTTCAAAATATTTCTTTAGAAACTATTGACTTGAATCATGCGGTTCGTTCTGTGCTGGATAGCGGACATATAAATTTTATCCGAATACCTTTCAAAGAAAGAAATATTAAAGAATCTTTTTTATTGATAAATGCCGACGAAAAGGGAAACTGTTTAAGTGGCGTTATCGTGAATATAACGAACGATAATAAAGATAGGATCAATAAAAACTTAGATGGAACCATTCTCATTAGTTCATTGCAGCAAAAAGAAATAAAACAACATAAAGTAATCAACGGCTTTATAGTTAGTAAAGAAAAAAATGACAACAGTAATAATTTTGTAAAAGTTGATGAGGGCAATACGCTGCCCGAAGTAATCGTCGTAAGCTATATCTATCCTACCTATATTAGTTGGAGTGACTGGATTAGTTTGATGGATATTTATGGAAGCACGGGTTATGATATTTACGGAAGTTCAACAGGCAACGGTGAAGGTACTGGTAGTAGCGACGGAGGTTACGGGTATTACAGTCCTCTTGATCCCTTTGAAAGATTCAATGATGACGATAGTGATATTTCAACGGATGATGATATACCTTCAGATGATACAAGAATAATAGAATATGAACCCGTTGAGTCGTTAGATCCAATTTCACTGGATTCGTATTTAAAATGTTTCAGCACCATTGCGGATGCCGGATCAACATGCAGTATCGAAATATTTTCAGATCTGCCGGTTAATGGAGAACCGAATACTTTTTTTGATTGGGAGAATGGTTCACCAGGACATACATTTCTACAGATAAAGAAATCAAATGGCACAATAAGTGTACAACAGAACATTGGTTTCTATCCTAACCAGGGATGGAAAACAATGTTGACACCAGCACCAGTTACGGGGAAATTTGTAGATAATGCGGGGCATGAGTTTAACGCGTCAATGAAGATGACGCTTACGCCGGAACAGTTGCAATCTGCTATCAATGAAATGCTGTATTTAAAGAACTCCATTAAGTATGATATTGATGAGAACAACTGTACAGACTTTGCCTTGCATATTTTTAATTTTGTAAGGCCGGGCAATCCAGTAGAAATTCCAAAATATGATATTCCCGGTGGCATGGCACCCTATGGTACCAGCACACCTCAGGGTTTATACCAAAAACTTTCTTCAATGAAAGAAGAAGGTGGTGCAGAAGCTGCCAATATAAATATTCCGGGAGTTTTAGGCTGGGTAGGTGATAGTAATGGACCATGTAATTAATTAAGAACTATTTTGAGAACAGACATTTGAATGATCATTAAACTTCGTTGCGTCGCACACTTGTACTTTATTATATTTCCGAGCAGAGCAACGTAGTTAAATAAATTTTCTAAATATAAAAATCATGAGCCTTAGAAATATTATCACGCATCCTTTAGCTGTCATGATTAGTTTTATGATAGTGCTGATAAGTGGTGAGCATGTTGGTGGATTTTATATTATTTATTTGCTCATGGGAATTACACACGGAACAATCCCTTCCTTATTTGGTATCGCAGGCATTGTTTTACTCGTTCCGGCGTTACTCATTGCTCAAAGAAAACAGGCAATCTCTATTTACTTGCTGAATATTGTTGGAATACTATTTATGATACTTTCTTTATTCCTTTTTTTCTTCAACGATGAACAACGATATAATATCAATACATTTTATCAGTTCATCCCTTTTTGTACCATTACTTTATTCTGTTTGTTAGCCCTTATTTTTCTTGCTGGAAACATTAGAATATTACTTCGAGCAGGTTTGATTAAAAAGTAGTCGTTTGTGCTACTGTTAGATTTATTGTTGCTGATTTTTGTGTGCGTTTGAAAATCGTGTGTTATGATAGAAAAAATTAGCTGGGCAAGCTATGCCACTGCCTTATTGACTATTGTTGTCATCTACTACATTGTAATTGTATTACTTTATTACAGGAGAGAATTTTTCTCTATAGCAAATGCTCTGCGCAGGCAGTCTCGCACCATTACTTTTTCAAACCGGAAAGATTCAGTTCAAGATGAAGAAATTATAACAACCTGTCCATTCATCAATAATGTTGACACGGATAACGTGAAAGTGGTATCTGAAACTGGCGATATTTCAACGCAGGTATTTGACTTGGTTGAAAAGATAAAAGATGCTATTCTGTATTATGTAGAAAGGCAGTACATAAGAGAAGAAATTATTACAGGTCTGCAATTGTTGCTAAAAGAATATCATCAATTTAGATATTCTACCGGTTTCAATCAATAACATCATTACAAAAGAAATTGAAACGCATTGCTCCATCCGCCTGGAAGACGAAGAGGTGAACAGGTTATGGTTGTAAGGAAGCGGATGGAGTTTTTTATGATTAATTACTATTCAAAATAGTAACTACAGTTAATTCTTAGCGATCACTTTAAAAAATTTAACCGGCATAAATTGGATGGATTTATTAACCAAAGAGCACACGTATGAAAGGGGAGCATTTACAAGCGTTTTTTCGCTGAGCTATCGGAAAGTTTAAGCAGCACGCTGGACCTGGTTGAGCAGGTAGAAAATGACCTGGTGCATTGCCTGAAGCGTAGCATGGCTGCCTGTGCGGATGCGCACCGGCGGATGCTGGATTTTGTGCGCGCCCATGCTTTTGAGGATGCAGCGCAGGAGATCTTTTTTTTCAGGACCATGCGACCCCACACAGGAGGCTTATTGCAGTATTACAACAGCCTGTTGCGGATCGAATTGGGCAGACCGGTGGGAAGCTTTGACGTATTGTGTAGTTATTACAAAAATGAACTGGATACCATAACGCGGTTTTACGAAGACAATCGGTTTCTCGTGACCTATTACCGGAGCGGCGAAACTTTTCTTGATGACAAGTTGTTCGTGCGCGTTGACGGTTCAGCCGGCTTTTTCCCAGACCATGCGGCGCACGAGGAAGGGCATAGATCCTTATGCGATGGTTTTGTGACAGCCTTACTCGCAAATGAACGGCTTGCCGCCTGGTTAACTGAGGCGATGACCGCCAGTGAAGATAAGCCGGTGTCGCAGGGTGACAGTATCAAATGGACAGACAGCAAAGCCGCCCTGGTAGAGTTGTTGTACGCGTTACACAGAAGGGGCAGTTTCAACGGCGGGCAGGCGTCTGTAAAAGATATTGCCCGCATGCTGGAAAACGTATTTCGGGTTGACCTCGGTAACTATTACCGCGCTTTCCAGGAAATCCGCATCCGCAAGATGGGCCGCACCAGTTATCTCGACAGTTTAAAGACCGGGCTGATCCAATACATGGATGAAACCGATCTCAATTATAAAGGCTAACCATTTGTATAACCATAAAAGAAACGCTATGAAAAAAACACTTTATTTCTTTTGCCTGCCGTTACTCCCGGTCCTATTTGCAGGCTGTGGTGCTGAACAACTTTCTGAACCGGAAGCCGATAAAATGTTGCAGCAAAAATATCCCCGGGTTATCGACCTGCCCATTTATGGTGGTGATCCGAAAAGTGCGGTCCTGTTACAGAACGCGGGGCTGGATGCGGAAGGCTATGTGATAACCAAAAAGACAAAAAAGTTGGGAGACACAACAGGCTGGGTATCCTTTACCGGCAAAGCCGCACCGTATTTACTGGAAACTGCAGCCGATGACCGGCGACACAATATCCAAAAAATAAAAGCAGGTGAAGAACAACTAGAGGAGATCATCTCGGTAGTCCAGGGTGACGACGGCAAAACAGCCACGGTCACCTACCGTACGAAAAGCAGCCCCACTCCCTTTGGCAGGCTTATCAAACTGGACAATGGCGCTGTCAAACAACGCACCGCGGAACTGATCCGCTATGACAACGCCTGGCACTTCAGGGAAAAAGGCACTCCATAATCCCTTTCTTCTTTAAATACCAACACCATTTATAAACCCTTTAAAGAACTGCCTTATGCACCAACTATTTCAACTGCTGCGACCCGTTTGTCCTTTATCCGATGAACTGGTCCAGTATCTCTCCCATGCCTTTGAATACCGCCACATCAAAAAGGGGGATTATCTACTGAAAGAGGGACAGGTTTGCCGGCATATGTTTTTTATTGAGAGCGGCCTGGTACGGTATTTCCTTTACCGTGGGGAAAAAGAGGTCGTGACCCGTTTCCAGACGGAGGGCAACATGGTGATTTCGCATGAAAGCTTTTATGACCAGGTGCCCTCGGACGAAAACATCGTCGCACTGGAGGATTGCGAGGTGTACCGTATCTCCTACGAAGACCTGATGCATGTGTACGACCACTACCCGGACGCGCTCGTATTGCGCGCGAAGCTTACGGAACGGTACTATCGCATTTTATGGAAGTGTTTTATCAACACCCGGCTGAACACCGCGCAGGAACGGTACCGGTTTTTTATCGACAACTTTCCCCAGTGGGTAAACCGGGTACCGGAAAAGGATATTGCGGCGTTTTTGGGTATCACGCCGAGTCATTTTAGCAGGAGTAAGGGGTGATCATAAGTTATTATGAATGCTTTGAACTTATGCAAGGTTTCATAAGCTATATTTTTTAAAAACGGAGGCTAAGATGTCTCAGCTTTGCTGAAAAGAATATTGTTGCCAGATAATTGTTTGAAAAATGTTTTGCTGGAAATTGTTTTTTTGAGCTTCTTATTTGCCTTCATTTCTTCATAGGCTTTAGACGGGATTGAATCCCAATCTTGCGGTTGCTTTTCCATTGGAACAACTCTTTGAGCATTGATTGCAATATTAAAAGCAGATTTTTATCTGCTGGTATTAAAAGAACAAAACAGTCTTTCAGTCTTCTGGTTTTTCTTTTAAACATCGACAGTGGAAAAGTTACATTCCTGCTCTTTTCGTAAGTTCACTTGAAGAAGCATTTAATTCGTTTATTGTCCAGTGATATTACTAATATCAGCGTTTGCTTCACCCAAGCTTTTTTCTAATTTGTCAGATTTCTCTTTCTTTTTTATTTCATTTTGTATTTTGGCGACCTTGTCTTGAGCTTAGTTAAAAAATTATGGACATCTATTAACTCCGTGCTATTTCATCTTGTAATCTTTTCTCTCTTTTGCCATCCTTTTCACCCACCCCTATCATCCCATCGATATCTATAAATCTTACTGGATTATCAGCACCGTAGACGTTAGGAGACCATCTTCTATTTAGGTCCGACAACTGCTCTGGTCTCATCCATCTCTAAATTGGGGTTATCATAAATCCTCCTTGGAGTTTCAACGGCTATAAATATATTTTTTACCTTTTAATTTATAACCCTGAACTTATTTACATCATCAAAAAATTGGTCATAGTCTTTTGGGTAAATATTATACAACAGAATAGTCGCACCTCCCTTTTTGATTATCGTATTCTTTCGTCCGGTGTAAAATGAGATTTTTTTAATATCATATTTACCATTGCCTGTTGATAAATTTGATTGAATAAATTCATTCAGTTGGTTCGGGGACGGAGTACAAACTGTATCTTTTGTTGGCTCTTTATTTTCTAAATCAACTTTTATAAAAATCACTTGTCCTCCATCATAGTATAGTGCAAAATCAGATGAACCCACAAACTCATAGTATCTTAATTTTTTTGGAAGCCTAACCGTAAATGATTTCGGATAAATTTTTTCTGTATCTCTTGTTAAAATCACATTGCTTTTATAAATAAGCAAATTGCTATCGGAATAGAATTCAAACGACCCTTGCTTTACAGGAACATCAGACTTATTCTTTACAACGTCCAAGTATCGATTACAAGAATTTGCAATGATAAATAGTAAAAATAATATTATCCTAAATGTAAATATTCTTGACTTCATCGGGGATTGCTTTTCACTTTTTATTAATTTTTTTAATAGCACCTACAAAGTCACTGAAGTTAACTGTAACAATAGCTTTATCACTACTTGTTTTATAGAAACCAATAGTCCTTACAGTTTCTACGGTAGAACTACCGCCTATCGTTCCCGATGGCGGAGGTATTTCATGTTGTACATATCCTAAAACAATACTTGGCAGTGGACCTAACCCTTTTTTATCTGCATCAGATGGATTAGGCGTTCCAACGTTAACGATATTTCCGTCTTTATCTTTTTCTAATGGATGAGTATGTACATCATAGCCATATTTATCATCTTGTGCAACTAAGTCTCTTCTTGCCTCTGCACGTTTTTCATAACTGACTTCACCTTCATTACTTTCAACGGTTTTGGAACTTTTACCGTTTATTCCAACTTCAAAATAATTTTCCTTTCCACTTTTTTCAGTTTTGGTATAAGCATCATCCATCTTTTGTACCGTTTCGTTTGAAGGAACATTTGTAACATCGCCATTATTAATTGCTTGTTGCACTTCGTCCTTTTTAGTACTGGTTGTTAGCACTAATTTCTTATCATCCTTCCCATCATCAACATGATCCACCTGCTTTCCATTTAAATTGTAATAGTCTGTTGGCACCATCCCATCACGGTCTATAAATCTTAATGGATTATCAAAAGCGTAGCTATATGGAGAGAACCGTCTCATCTTATCAGCCATCGGGTCTACCGCTCCCCACCTCCCAATCTGTGCATCATACATCCTTGCACCATAATCTAACCATTCAAGACCAGAACCATCTGTAAATTCCTTTGATTGTTTTTCTTTACCGTTATATTCATACTTATTATCAGGATCGCCAAACGATAATGCTTCGCTACTTATTCCTGCCATTGCTCCACCGAAGGCATAATAATGATTTTCTTCCAATAATGGTCCTCTTGTATGTATCAACTGCAGGTTATCGAAGTACACATCCACATCGCTCTCATTGCTGCAATACACATAAAGATAACCGTTCTTCGGGATCGTTATGGCCTGGTGATGGCTTTTAACGTTATCTGCTGTGAGGCTTACAATGTCGAACCCTGATCCGCTGCTGACCACCTGGAACTGCTCATCCAGCAGTATCCAGTTGATGTATGCTTTGGGAACGGAAGTCTGTGATGGATTGGGCACACTGTTGACCCAGCCTAATCCGCCATCATAACTTCCGGGATTGTAGTATAATGATAATGCACTGGTGCCATGCGAGTTCGTTTGAACTGCTGTGCTTTCGGCAAACGGCATTATAAGATCAAAAAAATAATCACCTAAAGCAAACGTATTATCAGGTGTCTGTGCAGCATTGAGGTGATAAAAGCTTTTAGCAAATATATCCACCACATCGCCGCTCATTACCCTTAAGGTGGTGCTCAGCCCCCACCTGTCGCCGGTGGAGCCATTGAGTTTATACACGATGGCGCTGGTGGCCGTGGTATTGGCATTCGGGTTATTGTTATAGGGCGGGTTGCCGTTATTGTTCACATAATTCTTTCCGGTAGTGCTGCCCCAGGAGGCTATACGGCTGGTGCTGATGGTGTCGGCTGTATTTACCGTATAGTAAACCTGTTCTGTAATAAACGCAGTGCTGTTGTTCTCTAATGTTACTGCTGGGTATACATCCTGCTGTAACTGGTCCGTAAGCACTACCCTTACATTACCGAGGTGGTCTTTCTCAAAGTAATCATAGTACATCGTATCACTTCGTGTATTGGTCTTTGGTCTTACCCTTCCTTCATCCTGTGCTATGAACTGGAGCGTATCATTGAGGTAGGTAAATAAGCTTATGTAATCTGTTACCGTTGTTTTGGATGGCGATACGGTATTATCGACTGTTGTTTTCTTTAGTTTATTGCCTGCTGCATCGTAGGTATACGTGATCGTGCCTTTGCCGGTTACTGTTATTACATTGGGCAGGTTGAGGTAATTGTAGGTAATGGTGCTGATGCTTTTGTTATTGTCTTTTGTGAGGTTGCCATTGCCGTCATACCAGTAGTCCTGCGTGGTATTGTTGTTTACTTCTGTAAAATCTCCTAAGTGTGCGGTGGTATCATTTAATTTGTCTGTTACATAATTTAAACGGTTAGTATTGGTTACATAACCATATTTGAGACTGTCTATCGTTAAGGCGGTATTGAGCTTCATGCCCTTTTGATTCAGGCTGGTGATATTGCCGTTAATATCATACACCACATTCTTTACACTAAAGTCTATGCCTGCACTGATGTCCCAGGTATTGCTGCCTGCATTCTGTGTGAAGTCTGCTTTGGTTAACCTGTCAAGATAATCATAGCTAAACCCGTAAGCTCTTTGCTGCCCATCGCCTGCACTTCTCCACCTGATCCCTGCGATATTGCCTGCCAGTTCATTGGCGGTAAATCCATAATCATAGCAAAGCTCTTCACCGAACCAGTTCACTGCACCGTTGGCGTTTCTTGCATAGTCTTTATTGATGCCTCTTAACCATCCCCGGATATTGTAGGTATAATCGAGTGAGTCTACTACATTACTGGTGTACGTATTGGTGTTGGTGTTGTCTCTTTTCTGGCCTATATTCTTTTGTATGAGCTGCCCCAGTTCATTGTACTGGTTTTGTGTAATAATTACTTCAGGACTGTTGCCGGTCTTCTTTTTTACCTGGGTTACCCTGCCTGCTGCATCATAGGTCATTTTGCTGAGCACTTTATAGTCCTGTGCATTGCTGCCGCCTTTTTTGTGACAGACCAATGTTCTTAATACCTGCCCGCTAAAACTGTACTGCATAATCGTGGTATCCTTTGCACCGCTGTTATTGGTGCTGTGTGTTTCTATCATTCTTGTCCTGTCATCATAAAAACTGACGCTGTACAGGTAGGTGCTGCTGCCTACCACATTTACTTTTGTTCCGGTGGGCATGCCTCTTACAAGGTTCGTGGATGTCATGGCCTGCGGGTAGGGGAAGGTATTGTTATCGGCTGTATAGAAGTAAGTGGTGTTGCTGTTGTAGGTGGTGATCATGCTGTTGCTGAGCCCGCTGCCAGTCCCGCTTACCCAGCTGTAATCATCATACCAGGTTTGGGTGAGAATGGTATAACCGGATGATGGGGTTGGGTAGGTTACACTTGCTGCTGCGAGGTTCTGGTGGTAGGCCCTGTCGCCGGTGGTTGTCCATAAGCCGGTGAGCAGCGGTCTGTTCAAAGAATCATAGTCTGTGTACAACCATTGGCCTGCTACTCTTAATGCACTGTCCTGTGTCATCACTATCCTGTCTCTTGCATCATAGACCATCCATACTTCTCCTGCTCCGGGTACTCTCTTTAAGATCATCCGTTGCCTGTCATCATACTCATAACTGAAGCAGAGCTCTTTGGCTATGGTGGAGTTCTTCCATACCGTATTATCAAAGGTCCAGCTGTTACTGATCAGGTAACTGACTCCTTTGGGTTGTATTACAAAACGCAGTGCACCCATATCATCATACACATAATAGGTGCAGGCCCAGCCGGTGTGACCATTGTAAGAAGTAGTGGCGCTTTTCACTTTTTTCAACAATACACGCCCCTGCTTGTCTTTATATTCAACTACTTTGCCTCCTTCTTCATCCGTGGTAATGTTTTCTGTTAACTGCCCTGCGGCATAATAGCCGTCAAAAGTGGGTACATCGCCGCTGTTGTATCCTATGCTCCAGCTGCATACACTGTCTGATGCATCGTTTACGAGGTATTGCATACTGACACCCACGGCATCGCCCACCCAGTTATTGCCTGGTGCGTAGGTAGTACTTACGCGGTTCAATGGGGATGGTTCATAGTCTGCCTGGCTGTAATAGAACTTCTCTCCGGTGGAGGCATTGGTGGGATTGTAGATGTTTTTGATAAAGCTGTTCTGTTCGGTGAAGGGGTCGTTTTTAAACTTCCCATCTGCGGTGGTGCTGACATAAGGCATGTATTTAAATATCTCTCTTCCAAATGCATCATAGAGCACCGGTGTTACCATATCATAACCGTTGGGGCTGACTGCTTTTATCACTGTCTGTAATGGCCTGCCCAATCCGTCTAAATACTTTGTGGCCTGCTTTACTTCCTGGACTGTCCTGTTAACTGAACTTATCAATGTATCGTGTGTAAATGGCTTCATCGCATCCCATACACGTACCAGGTTTACAGGTATACCTGATGCATAAGCCCCCGGAGTTGCATTAACCGTTTGTGTGCCTGTACCAGGCTGTGTGGCTGTATTAGGCTTTACCTGCGCTTGTAAATTACAAACAGTCAATAGCAGGATAACTATCGCTGCATTTATATTAATAAAGTACCCTCGGCTTGGGTTTTGCATATAATTTGTTTAATCTGTTTCTTTCCTGTTCATTGACATTCAACTATTGTACATGCTGGCACTTAAAATGAGATAGCTACGTCGCAATAAGACACAATGCGTTACTTCGCTCTCCTCGCTGTGACGATATATGCTTAATAGTACAAGTGTGCGACGCAACAGGTGATGAAAATTGTGATACTGGCTGTATCAAAATCATCACTCGTTTATCGCATCTTTTATCTCTTATTCTGCAGGCTCATTATTAATAAGAAAACTGATCAGGTCTTTGTCGTAAATATTTTGCCTGACAAGATTTCCGTATAAGATGCCTGTTGTACTAACTAAATAAAATTGTCCTGCTTCTGTGATATCATTGTCCACATGACCATTTTCACTCCGGTGGGTGATCCACTTCATCAGTAACTGCTGATTCGTTCCGGCTTCTTTTTTTGCATAACCGGTATCTGCTATTATATAGCTCAAACCAAGGGTATCATGTAAAAGCAATTTCATGTCTTCTATATTTACTACAGTTCCAAAATCGAGCACTGGTACGGCAATAATGCTTATATGTTCAGTATCAGATTTGTAAAGTGAATCAAGTGCTGATAATTCCCCCCTGTCAGGGTCTGCAGCATCAAATTCTGCGATGATAAGATGTTTGTTTTGAAATTCAGACACATGGATGACTGAACTGTCAATGCCGTTGAACTGCAGGTCGTACAGATTTACCGTACTGTCTGTTACAGGAGGTTGAAGAAGAAAAATATTTAGTATAAAAAAAATAGCATTCATTTCTTAAGATTTAATGTTGATATGAAACAGACATCGTTGCACAGGTTGAACAAATGGTGGGCATGTCAGAATAACTAAAACTATGCACATTCATTTGTGTGTAACTATATACCTGATAGTTGTATAAAAAGGAGCCACTTGTAGGAATTACCGTTACATCATAAGGCCCGCCCTGCATAATTTGCCCGATTGTTGTTTGCGTTGTTACGTTAGCGCTCAATGTAAACTGATATATAGCTCCGGATAGCTTATGTGTAAACTTAACCGTCATTGAAGTAGGTGTAGAATTAGTGTACTTCAGATCAATCATTGGTGGCGCTGAGCAACCGCCTGTCTGACCATTGGCAAAGTTTTGCCCATTAGCTGCTACATCGTCAATTGCTTTCTGGTCTGCATCTGCCTGGCTTATTTCTGAATAATACGTATTTGCAGCAACATTATAAGTGAAATAACTACCGATATAATATGAAGGGCTACAGGTTTGTTTCTGGAAAGAGCCTGATTTAAGAACATTGGTATATGTTTTTCCTTCACAGGCTGAAGGCTGGCCCGCATAGTTGTAGCAAATCTTTTTGATCACGTTCCTGTCCTGGTCTCTTACCACATGCAATCTTTGCATTTCATCATACTCATAATAAGTGATCCTGCTGTTCATATCACAGGCGCTAAGCATGTTACCAAATGCATCATAGGTATAAGTCGTCATTTGTGCGTCGGACGGATATATACGTACTTCATCTATTGCACCAGTTCCCGAAACTGTTGCAAGCGTTATCGTTGATAGCGTAGCTGTCACCTTCTGTTCATAATACGTCCAGCTATTAATCGTTTTGCCTGTAGTATTTGTTGGTGTACCACCACCGGTTATAGAATAAATTCCATTCTTACTCCAATAAGAAATAATATAACTCTTTCCAATAGTTACAGTCTTTGAAAGTATTGCACTTGTTGTAAGGTTATAGTATTTATTTCCTGTTGGAGGGAAAGGTGATGCAGTAACAGTGGTTATCGCTCCCGTATAGTTGTTCCAGTTGCCCTTACCATCGGATTCAAAAGAAGTATAGGCAACCTGGTCACTGGTAGCTTTGGCAATTTGTGCTACCGGGTACTGGTTATTGTAATCATAAATAAAGGAAGCCGCGGATTGATTGGGAACAGCAAACTGAAGAATATTATAATTGTTATCATAAGTATCGAAGCTTACCATTTGACGGTAACGGCTATCCTGACTGGTGGTATTACCGCTGATAGCAAATGGCTGGAAGTTTGTAACTGGGGCAGCCACCGACAATTGATATTGTTTATCCAACCCCAATACATTGGCATTTAGAAAACGGTATTTACTTAACTGTGCGCCCGTAATATAACCTGTTGACGAACCCGCATAATAAAGGCTGTCTCTTTTTTCTATGGCTTCTGCTACCATATTACGTCCAATCAAACTGTCAAGAATTGTATTGGTTGTGTAATTGCCTGAAGTGATAAAATCCTGCGGATACTTTATGAATGTTACATGTGTATTTGATTTACTATCAGTAGTTTTACTTCGTGTTAATTGATAGTGTTTGGTATTGTCGTAATAATTATAAGACTTGTTTATTATAACTTTATTAATATCACTTTGGTCATATAGTTTTTCAACTGTTGAATCGAGTAATACTTTTTCAGAACTGATGGCGGGATAAAAGCAGGTAATCAAAGGCGTTGTTAGTGAATCAATTCCCAAAGGGCAGCCAGTGTTTGATCTCACAGCATTTCCTATGCCCCAGTAAAAACTATACTTAGGGGCATTATATAAAACGCGATTTGCACAATGATAATAGTAATTGCTTTCTGAAATCTTGCTGTACACTTTACCAATATCCCTAAAATTTGTTTTTGATTTTAAAAGACCATTTAAGTTATTTGGCAAATTGTTTACACCGGGAAGACGAAATCCTCCATAACCAAATGACGTATCTGAGCTGTTGTAATAAGTGTAAACGGTCTTACCGTTATCGTCATTGTTTGAAGGATCTATAGTATATTCTGTAACCTGATCATAGCCAACAATGTTGCCGGAAGAAAGACTTGTAAATCCAGAAAAATTACTTGAATAACGGCTGAGATTACGGCAAAGAAACTGACCGTCAGGTTGCGGTGGGTTATGAATTGTTATAATCACCGGTTCGTAACGGGCATAAGAAATATAACCCATTAACCTGCCATACGAATAAGATTCATTTGTGCCATCCGTGTTCCTGTCCTGCTGGTAGCCATAATCATAAGTTCTCTTTTTTGCAAGTGTTCCATTGGCAGCATAATCTGTAACAGATTTAATTCTTAGCCCGCCTGCCATCATGATAGTTTTTGTTTTGTATTCAGGTATCAGATAAGTAAATGTGGCCGTAATATCCATAAAACCCGAAGAGATTTTAACTTTTGGATCAATGTAGCCAGTCCAGCTATAGATGGTTGCTGATGCAATAGTTAAAGGAATAGACAAAGAATAAACTGTTCCGGAACAGTTTGCACCAGTCTTTGTTCCGCTGCATTGTAAACTGCTATTTGAAATATCTGTTGTGTTGCTTTGGAATACAAAATTTATTTTGCCATATCCTAAACTATTATGGTAATAGTTCAAGCTGTCACTATTAGCCGCCCTAAAAGAAACAGTAAGATTTGCATTCGAAGCAAGATTGGATGTAAGATAAATATCTGAAAAATCGACAGTGCCGGTATAAGTTCCGTTATTGTTTACAGTTACCTGTACTACTTTACTTATCGTCTTTACATATTCAAAATCTTTAGACCCTGACAATCCTTTGGAACTGTCATAATCATAATAATTAGGGTCGTATTCCAGTGAAGTAAATCCTCCTGTAGGATAATTAACCTGATTTAAAACGAAGGCTTTCATAAAGCTTGAATCTGCTTCCCTGTTTGCTCCCGTAAGACTAAGATATTGCGGTATATTAATGTTACCGCTATAATTATCACCAATATTAACTATCCCCGTAAAGGGTGCTGTAAACCCTTTTGCATAATCTCCGCTTACAGCGTTCGATTTGCCGTTAAAATAGCCCCAATGGTCAACACTCGAATAATGTTTACCAAGCAAATTTTGCATCGTTGCAGGCATATTATAGGCAAATATATAAGGTGGCAAAAAAGTAGTTCCTGAAATTTCTTTTACACTATCTAGTCTGAGCCGTTTGAATTCCAGTGCGTCAGAAGCAGTATTGTTAAAATAACCATAGTAGAGTCTGTTTTCTTTCTGATAATGCAACCCCGACTGGTCTTTATTGTAGATTTTTACCGTGTTTAATTTTTTTCCATTCTGCAAATCGGCTCTGATCGCGTCATACTCAAACTGTATCTGTCCGTTTGCCCAAGTTATACTGTCCAATGTCTTATTGAGATAAGTTTGGCCGACATCATTGCTATAAATCACACCTTCAAATCCACTGCAGCCAGTGCGGAATGTTTCATGGCCGATACCCTTGACAGTTGTCCAGGTATTGTCACTTGAATAACTAAACATAACACTGTCTTTTTGCTGCGTAACTACTTTTGAGAGTAGCCAGGAGCTTTTAGTGAATGCGCCTCCTATTGCAGGCTGAGAAAGCTCAATATCAAAAAAATAAAATTTATTACCATGTTCGTCTGTTATGGCAAACCATGCACCATCTTGGGCATATTCAATCTTTAAATTTTCCTGCTTTTGCAATACCACTTTGCCATCCCTTGCTATAATGAACTTGCCGCTTCCCCCAGGGAAATTAAATGTATATTGATCTGGTTCCATATCCTGATATACGGTTCCGGTATTGAAAACCGGAAAGAAATTATAGTTGTTGTCAGAAGAATAAACCGTATACCTGCAACCGAAATCGTATCCATATATGCCCATCCCAACCGGAGTATAGGTCATTGGGTTCTGAAGACCATTTGTAAATTGTTCAAGTGCTGTAGAAGCAGTGTGATATACAAGTTTACCTTTAACTTCGGGGACTTTAGTCACAAGATCTGCATCAAAATAAGCACCATCAAAGTCATCTTTGTCATTGACGGTTCTACTAATCATTCCTCCGGCATTTAAAGCCCAGCCAAGCCCGACTAAGCCTGATTCCTCCGAAAGGCGAATGCCTCCTGTATGATAATCTACAGACACAGGTACTGAAATTGATTTTGTTCTTATAGTGTAAAATGGCACAGAGATGTCTGTTGTCCCCGTGTAAGGGCTTACCGGTATATCTCCAAATTTTGCTATGCTTGCAGCATTAGGGGAAGGTGGAATGATTTTCGGCGTGAAAGCCGTAGTTGAAGTTTGTGAAACAGCAGCAAGCTTAAGCATTATCATTCCTGACAAAAGCAATAATGATTGTTTAAGGTTCATATGGTTTAGTGTATCTTTTAAAAATTATAACCGATCCGGAATTTAAACGCAGATGCTTGTGGCACCTGTTCCACAGCTAAAAAATCATACAGGAACTGAATCTTTGTCTCTCTTTTTTTCCCAATTTTTATCTTTCTCGTAAGTCCCGTTAAAGCACTTCGCTGCCACACATCAATATTTTTTATGTCATCGAATTTGCTGAATTCCTGCAGGTAGTTGAATTCATACCCACCACTGATCCAAAGATTGCCTTTTGCTTTTATATCTAAATAGCTTCGGAGGCCGACACCCTGGCTTGATAATTCGAAATGGTTCCATCCATTACCCCAGCCTATCTTGTAGCTGACACCAGTACCAAAAACTATTTTATCACTGAATTTATAGCCAAGCGTTAATGCAATATCGCTTGTAGCGGGAAGCCAGTTAGTACTGCGCTGACTTTGTATATTAAACCCATATTCAAGTCTTTGCAGAAAACTTTTTGTATGCTGTTGATCGGGTTTGAAATCAGGCATGGTCATATCGCTGCTGCCTCCGCTGTTTCCCAGTTGATTGAGCTTTTCTTTTAATTCATTCATTTTTGCCTGGCCCTGCTGCATTTGTTGCGACATGTATTGCTGGGGATTCATACCACCGGCTCCGCCTGAACCCAAACCTTGACTTATCATACCCTGCACGCTGGTTCTTGTTTGCAATCCGGCAAGCGCAGCGGGTGTGCCATAATTTTCGGGTTGTGGAAATAGCAGTGCTAGATAGCTGTATTTCTGCATGAATCTTTGAAAAACAGGTAACTCCCTGACAGTGGCTAGTAATTGAGCTTCCAGTTTCTTCTTATCGTTCAATAATTCTTTGTATTCCCTTAACCTCTCCTCATAGTAATAGACTTCTTTATTGATTGATAAGAGTTTCTTGCCCAAACCAGTATTCTCAAGAGCAGTTTTAAGAAGCGCTTCTCTTTCCCTGATAAATGACTGTATTTCATTGGCCTGTTGTAACCTGCCCTGCAACTCCTGCACCGAGCCTGTGAGGGAGGCAAGCTGATTTAGTTTATCTGTTGTTAATCCTGCAACGGCATCGGGTTGCGATAAAAACTTTAGCGCCATATTGGTGCTGTCAAGACCGGGAATATATTCTTTGAGTTTTGAAGTTGTATTGTCTGTTGAACCTTGCACTTTACCCAGCAGTTGCCGGTATTTCGCTTCGCTGTTGGCGAATAATTCTTTTGCTTTTGCGCTGTCAATGCTTTGTAATTTGTGTTGCAGTTTGGCTTCTTTATCCTGCATCCGTTTTAATAACTGCTCACTTTGCTTTTGTACATCACTACTCAGCCTGGAATATTTTTTATCGACGTAGCTCAGCGATTTCGATGAAACGTATTGGATGCTGGTTACTGTGTTGACTACGGTTGTGTCAACAGAAGACTGTGCTGCTGTTTGTTGGTGGAAACAGCCCAGGGTTATAACAAAACATAGTATAGCGATCTGACACCGCATGGGGTTTAGTTCGTTTTTTTTTACAGTAAATGATGGGTGGTGTAAGACGGTTAGTCCGTTGGAAGAGTTATATGTTTTGACGCAATGAAATAATAAAAATAATTTCAGATGCCAAAATAATTTTTGATAACACAAAAAAAACTGGCATTAGTTTTATTTGACTCTTTGCCATTTCAATTTCTCCGGAATGCTTGCTGCCATTGCGTTATATCAACAAATGCGGGCGGTGTTGATTTAACTGGTCAAAAAATACACTTATTCCTTTATTCGCTACACTTATACCATATTTCCCGTCACTTGTTAAGTTGGTTAGCTTGTAAGTCTGTTTTTTTTGAGATTATTACTCATTTAAATATTCTATCCGGCCTTATACGGCGGTGTTGTTAAGGTTAATTCACCAGGTATGAAGATCTTTTTGTATTATAAAACTCCGAATACCGGGGTGAAATCAATTGGCAGATTATTCCACATTCGAGGTTATATGAACAATTTTTAGCGGGATTTTTTCGGGAGAAGAGAAGACCTGATAGTTTGTATCAAAAGGAAGGTCTTTGATTCCCGCTTTCAAAGTATAGAAACAAGGCATTACATTTCATGCAGCATTAATAACATTCAATACCCCTGCCGTTTCCGGTCATTTTTTGGGCAGGCTATTTTCGTGAACAATAAAAAAATGAAAAGGGTCTTTTATAATCCCAAAGTGAAAGATAAAGTTACGGTGCTGCAGACAGCAGATGAAACAAATGGAGACCAAATATAAGTAGAAGTTGAACTGGCGGTAAAAGGAGGTACACCCAAGCATTATCATACCAGTTTCAGCGAAACATTTATTCCGGTGGAAGGAACGTTGGGTGTAGATGTGGGGAAGGAGCAATTGAGGCTGATACCCGGTGAGATAGCTGTCGCCCCAAAAAACGTCGTGCATCGTTTTTATAATCCAGGTACAACACCTATCCGTTTTCAGGTCAAGATTGCACCCGCTGAAAGCCGCTTTCTGGAAAGCTTGTGCATTGGGTATGGGTTAGCAGATGATGGACTTACTAATAACAAGGGCATTCCGGCTAAACTGGATCATCTTGCCGTACTGATGGAGCATGCCGATTCGAGGTTTACCGGTTTTCTGGCACTCATCGAACCGATCCTGTTGCGCAGGGCAGTGCGGGCAAGAAAGAAGGGGGTGATGAACGCATTACGGGAAAAATATTGCCGGTAGGGCACTTATCTATATTCAAGGCACCTGACTTTGCCATTGCTGATCATTTCTTGCGAAATCGCAATTCGGGTAAGCATACTTGTACCCTAAATTTGATGTACCGTTAACCTCAAAGGAATGGATGTGGTTATGTTGATGACCGCGAAACTATTCCACCCTACCGTACACCATTAACCATTAAAATTGCAGGGTATGGAAAGTGAAAAGATGCCGATGCTCCCTTTTTTGACACAGTGCACCATCAGCTGACGGAATCGCTCGCATCGGTTGAGCGCGACGGTGGTAATATCATAGAAACATCCAGGAAGGCTAATGAACTTACTGCGCAGGCACTGGCGCAACTGCGTTCACATGAGGTAGCGCATGTCTTCGCGTCAACAGCGGAGGAGATCACCTTTTTTAAGGAATGGAAACCGGCCATTGAACATTGGCAGCTGTATTACCAGGAACTCCTGGAGATGGCACTGGACTGCGTTATGCCCGGGATCTGGGAAGCAACCGTTTTGCAGGAAAAGCTGGTACAAGTCAGGAATTATTTTACCGCGAACACTTTCCTTGTAAAGTATTACAGAAGCGGCGATACCTATCTCGACGACAAACTCTTTGTCCGGTCAACGGACCAATCGTTTCCGCCGCAAGGCGACACGCTATTACATGCAGTATGCGACCGGTTTGTTGCGCTACTGCTGGCCTATGAAAAACTGCATGGCTTTATTCATCATGCGCTACAGCGTTTATCAACAGGCCCGGCACCGGTAGACAAGTTCGAGAAGAAATTTAAATGGACGGATTCAAAAGCTGCGCTTATTGAGCTTCTGTATGCATTGCAACGCAAAGGAAGTATCAACAACGGGCAGGCAGAACTGTGAAGGACATCGCGCAACTTTTAGAGGCGGTGTTCGGGATAGACCTCGGTAACTATTACCGGACCTTCCAGGAGATTCGCATCCGCAAGAGCGGGCGGACCAATTACCTGGACCAACTAAAAGCAACGCTGATAAGATACATGGACGAAACCGACCTGGAGTACGGAAAGTGACCCAGCCAAACAGCGTTTTTTATAGGACCAACGCAGAAGTTAAAACCGGGAATGCAACATAAGGACAAGGTTTGAATGATGGCCCCGGCAGTCTTGCCGGGGCTTTGTTGTTTTTCAGTTATAATTTACAGACCACACAAAAAGGCATGCTGAAGCGCTATTAATAATTTTTTTAAAAAATATACCATTCGGTATATTTTTTTTATTATGTTTGTAACTGCTATGGATAAGTCAATGTCAAAATCAGAACGGACCAAACAATTTATCATTGAAAAAACAGCGCCTGTTTTCAATGCAAAAGGTTTTGCCGGGACATCATTGAACGATCTCACCAACGCAACAGGATTGACGAAAGGAAGCATTTACGGAAATTTTGAGAACAAAGATGAAGTAGCGCTGGCGGTATTTGATTACAATTATCAAACAGTCACCGCATTTATAAAAGCAAGGATACTGGCTAAGGACAATGCAGTGGACCGTCTCCTGGTTTATCCGGATGTATACAGGAACTATCTGAAGTATCCGTTTCTGCAAACAGGGTGCCCGATATTAAATACGGCGACGGAAGCTGATGACACCCACCCCGGTTTAAGGGAACGGGCTGCTGCCGCACTTGCCTTCTGGAAACGTGCAGTCGAAAATCAAATCAAAAGGGGGATTGCCAGGCAGGAAATAAAAGCTGATACCAATCCAGCTGAAGTGGCGGTCATCCTGATATCACTGATAGAAGGCGCATTTATGCAGGCCAAGGTTACCGGCAAAACAACAGAGTTGAAAATCGCCATGAATTACCTGGAAAAAATGATACTGAGTCTGAAACAATAATTTTTTTGCAACAAAATATACCGAATGGTATATTTTATAAACCATAATTATGACCGCATTCAAAAAAGTGCTGGAAAGCAACATGAAAATCCGTTTTCATGACTGCGATCCATTCAATCACCTGAACAATTCAAGATATATTGATTACCTGATTACTGCAAGGGAAGACCAGTTACTGGAACAGTACGATTTTGATGTGTACCAATTAGCAAGCGAAAAAGGGATCGGCTGGGTATCTGCCCAAACCCAGATCTCCTACATTGCTCCTGCACAACTGATGGAGGAGGTATCCATACAAACGCAACTGATTTCCTTTTCCGAAAAAAGTTTGCTTTTTGAGGCTGTGATGTGGAACAGGGATAAGGATATTTTAAAAGCGGTTATGTGGACGAAGCTGGTTCACTTTCATTTACAGACACAAAAAAGCTTTGCGCATTCCGAAGCACTCATGCAGTTTTTTGGAGCGGTCGTCAACCCGCTCTCTGATGCTGCTGATTTTGAAACCAGGGTAAAGCAATTAAAACAAGCAATATGAAAAAGGCAATGGTAATCGTGGCGCTGCTTGCCTGCATGGCAGGTAAAGCGCAGACATTCACACTACAATCAAAAGACCTGGGAGGCCAGGCAATGATGAAGCAGGTCCTGAATGGTTTCGGGTGCAGCGGCGGCAATGTATCACCGGAGTTATTTTGGGAAAACGCCCCTGCCGGCACAAAAAGTTTTGCCGTTACCATGTATGACCAGGATGCGCCAACGGGCAGCGGCTGGTGGCACTGGTTGATTTTTGACCTGGAAAAAACCTGCTCGGAGCTGCCCGCTGACGCCGGTAACGTACAAAAAAATATAGCACCTGAAAATGCCATCCAGAGCAGAACCGATTTCGGAGTACCGGGTTATGGCGGACCTTGTCCCCCACCGGGAAGCAAGCCACATGCCTATGTCATTACCTTGTATGCCCTGGATACAGAAAAACTCGGATTGGGTGCAAACGCCAGTCCCGCGCTTGTTGGATTTTACTTAGGCCAGCACACGATTCAGAAAGCTTCCCTGGTTTTTTATTACCAGCAATGACGATTGTACGCACCCGGTTTAAGAAAATTTAAGAATGAGATATGATGAACATTGAAACGGCTTCCGCATTTGTGGGTCAACGGATCGATGCATTCAATGCACATAACCTTGAACAGATCCTTGATCATTACGCTGATGATATTGAATTCTATTCCCCCTTTATTCCGTTATTAAAATTCAATGAGGAAGGGGTCATCAGAGGCAAACCCGGTTTACGCGCTTATTTTGAAGCAGGCCTTGCTGCTTATCCTGAGCTGCGCTTTACACTGCAGCAATATTATACCGGAATTAATACGGTCGTTATCAGTTACACTTCGGTCAATGGCAGGTCTGCTGCAGAGACGTTCCAGTTAAACGGTCAGGGAAAAGCTGTAAGAGTGTACTGCAATTATTTCCCGGCGATACCGGTCACTTAGTGCTCCTGTTTTTTCATCTTACCAATACATACAATATGAAATTTGACTTAGATAAAACACTTGAGATCATTGAACGGACACCCTCTGTTTTGAATGCGTTGTTGCAGGGTGTTTCCGATGACTGGGTGCATCACAATGAAGGAGAAAACACCTGGAGTGTTTTTGATGTGGTTGGGCACCTGATTGTTTGCGAGCAAACTGATTTTATTACCAGGACGAAAATTATCCTGTCAAGTTCGGGTGATAAAATCCTGGTACCGATCGATAGGCAGGCACAATTTGCATGGAGCAAAGGCAAAACCCTTGCTGACCTGTTGAAGGCGTTTGAAGTGCACAGAAAGGAAAACATTCAGAAGCTCCTTGCATTTCAACTGGGTGACAGCGATTTCGAAAAAGCAGCTGTACATCCAAAACTCGGTAACCTGACACTACGTGATCTGCTAGCCACCTGGGCTGTACACGACCTGAATCATCTTTCGCAGATCACAAGGGTAATGGCAAAGCAATACAAAGAAGCAGTAGGGCCATTTACCGTATTTCTTGGTATACTCAACTTAAAACATACAGCATGAAAAAAATCGGGCTTGTCGGTGGCATCAGCTGGACCTCCACTATTGACTATTACCGTTTCATCAATGAAGCAACCAATAAAAGACTTGGGGGCTGAACTTTGCCGAGTGTATCATTTATTCTGTCAATTTCGAGCATTTCAGGCGTTGTAATGCCGCCTATGATTGGGACGGAACGTTTGCACTGCTCCTGAACGCGGTGCAACAGCTGGCTAAAGCAGGTGCCGAAGTCCTGCTGCTTGGTGCAAATACGGCCCATATCGTTGCAGACAGGATCGCGGAACAAACAGACCTTCCGCTTATCGACATTCGGATCGCTACGGCAAATGCCATTCATCAAAAGAACATCAAAAAAGTTGGTTTACTCGGAACTGTCTATACAATGGAACTGGATTTCTACAGGCAAAAACTTGCGGCGCAGGATATTGAAGTCATTACCCCGGCAAATAAAACCGACCGGGAATTTATAGAGAAAACACTGCTGCATGAGCTGGGCAAAGGCATATGCTCCGACCATACGCGGGAGGCATATATCCGCATTGCCAATGGCCTGATGGAAAGGGGCGCGGAAGGAATCGTGTTAGGCTGTACGGAGATTCCCTTATTGATCGGGCAGGAATATTTCACCGTTCCCGTTTTTAATACAACGCAGCTTCATGCAGAGGCTGCCGTTGACTTTGCACTATCCTTTTAACCAATCCCTGGTCATGCATATCAGCAAACTATTCAGAAAAAAGCCGTTGGAGGCTTATCGCGAGGACATCAAAACAAGCCAGTTAAACAGAACGCTGGGCAAATGGGAACTCACCGCAATTAGCGTTGGGGCCGTTATAGGCGGCGGTATTTTTGTGTTGACGGGTGTAGCGGCCAACCAGTATGCCGGACCCGCCCTGGCACTTTCCTTTGTACTGGCAGGAACCGGTTGTTTATTTGCGGCTTTCTGCTATGCGGAGTTTGCCTCCATTTTACCAGTTTCCGGCTCTGCCTATGCTTATTCCTATGGTACCATCGGCGAGTTCTTTGCGTGGTTTATTGGCTGGAACCTGATCCTTGAATACATGATGGGTGCCACCACTGTTGCGGTCAGCTGGTCAACGTATTTTAGTAAACTACTGAAGCTTGCGGGTATTCCCAACCTGCCTGCCTGGTTGCTGAATGACCCCTTTACCGCCCGCGAAGCAGCCCTGAAAGCCGGCACCGTCCCCCCGCTCTTTTCCCTGAATCTTCCCGCCGCGCTCATCGTCTGGGTTGTTACCTATATCCTTGTCCGTGGCATAAAAGAGTCCGCACGGACCAATAATCTTATTGTTTCCCTGAAGGTAGCGGCGGTTTTATTTGTCGTGATAGCAGGGGTCGCTTATATCAATACTGACAACTGGCAACCTTTTATCCCGGCCAAAGTAGTTGACAGTTCCGGTGCCAGTCATTATGGCCTGTCAGGGGTACTGACTGCTGCCGGTATTGTTTTCTTTGCCTTCATCGGATTTGATGCCGTTTCCACCCAGTCACAGGAAGCGGTCAATCCGACAAAAGATATTCCGTTCGCCATTATCTTTTCGCTGATCGTTTGCACGACGCTGTATATTCTTGTCTCGCTGGTATTGACCGGGATGACAAAATATACCGACCTCGACCTGGGTGCGCCGGTTGCTTCGGCGTTCAGTTCGGTTGGCCTTGCCTGGGCATCCCTGCTGATCACCATTGCCGCGGTGATAGGCCTGGTCTCTGTGATGCTGGTGATGTTGCTCTCGCAAACCCGGATATTCCTGAATATGGCCAGGGACGGACTGCTGCCACCCAAACTATTTGCGGCTATCCATCCCAACTTTAAGACGCCCTGGAAAAGCACTGTACTCGTTGGTGCCATCGCATCACTTGTGGCTGCCGTCACGCCAATCGAGAAAGCGACCAAAATGACCAGTATCGGTACGTTGCTCGCCTTTGCCATGATTTGTGCGGCGGTGCTGGTCCTGCGGAAAAAGCAGCCTGACCTCCACCGGCCTTATAAAGTAAAGTACCTGCCCCTGGTTGCTGGTCTTGGGCTGGGTTTTAATATCCTGCTGATGTTCAGCCTCGATGCATCCACCTGGGTGCGCTTGCTTGTCTGGAGTGTGGCAGGGATCATTATCTATTTTGTCTACAGCGTAAAGCACAGCAACCTGAATAATAAATGACAACAAATAAACCTGCTATGCAATATTTTATCACGCCTGCAACGCCGGATGACCTGGAGGACGTTTGCCAGCTTTTTGAAGCAGCCATTGCTTTTCAAAAAAAGAATCATTATACCGGCTGGAACAGTTACGATAAAGCCTTTATAAAAAGTGATATTGAGCAAGAGCTTTTATACAAAATAACCAGCTCAGGGGTCATCGTCTGCATATTCAGCATTTGCTATACCGACGCACTGATCTGGAGAGCAATGGAAAAATCCGATGCCATTTATTTGCACCGCATCGTATTGAACCGGCAATTCAGCGGGCAACAGGTATTTCAAAAAGTCCTGGACTGGGCAGTACAATTTGCCCGGGAAAAGAAAAGAAAATATATCCGTATGGATACCTGGGCGGACAATGCCAAGATTATCTCCTACTATAAAAGCTATGGTTTCCGGTTCATTGAAAACTATACTACGCCCGATTCCCCGGAGTTGCCGCTGCAGCACCGGAACCTCTCTATCGCTTTGCTAGAGCTTATCCTTCCAGACGATTCACCTATTAAACATGATACCATGCACAACAATGTAACAACAGCACGCACTCCATCCGGAAAAGTAAATATCCCGGAAGAATTATCAACCATCAGTAAATACTGGAGCCAGAAGATCATTGGTGAAGCCAACGGGCAACTGATCAAGCTGGCTAAAGGTACCGGCGAAATAAACTGGCATCATCATGATGACCAGGATGAACTCTTTATTGTTTATAAGGGACACCTTACGATACAGCTGCG
The DNA here is from genome assembly GCF_007971225.1 of Panacibacter ginsenosidivorans. Taxonomy (NCBI): domain Bacteria; kingdom Pseudomonadati; phylum Bacteroidota; class Chitinophagia; order Chitinophagales; family Chitinophagaceae; genus Panacibacter; species Panacibacter ginsenosidivorans. The sequence continues at coordinate 4,494,140 of NZ_CP042435.1, read as the reverse complement.
GGATCGCAATGTTGAACTCTATCCCCATGAAATGTTTATTGTTCCAAAGGGCGTAGAACATTGTCCCAACGCACACGGAGACGTGGAATTTCTCATTATGGGCCTGAATATAACATCCAATGCTGCGGGAGGCCGGCCTGAAAAATGGAATGAGGAAATTTGATTAGCCTGGCAGCATACTTTAATAAGCAAAAAATTTTCTTTTTGTGGAGATACAAAATCAACTGCTGGTACATGCTGTCAAAGCGATCGCGTACCGCTTTAGCAAAGCTACCATGGGTTCAAAAGCGGATTTTGGCAACTTTGCCATCAGCACTCCTGCAAGGACCCCGAATGAGATCATCCGTCACATGTTCGATCTCGCAGTCAAATCGCGGTCGCTGCTTACCGAAGGACATTTCAATGTAGCTTACCCCAACGCATTGGATTTTGAAGGAGAACGGGAACGATTGCTGCGTGGCCTGGAGGACTTAGCAACTGTTTTGCAACTGAGAGCAATTGACGTAGATACCAGTAAAAAGCTGCTTCAGGGACCTATCCTGGACATGACAACCCATGTCGGCCAGATCGCTATGCTGAACGGTTTGCATGGCAATAAAATACCCGGGGAAAGTTATTATGATTCGGTCGTAGAGTGACCCGGGTAACTGTCAAACTGCCCTTCCGATGCTTCGGGAGCCCTTCAAAAAAGTATTACCGTATACGGTTCGTGTTGTGTATTTATTTTAATAATGCCACACCTGTATGGCGATTCCAGCCATTTGCCCTTCATTTCGTTAGCATACCGCAAGCATACAGCCCAAAAACACCTTCAAAAAAAATATTTCCGAATACGGTTCGCGGTGTGAAAACGCCCTTTCGCAGCATGGCATCTTTGTGTAAGAAAATCAAACGCCATGTTACAACAAATCTCCTGGAGTGAATACTGGAAAATCATCGTCATCCTTACCGTATTGTATGAGTGCTCCATCTTACTATTATTCTACCGCAAAGAGATAGTGTTGCTGGCCAAAAGAAAAAGATGGGTGTTGCCGGTTGTACGTAATGCGGCATCACACCATACGGATTTATCAACATCGACAGAACAGGAAGATAACAGTGAGGATGAAGATGAGAACCTCATTCCTTTTGCTCATGACCTGGCTGAAGCTGTGAAAGCGTTTATTATGCAGGCAGCCGACAAAGGCTATGTAAAAGAAGAGCTGTGCTTTGGGTTACAGCAACGCATAAAGGATTACCCGCAATTGAATAACACACGTTATCAGCGTGAGATTAATACAGTGATCATGGTGGAATGTAAGAACAAGTGCGCCATTCACCTGCGTGCCGGTGAGCTAGACAAGTTGTGGTTGAGTTAAGGGTGGTGGCGCAGCTTCCGCACCTCCCCTCACGGGGAGGTTGCCGGAAGCACTACACGAGGGCGATAGAAAGAGCTTAATCAAATAAAGCATAGTGAAGTATGAAAAAGTGGAGAGCGAACTGCTTTATAAGCAGAAAGGGCATCGTGTGTGCCTGCGTGATGATCGCGACGGTTTTAGCAACGACAAAAGTACTGGCGCAGGACGGCAACCAGGGTATACAGGACGCCAATGACATGGTGCGTGGATATTTCGACGATGGAACCAACCTTATGTATGCGATCGGGGCCGTGGTCGGGTTGATCGGCGCTGTGAAAGTGTATAACAAGTGGAATGCGGGTGAGCCCGATACGGGACGCGTGGCGGCGGCGTGGTTTGGGAGTTGTATTTTCCTCGTGATCGTGGCCACAGTGCTCCGCAGCTTCTTTGGATTATAAAACCGGGTGTTTATGGCAAGTGTATACCAGGTCAACAAAGGGATCAACAAACCCATTGAGTTTCGCGGGCTGAAGGCACAATACATCTGGTACCTCGCCGGTGGGCTGCTGTTGTTACTGATACTGTTTGCGGCGCTATATATTATCGGTATCAATCCATTTATCTGTATCGCAGTCGTTGGCTTACTCACCGGGCTGCTTTTTTTCAAAGTGTACCGCACCAGCCGTACGTATGGTGAGCATGGGATCATGAAGAAAATAGCGCGCCGGTCCGTTCCAACAGTCATCAAGTCCTATTCGAGACAAACATTTATTCAGTTAGTGAAGAAAGCATAAGTGATGGAAAGAACACTGGAAGACATACTGCCCATTATGGGCGTGGAACACGATTGCATTTTATCAAAGCAGGGAGATATCACCGTCGCGTTTGAGGTGACGCTGCCGGAGATCTTCACACTTTCTGAGGAAGACTATGAAGCGGTCCACCAGGCATTAATCAAGGCGATCCGGGTGTTGCCCAAGCAATGCATCTTTCATAAGCAGGATTGGTATACGCAAGACAGGTATAAGAGCCAGGCAAACGGTGGCGGTTTCCTCGCGGACAGCAGCCAACGATACTTCAACGGCAGGTCTTACCTGCATCATTCCTGCTTTATTTACCTGACAAAGAAGCCGGCGAACCGCAGAGCGGTTACATCCATGTATTCCGGGTTGCTGAAGAAAACCATCGTGCCGGTGGAAACGGTCCAGCCGCAGTTGCTGCATGATTTCCTCGAAACGGTCGGGCAATTTGAAAGGATCTTAAAAGACAGTGGGTTTATGCAGTTGCGGCGGCTAAAAGATAATGAACTCGCAGGTACGAAAAAGCAAGCAGGCATTATCGAAAAGTATTGCAACCTGAATACACCCGGCGAAGTACAGGTGTTAAGAGAGCTGAGTTTCGCGGAAGAGATCAGGGTGGGCGACCTGTCCTGCCAGATCTATTCGCTGGCCGATGTACAGGATTTACCGGCGCATTGCGGTGCACGCATGACCTATGACAAATACTCTACAGACCGGACAAGGTTCCCGCTGGGGTTTGCCGCACCGATGGGGCTGCTGCTGTTTTGCAATCATATCTACAACCAGTTCATATTTATCGAGGATGCGCAGGTGACCTTAAAGAAACTGGAAAGTAAAAGGCTGCGGTTGCAATCGCTATCCGCATACTCGCGGGAAAATGCGATTTCACGTGATGCCACCAATGATTTCCTGAACGAAGCCATTGGTGCGCAGCGGATGCCGGTCAGGGCGCATTTCAACATCATCGCCTGGAGCAATGATCCCGTGGAGTTGAAAGACCTGAAGAACAAAGTGTCTTCTGCCATGGCGCAGATCGATGCGGTAGCCAAACAGGAGGTCAGCGGTGCACCGCAGCAGTTCTGGGCCTGTATGCCGGGTAACGCCGGTGATTTTCCATCGAATGATTGCTTTGACACCTTCGCGGAACAGGCCTGTTGCTTCCTCGCCCTGGAAACCAATTACCGCAGTGATCCGCCAAAGGATGGGATTCGTTTTTGTGACCGGCTCAACGGGCGACCCGTTTTCCTTGATATGTTTGATGCGCCGCGCAAAGCGGGCATCACTTCCAACATGGGAATGCTCGTTTGCGGGACGTCTGGTGGGGGCAAAAGCATGACGGTAAATCATATCCTGCATTCGCTGTATGAGCAGGGCGCGCATTGCGTGACGGTGGATATCGGTGGCAGTTACAAAGGGCTGTGTGAACTGGTGGGTGGTTATTATTTCACCTACGAAGAAAAAGACCCGATCAAGTTCAATCCCTTTTACCTGCCGCCGGGGGACTTTATGGACAGCGAGAAAAAGGAAAGTCTCAAAGCATTGCTGGTTACGCTCTGGAAGCAGGAAAATGAAAGCTTTAACCGTAGCGAATACGTCGCACTCTCCAACGCGTTGAGCGGGTATTACGATTACCTGCAGTCAGCAACAAATGTATTTCCATGCTTCAATACTTTCTATGAATACCTGCAGACCAACTACCTGGAAGTGCTGAAAGGCCACAATGTAAAAGACCGGGATTTTGATGTCAATAATTTCCTGTATGTGCTGCGTCCCTATTACAAAAACGGTGAATTTGATTTCCTGCTCAACGCCACCGAGAAACTGGACATTTTAAACCAGCCCTTTTGCGTCTTTGAACTGGACAACTGTAAAGACCACCCGATCATTTTCCCGGTGGTGACCCTGGCGATAACAGAAATGTTCATTTCCAAAATGCGCAAGCTGGCGGGCAAGAGAAAGGTGCTGATGATCGATGAGGCGTGGAAAGCCATCGCCAAAAGCGGTATGGCGGAGTTCTTACGATATGCCTTCAAAACGATCCGCAAATTCAATGGCATTCCCGGTGTCATTACACAGGAACTCGATGACCTCATCAGCTCACCCATCATCAAGGACGCCATCATCAACAACGCCGATATCAAGATACTGATGGACATGCGCAAGTTCATGAACAAGTTTGACAAGCTGCAGGATGTACTGGGGTTGTCCGAAAAAGCAAAGACCATTTTGTTATCGGTGAATAAGGATAACCGGGAAATCTTTATCGACCTCGGCGGGCAGGTCACCAAAGTGTATAAGAACGAGCTCTGTCCCGAAGAATATTATGCGTTCACTACCGACGGAAAGGAAAGAGTAAAAGTAATGGAGTATGCGCAGCAACAGGGCAGTGTGGAAAACGGTATCAGGGCATTGATCAGGGATATTAACAATAAATGACACAATTATCAACCATAAAATAGAAATCATGAAATGGGATGTTTTTACAAAGCTAAAATGCATGTGGCTGCTGGGTTGCAACAGGACATTGCGCGAGGTCAGCAGGGTACTGTATATGGAAGGTGTTTACCAGCGGGAACGGCAATTTGAATTCAGTAAGGAGACGGACATCATCCGCATCGAACAGGTCGATTTGCTAACGGAACTGTACCAGGTAAAAAGAACGGTGGTTAAAGAATACCTTTTTAACCCGGCACCCGCCACGCAGACGCATGAAAACGAAGAATGGTACGCGGTGTACAATGCCGCCACCCGTCAACTGGTGGAACTGAATCACGGGCGCGAATGTTCATTCCACCCGGTCAAACAAATGATGCTGCTGGGCAATAATGCCTATCAGAAAATAGCAAAAGCATGAGGTTATGAAAAAGAAGTTGTTGTTGCTGTGTTTGGTGTTAATGCTTGCGGCCATGCCGGTGGCAAAAACACAGGCCGCCGCTATTCCCATCATACAGATCATCAGGGAGGCAGTGATCAAGGTCATCAAAGCGGTGGACCTGATGATCCAGCGTTTGCAGACAAAGACGATCTGGTTGCAGAATGCGCAGAAGACGATCGAGAATGAAATGTCGAAGCTGAAGCTGGATGAGATCACGGATTGGGTAGACAAGCAAAAGGATTTGTATGCGGATTACTTTGACGAGTTGCGAAAAGTAAAAGCTGTTATCAGCTATTACTACAAGGTAAAGGAGATCATTGACAAACAAAAGCTCATCGTATCAGAATATGAGAAAGCATTTGCACTGTTCAAACAGGATAAAAATTTTACAGCGGACGAGATCGCATACATGGAAAAAGTGTACAGTGGCATACTCGATCAAAGCATCAAAAACCTAGACGCGATCTTTATCGTTATCAATTCTTTTGAAACGCAAATGAGCGACGCGGCGCGGCTCGCCATCATCAGCAATGTCGCTGCAGATATTGATACCAACTTCGACGACCTGCGACAGTTCAACCAGCAAAATATCATCATGAGTTTGCAAAGGGCGAAACAGCAAAGCGATGTGGATGTCGTGAAGAAATTATACGGTCTGGAATAAATGTATAAGTGCTTATATAATATTTTATGAAGCGGATAATGATATTGTTGTTCTTGTGTTTCGCGGTACAGGTCTTACATGCGCAAACAATTGCGGAATGGTTCCAGCAGAAAAAGACCCAGATCAAATACCTCGTGGAACAGATCGGTGCGTTAAAGGTCTATGCCGGTTACCTCGAAAAGGGATACAGTATCGCGAAGGAAGGGATCAATACGATCAATGACATTAAACACGGCGATTTCTTTTTGCATGAAGGTCATTTTGATTCGCTGAAGATTGTAAACCCTGTTATTGCAGCTTCTTTTTATGTGGCAGATGCCGTCGTGCTGGCCACCAAAATTGAGGCGGCTGCAAAAGCAGGTACGACACAGGTTTTAGCGAATGATTTTTTTATGGATGCGGAAAAGGAATACCTGCAACGTGTTTACAACAATATCATCAACGGCGCTGCGGCTGATCTCGATCAACTCACCACATTTATAATGGATGGTGAACTGCAAATGACCGATGATGAGCGTCTGCAAAACATCAAAGTGATGTATGCTTCGCTGCAGGACAAATATGCGTTTGTACAATCGTTCAGCAAACAGGCGCAAATGTTATCTGTCCAGCGTATCAAACAGCAGAGTGAAACGGACAGGGTGAAAAAGTTATACAATATCAAATAGTGAGTGATGAAAAAGTGGACCGTGATGATAATTGCGCTTTGTTTCTTCGCCGGCTCATTCAAAGCGAGGGCGCAGGAATACGAGATACAGCAATTGCTGCTGGATATTGAGAAGCTGGCGCAATTGAAAGGCATCCTGAGTGACATGTATAAAGGCTATGAGATCCTGTCCAATGGCTATGGCGCCATCAAAGACATATCGGAAGGGAATTTCAACCTGCACAATGATTTCCTCAACAGCCTGCTCGAAGTAAATCCCGTGGTGAAAAATTATAAACGCGTTGCGGATATTTTTTACTACGAATCGCTGATCGTAAAAACGGCAGGCAATGCTGTTAAGAACTTCCAGGCATCAGACATGTTTTCGCCGGAAGAACTGGATTATATGAGCACGGTATATAACAACCTGCTCGATGCGAGTGCAAAAAATGTAGAAGACCTGTTGACAATCATTACCGCGCAACAGCTACGGATGAGTGACGAAGAAAGACTGGAAGGTATTGACCGCATCTACAATGAAGTGCAGGATAAACTGCTGTTCCTGCAACATTTTAATGGCGGTACCTCCGTGCTGGCAGCGCAACGGAAAAATGAATGGTGGAATATAGAGAAGAATAAAATATTGTTCGGGCTTCCAAAATAAGTGATGTATGAAAATGTGTGTAAAGGCTATCAGTACGATAGCAGTGATTTGTATGCCGGTATTGTTGTTTGCGCAGGATGACGGCGCTGTTGCGGATGGTATCCACAGCATGCAATCGGTACTGGATAATATCTATGATGAAATGATCCCGCTCTGTGAGAATCTCATTGATGTGGGTCGTGGTATCGCCGGCTTTGCGGCCTTGTGGTATATCGCTTCCAGGGTCTGGCGTTCGCTCGCCAATGCCGAGCCGATTGATTTTTATCCGTTGCTGCGGCCCTTTGCGATCTGCATCGCAATTGGTTTTTTCAGCGGTGTGATCGGGTTGATCCGCGGTGTGATGGAACCTACGGTATCCGGTACCAATGCGATGCTGGAGGACTCTCAGAAAGCCGTTGCCACACTCCTGCAGCAAAAAGAAGAAGCGGTGAAACAGACCGAGTACTGGCAGATGTATGTTGGTGAAACGGGTTCGGGTGACTATGACAAATGGTACAAATACACGTACCCCGGGGAAACCGTCGATGATGAGAGCTGGACCGATGTGATCGGCAATGATATCAAGTTTGCGCTGGCAAAGGCGTCGTATAATTTCCGCAACGCGATTAAACAATGGATGGCGGACGTGCTTGACATCCTCTACGAGGCGGCGGCGCTCTGCGTCAACACGATCCGCACCTTTATCCTCGTAATCCTTTCGATCCTCGGGCCGCTGGTTTTCGGATTGTCGGTTTTTGACGGTTTCCAGCACACCTTGACGAGCTGGCTGGCGCGCTATATCAATATCTTTTTATGGTTGCCCGTGGCGAACATCCTGGGTACGGTACTCAGTAAGATACAGGAGAACATGCTGCAGATCGATATTGACCAGGTGCAGGCTACCGGTGATACCTTCTTTAGTTCCACCGATGCAGGCTACCTGATCTTTATGGTCATCGGCATCGTGAGTTATTTCACCGTGCCAACGGTAGCGAACTGGATCGTGCAGGCAGGCGGGCACAATGCATTGCTGGTGAAGACTACGAACATGAGTTCCTCTGCTGCAGGTGATGCCGTTTCGATGACGGGTGCGGCAGGAACACAGTTCTTGCGGGACCTGGGCAATGATATGGGTAAGGTGGGTGGTAAATAGGATTGTGAAAATGAAAATGTGTGAAGGATGTTCAGACAAATGAAAAATATAGACACGGCGTTCAGGCATATTAAAACCTTCTCGCTGTTCCTGATCGTTGCGTGTCTCACGATCACGGTGTACGCGTTGTATGCATCGCAGCAAACAGTGCGGATGATGCAACAGAAGATCTACATACTTGCGAACGGCAAAATACTCGAAGCCTTTGCGTCCGAAAGAAAAGAAAATGTGCCGGTAGAGGCAAGGGACCATGTCCGGATGTTTCACTACTATTTCTTCACCCTTGATCCGGATGAAAAAGTGGTGCAGGCAAATATCACGAAGGCCCTTTATCTCGCGGATAACTCCGCCAAGCAGCAATACGATGCACTAAAAGAGAATGCCTATTACGTCAATTTGATCTCGGGCAATATCAGCCAGGAGATCAGTTTTGACAGTGTACAGGTGGACATCAATAATTACCCGTTTTATTTCAAATGTTTTGCAAAGGAAAAGATCATCCGCCCGACGACGATCATTACCCGTAACCTCGTCAGCGAGGGATATCTGCGGAATGTGGAACGGAGTGACAACAATCCGCATGGCTTTTTGGTGGAGAAATGGAAGATACTCGATAACCATGATTTGAAAACAGAAAACCGTGACCGATGAAAAAGTCGAAAGCCTACAACCGGGCGGTACAGGCAAGGCAAAAGCTGGCGGGTAAATGGCTGTTGGTCATCAACAAGATAAAAAAGCGTTGCGCGCAATGGCTGGACAGGAAGATCAACCCGTTACCGGTTGCGAAGAAGCGCCGGTTGCTGTACGTCTTTTGTGCCGTATGCGTGCTGTATAGCACCTGGTTGTTGTTGTCACCTTTCCGCGCATCCCAGGATGTAGCTATCAAAATTGAACCGGTGCATTTGCCGGTTCAGAAAACCGATGAGAAACACCCGCAGGCAAATGCGTTGATCCCGGTTGAACTCTATAGCCGTATTCACAGGTTCAAGCTCTATCTCGACAGTCTTGCAAAAGACAGCACCGGTCAAAAGCAATACGACAGCATTGTCAAAACCCATCCCGGTATAAAAGACAGCCTGCAAAAAGTCGAAGACTATTACCAATTACAAAAATAAAAGTGATGAAGGAGGTGTGTGATGAAAGAACAATCCCAACAAGTTTTACGCAAAAGAAAGTTCCTGCTCGTGATGCCCGTTTTGATCGTGCCGTTTTTGACGATGGCGTTCTGGGCACTCGGTGGCGGTAAAGGAAAACCGTCAGCAACGCTTGCCGCCAAAGCGGGGCTCAACACAAAGTTACCCGACGCCAAACTCAAAGCCGATAAGGGTTTGAATAAAATGAGTTTCTATGACATGGCGCAAAAGGATTCGCAAAAATTAAAAGAAGCCTATGAAAAGGATATGCGGGATTTAAAATTTCCGGGAGATACCGGTAGATACAGTTTGCGCCAGATCAAAACACTGACGGATCGATATGCCGGTCAGTATCACCAGGAAGGTTTGACAGGCGACGATGCATTACAAGGCAGTAATGGCAGTGATTCCCGTTCAAAAGCAGCGGAGCAAAACTTATTGAAAAAGCTGGCGCAACTGGAAGCGACGATGAATAAGTCTTCTACTGCTGATCGCAGTTACGCGGGTAACGAACGACGGTTCAAGAGCTACCCACAGCGCCCGGAATCAAACCCTGATATGGACCGCCTCGAAAACATGCTGCATGTCATGAAGAGTGGCGAAGGGGATAACGCGGATATCAGGCAGCTGGACACGGTCCTGGAGAAAATACTCGATCTCCAATACCCGGAACGCGTAAAGGAAAAGCAACAGGCAAAAAGCAAAGAACAGAAAACTTCAAACGCTGTGGTGCAAAAGCAGGGCAAGGGCAATGATATTGCCGTGTTGGGCGAAGCGCAAACCGCCACCGGCAGCGGCTTTTATGGCATTGCTGACAATACTGTTTCCGTTCCATCACAACATGCCATCGAAGCTGTTGTCGCGGAGACACAAACCATCGTCGCCGGCGCGGTTGTCAAACTGCGTTTGCTGAATGATATCGCTGTCAATGGCAACCTCATACCCAAAAACAGTCTCGTGTATGGCATCGGCAAACTGAACGGTGAGAGATTGGAGGTGGACATTACCTCAATCACTTACAACAGTGTGCTCTATGCCGTTGGCATGGACGTGTATGACCTGGATGGCTTACCGGGTGTCTATATCCCAGGTGCCATTGGCCGCACGGTGGCGAAACAATCAGCCAACAGTTCCGTGCAATCCATGAGCCTGTCAACCCTCGATCCTTCTATCGAGGCACAGGCTGCCACCGCCGGCATCAACGCGGCCAAAGAACTCTTTAGTAAAAAAGTAAAACTCGTGCGCGTGACCCTCAAAGCGGGGTACAAAGTGCTTTTAAAAATCAAACAGTAAATCAACAATTATGAAACGATATATAGGCATGCTTTGCCTGTGCGGATTGGTGATGGTGGGCAGGGCGCAAACAGTGACCTATGCGACACTGCAATTAACGACCAACAAAACGACGACGCTGGTATTCCCGGCGGCAGTAAAACCCGCAGACCTCGGCAGCAAAGACATCCTTGCGCAAAAGGCACCTGACAATGAAAATATTTTATTCTTAAAGGCTGCAACCGCTGGTTTCCGGGAAACCAATCTTACGGTCATCACGGCGGATGGCAAGCTGTACACCTTTACGGTATTGTATGATAGCATGCCTGCAAAGACGGTGTATAATATTGCGGAACCACAGGCCGTGAACCGCAATGAAGTCTCGTTTGGTTCCGGACGGATGAACCCTGCCTCTGCAGAGCGGATCAGCAAAAGGTTATTGCAAGCCAGGCGGCTGGTGCATGGTATCGCCCATGACAAGGGCGATATACGTGCCGTTGTAAGCGGGATCTATATCAAAGAAAACCTGTTGTTCTTGCAGCTTAGTTTGGAGAATGTGTCTTCCATCAATTATGATATTGATTTTATCCGCTTTAGCATACAGGACAAAAAGATCGCTAAACGCACTGCTGCGCAGCAGGTGGAAATGAAACCCGTGTGTACTGCAGGGAACAATAAGCGTGTTAGAGCAAATTCCAGCGCGGTTGCTGTGTTTGCCTTTGAAAAATTTACCATACCGGACGCCAAGTCTTTTATCATACAGATCGGTGAAGCGGGCGGCGGCCGGCATTTGCAACTGCGGGTGAAGAACAGGAATATCATCCACGCGGTACCGGTGGATGAATTAAGGATAAGAAATTAATACGCGTATTGGTTTTATAAACACAAATAATCTCTTATGAATATCGTGGCAGAAGATATAAAGGCTATTCATGAAAAATTGAAGCTGCAACTGGAACAAGGTTTTGAACTGGTTGCGTATAACGTTCAGCCTGGCGCTGCCAACAAAAATGACCTTCACTTTTTCCGGGATCAGCAAAGCTTTGAAGAGTTCTCCAAAGTAAATAATAGTGATCATGCCCTGTATTTCGAGTACAGCACCAGGCATGTGCTCAATTGTGTGGATGCCATCCTTAACAATAAAATTAATTTCTCCGAAAGCACCCGGTTCGCTTATGCAGACGGCGTGTATTCCATGTATGATCCTGCGCAACGTGAAAGTCTTGAAGCTTTGCAATTGCAGTTAAAACAACTGGGATTTGATGAAAGACTTTTTCCGGCACTCGATTACTATGTTGACTACCCACAGGAGCGTTTTGATCTGATCCAAAAGGAACGAAACGACAACGAAAAAACAACATGTGTGCTACACTTTGAGCGACATCCCGCAGACCTTGGATATGAACTGAAGAGTTATGATTACAGCTTGCGCATCGCGCCTGAAGTACCCGATATCACCATCAATGGCATCAGCGCCAAAGAACTCGACCACGCGATGAACAGTATCGACTGGTCAATCGATCACCACCGGGACAGCCTTGTGGAAGCACACATCAAAACAGCCGATGGAAATGATTTTCTGGACCGGCTGGATATGATCACCAGGGATGTGAACAGACTCTATAAATATAATGAGGAAGGCAGGGATGCCGCCGAACGCCTGATGTACAAACACTGGCACGGTGAACCGTGGGAGCCGACGGAAATATCACTGGAACATGTATGCAGGATATTTGAATGGAAGAAAGAAGTCGATCTTATTGCAACGCCAGAAACGACTGTAGTGGAAACTTACCAGTATTTAAAACAAAATGCATTGTTATGTGCCGATGCATTGCCGGTAACAAAGGAAGCATTGGAGGCTTGTCTTGGAGACGATCTGAGTGGGATAAAGCCGGGCGAGGAACTGATGATGCTTGCCAGACATTTTTATAAAGTGAACATGCATTGTTTGGAAATAGAGCTATACAAGAATGGTTGGGATGAACCGTTCGGCTACGAGCTGCAATGGCAGTTCAATAACAAAAGCGCATGTTTTGATATCACAGTAAATAAAGAAGTGCAACAGGAAAAGATGCAATGCCGGCTTCAGTTTGAAGACGCGGGCAATGGCTGGTATCTATTCAAACAGTTTGATGCCACGCTTTATCACCAGGTTGTTATTGCCCACGCACATATCAACGGCGTCAACACCAATTACCTCGAAGCCGCTATGAAGAAAGCTGATTGGTATTATGAGTATAGCGAGAGTAACGGCGCATGGGATAAAGGATTTGCAGAAGTGCGTAAAATCAATGATGCACTAAACACGCTTTGCCAGGATAATACGGGGCGCATCATCGCAACACAACTGTGGAACAACCATGTACCGCTGTTCACAATCGATAAACCGGTGATCATCCGGAAATGCGAGGAAGAACAGCATCTATATCAACGTATGCAGTTTTCAGCTGAAACCCCGGTTGGCGATGCGCATAGGGAATTGAAAAATGTGGTGCTGAAAAATGAAATGCATCACCACGTACAGCTTAGTCCCGTGAAAGAGCAGACCCCGGTTTCGCAAAAGGAAAATGAAAAACCCCGCCACAGCCACCGTCCTAAAATAAATTGAGAAGACTTTGAAAATATAACCAGGTTATGAAAAATGTTGATGACGATGCAGATGCGTTGAAGAGGGACTGGAATTATGAAGTAAGGAGTATGATGTTATTCAGTGAAAATGCGCCACAGGAACTGAAGTCGTATTTAACAGAACAGCGTACGGCAGGGTTTGAATATGTTGCTTATTGTAGCAATACAGCTGTGTTGGGTAAGGATGATCTTGCATTTTTTAAAACCGGTTTTGATGTAGCGGAGTATTGCCATGAGAACACGACAGATCGCGATTTTTATGCTTCCATGTCCGTTGATTCCTTTGAATTGGAATTGAACAGGTGGCTACAAATAAAAGATGATGCAGGTTCATTGGTACTCCTGACCGAAGCGAAAATGGCACAGGCGGACTGGTTTTATCAAAAGGCTACGGACTACGAAAGATTCGACGCCGGCGATAAGGAAGTTGCTGAGATAAAATATCTCCTGGGTATTGTTAAAGACACTGCAGGAATTATCGAGGCAAAGCGCTTATGGAACGAACATGTTCCTACGAATACTGTCCGGATGCCTGAATTTTTAAACATAAAAAATGTTGTTATGACAGAGAAAGAATTGAGTTTGTTTGAAAAACAACTGATGAAGATCGGTTTGAAAGAAGCTTTCACACCGGAATTGATTGGCAAATTGAAAAGCGGTGCACCCTCCATCGAGCATCCTTTCAAAAAATCGTATGATGGTGATGAAGCAAGCGCAACACTGCACATCAAAAAGTCGGAGACCTCCGATCAATACTTTTTTAACAAGTATGACCTGAGTGTGCGCAAGGACGGGCAGGCGGCAGAGATGAAGCAGACCTTCCACCTGAATAATTTCAAACGCAAACCCGACGACGAGCATGCTGCCAAGTTCTACACCACTTTCACTTTTAAGGAGGCATTCAATTATTTATCCGGCAGACCGGTCTGGAAAACCTTCAATAATGCGAACGACCAGCATTACACGGCATGGACGGTCGCCAATCTCAAGAACATCCAGCAGAACGGCAGCCCCGAACAGAAACAGTACAACCAGAATTACCCGTTTGACCTGGAAAAGGTGCTGGGCGGCTATAGTATCCGGGAGCTTGCCCATGATGGATATAAAAGTCGCTTGATGGAATCCCTGCAGCGCGGCAACCTGCAACTGGCGACATTCATCGGTGATAATGGTAAAGAGCAAAAGCTGTTCATTTCACCGAATATACCGCTCAATGCTTTGCGGGTATATGATGCCAACAAGCAGCCGGTACCGACGGAAACGCTGGTCGAAAAGGGTTACATCGGTAAGGAATTTGCCGAAAAGCTAAAAGAGAATGTGGAACAGATCAGGCAACGCAATGGAAGCGAAACGCGGCAACAGCAGGGACCCGCGCAGGAAAACAGGCGCGAGGAAAAGAGCGTGGCCAAAGAAGAAAAGGAGGGCGAGACGGCGGGCAAAGCGCATAAACAAAGACAGACCAACAAGCAGGTGCAAAAGCAGGAGGGAGACACCAAAAAGCCCCGGCAAAAGCACAAAATTCAATAGATTCAGGACGCTTGAAGTAAAGCAGGATGGTTGCAGCAGACAACATAGTAGTGGATTTCAAAGAGGCTTTCTATGGCTTTATGCATGCCGCCGTGGACGATGCAAGGCTTGGACCCCTGCACATCAGTTTGTATGCAGCCATCCTTCATTTTTATAGTGCGCAGGAAGAACAAGGGCCGTTATCTGTGTTTGGTAAACATTTAATGCAGTACGCGAAGATCTCTTCCAACAACACATATCACCGGGTGATCCAGGAGTTGCACCGGTATGGTTATATCCATTACCTACCTTCTTATAACCCGGTGCTGGGCAGCCTGGTTTATTTGCTGAAGATTCAACATACCTAACAATGTTTGTGCATGGCGGGCAAGTCAGATACACCGATTTTAGTGCCGATGGAAATGGAGGTTTTCTGGCAGGAGATGCGGCAACTGATCAGGGCGGAGCTGGAGCAGATCATTGCTGCAGGTAAGTCTGCGGAGCTGTCGCGACGTGCGTCAAAAGAGACAACGGCATTTCAACAGAAGCCGTTGTACGATATGCAGGAGACGCGGCAGCTTTTTGGTAACATAAGCCGCACCACGATCTATGATTGGGTAAAATGTGGGAAGCTGAAGCCGAAGAAGCTAAAGGGGAAGATATTTTTTTTGTGGTGTGATATTGAGAAATTAATTAATGGGCTTTGAGCTGATTGCTAGCTAAGTAAATCAATGTAAAACTTATTAGATTAAGTTTGGATCAATGAGATTATTGCGAAGCAAAAAAGCTGCAAGTTGCTTTCTGCTTTTGAGGTTACAAATCTCTAGAATGTTAGAAACCCTGTCTTTCACCGTTTCAGGGGAGACATGAAATTTTTCCGCGATTTCCCTGTTGCTTGCTCCCTTGTAAAGATCGGGTATTATTTGCCGTTCATATTTACTAAAAGGAAATTTTGCTTGCTTACCATTGATTTTCAAAAAATACTCCTGAATAGATTCTGAATTAAATTCACCATTTCTGCAAACTGTTCGACAGGCGTCCTCCAACGTCTCTTTAGACATATCAGCTTTGTGGATCAAACCATTCCAGCCAATTGCTTCCCCATCCGAAAGAAGCGAAAAGTACGGCTCATGGGTAATTGCTATGATCTTTAGTTCGGGAATTTTCGATTTTGCAGCAGTCATAAACTTGTAGCCATCCTCTTTTGAAGGAACCCTTATATCAGAGATCAAAATATCCGGGGCGGCATAACTTAATTCCAATAAAGCTGCAGTCGTGTCCCAGGCATTCCCTACGACATCGATGAAATCTACTGATTTAAGAAGTTCGCAAAGGCTTTCAACATAAAAAACTTCGTTATCTACTATATATACTTTCATAGCTGTTTTCATATGACGGTATATTATTTTGCAAGTGCGACACCGGTAATGTTATTTTGAAAAAATTACCTTTTTTACCGACCTCGCTCGCAACAATTATTTCGCCTTTGTAACTTTCCTGGATTGTGGAAAGAACAAATCCCCAGCCAATAGTCTTAGAGGATATGAGCTTTTCACTGTTAAAACCAAAACCGTCATCTTCCAAAATAATGATCAGGCAATTCTCTTCCACTTTGACCATCAATGCTATCTCTTCCAGCCCCATACCATGTTTCAAAGAGTTTGTAATGAGTTCTTTTATGATATTGAAAATATCTCTTTCCGCTCTCTGGTCAAATGAGATGTCCCCGCAATACCATCTAAAGAGCGCTTTGATTTTTATGAGTGTGTTAAGTTGGTTGAAGTATTCGGACAATCCCGAGCTTAGTCCTTTTGTCCAAAAGGAAGCCGGCATAATATTGTAGGCAATTGCTCTTGTTTTTTTTCTTATTGATTCAATCTGATCCACGACAGCATCCAAAATATTTTTTCGATTTACTTCATTTGTCGTTTGCAAGGCAATAACCACCTGCTCCCTTGCTGTAAATAAAGTGTTGCTTACTTCGTTGTGTATTTCATTGGAAATTTTTTCCTGTTCACTGATCTTAGTTTGAAGAATCAACTCTCGTTCTCGGTTAAGTTCATTTATTTTTCGGTTCTTCTCTTTGTTAAGCTCACTTATTTTCCGGTTCTTTTCTCTTTTATAGAAAATGAAGATTGCAATCAAACAGAGTAAAATGAAAAAAATTGCGATTGCAAATATTTGCGTTTGTTGTTGGAAAATTTGTGCATCCTTTAGTTCATTTTCATTTTCTGCTTTATCCTTCTCGTTTTTTATTTTCTCTGTCTCAAATTTTGTCAGATATTCTTTTTCGACTTTTGAGTTATACTCGTTTGTCAAAAAGGAATCGCGAAGCATCGTGTATTTCAAGAGATAGTTATGAGCCTCATGGAACATATTTTTTTTTGAATATAATTCCTGAAGCGTAAAATATGCCTGTGACAACTGCTCCATATCATTTTGTCGTGATAAAATGTCAATGGAAGTTATCAGGTAGCGCTGAGCACTATCGGACGTCGATTTGTTTTTTGAAGATTCAAACAGTCGCATGTATGAAACGCCAAGGTTTATATATCCAGCAGCAAGTTGAATGGAATCCTGGAACTCACTGCATAGCGCGAGACTTTTTCGTATGTACCGGATAGCGTCATAATATCTCCCCAGATCGTTATAGGTCATTCCTATATTGCCGTAAGTGTACATCAGCCCATATTGGTTATCGATTTTTTCTTTAAAACCCGCTGCTTCGAGGTAATAGTCTGAAGCAGCCTTGTAATCATGATTTCTCCATGCTATGGTCGCGAGATTATCCAGACCAATTGCATAGTGAGCTGTGTCTTTTATTGTTTCCGCAATGGCCATTTGTCTGCGGCTATATTTTTCGCCATCAATATTGTCATTTGTTCTGATAAGTAATTCAGCAATACTGCTGTAGGATGCAAGAATGCCACCGGTGTCTTTGATTGATTCAAACACATTCAGGCATTGATCAAAATAATTTAATGCACTGTCAACTCGATTTTCTTTTGAAAAGATGATTCCAAGATTGCCAAGGTTTTCGGCAGCACGTTTTTTATTTCCAATCTTAACGTTGACTTGGTAAGCCATTTTAAAATATTTTCTTGCTGAATCCAAGTCATTATGTGCACGGCTTATTGAGCCTAATGTATTAAGCGAACGCGCTATTCCAACTTGGTAATTTGCTTTGGTGCAAAGGTTATAAGCTAGTCGGGCAAGACTGTCAGCATTTTGAATATTTGTCGATTGTCTTACCCATGAAATATTCAGCAGGGTATTCAAATAATTCGTGTCATATACCGAGTGATAGCGTTTTAGTGTCAGCTCAAGGGAATCTGCATAAGATGATGTTTGAGCAGTAGCAACTACTAGTTGCAATGTAAGTAAAAGGACAATTGCAATTCGGCGGATGAGCATAGGGAATTTATTTATGTTAATTGTTGATCATCGATAATGCTAGAATGGCGTCTTTTACTGATACAGGATCAGTTTACCTAAATATGAATGTTGTTCACAGACTATTATCGTTTGAGGCGAGTATGCGTGACGGAAATTGATGCAGGTGTAAATTATAAAATATTACAACATAAAAATAATTATTCTTCTAAAATCCCCCCATTCGGGGGGGCGAGGAAAGTGGCATATCAAATACTTTTACCTGTGAGATAGAATAAAACTTTTTCATTGTTCAACTCGTATTGAAGATTGTTTATAAAAATGTAAAACCTCGGAACAAACAATTCTGGATGGGTCGGAGATGCAGAGCTGAATGAATTCAATAACACCAAAATGAACCTCATGAAAACGAATGTACTCCTCTACCAAATTAAAAACGTGCTGATTTCAGCTGTTTTAAGCGCTATTTTTTTTCTGAGTTGTCAAAAGGAAAACAGTGATGCCTCAACAACTGAACATGGCGTAGATACCGTCGGATTTGGACTTATACCAACGGCATCTTCCGTCTACAGTGCTATACCGGTTGCTGAAATACCACCTGGTGGGGCAGGTGAATTGCCTGGTTCTTTCTTTTTAGAAATCCCTTCTGTCCCTTTTAGCCAGGGTATACAAGGATCTTGCGCAAGTTGCGCTTCGGCTATGGCAAAAAGTATCGTTGACCATACAAAGTCGAATGCATCTTATATTGACAACGGTATCATCTATTCTCCCTCTTACCTGTACACCCAGGCTATCCAATTTCCGGGATCATGTTCTCTCGGATCAGAGATTTACAAAAACCTCGATATCTTGAAGGACAAAGGAATATGCAAGCTTTCAGAAATGGCTTACTCCGATGCTGATTGTTCAACCCTTCCGGATTCAAAGCAGGATAGCCTCGCAGCTGGCCATAAAATCGATCACTATTTCCGTGTAGATCCCCTTGACAGAAGCACTATAAAGAAATTTATTTATGCTGGTTTACCAGTGATTGTTGCCATTCGTGTAGACGACCATTTTGCGAACGATTACTGGAATCAAGATAATAAGAATTTGGTGTGGAGCAAGTTTGGTGCGTATCAAAATACCAACCATGCGGTGCTTTTATACGGATGGGATGATGAAAAAAATTCGTTTAAAATCCTGAACCAATGGGGTAACCGATGGGGTGATAATGGCTCCATCTGGGTTGACTATGATCTGGTAGAAGAAACAAGTGTTTTTTTTCAGGCTTATATCATCCAAAACCCGACAAACACGAATTCGCTAAAAATTACCGGTGACTTGAATTTCGGCGACGTCCAGGTAAATACAAAAGTTACCAAATATCTGACACTTCAAAATACAGGTTCATCCAAAATTGACATATCCGAGGTGTCTGTGAGTGCGCCTTATTCCGTGGAGTGGCAAACCGCTTCGGTTGATGCTGGTAAAAGTAAAACACTCGGCGTTATTTTTGAACCTGTTAACGCCAGCCAGTCTGATCAAATATTGACCATAGTATCCAATGCGGTAAACAAAAACGAAGAAATTAACGTCACAGGAAATGGAATTGTAGAAACCAGCCAAACAAAAATCATTTCCATATCAGGAGACATGGATTTTGGCAGCATTGATGTGGGCACTACGGCTTCACAAACACTGAAGATTAATAATAACGGGAATAGTGACCTGACAGTAACTTCTATTAGTTATTCTGCAGCTGGCTATGCTGGTAACTGGAGCGGTGTAATTAGTGCCGGTGATGTCCAGGAGGTGACGGTCAGCTTCTCTCCGTCATCTGCACAAAGTTATCCCTGCACATTGACTGTGAATTGTGATCTGACCGGTGGAAATAACACGGCCTTATTGAGTGGCGCAGGTAAGCAGGTACAACAAAAAACGAGAATTATTTCTCTCTCTGGCGATCTTTCATTCGGTGACGTTGCCATTGGAGACACCCATCATAGTACTCTAACTATATATAATACAGGAAATTCTGATCTGACGATAAATGGTTTTGATATTCCCGGCAGCTTCAAAAAAGGCAGCTACACATCTCTTATAACGCCAGGTGCGTCAGAAGATGTTGATGTGTCGTTTTCGCCTCTTTCACAACAGAACTATACCGGTGTTATCAAAGTCTATTCGGATGCAACCTCCGGCTCAAACGAAATCAGTGTTAGCGGGCGTGGCGTTGCCGGAAGCGGGGGCACCGTTATTGTTTCCCCTCCAATTGGCAGCTACGGAAATTGCCAAGATTTTGGTAATTACAGTTGTGACGCAAGCGTCTCTTATGGAACCGGAATCATTAATGCAAAAATCGTAAGCGTCAATACTTCAACTCACACAATAGTTGTTGAAATAAAAAAATGTGATGGATCTGCATTTAACTATGGGGGGCACCTAAACGTAGTTTCAGATTTGTGTTCCGGTGTCAGTTTTGTCTTTGGCGCCTTTTCGGCAGGATCAAAGTCTTTTCAAATGACGTTCTCAGACACTTACATGTCCGGAACAAAAACTTATTACCCCTTTATCGTTCAAGAGGTTAATTCCTTTACTTATCAGTATGCCGCACCTAAAATATCAATAACTTATTAGGCAATGATATTGGTGAGTGGTGCCCAAATCTCTTTAAAGAGAAATGCTTGTTGTAATTGCAGATATGATATACGGCTACTGGATTGTTAGGGCCAGCACTAATCTTCTATTACAAAATACTACCGCAATTACATTCGGAATGCACAAGTGAGTGACAGCAGGCGATACTATGAAACACAAAAGCTCATGCCATAAAACCGAAAAGTAAAATGACCCTTCTGCCAATTATATATAAGTGCCTATGTATAACCTATAAGGTGCTTATATATAGTTTGGGTAATAATCTCAGTTATGCGAGCTTCACTAATAGTAATATGCCCTTTTAGGCTAAGCGGTGCAATCGGATAGATTTGATTTATTTTCAGCTATCTCAAGTGAAATTTTGATATCAAAGTTGATTCGATAATAGGATGCTGAATTCAATTATGCGATAGGAAAGAGTTATCTTTGTTCAGATATGTACGATACCGTTCTAAATAGTAACGAAAAGGGTTTTCTCGGGTCGAGCGCGACCAAAAACGCGACTAAAATTATAAAAGATTGAATTTTAAATAATTGTGAGCTTTTGAACCGGCCGTCCGGTCCGCGAAAAAAATAGCTGAAACCCGCCCCAGAGCGGGTTTCAGCGTTCTTGGTCTATTTTTTGGTCTATCAGATCACGTGTCTGCCTCAACTTTTCTAAACTTATTACTTTAATTACCACCATTTTGCAAGGTCTATTTTTGGTCTATCTTTCATTTTAAGGCGCTTCATCACATCACAATTTTGGAAACGATTTCACGCAATCTTTAATGTCAGGTCTATTTACTGGTCTATTAAGTTAAACTCTAAATGAAGTAATAAATCTTTTGTTGAATGTCATTCATAATGCTGGTTGGCTATCCCATATTTCTTTGATCATACAGGCCTTTTTCATTCTATCAGCTTTAATATATCGCCGAAATGTTTTTTCGGTTTTATGACCGCTTATCGTCATTATTAAATCGATGGGAGTCCCGGCAAGATATTCATTAGTGCAAAACGAACGGCGTGCAGTATGGGATGATACCCAGGCATATTTCGGCCTGACCTCTTCAATGATCTTGTTGCCTTTTTTGTGCGTTATTTTTACCGGTTCTGTTATTCCCGTCAATCGTACCACCTCCTTAATATAGTAATTGAACTTTACATTGCTGACTTGTGGAATCTGTATCTGATATTTATCAATTAATATTCTCCTTGCATCTTCTCTTAGCGGAACAATTACAGAAGATAAAGTTTTCTTTTGGGTTACGTGAAGCATGCCATCTCTTAATTCATTAAATTTTATATTTGAATAATCACTAAACCTAAAGCCGGTAAGACATCCCAATACAAACATGTCTCTGTATTTTTCAAGAAAGGGTGTGCCTGAAAGATCAAGATGATAAACTCTTGAAAGCTCACTCCAACTCAGATAAACACCATCCACTTCCTCCTCCATCAATTTATATCCATTTAAATCGATATATGGAATTATCTTCTTGCTGATGCGATCTTTTAAAAAGCCTTTTAATTGTTTAATTGTCTTGCCGATAGTATTTACTCTAAGTCCTTTTGCAGGATTCTTTCTTCGCAGATGGGGTATTTCATAGGTGAGGTACTTAACGAAGTCTTCATAAAATTTTAGATCAAAAGATTCAAAGGTGATTGCTAGTTTTCTATATTCCTGGAAGGAGTACAAATGCTTCTTCATGTTTCTTATTACATCCACTGTGTCCTCCTGAACAAAATCCCTTTTATCTTTTATATACTTTTCTATCTGATAAAAGACATCCATTTTTTGCTTGTCATAATCCACGGACTCTAAATAAAAATTATCATTACCAAGAAAATTTGTTTTCAAAAATGTTGCAGGGCAGATTTTACTTCTTTTTATCGCATAATCCACTAACTTTTCGGCTCTTCTAACTTTCTCTCGTAAAGAAGTTTCCAGAGATAAAACACCTCCATATTCTGCTGGCAAATTCTCAGAGATTCTATCTGCTTTTTTGTTCCAATAAAATGGTGGAATTGCTACTTGTGTGCTAATTAATACTCTTTTAGAACTGGAGTAACAATACTGGAGAAAAATCAAAGAGGTGCCATCTTTACGCACCTTTCCCTTTTTAATAATTAATTTAATTGGTTGATGCATGGTTGATCAATTTTTGGTTTATTAAGAGAGAATAATTCAATTGCATCGAACGATTCGAGAAGTTCATTGACTTTTGCTTATTTAAGCATTTGCTTAAATGATTATTTCCGTTATCTTCGCCTCATGAATGATAATACTTGTATCCGTCTATTTGCGGACCATGAGCAGATAAAGAATTGCAAAGACAAATTAAAGACAGCACAGAAGTCTTTTGTAAGCTTGTCAAATATCTTGGCTTTGGCTGGAAATGAAGTAAGGCTGAAGATTGTTTATTTACTTGAAGAAGAAAAAGAGTTATGCCCCTGCGACCTTGCCGACATTCTGGGAATGTCCATTCCCGCAATATCTCAACATCTAAGGAAAATGAAAGATGGTAATATTGTAGAAACACGAAAAGAGGGGCAAACCATTTACTACTCCCTTACACAGGAAAATCTAAAGATTTTAAAACCATTTTTTAAACACATCAACGTACAAACTCAAAAACTGGAAACAGTATGATAAGTTTAAAATCACTAGGCACCTTCAGCAGCGCAGGTTTGTTGTCGGCTATTGCAGCTTCACTTTGTTGCATTACACCTGTCATTGCATTGCTTGCCGGTAGCAGCAGCATAGCGGCCAACTTTTCATGGATAGAACCTGCAAGACCATATTTGATAGGTTTATCAATTGCTGTACTTGCCTTTGCATGGTATATGATATTAAAACCAACTAAAACTAATGATATGGATTGCAATTGTGAAACAACAAAGAAGCCTTCATTCCGTCAATCAAAAAAATTTCTTAGCATAATAACTGTATTTGCTATTCTAATGATGGCATTTCCTTTGTATGCAAAAGTATTTTTTCCAAAGCCTAAAACACAGGCAACAATGCTTGCAGTAGTTGATAATAAGCAACAGGTAAAATTTACGATACAGGGTATGAGTTGTGCAGGTTGTGAGTTAGAAGTAAACAATGAACTGTCAAAAGTAAATGGAGTAATTGCTTATAAAACTTCTTATGCAGGTAAAAGTAGTTTGGTCACTTTTGATAAATCAAAAGTTGATGTAAAAACAATTGAAGCAGCGATCAACAAAACAGGTTATACAGTAAAAAGTTATGTTTTTATGAATGCATCCAGTGCCGAAGTTTCATTTTACGAAGCTCCATTAGTTTGTCATGCAGCGCCATCTATTGGCTGTGGCAGCAAAGCAAAATTTATGTTAGTTGATTTGGAAAAGTACAATGATGCGGTAGAAGGAGCATGGTTAAATAAAACGGGAACGGTAGTTGCTGTAAAGTGGAATGCCAGTACAAATGAAAGCAAGCAAACTGAAATCATAAATGTAGTTAGCACCAGCCACAATATTGCACTAAATCCAGTTCCTCCATCAGAAGCAAGCAACTATGCTAAATCATTTCCCAATAGTAGCCAATGGTTCAAAGGCAAAGCAGTAGATCAACTAAGTAAAGAAGAAGCACAGATCATTGCAAAAAACACCATTGCAGGTTATAAGAAGGATGGTCTTGTAAAGCCTTCTTTTGAAAAACAGTTTCAAGCAGACATTGCAAAGATTTACGAAAACCTGTTTCTTTCTATTTCGTCTTATAAAGAGTTAACCACAGAAGCCTACAACAAAGTAGAAGAAGATATTCAACAAGCCGGAGAGAAATATGTTGGCAAAGGAAAGATGCCACGGGTAGAGCTTTGTGAAGCTTCTGAAGAAAAATGCGAAAAAGACAAATCATGTTCACAAGGCAGTGGTAAATCATGCTGCGATAAAGAACAATAAACTATGGCAAAAACAATAATGCTTCAATCAACAATAGCTTGTCCTAAATGCGGTTTTCAGAAAGAAGAAACAATGCCCACAGATGCTTGCACTTACTTTTATAAATGTACAAATTGCGAAACATTACTAAAGCCAAAGCAAGGCGATTGTTGCGTATTTTGTTCTTATGGTACTGTTAAGTGCCCGCCAATTCAGGCAGGGGTTTCATGCTGTTCCTAACAATAAATAATGTTGATAGACAAATATCTCCCTGCTTACCATTTTAACGAGTTTCACTCTATCGAATTAAATGGTTTTATTGATGGTATTTACCATAAGATGTTGCAATGTGATTTTAGCAACAGTTCTTTGATTAAGTTTCTTTTTAGGTTAAAAAGAATGTCCAAGAATGTTTATACAATAGAACATCTTACTAAAATAGGCTTCGTCAAACTGGAAGAAGAACCAGGCAAGGAAATACTTTTTGGAATGGTTACCGATAATCCCATGTTCAATACTTGCCAATCAAATGTTTCTTCAAAAGAGTTTATACAAAATTCAGACGATAAGATAATCAAAGCAGTTATCAATTTTAAGCTACAGGATAAGAGCAATTCACAGCATATCATTTCTACAGAAACAAGAGTTTGGTGTGGTAGTAAGGCAATGAAGTCGAAGTTTAAATACTATTGGTTTTTTGTAAAACCTTTCAGCCAGCTTATACGCAGATCCATGCTCAAACAAATGAGGAAACAAATACAACAAGCAGCAAAACTAAACTGATAGTAACATGAAGATGCAAAAGACAATACCGGCTTTACCTGTTCAGAGTATTAAACAATCATGTGAATATTATACAAACAAACTTGGTTTTAGAATAAGGCATCAAGAAGAAACATTTGCTATTGCAGTTCGTGATGATATTGAAATACATCTTTGGCAGGCATGTGATAAGTCTTGGAAATGGAGAAGCATCTTTTTAGCCCTAAGACCAATTTGGACAGGAGCAGAAAGTTTTATCGCAGGTACAGCAAGTTGCAGAATACAAGTTCATGGTATCAATGAATTATACGAAGAATACAAAAGGCAAGGTGTACTACACAGCCCGGACACAGTAGTTCAAGATCAATATTGGGGACATAGAGAATTTCCTGCCGTTGATAATCATAGAAACCTGCTTACTTTTTACGAGGAAATCGCATAGCTCCAGGCATTCAAAGGAAAATATTTTGCTGTTTTAAAAATCTATCGTAATATTACGATAAGAAATAATTATGGGAGCAACAAAATCATACGAGTTTAGTGTAAAAGAAAACAAGCTGGCAAAATATGCAAAAGCACTTGCCCACCCTGCAAGAGTTGCCATACTTCAATTTTTAGCAACCCAATCATCTTGCATGTGTGGAGATATAGTTGAAGAATTACCACTTTCTCAAAGTACCGTTTCGCAGCATTTAAAAGAATTGAAAGAAGCAGGCTTGATAAAAGGATCTATTGATGGTGCAAAAGTTTGTTATTGCATAGATGTGAAAGAATGGAAAGCTGCACAGGTTTGGTTAAACAAATTATTTGATAGCTATAAAGGTTGCGGTGAATGCTGCTAACTTTTTTTTGCTTATAATCATCGGTATATTACGATAAAACAAAAACACATATACAATGGAAACACAAGAACAATTAAAAGAACTGGTAAGGCAGAAATACAGTGAAATTGCTTTGCAGGAAAAAGAACCAAATCAAAGTTCATGCTGCGGTTCAGGCTGTTGCGGTACAGATGTATATAACATCATGACAGATGACTATGCGCAGGTAGAAGGTTATAATGCTGATGCAGACCTTGGTTTAGGTTGCGGCTTGCCAACACAATTTGCCCAAATAAAAAAAGGCGATACAGTAATTGACCTCGGCAGCGGCGCAGGAAACGATGCATTTATAGCAAGACATGAAACAGGCGAAACAGGAAGAGTAATTGGAATAGATTTTACACCTGCAATGATAGAAAGAGCAAGAAAGAATAATGAAGTAAGAGGCTTTAATAATGTAGAGTTCAGGCAGGGAGATATTGAGCACATGCCTGTAACAGCAAACGCTGCAGATGTAATAGTAAGTAATTGCGTGCTGAATCTTGTTCCCAACAAAGATGCTGTTATAAAAGAAATATACAGGGTTTTAAAACCAGGTGGGCACTTTTCTATTTCTGATATTGTATTGGAAGGTGATCTTCCGAAAGAAATAAGAGAAGCAGCAGAAATGTATGCAGGTTGTGTTTCAGGTGCAATTCAGAAACGTGTTTACATGGAATTGATTGAAGCAAATGGTTTTAAAATGATAACCATTCAAAAAGATAAACCCATCATAATTCCAGATGATATACTCAGTCAATATTTATCAGCAGAACAAATTGGCGAGTTTAAAAACTCGGGTGTAGGAATAAGAAGTGTTACGGTGTATGCAGAAAAACCACTAACAGAAAATAAATCCTGTTGCGGTCCTGACTGCTGCAACTAATAAGTAAAAGGATTACTTAATCATTAAAATAAAAAAAATGAACGCTCAAAGCACACAACACGAACAAACAGAAACAAAAAATTTCTGCAGCACAACTCACTATGCAACCGACCAAGTAATAGTTAATTCTTATAAATGTGATCAAACGAGTTTGTCTGCTTTAGACATGTGGAAAATTCAAAAGCAAAGGAAACAAGTTACAATTGGTTCAACTATCAGTGTTAATTAAACCAAAACTGCTATATCAAAAACAATGAACAAATACATAGCAGAGCTACTGGGAACTTTTGCACTTGTGTTTTGCGGCACAGGTGCAATCGTCATTGACCAGCAATCAGCCGGCGCAGTTACACACGTGGGCGTTGCAATCACATTCGGTCTTATTGTAATGGCAATGATCTATGCTTTGGGTGATATATCAGGAGCACACATGAACCCTGCAGTTACAATTGCTTTTGCCATTGCAAAAAGATTTCAGCTAAAACAAGTTTTGCCATATATCATTAGCCAGTTAGCAGGAGCATTCTTAGCAAGTGCAACACTTCATTATTTGTTTCCCACAAATGCAACATTAGGATCAACATTACCTGCAGGAACAGAAATGCAGTCTTTTATTTTAGAGTTCATTCTAACCTTCTTTTTAATGCTTGTTATTATTAATGTAGCAACAGGCAGTAAAGAACAGGGAATGGTTGCAGGGCTTGCAATTGGTTCAACTGTTTTATTAGAAGCCATGTTTGCCGGTCCGATATGTGGAGCGAGTATGAACCCTGCAAGATCCATTACGCCGGCTATTGTTTCAGGACATACAGAACATCTTTGGATTTATATAGCTGCCCCAATACTTGGTGCAGCTTTAGCAATAGCAATATTTAAAATACTTCATTACAAAAACAATAAAAATGCGGATAGCACTCTTTAGCGACATTCACGCAAACCTTCCGGCATTGGAAGCATGCTTAAAGAACATTGACGAACAAAAACCCGACGCTATTTATTGCCTGGGTGATTTAGTTGGTTACAACATCTGGGCAAATGAAGTCATTAATGAAATAAGACGAAGAGGCATTCCAACCATTTCAGGCAACTACGACCAGGGCATTGGTTTAATGAGTGATGAATGTGGTTGTGCTTATAAAACAGATGGCGAAAAAGATATGGGTAAAATTTCCATCAGCTTCACTAATTCAATTGTAAAGCCGGAAGAAAGAAAATATTTAAGAACATTACCGGCACATATCAAAGTAGAGTTTCAATTGAATAATGATAAACTTAATTTGTTGTTAGTACATGGCAGCCCAAGAAAGATCAATGAATACTTATTTGAAGACAGGGATGAAAAAAGCATGATAAGAATAATGGAGCAGGCAGATGCAGATATATTGTGCTTCGGCCATACGCACAAACCTTACCATAGAATACTTCCGACGGAAGCAGGTGAAAATCCTCATTATCGCCATGCGATCAATATTGGTTCAGTAGGCAAGCCAAAAGACCATAACCCTAAAGGTTGTTATGCAATGCTTACCATAAATGCAGACAGCAGTATCACAAATAAAGATGCTGTCCAGATTGAGTTCATAAGATTTGATTATGATGTAGAGAAAGCCGCTAAGGCAGTTGAGGACAGTCCTTTACCAAACGAATATGCAGACATGCTGAGAAAAGGTTATTAAGAATATGAATTCATGCACAACTTCGATAAAAATTTGGGAAGACCATAGCGATAAGCTTAAGGCATTTATTTGCAGTAAAGTAAATGGTGATGACAATTGCCATGATATTTTGCATGATTTATTTTTAAAAATCAGAGAGAACGAAGAACGGATTAAATGGATTGAGCAGCCAGCTTCTTATGTAATAAAAATGGCTCAGAATGCCATTATAGATTATTATAGATCTCAAAAGAAAACGCTCCAGCCATTACAAAGCGACTATATCAGTGATGAAGAACAATTATCGGAGATACAATTAGCCGACTGTTGTCTCTTATCATTCATAAAAGCACTGCCACCCCTCTACAGCGAGGCACTAATACTTACAGAACTGGAAGGATTTTCGCAAAAGCATTTAGCAGAAAAATTAAACATTTCCTACACCGGCGTAAAGTCAAGAGTGCAAAGAGCACGGAAGATGCTCAAACAAGCAATCCTTGACTGTTGCCCTTACCAGTTTGATAAATATGGAAATATTATAGGCTGCTGCAAATAATTTCTTGCGTCTATTTTTACTTCTTCCCGTTGTTGATGTGATAAAACATTACATCATTTAATTTATAAGACAGTGAGAAGTACAAACATCATCCGAACAATTTTATTAAACCTGTTATTTGCAGGCATTGTTTCTTGCAGCTTTAGCCAAAACATTCACCCACTCGAACCTGTTAACAGTTATTATAAAACCTATGGCTCTTTAAGTGCCTTGCAAAATTCTTCAAGAGTATGGATGGATACTATTAAATTTCCCTGGTCAGAGTATAGTCAAGGTGCCATTACCAATTCTTTGGTCCGTACAGTTTATTTAAGCAATGAAAATGAAGCAAAATTGCCAGGCTTAATCCATCCCCCTGCTAATAGCTCCGATCAGACAAGAGCAGAATTAGATTACCTGCTATCCCTTCAAAATAGTAGAACAAAGGAACAAATAGACAGGGCTCAATACATTGCAAACATTGGTTCATGGTTCAATATTTTAAATCCAGCAGACCCTGATTATAATGAAAACAAAAAGCAGCTTTTTTACATTGCTGATACTATTGGGAGTTGGTATAACTACCAAAACTTTCCCGCGACCACACAATTACTGCTAAATTGTATCCAGGATATTAGGGTTACTGAATTTCGGCTGAAATGGAATTTCAAACGGCCACGACCTTACCAATTGGAACCGAAGCTTCAACCATTAACACAAATTAAGTCGCCGTCATTCGTTAGTGGTCATACGCTTTGGGCATATACAGAAGCCTACATTTTTAGTGAAATTATTCCCGAAAAAAGAGAATCATTTATTCAACGTGCGGATGAAGTTCGTTGGTCAAGAGAATTGCTTGGCATCCACTATCCAAGCGATAATGAAGCATCAAGAATAGTAGGTTGGTATTTATTAAAATACTGGTACAATAATCCACTGTTTGTAAAAGATTTGAATAAAGCAAAACAAGAATGGGCAGAAAAGAAATCTTTATACCAAAAATAAGGTGAGCTGATTTTTGTAAAGCAGGGTAGTTTTTATTGAGCCAGCTTTAGGAATCCTTCCCCGCTTTGCTTTACAGCCTTTATAGGCTTTGTTTTTTTACCTTACCTTTGTTAATAATGTTGCAATTTTAACGCAGCAATATTTAGTCATTTATCTGACAATTATATAAATGTTTACAATAATTGTGTAACTGGTAAATTGCAAATACCTGTACATTTGTTGTATCTACAATGAAAAAACTTGCGCTCATACTATTAACTGCCGTTTATATGCTGTCCACAGTTGGGATAGCAGTAAACCAGTTTTATTGCTGCAGCAAGTTAAAATCTGTAAGTTTTTCATTAAATAGTAAAGAGCAAAATATTTGCAAAAACGAAACAAATAGTGATGGCTGTTGCAAAACAACGCATCAGTATCTGAAAGTAAAAGATTCCCATTTTGCTTCCGATGATGTGTCTTTAGGCGAAAAATACTTCTCTATTCTTCATACCGATTTTCCGGTATTTGAATTAACTGTTCCGCGAATACAACAGGCTGTTGCATCCAACAATATCAATGCCCCGCCACTGTTGTCAAAGAACCCTATTTATATATTCAACTGCACTTACAGGATTTAATACTCACCCGCTTCTCTTTTTCATTCATAAACACAGTTCGTGTTTATAGCCTCTCATTTACTTAATCACTTTTTCTTTAACAATTATCAGGCATAAGCGCTCGGCTAATAGCTTATGTATTTATTTACTTAAAAACAAATTACAATGAAAACGATAAAATTATTGTTTGCAATGCTGTTTGCATTTGCAACATTCCAAATTGCCAACGCACAAAGCGACAAAACACAAAGAACGATTGGCGTTAAAACTCAAACTGTCAAAGTATCCGGCACATGTGATATGGATAAACGCCGAATTGAAAACACAGCCTTAACTGTGGAAGGGATAAAATATGCTGTGTGGAGCTTAGATGCCCAAACACTTACTGTTAAGTACAGCGTGTTTAAAAAAGAGGCTGCAGATATTGCTGAAAAGAAAATAGCTGCTGCAGGTAATGATACAGAACATTATAAAGCAGATGATACAGCGTATAAAAATCTACCGGAGTGCTGCCATTATCAAAGAAAACAATCATAAGAATTCCAAATAGCAAAACGAATGAAAAAACTAATCATCCTGTTATTTGCAGTAACAGCCTCCCTGGCAACATTTGCACAAAAAGCAAAGGCGCCTACGCCGGAAATCATAAGCAGTACGGTCACTGTTATTGAAACTTATTCCTGTCCCATGCACCCGGATGTGACCAGTGATAAGACTGGTAAATGCACAAAATGCGGATCGGATTTACTGCTTTCAAAAAAGGAATTATTAAAAAGAGAAGTAGTAAAGATTTATAGCTGTTCTATGCATCCTGAAGTGGTTAGCTATACAGCAGGCAAATGTTCCAGGTGTGGCATGGACCTGTTGGTCTCTAAGAAAGAACAGTTAAAAAGGGAAGTGGTAAGACTATACACTTGCGGTATGCACCCTGAAGTAGTGAGCGACACAATGGGCAGATGTCCTGTATGCGGGATGGGTCTCGTAGAAAAAAAATCAACAGCAGATAACAAAACCCCGATGTAACCAATATTTCATTCATCAAAAAATCAAATCACATGAAACAAACAATCATTGCATCTATGCTTTTTGCAGCATCCGTTTTTGCAGCCTGTAACAGCAGCAGTTCTTCAGACAGCAAGAAGGACACTATGGCAACAACACCAGCTTCTGACACCTCAAAAATGATAAGCGCAGTAAAATATACCTGCACCATGCATCCTGAAGTGATCAGCGACACAGCAGGCAAATGTCCTAAGTGCGGTATGGAAATGGTTCCGATAAAAGATTCATCTATGCAGAAAATGGATATGGATACAATGAAACATTAATCAACTATGGTTAACAAATTAATTGAACTCTCCCTTCGCAACAGGCTTATCGTAGTAATTCTTGCGATAGGCTTGTTGGTGTGGGGCATCTTCAACATTCAGCGAAACCCTGTTGATGCGATTCCTGACTTAAGCGAGAACCAGGTAATTGTTTTTACAGAATGGATGGGGCAAAGCCCTCAGATCATCGAAGACCAGGTAACATATCCCTTAGTGAGTAATCTGCAGGGTGTACCTAAAGTGAAAAATATTCGCGGTACATCTATGTTCGGGATGAGTTTCGTGTATGTTGTTTTTGACGATGACGTGGACGTGTACTGGGCACGCACAAGAGTGCTGGAAAGATTGAGCTATGCGCAACGTTTGTTGCCACAGGGTGTGACCCCAACACTTGGGCCAGATGGAACCGGTGTCGGGCATATTTTCTGGTATCATCTCGATGCCCCAAAAATGGATCTTGGAGAGCAACGGGCACTACAGGACTGGTATGTAAAATTTGCCTTGCAGACAGTACCAGGTGTTGCAGAAGTTGCTTCATTTGGCGGGTTTGAAAAACAATATCAATTGGTGATTGATCCTGTGAAGCTGCAGTTTTACAATCTTTCCATGATGGATGTAATGAACAAGGTAAAAGCGAATAACAATGATGTGGGTGGAAGAAAATTTGAAATGAGCAACATGGCTTATATCATCCGCGGGTTGGGTTACATCAAAAACAAAGAGGACATTGAAAGTATAGCACTTGGAAACAATAATGGCATTCCGGTTCGTGTAAAAGATATCGGAACGGTACAAATGGGCCCTGATCTGCGTTTGGGCATTTTTGATGCAAATGGTGAGGGTGAAGTCGTAGGCGGAATAGTGGTAATGCGTTACGGAGAGAATGCAGATAAAGTAATTAATGATGTTAAGAAAAAAATGGGCGATGTACAGAAAGGATTGCCCGAAGGCGTTGGATTTAAAATAGATTATGACCGGAGTGAACTGATCGAAGCAGCCATTGCCAATATTAAAGGCAAACTCATTGAAGAAATAAGTATCGTGTGCATTATCGTAATTGTTTTTCTGCTGCACTGGCGAAGTGCTTTAAGCATCATCATTCAAATACCTATTACCATTGCGATCAGTTTTATTCTGCTCAATGCATTTGGTTTATCATCCAACATCATGTCGTTGACAGGTATTGCGCTTGCCATCGGTGTTATCGTTGACAATGGCATTATCATGAGCGAGAATGCATACCGCAATTTATCAGAATGGCAAAATAGTCAACCACCTAATCAACCGTCATGAGCAAAGAAAAAAATATAAAGAGAAAGTGGTGGAAGCGTAATTATAATAAAATCCCTGAGTTGGAGCGCATGCGCATTATTGAGCGCTCGTGCAAACAGGTTTCACGCGGTGTTTTCTTTTCAACCATAATCATCATCACATCTTTTTTACCCGTGTTTTTGTTAACAGGTCAGGAAGGAAAATTATTCGGGCCCCTTGCATATACCAAAACATTCATCATGATAGTAGATGCAATATTGGTTGTAACGCTTGCCCCCGTTTTAATTTCATTTTTTATGCGGGGAAGATTTCGTCCAGAAGGAGCTAACCCTGTTAACCGGTTTTTAGAAAGAATGTATGAGCCTGTAATAAAAACCTGCATTGAATGGCGTAAAACAACAATCGGGATCATGATAATTGCGCTGGCTGTAAGCGTTCCAATGGTAATGAGTCTAGGGACTGAATTTATGCCGCCACTTGACGAAGGAACTATTCTTTTTATGCCTGTTACATTGCCCGATGTTTCCAACAGCGAAGTCAAACGCATATTGCAGGTGCAGGATAAAATTCTTACGTCCGTACCTGAAATAAAATCGGTTTTGGGCAAAGCGGGAAGAGTAAATTCTGCAACGGATAATTCTCCCATAAGCATGATTGAAACAATCCTGATGCTAAAACCAAAAGATGAATGGAGAAAGGGCATTACAAAAGACAGTATCATCAGTGAGTTGAACAGTAAACTGCAAATACCTGGTGTAACCAATGGATGGACACAACCGATCATCAACCGCATCAACATGCTTTCAACGGGCATAAGAACGGATGTTGGTGTAAAAGTATATGGGCAAAATCTTGACAGTATTTATGCATTTTCTCAACTGATAAAAAGAGAATTGAGTGATATTAACGGAGTGAAAGATCTGTATGTTGAGCCCATTACAGGAGGTAAGTATATCGACATAAATATAAAGCGCGAAGAAATTGCACGTTACAATTTAAGTGTAGATGATGTGAATGCTGTCATTGAAACTGCGCTTGGTGGTGCAAAAATTACAACTACCGTTGAAGGCAGGCAAAGGTTCTCTGTGAATGCAAGATTTGGACAGGATTATCGAAACAACATCGAAGCGTTAAAACGTTTGCAGGTACAAACGATGGGTTTTGGTCCTATCCCTTTGGAAGCTGTTGCCGATATAAAAATTACAGAAGGTCCGCCAATGATAAATTCCGAAAATGCATTGTTGCGGGGCGCCGTTTTATTCAATGTGCGTGAAAGGGATTTGGGAAGTACAGTAGAAGATGCGCAGAAGAAATTGAATGACGCCATTGGCAAAATGCCCAAAGGTTATTTTATTGAATGGAGTGGTCAATATGAAAATCTTATTCGCAGTGAACAAACTTTGAAGTTAATAATGCCTGTTGTGCTGGTGGTTATTTTTATCAGTATGTATTTCGCGTTTCACTCTGCACGTGAAGCGTTGCTAAGTTTGATCTCACTTCCTTTTGCGCTCATCGGTGGTGCTTTTATGATATACTTCTGGGGTGTGAATCTCTCTGTTGCCGTCGCAGTTGGTTTTATTGCATTGTTTGGCCTTGCAGTGGAAACAAATATTGTCATGGTCATTTATCTCAATGATGCCATGCTGCAACTCATTACAAGAAAAGGGAATTCAAGAGAAACAATAAACAAAGAAGACCTGCGGGAATCTACCATCCAGGGTGCAGCCAAAAGATTGCGCCCAAAGATCATGACGGTAAGTGTGTCGCTGTTTGCACTCATCCCTATCTTATGGAGCAGTGGTGTGGGCAGCGATGTAATGAAACCTATTGTACTACCAATGGTTGGCGGTGTTATTACTTCGGCAATTTATATTCTGCTTGTAACACCGCTCATTTTTTTAATGAGCAAAGAATACGAACTAAAGAAATATGGAAAAATATCAGTGGCGGAAGTAAAACATTAAAATAGAAACCAATGAAAATATTTTTTGCTGCTATTACATCAATGAGCCTGTTGTGCCAGGCAGCAGCTGCACAAACATTAAAGCTGAATGATATTTTAGATAGTATCCAGCAATCTTATCCTTCTTTGAAAATGTACGATGCACAAATTCAATCTTTAGATGCAGCTGCAAAAGGTGCAAAGAGCTGGATGGCGCCGCAGGTTTCAACCGGTTTATGGATGACACCTTACAACACAAACCTCTGGAAGGCAGATGGAGCAGGCAATACAGGTATGGGGCAGTACATGATCTCTGCTGAACAAATGTTTCCTAATAAAAAATACAATGATGCCAACGAAGCATATATGAAGGCAATGTCATCCGTTGAAAAAGAAAATAAACAAGCCACCTTAAATGAATTATTGGCTACTGCCAAAAAGAACTATTACGGATGGCTCATCATTGAGAAGAAATTATCGGTGCTTGCACAAAGCGAAAAGTTATTAGAATTCATGATCACAAATGCTGAAACAAGATATAAGAATGGTTTGGGAAAAATAAGTGCTTACTATAAAGCAAAAGCATCACTGGGTACTATTGAGAATATGCGGGTTGAATTAGAAAATGAAATTGCACAAAAACGCATTGCGATAAACACACTAATGAATCGTGCTAAACAAACAGATTTTTCTATTGATACAAATTATGCAGTGAAAGATTATTCAAGTAGTTTATTTGACAGCACTTTATTTTATTCAAACCGCAGCGATATAAAAGCAATTGATAAAAATATTCAACTTACCTATCTGCAGCAAAATGTCGAGAAAGCAAGCTTAAAACCGCAATTCGGCGTAAGGTATGACCACATGTTCGGCTTTGGCGGGTTTCCGATGCAATATACTTTAATGGGTATGATGAAAATCCCAATGAACTGGTCAACAAAAATGAATAAAGCAAACATTGAAAGTTTGAAATGGAAAGCTTTGTCATTTGAGGATCAGAAAGTGTCTATGGCAAATGAGTATTCAGGAATGGCTTATCAAATGCAGCAGAATATTGTCGCAAAGAAAAAGCAGATTGAGCTTTTCGATAAAAACATCATTCCTGCTTTAAAGAAAAATTATGAAAGCACTTTGCTGGCTTATGAACAAAATACGGAAGAACTTTTTGAATTGTATGATGGCTGGGAAACGCTGAACAATACACAGCTTGAATTTCTTGATCAATTGGATCAGTTATTATCCATGCAGGTCGATCTTGAAAAAGTACTTGAAATAAAATAGAGATGAAGAAAACATTTTGGTTATATCTAGTGAGCATGATTGCCGCTTTCACACTTATCCAGGCATGTGGTAGTAAGCAGTTGAAAGAAGCAAACGCAGACACTTCATCGGGAGACCTCTATACCTGTTCGATGCATCCCCAGGTGCTGGAACATCATCCGGGTGACTGCCCTATCTGTGGAATGAGGTTGATAAAGAAGAATGCGGAGGCTGCATCAATAAATAATATTGAGCTTGAAAGTTTGCTTAAGCCCGCAAATGAATTTGTTGTTACATCATTGCCTGTTACAACAGCCCAGGAAAAAAATATAACAGTCCCTGTTAAAGTCTATGGGACTGTAGAATACGATACGCGGGCGGCAGGTTCAATCTCTGCGCGTGTTTCAGGACGCATTGAAAAATTGTATCTGCGATACCGTTACCAGGAAGTTACAGATGGGCAAAAGATAATGGATATATACAGTCCTGAATTAGTGACTGCGCAACAGAATCTATTATTTCTTTTAAAGAGTGACGCTGACAATATTTCTTTCATCAACGCAGCCAAACAAAGGTTGTTGTTGCTTGGCATGAGCGAGAATGAATTGAACAAGGTTATGCAAACAGGCAAGCCATTATATAGCGTAAGTGTCTACAGTAACTATAGCGGACATGTGCATGACGCGGGGATGAGCAATGGAGACGCTTCAAATGATATGAATAGTTCTTCAGCCGTTACGCAAGCACTGTCACTAAAGGAAGGTATGTATATACAAAAGGGACAAACATTATTTATGATCATGAACCATCACCAGGCATGGGCTGCGCTGCAAATTTTTACAAGCGATCAGTCACTTGTAAAAAAAGGCGATGCTGTTCATATTATTCCAGAAACAGATACTGCTGCTGCTATAGATGGAAGGATTGATTTCATTGAACCTTTCTTTCGGGGTAATAGCAAAACACTTACTGCAAGAGTTTATTTTCATAATATGGCTATGTTGCCAATCGGCAGTCATGTAACGGCGAACATTTATGCCGGCAATACGCAAGGCTTATGGCTACCTGCGTCGGCAGTTCTATCTCTTGGCTCAAATGAAGTTGCATTCTTAAAGAAAGATGGAGGATTCGTTGCACATAAAATAACAACCGGCATCCGCTCAAATGACAATGTGCAGATAGTTTCAGGTCTTAATGCAACAGATACCGTTGCAGTGAATGCACAGTATTTAATAGACAGTGAAAGTTTTATCAAAACTGCTTCAAAATAAATTATTATGAGCATGAATTATTTGGATAAACATTTTGAATCAGGCAAAAGTGTTGCAGGGTATCGCCTGTTGTGTCACTCCCTTCAGCGTTTGTTATTTTATTCATTATTTATTATTGTTGTTCCAATTATTGCAACTTCATGTAAAGAGAAAAAGCAAACAGACGCAACAGTTAATAAAGATGTCTACTATACCTGCAGTATGCATCCGCAGATACATGAAGAACATCCAGGAAGTTGTCCCATCTGCGGCATGAAATTAATTGCAGTGCCTAAGAGCAGCATGAATGCAACAGCACAGGTTCATTTAAGTTCAGTGCAGATTAAGTTGGGCAATATACAGGCTGATACAATCAGGAATGGAAGCATTGGTGATAAAATGATCCTGACAGGCACCTTGAATTTTAACCAGGATAATCTTTCTTCAGTTAGTGCAAGAGTGGAAGGAAGAATTGAAAGACTATATTTTAAGAATATCGGTGACTATGTTCGTAAAGGAGATAGGCTTTATGATCTATACAGCGAACAACTCAATAACGCCAAGCAGGAATATGTAACAGCTTTGCAACAGGAAAGTGCAATTGGTAATTCACTTATAAATTATCATGCACTCGTAGAAAGCGCCAAAAATAAATTATTGTTATGGGGAATGACGAATGGACAAATCAATCAGCTTGCTGATGGCCAACAAGCATCAACACTTACTTCATTTTACAGCACAGAAGACGGTTACATTACAACTTTGAATGTAAAAGAAGGAGATTATGTAATGGATGGCGGCACTGTGGTCGATCTCGCAAATTTATCAACGCTTTGGGCAGAGGCACAGGTATATACTACGCAAATGTTATCATTCAAAAAAAGTGAAAATGTTACTGTACAAATTCCAGACTTAAATAATCAAACGATTGACGGAAAAATTGATTTTGTGAACCCTGAGATTAATCCTGATACGCGTATCAGTTTGGTACGTGTTAGCATTCCCAATCCCAATAATCAATTGCATCCTGGGATGCCGGTTTATATTATTGCAAACAGCAGTGCGCATAATTCGATTGCGTTGCCTGTTGATGCAGTATTAACAGATAGTAAAGGCTCAATTGTTTGGGTGGAAACGCAACCGGATGTTTACGAAGCAAGAATGGTGAAAACAGGGATCAATGATGGCAATGCAGTTGAAATCATTTCAGGGTTACATACAGGTGATGTTGTAGTTACAAGTGGCGCTTATTTAATAAACAGTGAATATATTTTTCAGCATGGTGCCAATCCAATGGAAGGAATGGATATGACCGGCATGAAGATGTAATCAAAGCAATAATTATATAAAACCTATCCATAATCATGTAACAATATAATTTTTCCAGCTAACTAATTTGCATTTTAAAACCTAACTCATGGAACATCCTCCTCAACAAAAATATACCTGCCCGATGCATCCGGAAGTGGTTTCAGATAAGCCTGGTAATTGCCCAAAATGTGGAATGGCGCTCGTGCCT
This sequence comes from Panacibacter ginsenosidivorans, assembly GCF_007971225.1. Classification (NCBI taxonomy): domain Bacteria; kingdom Pseudomonadati; phylum Bacteroidota; class Chitinophagia; order Chitinophagales; family Chitinophagaceae; genus Panacibacter; species Panacibacter ginsenosidivorans. Next base: position 4,454,686 of record NZ_CP042435.1, on the reverse strand, counting down.
GTTAAAGAGAAACGGGAGCATGAAAAAATGGGCCACTCTAAAATTGATCATAGTAAAATGAAAATTGATGATCAGGGAATGGATCATAGCAAAATGGGTCACAGCAAAATGTCCGGTGCTCATGCAGGTCACGATCATCATGCCATGATGATTGATGATTTCAAAAAACGGTTCTATGTTGTATTGATATTAACTGTGCCCATTTTGCTGTTATCTGAAATGATACAACATTGGCTGAATATTCATTTCAGCTTCACAGGATCACAATATGTTTTATTAGCCTTATCGTCAGTTGTTTTCTTTTATGGTGGTTTTCCCTTTTTAAAGGGTTTGATTGACGAAATAAAAGGAAAGAATTTAGGAATGATGACGCTTATCGGGTTTGCGATCACCGTAGCTTACGTGTATAGTGTAGCCACAGTATTTGGATTAAAAGGAATGGACTTCTTTTGGGAACTGGCAACGCTTATTCTTATTATGTTGTTAGGACACTGGATTGAAATGAAATCTATTGCAGGGGCATCAAGAGAGTTGGAACTATTGGTGCAGCTTATGCCCTCCGATGCGCACCTTGTGCATGACGATCAAATTACGGATATAAGGACAGAAACACTTAAAGAAAATGATATTGTTCTTGTAAAACCTGGAGAGAAAGTACCAGCAGACGGAATTGTAACCGATGGTGAAAGTTATCTCAATGAAAGCATGCTTACCGGTGAATCAAAACCTGTGGAGAAAAAGAAAGGCGATAAAGTAATTGCTGGTGGTATCAATGGCAATGGCGCTATTAAAGTATCCGTTTTGCATGCTATCAAAGACTCCTATTTGTCACAAGTGATAAAACTGGTGCAAGATGCACAAAACTCAAAATCAAAAACACAATTGATTGCGGATAAAGCCGCACGTTGGCTTACCGTTATCGCAATTATATTTGGTGTAGCAACATTTTTAGTATGGTATATTTCGGGCAGCAATCTTGCTTTTGCCATTGAACGTATGGTAACTGTCGTTGTAATCTGTTGCCCGCATGCATTAGGTCTCGCAGTTCCTTTGGTGGTTGCAAAATCTACAGCGTTATCCGCAAAGAATGGTCTATTGATCAAGAAAAGAACCGACTTCGAAAATGCAAGAAAAATTACCACACTTGTATTTGATAAAACAGGTACACTTACTGTCGGAAAATTTGAAGTCTCCAAAATAGTAGTGCTGCAAAAGAATATAGAAGAAAAAGAATTGCTTCGTTTGGCTGCCGCCTTAGAGGAAAATTCAGAACATCCTATAGCTACCGGCATTCTGCAAAAAGCTAAAGATTTGTCTGTTATAATTCCTGCAGCTCAAAACTTTAATGCGATTACCGGCAAGGGTGTGGAAGCAAATGTGGAAGGCAATGATATTAAAGTGGTAAGCCCGGGTTATTTAAAAGAAAATAAAATGCCCTTTCCTGATAATTACAATAGTGATGCTGCGGAAACAGTAGTATTTGTTATCATAAAAAATAACCTTGCCGGTTATATTACTTTGGCGGATACTATACGACCCGAATCTGCAGAAGCAATAAAAACCCTTCATGATAACAAAATAAAAGCAGTGTTACTTACCGGAGATAACAAACAGGTTGCAGAAAGTGTAAGCAAGAAATTGGGTATAGATGAATATTATGCAGAGGTGTTGCCACACCAAAAACTGGAAAAGATTAAAGAGTTACAAAATAAAGGTGAATATGTTGCAATGACGGGTGATGGTGTAAATGATGCTCCTGCCCTGGCACAGGCAAATGTTGGTATAGCAGTAGGTTCGGGAAGTGATATAGCTGCAGAAACGGCAGGTATTGTGCTCGTAAACAGTAACCCGAAAGATATAGTTAACCTTATCTTGTTTGGTAAAGCGACTTATAAAAAGATGATACAAAATCTTGTTTGGGCAACAGGATATAACATCGTGGCACTTCCGCTTGCTGCGGGCATTTTGTACAAATCCGGTATTTTATTAAGTCCCGCAGCGGGCGCTGTTCTTATGAGCGTAAGCACAATTATAGTTGCTATTAATGCAAGCCTGTTAAAAGTAAAAAAGTAAAGAAGAAGATGTCAAACTGTTGACGAGGTGTAATTCAACCAGACATGGGATGTGCTCTATTTGTTATGCAGTTGCCTTAATCGTACGCTACTAAACGAAGTCTGCAGCCTGCTCTTTTAAAAATATCTTGCAACACAACCATTTTAGGTATTGCATCAATTGGTCCCGCCGTTATTGCGCATGAAGGTTCTACGTTGGTGGTTGTGTTTAATGCATTAAGATTGTTGGCTTACAAAAATGAATAGCGTTGCAGGAAATAGAATTCATTAAAACTATAAAAGAAATGGAGCTAATAGTAACCAGTATTCTTGCTTTTGGCGGCACTAATATCGACGATATATTCCTCCTGGTAATATTCTTTGCCAACAAAGACTATAAAACCAAACATATTGTCATTGGACAATACATAGGCATTATTGCCTTAATTGGAATTAGCATTATCGGGTCTTTTATTGGCCTGTTGTTCGATCATATCTATATTGGTTTGCTGGGATTATTACCCGTTTATTTTGGAATACGTGATTTATTTGGGCTTAATAAGGGCAGGAAGGGAGAGCGGGAAGGAAAATTATTATCACATCGAAAGAGAGCTAATAAGACATTTTCAGTAGCTGCTGTTACATTTTCAAACGGTGGTGATAATCTCGGAGTGTACATTCCTCTTTTCGTGACGTTAGGGATGCCTCAAAAGATTGTAATGGTTATTATCTTCTTAATCATGGTAGCAATTTGGTGCATCGCGGCAAAGTACTTAAGCAAGCATTCTGCTATCGCAAACGTCATTGATAGATTTGGCCATATTATTACCCCAATCGTGCTCATTTTATTAGGAATTTATATTCTTTACAGTAATGGCGTTTTCAGAGCATTAGGGATTTCAATGCCTCGTTAGCAAAATGTTACCCTGGCTATAATGTTGCTGCGATCAGCAATCATAGTGATAAGATTAAGATGTTTCAAGCATATTGCCTGGCCAAGACACAAAGCAAATCTGATTATTAGTTCAGTTTAGGGATGGTAACAATACTAATTCCCTTAACTATTTTAGAAATTGCTTCTATTAGTCCGGCAGTTGTTGTGCATGAGGTTTCTACGCTGATTATTGTATTTAATGCATTGCGATTGTTAGCTTGCAATGGATAATCCTGTATTTATCGACTCCTTTTAAAGATGTTTGGGAATTTAATTTTATTGCATCAAACTAGTCTTTGAAAAAATCATTATTTTTTCACCGCAATCAATGAAACACTTTTCACCCCATAATCTTTGGATGCACCTTTTGCAGATTTTGATATGAAAGAGTAAGCATCGTTATTTCTTATCAAAAGAATTTCCATTCCTGCTTTTTCAATGGCACTTCTGTAATCATCCTGCTGGCTGGCGCCGCCGATACATGCCGCCCACAACGTAGAATTGCAAACCACATTCTCCGGCAATTGCTTTTCAGTAACAATATCTGCAATAACCATTCTTCCGCTTGCCTTTAGTACCCGGGAAACCTCTGCAAATACTTTTTCTTTATCGGAGCAAAGATTGATAACGCCGTTACTGATAATCACATCAAAACTTTCATTATCAAACGGAAGTTGTTCAATGTACGATTTATAAAAAGTGATATTTTCAAATTTGTGTTGCTTAGCAAGTCTGGTTGCTTTTTCTAATTGTTCGTCGGTCATATCAACGCCACAAACACTTCCTTTCTTTCCTACTTTCAACGCCCCTATACAACTATCCATTCCTGAACCGCTTCCAAGGTCAAGTACCTTGTCCCCTTCTTTCAAATCAGCCATGTCAAAATAATATCCTACACCTGCAAAGGATTCCATCGCTTCAGCAGGAATATGGTCGAGGTCATCTTTTTCGTAACCCAATTTTTCAGCAAGACCGCGGCCCATTTCAAAATGATATTCGCCTTTTGGATTTATTGCTACATCCCGGTACATTTTTTTTACTTTCTGTTCGAGATCAGCTGTATCAAGCTTATTGGTTGCAATCGTTTCCATAAAAATGATTTTTGAGTTTATAATGTATGTAAAAGTTCCGGAAATAAATACGCATAAGAGTCGTTATTGAATTTTTTATCTATTCTACTATTCAATAAAGTTATTGAATAGTTTGATAAAACCCTTATTTTTGTTTTTGATTTAATGAACGAACTATGGAAAAAAGAATTTTTAAGGATAAGGTATATTCAATACTGGCAAAAATGATCAGGGCAATGGCTAATCCACGCCGGCTGGAAATCATTGACCTGCTGGGGCAGGGCGAAAAATCGGTGGAGGAGATTGCTTCTGAGACGAATATGACGGTCGCCAATGCCTCACAGCATTTGCAGGTATTAAAAGCGGAGAATCTTGTTGAGATCAGGCGGGAAAAGAACTTTATTCATTACAGGCTTGCCCATGAAGAGATCTACAAGTCATGGCAAAACTTAAGAGCACTTGGTTTTGAAAGGGTGGCGGAGATTCAAAAACTTGTAGATGATTTCAGGGAGAAGAAAAACGGTCTTGAGGCGATTAACCTGGATGAATTATTAAAGCGGCTGAAATCAAAAAATATCATGTTGCTCGATGTACGCCCCGAGCAAGAATATAATAACGGGCATATCCCCAAAGCAATTAATATCCCACCAGATGAACTTTTATCCAGACTCAAAAAACTTCCAAAAAACAAAGAGTACATAGCTTATTGCAGAGGTCCATTTTGTGTTTTTGCAGATGAAGCGGTAAGTGCGCTTTCAAAAAGAGGCTTTAAAGCAAGAAGGCTTGTTGAAGGATTTCCTGATTGGAAATCGAGGGGATTAAATGTTGAAGTTGTTCATGACTAAATATAAATTATGGAAAAAGAAATGAGTGTGAATGCAGAAACGCTAAGAGCATGGATTGAAGAAGATAAGCCGATTTTTATTTTGGATGTAAGACCAAAAGAACAAAGAGACGAATGGCAGATACCGGGAAGTATTTATTTGGACGCATACAAAAGACTCAATGAGGGTGACACTTCTGTATTAGACGAAATATCCATTCCTGAAAATACTGAAGTTGTTACAGTATGTGCTGCCGGCAGAACCAGTCAGATAGCTGCAACTGAATTGAGGAAAAGAGGAATTAAAGCATCTTCTTTAGAAGGGGGTATGAAAGGCTGGAGCCTGGCATGGAACACCGCAAAACTCTCCTTTGACAATTTTGAGATTATTCAATTACGAAGAACGGGTAAGGGGTGTCTTTCTTATATTATTGCATCACATGGTGAGGCTGCAATTGTTGATGCTTCTCTTTCGCCCGAAGTATATGAGCAAATTTTAGGGGAGAATAATCTTACTTTAAAATATGTGATCGAAACGCATATTCATGCAGATCATCTTTCACGCTCTAAGCAAATAGCAGAAAGAAATAATGTACCACTCTATTTGCCGACACCTAATAAAGCAACTTTTACATTTCAGTCTGTTAAAGATGAAACTGTTTTTAAAGTTGGCGACATTACTGTAAAAGCAATCCACACGCCAGGGCATACTTTGGAAAGCACAAGCTATTTAGTTGATGAGAAAGCTTTGCTCACTGGTGACACCTTGTTTATTGACGGTGTGGGAAGACCCGATCTAAAAGCAGACACAGATGAAACAACAGCAAAGGCAAAATTGTTATATCAGTCTTTGCAAGCGCTATTGTCTTTGCCAGATGATACTATTGTTCTGCCTGCGCATACCGGTAAACCTGTAGATTTTGATCACAAGCCTTTGCAGGCAACATTGGCAACTATTCAAAAAAATGTCGCCATGTTACAAATGAGTGAGGAAGAATTTGTCAGTACACTCTTGCAGCGCATACCGGCAACTCCTGCTAATTATTTATCAATTGTTGAAAAGAATATCAAAGGAGACTTTAGCGATATAAACCCTGTTGACCTGGAAGCAGGTGCCAATCGTTGTGCTATTTCATAAATTTTAATGCAACAAATCATGGATACTAAAACTGGTTCATTTGATGCGCTTACTTTTTCCGGTTCAATTCCCGGTCATTATGAACAATACCTCGGACCTATGTTCTTCGAGACTTATGCCATTGAGATCGCTAAAAGAATTGATCCATCTTCTGTAAAAGCAGCGTTAGAGCTTGCATGTGGAACAGGTCGTGTAACCCGCCATTTATGTAAGGTTATCCCCGAAACATCAAGGCTGATAGCTTCAGATATAAGTGAAGATATGTTGGCTATTGCAAGAGAAAAAACGAAAGCATCCAATATAGAATGGCGCATTATTGATGCACAGGATTTACCTTTTGATGACAACAGTATTGATCTTGTAGTTTGTTGCTTTGGCTACATGCTTGTTCCAGATAAACAAAAAGCTTTTGCAGAAGCATACAGGGTTTTAAAACCTGGTGGCAGTTTGTTGATGAGTACATGGGACAGGCTTGAACTCAATGCCGCTTCTTATGTTTACAGGAAAACTGTAAAAAAATACTTGCAGGAACCAGTGTCTGAAATATACAAACTTCCTTTTTCAATGCATGATGATAATGAGATAAGACACAATTTACAAGAGGCTGGGTTTTCAAAAATCATCATTGAAAAAGTGAATAAAGTATCTGAAAGTTCAACCGCAAAGGAAGCTGCTTATGGACTTACACAGGGTGGATCTATCTACAATGAAATAATGAAACGTAATCCTGCATGGATAGAAGAAATAAAAGAAACAGTAGAGAAAGAGCTTACTGAAAAATTTGGCGCAGCACCAATGATTGCGCCAATGAGAGCATTAATTACGACTGCCTGGAAATAATGCATGTTGCACACTTCACTAACTCTATGGCGTAAACAGGAGGCGACTTTGAAATGGGGGAAGACTTTAGAATTGTTGCTACTCTAATCTCATTTCGCATACACCTAAACCACTTTAGTAGAAAAATAGAAATTGGTATGAAAGAAGTAAAATTAGGCTTAAGAGAAAACTGGCAGCAATTCACGCTGCTTGTTATCATCAATGCTTTTGTCGGTGGAATGGTGGGGCTTGAAAGAAGTATTCTGCCGCGAATTGCAGAAGCTGAATTTCATATTGCTGCTAAAACAGCAATACTTTCTTTCATTATAGTTTTTGGAATTGTAAAAGCCTCAACAAATTATTTCACTGGTGCTTTGGCAAATAAAATTGGAAGAAAAAATTTACTTACCATCGGATGGCTTATTGGTATTCCTGTTCCTTTTGTTTTGATGTATGCTGATAGTTGGAACTGGATAGTTGCAGCAAATGTTTTGTTGGGCATCAACCAGGGCTTAACATGGAGTAGTACAGTCGTAATGAAAATAGATTTAGTGGGGGAAAAGCAAAGAGGTTTTGCAATGGGTTTAAATGAGTTTGCAGGTTATGCAGCTTTAGCCCTTGTTGCTTTTCTTACCGGATGGATTGCATCGAACTATGGTTTGCGACCGTACCCTTTTTATGTTGGAGTTGTCTTATCAATATTAGGTCTTTTAGGAAGCTGGTTATTGGTGAAAGACACAAAGCATCATGTCTCTGTTGAAACAACAACGAGCAAAGTACCAAAGCTGAAAAATATCTTTTGGGAAACAACTTTGCGAAACAAAACTTTGAGTGCTGTTACGCAAGCTGGTTTAATAAACAATTTGAATGATGCGATGGCTTGGGGAATTTTTCCTATTCTACTTGCATCGAAGGGTTTTAGTATAGCAGAAATCGGAATTGTAACCGCTGTGTATCCTGCTGTATGGAGTATAGGTATGCTTTTTACGGGAAAAATGGCAGACCATTTCTGCAAAAAAGATTTACTTTTTCTTGGAATGCTTTTGCAGGGTATTCCCTTAATTATTTTGCCCTTTGCTCAAACCATGACTCATTTCATTATTCTGTCTTCGTTTCTTGGGATCGGAACTGCATTGGTATATCCTACATTTCTTGCAACCATTGCTGAAAATACGCATCCCACTGATCGGGCAAATAGCCTTGGTGTTTTTCGTTTATGGAGAGATTTGGGTTATGCGATAGGAGCCATTCTTACAGGCATTATAGCAGATACTTTGGGAATAAATGCGTCTATGCTGATCATTGGATTACTCACCATTTTTTCAGCAGGAATTATTTTTTACCGCATGAGGTGCGACGGTAATGATTCAATAAAAATCTTTGATCGGGTAACCAATAAAAGAAAGGAATATGGAACCGCAGGTATTGGAAAACTGCATTGAACTGTCTCGTGGACGAAAAGAAGGTTAAGCAAAATTGTATTGGAGGTGGCTTGTACAACTTTTATCTTATTTCTATTAAAATAAAAAATCAAATGAATCCTAACAAAGCATTATGGGAAAAAGGTGATTTTACCCGCATCGCACAAACCATGCGTAAAAGTGGTGCAGCACTGGTTGCAAAACTGGGGATCACCGAAGGTCTTAACGTTCTTGACCTTGGTTGTGGCGATGGCACGACTGCTATACCTGCCGCAAAACTGACAGCGAATGTTTTGGGAATTGATATTGCAGGTAACCTTGTTGAAGCGGGCAACATTCGTGCAAAAGAGGAAGGGCTTACCAACTGCAGTTTCCGCGAAGGTGATGCAAGCGATTTGCATGAACTGAAAGATGAGACATTCGACCTTGTCATCAGCATCTTTGGTGCTATGTTTGCGCCAAAGCCCTTTGAGGTAGCCAAAGAAATGGTACGTGTTACCCGACGCGGCGGACGAATAGGGATGGGTAACTGGATACCCGGCGACCCGACCCTGGTAGCACAGATATTAAAAATAAGTTCTGCCTATACGCCACCACCTCCCGAAGGCTTCATAAGCCCAATGACCTGGGGTGTGGAAAGCAACGTAATTGAACGTTTTGGTAACGCCGGTATTCCAAAAGAAGATATATCGTTTGCCCGGGAGATTTACACATTTAATGCTGACTGCTCACCTTCAGATTTTGTGGCTTTATTTAAAAATTATTATGGACCAACAATGAATGCTTTTGAAGCAGCAGAAAAGAACGGGAAAGCTGCGGATCTGCAGGAGGAATTAGAAGTATTGTTTAACAGTCAAAACAAAAGTTCAGCAGAGAACACCGCGTCCATTGATGCTGTGTTTTTGTGGGTTACAGTTAATAAATTACCAGGTAGATAAATAGTTGCTTATTTAATAACTTTAAAGCTGCAATATTGCAGTTTTTTTTATTCTTGATGTTATGGAATATACCGAGCTTGACCATTTAAAGGATAAAGAACCAATAGTAGCAGGCATTTATGAGGAACTGATTAAAGAACTTCAGAAGTTTGGACAATTAAAAATTGAGCCAAAGAAAACAAGTATTCATTTAGGAAATCGTTTTGGATTTGCAGGCATTTATACGAGACGGGATTATATTAACTTAGAAGTTCATCTTAATCACAAATTAGTCAGCAAACGTGTAAGTAAAGTCGAGCATGCATCTGCAAATCGTTACCATCACACAATTAAACTTACTTCGCTAAAGGACATTGATAAACAATTATTAGAGTGGCTTAAAGAGGCGTATGAACTAAAAAAATAATTTTCTATTTGTCCCACTCATATGTAGTTACCTTATTTTCAATTGGACTTTTCAGCTAAGCGATCTTACCATAATATGAATTCTCCAATTTATATACCTGAATTTTAGCAGGCTCTTTTCCAGCAGTTAGCTACACAACAATAACGTCGCCTGCTTTCATTTGAGCCGGGACACAATAATTTGTAAGCTGTGTGGAAACAAAAAACATAAAGATTTTATGCTTCATCAGCGGGTGATTTAGATTCAGTAATTTTTTTTCTTGATTTTACTTCCTTAAATTCTTTCTCATAATTTTTATTTAATGTGCCCATTATTCTATCCCACATAGTAAAGTATAAACCATAGTTGCCTTTAAAATACTGATGATGCATATTGTGAGAAACAGAAGTATTGATCCACTTTCCAAACCAGTGTTCAGTAAAACCTTTTGGATAAAGTTCATATCCCAAATGCCCATACACATTATATAAAAGACTGACCACAAAAAATAAAGTGAGATGAATACTATGCATTGGAATGGTAAATAAAAAAATCACAAAAATCAACGATTCGGCAATAGCTTCCAATGGGTGAAAAGCATAAGCTGCCCAGGGTGATGGGTTATTTGATTTATGATGTACCAGGTGAAAGAGTTTAAATAGCTGTGGTTGATGCATTATACGATGCAGCCAATAGAAATAAGTATCATGCATCAGCAGCATCAGCGGAAAAGCAAGTACTGCATACAGCCAACCATGTTCAGCAATGTCTTCATAAAAAGTTGTGTAAGGTCGGATACTATTACTGTAAAGCATAAATAACGGAGGAAAGGAAAAAATAATGATGGACAAAACCGAGAAAAAAATTTCTCTCCAGTAATCTCTGGTTTTTGGAAAGCGCTGTTGAATTTTTTTATACTTTATCCTTTTCTTTAGCAGGATATAAAAAATAAAAAACACCGGACCTGCAATCAAAAAATATTTATCAGCATTGTCCAACAATAGCCAGGCGAATTCTCCCCAATTCATAATGAATAAATTTTGCAGCCAAACTACGGTTGTAAAAAATGGGAAAAATTAACCGATGTTAATTTTATTATTTTCCTGCAAGTTTTTTTCGCAGACGGCTCAGACTGGGAGGTTCGATGCCAAGATAACCGGCAATATATTTTAAGGGAATACGGTTAAAAGCTTCAGGAAATGTATTAATAAATTGCAGGTATTTGTTTTCTGCTGATTGTGTACGATTATACTGTTCCGACAATAAAACGTTTCTTAGTTCTTCGGCGAGGATTTTTGTAAATAAGGTTTCAAACTTGGAATTAATAGAAAAAATCATTGGCAGCTTTTCCTTTTCTAATATTAGCATTTCACAATCTTCCAGCGCAATCGAATTTTTATGCGACGGTGTATTATTGTTGAGACCTTCCGTATACGTGAAAAAACAGTTTTCAAAAATAAAGTTGCAGGCAATTTCTTTACCATCATCCGTAATCATGGTGTTGACAATAAGACCTGAATTCACAAATCCAATAAACCTGCAATAGTCTCCTATGCAAAGTATATACTCTCCTTTTTTATAGCATCTTACATTACTGTATTGAAATGACTTTTCAAGGTCCTCATCAGGTATCATAATCCTGGAATGAATATACTCTCTGACCTTCGAATACATATTTTACAGATTAAGCGAAAGCTGATGAACCTTATGTTGCAATTTAGCATTTAAAGATTGCTTACATGGAATTAGAATATGCAGGATGTAATTACCATTGCATCATTTGATTACATTGGGATGCTGGATTAATGTAAGTCACACTATGCTATAATTTTCGTTGGAGAACTGTTTTTGTATAAACCTCAAATTGTCCGTTTGGGGGAGCTAATTCAAAAGTTTCAACAAATTCGTTTTCATTTTTCAATTCGTACGTTTCTTTTGCTCTCCAACCCTCATTGATATTTTCAATGGCCTCAGAAATGAAAATAATTGTTTTGCCATCCGCCGAAATACTACCCAATCTATATTGGTTAACGAAACCCTCTGCATGAAACTGGCGGAGGATAAACAGCTTTCTTAATTGATCATAACTAATGTAACCGATATCCTGATGGACTTCGCCTTTTGGATTTTTATCAGTTGGAGGATAACTGGATTTATTTCTTACCTCGATGAAATTATTATTTAAAATAAACATATAACTTCTTTCATAATTGCCTTTGCCAGGTTCTCCTTCACCAGTTCCTTTCCATTGCCCTATGAAAGTATTTAATGGTTTCCAGATACTGTCCTGTTTCGCAGTTTGAGAAAATGATATAAAAGGAACGGAAAATAAAATAAACAAAAAACTTCTCATAGATATTCTTTTTAAAATTAGTAAGTACAGCATTATTGTGTACATTCAAAAGTATATGCTCAATATACATCAAAACTATCGATCATAAATCAGAAGGTGATTGCGCCTTTTATTGCTTGTCCTGCTTGTCAAGGCTTTGGCAAATGATAAATATTATTTGCCATTTCAGCGATAATTTATTTCTGTTAAAAAAGAAAAGGATATATGACGGTTTATTTTTTAGCCTGCATTTTTATTATAGCTTTTTTGTTTTCAGCCTGTGGACAGGGGGGTGCAAGTGGTTTTATTGCAGTCATGGGCTTATTTAGTGTAGATCCCATATGGGCGAAGTCATCCGCTTTAATTCTAAATGTGTTTGTAACACTAATTTCATTTTATAATTTCTACAAAAGCGGACATTTTATATGGAGATTATTTATTCCGCTTATTATCTTATCTATACCAATGGCTTTTTTAGGCGCTTCAATTACCGTTAAAGCAGAAATATACCGAAAAGTTTTAGGTTGTTGTTTACTCATTACAGCAGTAAGTTTTTTTGTTGCCTTTAATAAAACAGAAGATCAGAATGTAAAATTGTTGCCTTGGTGGGCTGGTATGCTCACCGGTGCTATAATAGGCTTTATCTCGGGGTTTGTTGGCATTGGCGGAGGCATTTTACTAAGCCCTGTTATGCTTTTCTTTAAGTGGGGCACATTTAAACAAATATCTTCAATTACTTCATTATTTATTCTCGTGAACTCGGTTTCAGGTATAGGTGGAATTTTGTATTCAGGCACACAACTACCTACTGCTATATTTATTTGGATATTGATTGCCATGTGTGCTGCATTAATTGGTTCATATTGGGGAAGCCATAAAGCACCTGTTACAGTGCTCAAAAAAATACTTGGAATGGTTTTATTAATCGCTTCTATCAAATTATTATTCATTTAAATAAGGCAATCATATATACATTGGAAGTAAAGATAATTTGATTAATTTCACAATAGCTTTTTCATGAAATTAACAGCTCTCATATTACTTATTACTTTTTGTTCATTTATTGCTGAAACAATAGGGGCATCCCGGAATTGCCTTAATGCTGTCAAGAAAGAGAATTGTTCTCAATGTCCTATGAAAGCAATGATGAATAAAATGTGTAAGAACAAATCGAATACCAACGATAACCCTACCTCAAAATGTGTTGATTGTCCTTTTTTTACCGTTATTACATTACAACCATTGCTAATTTTTCGAAAACCTATTATTTTATTCAAACCTGAATACTCTATATTACAGGTAAGTAATCTTTCTGAATATCATTCACAGCAATTAAAGCCGCCAAATACAATTTTTGTTTCTTAGACGAGTATCTTATTTGGTAACATTAATAAAAATTGTATGAAAAATATAATGCGTATTGCATTTATAGGCTTGTTTGCTATAAGTACAACAGCCTATGCAGGTGGCAATAGTAAAAAGTGCAAACGTTGCACACAAACTACATGCACACAGGCATGTGCTAAAAAGGTAAATTGTACTCAGGCTTCATGTAATCAATCATGCACAAAAAGTACAGCTACCACAAGTGCAAATTCATGTACTGCGAAAACATGCAGCATGAAAAAAAGTTAATTGTAAATAACAAATTACAATAAGCGGAAGAGGCTGTGTCAAAAGTATGATGCAGCCTCTTTTTATTCGGATACCTGATGGAGACAGGTAGTCGTTTAAGCGATTCTCAAGCCCTTCGTTTATTTTTGAAACATCCTTTTTTTTGGAATTAACTTTTGCATATTTCTTTTTCTTTACACCTATACCTGTAGTTTCGGGGGTGCGCCAGGCCATTTTTTGATAGTATTATAAGCAGCCGTCCAGTAGGTTTTGTTGGCAATAAACTTCGCAGGAAAAAATAAAATAAGTGACGGGGGTCGCGGGTTCGAGTCCTTTTCGGTGCGTATCTTTGTACAGATATGTACGATACTGTTCTAAATAGTAAAGAAAGAAGTTTTTTAGGGTCAAGCGCGACCAAAAACGCGACTAAAATTATAACTGATTGAAAATTAAATAATTGTGAGCCTTTGAACCGGCCCGTCCGGTCCGCTGAAAGGCTCACTTCAAAAAAGGGAGCCTTTCTTATTTGTACAAAACTGAACAATTAACACGCTCCTTTTCAATATTTTATAACAGTCGATCTTCGGCGGCTGTTTGCCAAAAGAGTTCGGCGATCATGAAAAATTAAATTGATGAAATTGATCGTCAACTTCAACTTGCATCCGACCTTATAAAATTTGCAAAGCGACAGGAAGTTGCTGAATTAGGTGCATACATAAAGGAGAAATTTGATCCTGCTTTAAAGTTGTATAAACTTGCACAGGAAGATTTTAATTTAAAAAATGCATATGTGCCCGCAGAAAAAAGCAAAAAAGAAATTTTTTTCAAGCAACTTGATGACTATGTAAAATCAAAAGAAAAAAAAGTAAGGCAAGGAACAATTGAAGTGTACAATGATATGATCGGTCATCTTGCAGCATGTGAAAAATATAGAAAAGAAAAAATCACTTTTGCATCTTTGGATTTTCAGTTCTATGAAGACCTTGTTGATTTTCTTACTTACGATTACAAACATCCAAGAAGAAAAAAAGATATCTATGGGTTGAAAGTTAATACAATTGGTAAGACGATTAAGCAACTGCGCATTCTTATAAAGGATCGCGTTAAAAGAAAAATCAAAAGGAAATTCGGACGATTAATCTTGCATTAAAAAAGAACCGCAGGATTTTAAAAGCAGTATTAAAGGAAAATGAGTCTGTTCAAATTCCCGAAAAGCAGTTGCAGGAAAAAGGATTTGTATTTCACTATCATACCCATCATATCGTCACAAAAATCAAAGAGCACGAATATCTTTTTTGTTATGACTATGGTTACAGGGACCTGCAGAATGGTCTGTATAAAATTATCAAAGCATTCAAATAATGTTTAGTAAATCATCATGGAAATGTTTTTTTGCAGTCTGTAAAGTGCTTGATTAAGGTGGCACATGACCGACGGAATGAGCAAGCGTTCCGGTAGTGCAGTGAAGCGGAACGGACGGGTTGCGCAGTGAAATGAGGATGGTGATGTGCCGCGTCGTAGTCGCAAGGTCTGCGCCAGCCAGCGCAGCGTTTTTTGCGGCGCAAGTCTCCGCCAGGCGTCCTGCGCGGCGGTGTCTTGCACCGGGCTGGCGCAGGCTTGCGGGGAATGAGCAGGCAGGAAATGAATGTTCTTTAATATGCAGCAATCTTTGTCGTCTGTTTCTAGCGCCACTTTACTGACGCAATGAAGCGGAGCGTCCCGGGAGTGTAGCGGAGCGAACGTGTAAGCGGAGTGGAATGAGGACGGTTAGGTGGCGCGTCGCTGTCGCAAGTACTGTGACAGCCTGCGAAGCACCCGAAGGGCGTTGCATGTCTCCGCCTGGCGTTCTGCGCGGCGGAGTCCTGCCCGGGGGCTGGCGCAGTGCTTGCCGTGCAATGAGCAGTTTTGAAATGAGCAATCTGTTTTGCTGATCGCTTTGCCGACGCGGAAAAAAATAACCCGTCTGAAGAGGAAGATCTGGTCTGAAGTGTTTCAAAAATCAAAAAAGGCCGCTTCCCGGCGACCTTTCCTGCTAAATAAAAGTCAGTTATCTGTTGTCTGTTAAAGGTTCGGGTCGCCATTGGGCTTCCGGGACACCACTCCGGTTTTTGACCGGCCTATACGGTGTTTGCATATGGTTGAGTGCCCCGGAAATTATTTATCCGTTAGCTTATCTGTTTTTTATTGTGCTGCAAAGTAATTGCTGTACAGCCACCAGCGCAATAGCAGAAAACAGGAAAATGTTGTAAGCAAAGTTTGTTTGTTTTTGTAGAACCTGCACTACGAAACAGGGTTACGTCAACCGTTCAAAGTCAGGCATGAAAAGTGTGGTAGTTTTCATTGTGCGTGATCACAACGGCGTATCTTACTGAAAAGTTTTAAAATCATCCGAAATGCCTGCTGCCAATGATAAGCGTGCGCTGTCTGATATAATAACCATAGAGGGCAGGACCATCCACGATATTGCTGATGTAAATGAACGACAGCAGATAATGGATCTGGTACAGGCCTTAGACCCGTTGAAAGCGCAGATACTTAGCGAACGCGAGGCTGCAATTACGATTTTGAAAAGTGGTTATATCATTGTAAATGGTTTCAAAGACCTGCGGGCGGTGCAACGCGTGAGAAAGGTACTTAAAGAGAGAATGCCGGAGGGATGAATGTGCCATTTGAAATGGTGTACTGGCGGGTTACCACTAAATCCATCTTCTCACCCTGGCTTTGTATTCAAGGTACTGCGCTCCAAACCGGCGGTTAAGGTATTTTTCTTCCCGCTTTATCACGTATTCCTGAAGTATTAAAACCAACAGGGGTAACAATATTACATTCCACCAATTACCGGTGATAAACCACAATCCCGTGTAAATCAGCAGTAAACTAACATACATTGGGTTGCGGCTCACAGCATAGATACCCGTCGTTTGTAAAGAAGTTGCCGGTTTAATGGTGACCACTGTGTTTTTTGTCTTAAAGAACTGCCGCAAGGCCGGGAAATTAAAAAGGAGGCCGATAAGAATGATAAGCGTGCCGGTGATCTTTGATGTCGTCGTGTAAAAAAACGCTTTGCTAAGCGGCAGCAGTTTTTGCATTTGAACCGCAGCAAAAAACATAGCTGCATAAAGCAGTGGCGGTGGTATATATACTCCCGGATGGTCATTTTTGTTTACCATCATACTGGGTTTTGCTAATGATAAAAATAATGTCTTTCCATGTTGACGCACAACAATAAATATACGAAATTTTTATTTTCCTTAAGCGACTGCGATGCCGATTATTTTTCCTATACCAAATGTTATAGCTGCGGCAATCAGACCAAACAGCACCTGTCTGAAGCCGGAGAACCACAGGCTTCTTCCTGTGAAAAGCGTGATCGCACTGCCGATCAAAAACAGTCCTGTTGCGCTGAAGAGGACGCTGAAGATAATTGCATTAAAACCTTTTGCAAACCAAAACGGCGCTAACGGAATAATAGCGCCGACAGAGAATAAGATAAATGAATAAACGGCCGCCTGTAACGCGGAGCCTTTCAGTTCTTCTGCGTTAATACCCAACTCTTCCTTTACCAAAAGGCTGTGTGCTTTCGGGGTATCTTTTATGGCATCTGCGGCCATTTCATTAGCCTGCTGTTCGGGCAGCCCCTTTGCGAAATAGATCAATGCGATCTCTTTCCGCTCACCCTCCGGACCGGTTTTGAGTTCTTCCATTTCGACCTGCATCTGGATCTCGTACAATTCCTGCGAACTTTTGACAGAAATCCATTCCCCCAACGCCATTGATAAAACACCCGCCAGCAATCCCGCGGTGCCGGCGACTGCCTTTTTCTCTCATTTAAAGATTGCTTGATTTTATCAGGTTGAATTGCCTCATTTATGTATGCAATTACATTTTGTTCTTCGCAAGCAAATACACTATTATATCATTTATAGTTCTGTCTGCAACTACCATTCTTAATGATCTGTCCTGGTGAAAGCTTTTTAAATCGCAGACCTGTAAGCCATTTTCATAAAGGCGGTTATATGCCATTTTTTTTTCAGCTTCATTATCAAAATACAGGTATATGAAATTTGCCTGCGTTGGAAGCACTGAATATCCACTCTTCTTTAACTGCGAAAACAGGAATGCTCTTTCTGTTTCATTCTTTTCTTTGCACGACATAATAAATGCTTCATCATCAAGCGATGCAATTGCAGCAACAGATGCAACCGAGTTTATCGAGAAAGGCAAACGTTTTTGCTCAAGCACTGCTGCAACTTTTTCATGGGCAATCCCATAACCGATGCGCAGACCTGCAAGCCCGTATATCTTGGAAAAGCTTCTTAGTATAATAAAGTTTGGAAATTCAGCAAGCAGTTTAAGTGAATCCGGATAGCTTGGGTCAGTAACGTATTCGTTGTATGCTTCATCAACAACAACAAATATTTTCGGAGAAATATTTTCAAGAAGATTTTTTAAATCATCGTGCGGTATAATAGTGCCTGTGGGATTGTTTGGGTTGGCAATAAAGATCACGCTTGTTTTGTTATTGATGCAAGAAAGAATATTATTAATGTCGCATGTAAAATTGGTGAGCGCAGCAAAATTGCATTTTCGCTCATGCGTTTGAGACAGTTGCCAGTAAGCCACAAAACTTCTTTCAAGGGTGATAATTTCTTCTCCGGGTTTGACTAAAAAACGAATAATACTTTCAATGATTCCTATGGTGCCCATGCCGAGTAAAATATTTTGCGCACAAACCTGGAACTTATCTGCAAGTTGCTCTTTCAACGATGCCTGCAAAAAATCAGGATAAAGATGAATGTCATTCCACCGGTATTTTTTTATTGCATCCTGTACCAGTGGCGAACAACCATAAAAATTTTCATTTGCTGAAAGCTTGATTATTTTTTTGTTTGTTTTCATTGGTACTTCTAAAATTTATTTTCATGTTATACGGGTACTGATATTGTTATTTTTTTTGAGCCCGGCTACAGTAACATTACTCATCGTTCCTTGCGTCGCACACTTGTACTGTAGAACAGCTTTGAGCTTTTAGCTGCAAGTCTTAGTTCTCACCACTCACTCCCGCTGCATCCTGAAATACTTCAAGCGTCTTTGCAGCAAACTTATCCTTTGCCAGTGCTGTAATGGCTTGTTCAATAAACGCTGGTCTTACCGGGAAATTTTTGTGTGCTGCGGCTCTTCCAAGAACAACAATATTTTTCAATATCACGTCAATGCTTTTTGGAATTTCCTTAATGAAGATCACTTCTCCTATCTTTTGTTCAAGAAAATCGAGAAAAGATTTTGTGTCAGGATAGAATGCTTTATGGGCATTTACAGAGTGGGGAAAAATTTTGGTGTGATCAATAACCGCTATGCTTTTCCTGTGTAAATAATTTAAACAACGTTGTGCTTCGAGCATTTCAAGTGCAAGCAAAAAATCTGCCCCACCTTGTTCAACCATACCAAAAACATTTTCACCAAATGTTATTCCTGCTATAACTGAACTGCTTCTTTGAGATAAGCCATGTATTTCACTCGTAGCAACAGGAATATCTGCAATTACTGCTGCTTCACACAGTAACTGCGTAAGATAAACTACGCCTTGTCCGCCAATACCTGCAATAATTATTTTGGTTTGTGTCATGATGAATTAATTTTTTTACTGAACAATTAAATGCTCTCACTGTTGCCAATGAGTTATATTGTACAATTGTGCGACGCAAGGAACGATGCCATGAAATACCAAAAGCGGTGCTTCAAAAAATATTTCACACTTCTTAGCAATTTATTTTCCCGCACTCTTCTACCCATTCAATGGCATTATTTGGACAAACATCTACGCACAATCCGCAAAGTGTGCATCTCTTTTCATCAATCACAACTTTACCATTCACTTTCATCAACGCCGGGCAACCAAAGTTTTCAATGCAGTGATCGCATTTTGAACAAGGCTTAAACAAATCATAAGCAGAAATATTTTCAATTACATTTCCATTCATTGATTCCGTTTCATCGATAGCAAGAAAATCCAGTTTGCTTTTGCCATTTTCTTTTGCAGTTAATTTTGAGAGCGCATATTCACCCTCGTATTCATAACTATAATGCTCCAGCAATTTTCTTACCTGCACTGCTGCTTTTTTGCCGCTTCCGATTGCACCGATCAGCGAAATGTGATTGCCCGAAGCAATATCACCTGCAACAAAAACATTTTTGTAGTGCACGGATTTTATCCTGCAATCTTCATCTGCATCAACGTCATTATGCATTTTTCCAAGGTCACCTTTCTGCCCGGTTGCTGAAATAATGTAATCTGCTTTAATTGTCTCACGAAAATTTTTGTTGTCATACGATCTTAGCATAACAACAATCATTTCATTTTTTTCCTCAATCGAGTCTGCGAAACTGTTGTCCAAAATTTTGATTCCTCTTTGCAACGAATCGTTTATTTCATCTGCAAAGGCAGGCATTTCATGCAGCTTTTCTATGGATGAAACAATTACTTCATTGTTTGTATTAGATAGTTTAGCTGCTCTTGCTGCATCCATTGCACTATTGCCGCCACCAATAATTAGAATTGTGGACGATGGGTTTAGATGTAATGTATTCTCATTGAATTGTTTTAGAAATGAAACCGCATCAAATTTTCTTTCGGCTGAAACATTTTTATTTATAAGCTCAGGCACCACTGCCTCCCACATTCCTATAGCAAGAATTACGGCATCGAAATCTTTTGCTATTTTTTCAAGTGTAATATCTTTTTCTATTGCAACACCGAATTGAAATATCGCTCCCATTTTATGCAGCACATCAATCTCTTTTTCCAATGCCTGCTTATCCATTCTAAATTCAGGAATGCCAAAACGAATCATTCCACCTGCTTTGTTTTCTTTTTCAAAAACAGTTACATCATAGCCTGCCTGCAACAAATCATAAGCTGCACTTAGCCCGGCAGGTCCGCCACCTATCACAGCAACCTTTTTATTTTTCTTTACAGCATTTGCAACTCTTGCTACCTGGCGTGAGAAGTCAGCAAAGTTTTCATCTATATTGCTAACAAAGCTTTTGAGTTTTTTTATTGGAACCTTGTTGGGGTTTGTGGAATATGTATTGATCTTATTTATTCCCGAACCATTTAGTTTGTAGCCTTCTTTTGTAAATTCAAAAGGGCTGTTGTTTTGTAAATCCTCACATGGCTTATGACAAATGCTTCCGCATAATCTTGCAAAGAGCATTTTGTCTCTAACAATTTCTAAAGCCTCTTTGTAATTGCCTGCAAGTATGGAATTAAAAAATCCGTGATTGCAAATATTGGCAGGGCACAATTGCTCTTGTGCAGGAATATGATTTGTGGCAGTGATTTTTGCTCTTGCTTTTGCAAGATTATTTTTTACAGAAGGTTCTTTTGAACAAAAGATTTGTAAGTCGCAGTGATTAAAACAGGTATTGCATTTATCAGGATTTACTCTCAAAACTTTTTTTGTAAATGAACTTCCGGCAATGCGCTCCTTAAATTCAGGAAGAAAAATGCAAGGCGCTTTTGCAATTAAAACAGACACTCCTTCATGCACTATTGCAGATTGAATTTTTTCACATGTAATTTTTAAATTGAAAGGATTTACTGTGGCAACATACTCAACGCCCATTCCTTTTACCAATGCGGTAATATCAATTTGTTTGTATTTGCTGTGATAGATTGCACCCGGATTATCCTGTTGCCCAGTCATTGCAACAGTGCGGTTATCAAAAATAATAATTGTAATATTCGATCTTGTATAAACCGCATTAAGCAACGATGTAACTCCCGAATGAAAAAAAGTTCCATCGCCAATCAGTGCAACAATCTTATCAGTTGAACTTTGAGTATGTAATGCTTCCGATAACCCTTGTGCAAGCGAAACACTCATTCCCATGTGATGAATTGTGTCCATCATTTGCAGAGGCGGTAAAGTGCCAAGCCCCAAACAACCAATGTCACCGCATAAAATAATTTTTCCGTCATCTCTTGGGACAGACAGTTTCAATGCATAGAATGTGGCTCTGTGAGGGCATCCAGCGCATAATGCAGGCGGACGTGCGGGAATCGCTGACAAAAATTTTTCTGTACCGGAAATTTTTATTTTGCTTTTGTCTGTCAATAAATTTCCTTTAAAATCTTCTATCGCATTTCTAACAAGATCAGGTGTATATTCTCCGGCAGGCGAGAGACCTGCAAATCCTTTTCCAAATATTTGTGTATTGATATTATTTTGCTGGGCAATAACACGAACATCATTTTCAATAATGGGGTCCAATTCTTCCAGCAAAAGTATTTTCTGAAAATTGTTTTTCAGAAAATTAAGTACATCATTTTTGGGAAACGGATAGATCAATCCAACCTTAAGCAAACTGATTTTCAGTTCAGGAAATTTATACAACAATTCCTTTGCATAATTTACTGCAACACCACTGGCGATAATTGCTAACTGGTTATGTTGCTGATGATCTGCTGAATTGTTTTGACTGTAAAAATTTTCAAACGCATCACTCTCCAGTTTTTGTAAAAGACATTTATGTGAAGCAGCAGTCTTTATAGGAATATTGATATGCTGCGGAGATCGCTCAAAATTTGGAATTGTTTTCTTCCTGTTAATGGCATTACAGAAAAAAATTCCACGTGAGTGATCAACTCTTGTGGTCATTCTTACCATCACAGGTAATTTTAAAATTTCAGAAAGTGTAAATGCTTGCTTCGTCATCGAGTAAGCATCTTCCGGGGTAGCAGGATTGAAAACAGGTACCGAAGCCATCTTGCCCCAATAGCGGCTATCCTGTTCATTGGAACTGGAGAAACCACCAGGATCATCACATACAACAATTACAAGCGGTGCAGCTATTGTTTGATACGTAATACTCATCAGCGCATCGCTCGCCACATTCATGCCCACATTTTTCATTACACACATTGCGCTTTTGTTTCCGATAGAAAAGGCAATCGCTTTTTCCAGCGCAATTTTTTCGTTGATACTGTATTCGAAATATATTTTTTGCGCTGTTTGCTGCGGATATTTTTCCTGGTTTTCCTGTTTGCTTTGAAATGCATTTACATCATTAAACACTTCTGAAATTTCTGTTGATGGCGTTCCGGGATAAGCAAACACGCCGCAAACACCGGCTTCAATCGCTCCTCTTGCAACGGCAATATTTCCCATTGCACAAATCTTTTTTGGCGGGTTGAAAGAGGTAAGTATATCAAGGGTTTGCTTAAGCATGTTGCGTTATATTTGATCTTTTATCTATTGTTTTCATGTTTTTTTTGCGATACAAGCAACAGCATTTCATGGCATCTTCGTTGCGTCGCAATCCTTTCATCTGCATATTATATGGCATCTCAAGCATTTATAATTGAAATGTTTTAATTAGTTCAAGCAATAAAGTATAATGAACATTTCTTTTATTTTTGAAACACTCCTATTTTAATATCCTTTACTTCATAAATTATTTTATCATCAACTTCCATAGTGCCATCGGCAGTGCCCAACACGATGTTGTAATTAATAATTCGTTTGATATGGAGACGATAAACAACCTTGCGGTTCTGCGGCAATACCTGTCCCGAAAATTTTACCATTCCCACACCTATTGCCCTGCCAATACCAGGCGCACCCGTCCATCCAACATAAAATCCAAGTAACTGCCAGAATGCATCCAGTCCCAAACATCCCGGCATAACAGGATCATCAACAAAATGACAATCAAAAAACCACTGCCCTGGTTTAATGTCCAGTTCTGCAATAAGCGCTCCTTTGCCATACAATCCACCTTCATCTGATATATGTATAATGCGGTCAAACATAAGCAGTGGTGGCAAAGGCAACTTTGCATTGCCCTGTCCAAAAAGTCTTCCCATGGCACAGTCAATCAGTTCATCATAATCATAACTCGATTTAGATTGAAAACTCATGAAACATATATTAAATTAAGTACACAGTTTTATTACCACTGCTTCACAGCATTTGCATTTCTTTGCCAGGTAATTATTTCTCCAAAAATTTTTCCGCTGTTTGTCATCTTTATTGCTTCTAATCTCACGATATATATTTCTCCCGGAATGGCTAATGCAAAAGGAAATTTTTTATGATATTCTTTCGCAGCATTCACTGCGTAAACACCTGGCACCTGCAACATCATTCCTGTAAACTGAATGCCCTTAACGGGAAAAACATTCAGCTTCTCCGGCAATATTGTTCCCGATACGCAT
This sequence comes from Panacibacter ginsenosidivorans, assembly GCF_007971225.1. Taxonomy (NCBI): domain Bacteria; kingdom Pseudomonadati; phylum Bacteroidota; class Chitinophagia; order Chitinophagales; family Chitinophagaceae; genus Panacibacter; species Panacibacter ginsenosidivorans. The sequence goes on along the minus strand of NZ_CP042435.1, from coordinate 4,430,942 downwards.
GGCTTCTGAAGCAGCAGTTTAACATGATTCGATGAAGCAGATGATTTAATTACAAGCAAATCATTTTCTCTGATGAGTGCATAAAAACAACTAAAGCAATAAGGATTATTTTGCTCATCTACACAGCATATCGTTGCTGCTTTTTGTTTCTCTATAAAAAGTTTAATTGCCTCATCCATTGTGTGAATATTTTATTTTTTCTTTTTCCGTGTCAATGCCTCCTTGTATTGTTCAGATTCATCATTTGTTACGGGCTTTAATAAAGGCACTGTTGTTGGCTTTGCCTTATTATCCAATGCAACAAACGTGAAGTAGGCTTCATTGATCAGATTCTTTTTTTCACTTAGTACATTTCTTGCATGCGTTTGCACAAATATTTCCATTGATGAGGTGAATGCCCTGGTAATTTTTGCTTTAATGATAATGATGTCTCCCAGTTTTGCCGGCGCTTTGAAATTTACACTGTCAATAGACGCGGTAACACAAATTTTCCCTGCATGTGTTTGCGCACATACTGCCGCTGTTGTATCCATCCATTGGACGAGGTGACCGCCTTGTAAAATGCCCATTGGGTTGGTATCGTTTGGAAACACCACTTCAGTTTTGACGGTCTCTGATTCAGACGGTGTTTTGATTTTCATTTTACGCATTGCAGCAAGTTGTGTTGTTCAAGAGGTGCACGCTTCTCTTTAAATGTCCCGGTTATTTCCTGCTGCAGTTTATCCAAAATTTCATTTGCCTGCTGCATATCAAAATCTTCATGTTGCTTTTTTTGTACACCCAGTTTTGTTAATTCAACATGCATCTCCGGTGTTATTGCATGATTGCCGAGGCATGCTTTTACACAAGCCAGCGGGCATCCATCTATGGCAATAATTTTTCTTCCCGACAGTGCTGTCTTCACCAGCTTCTTTACGTTACCGCCCACGCCTGCAATGCAGGACATCTCTGCAACTTCAAGCTTGTCCAACTGCATAGCAAGATAGTTTGCCATTTGCGATGCACCTGAACAACCCGAGCAGGAATAAGCAAGCGGAATATTTTTATGATTCATTTTTAGGTATTTTTTTTGGGTAATCATTTATTGCAACTGGGGCTCCTCAATATTTTCATGAGCCACCCCGTGGTTTATATTTTTGACGGTTGATTTAATGAAATTTTTTCTGCTGCGCATCACATACCAAACAAGCGGCACTACACCTCCAAGTGCAAAAGTTGCGCCGCCTATAATGCGAAGCCATGTGAATGTTTGAAAGCCGGGGCTTTCAATGAATACACTGCTCCGTGCAAACCATAAACCTTTTTCTGTTACGGCTTTAAATTGCCAGATGCCAACAGGAAAGAGGTCGAGCAACACCATTAACAACAAGCCAATGTTGATTGACCAGAATACGGTTCTTATGATGCGTGGTTTCCACCATGCTGCTTTAAACAATAACTGGCAACAAAATAAAACAGCGGCGAGTGAAAGATTGCCATACACACCCATTAATGCAGCATGACCATGATTAACCGTTAAGTAAGTGCCGTGCTCATAATAATTTGCAATGGGAAGATTGATGATAAAACCAAGCACACCTGCACCAAAGAAATTCCAGAAATTAACTGCGAGTAAGAATAAGAACACTTCAGAAAATCCAAAGCGTTTGTTTGCATCACCATTTACACGATTATTTTTCTCAAGCAGCTTTGGCATCTTACTAAAGCGCCATGCTTCGAGTGAGAGCAACACAAGCGGTATTACCTGCAATGTTGAAAATACAGAACCCAATGCCATTGTGCCTACTGGTTTTGCATTCCAGTAAAAGTTATGTGAGATGCCAAGCAACCCTGAACCAAGAAATAATAATGTTGCGATATAAATTACGCGGATCGTTGCCTGGACGCTTACAAGTCCCATCAACACCATAAAATATCCGATCAATACGGTTGTGAATACTTCAAAGAAAGCTTCGGCCCACATGTGTATCACGCACCAGCGCCAGAAATCTGCTATTACAAAATTTGTAGAAGGCGTTGCAATAAATCCGGAGAGCAATAGCAAAATAATACTTGATGTTGTATAGACGAGCCAGTTGGGCAATGCCCAGGGTTGATTCAATTTCATTACAGGTTTTACACCCCGGTACAAAGTTATTGCCCATAATACCAATACGATGAAAAGCAGTACTTGCCATACTTTTCCCAACTCTACATATTCCCAACCCTGGTGACCAAACCAATACCAGTTTTTTCCGAGCAAGCCTTGTGGCCCAAGAAATATTCCTGCAAAAGAACCGGCAACCATTACCACGGTAAGCCAGAAAATAGTATTAACAAGTGTTACCTGCCCCTTTGCTTGTTTTGGAGAGATCATTGCCATTACAAAAAATGAAGCGCCTATCCAGCAGGCCGAGATCCATAACAATGAAAGCTGCACATGCCAGCTACGGGTAATTGTTTCGGGTAATACGGTTGTAATGTTGAAACCAAAATAATTTACAAAGCCAACAAAATCATGGACGGTTAAAATACCGGCAAGCACCTGCGTTGCAAAAAGCAAAATAGCAGTGTAGAAAAATTTGTAAGTAGCTTTTTGAATTTTGTTTGGCTGAAATTTCTTTATTTCTTCCGGTGTCATGAATGGACGGCTTTTATTAACAACAACATTGTCTTCAAGCTTTTCCATTTTTCCATGATAATACAATACAATACCTATGCCCAACACGAGCCCCAATGAACCGATGATGCTCCAGAATATTACCGCACTGCCTGGCGTATTTCCTGCGGCCGCATCGTAAGGCCAGTTATGTGTGTAGCTGTACGTTTCTCCCGGTCTTTCTACACCGCAAACCCATGCACTCCAAAAGAAAAATGCAGTTAAAGATTTTATTTCATCTTCATTTTTTATATAACCTGAGGGATGAAATGATGAGCCATTTGTTCCTGAAAAAAAGCGCAGATAATATGCCTGCAGTTTAGTGGCTGCATATACCTGCGCCGGGCTTAGGATAGTGCCATTGCTTTCCTTGTTGTACCGGTTATTTTTGATTTCATTCTTTATTTGCTCAGTAATTCCCAGTTTAAGTAAAGTGGTGTCTTTGGCGTTATTGTTAATGGTTGATGAATAATATTCATTCATCAGCAACATAGTCTGGTGTAAAGCTTCTGCTGTAAAATCGGGTCCGCGGTCTGCACCATCGCCAAACATGCTGCCGTATTCCATCAATGCATATCGCTGAAAAGCCGCCTGACCCTTCAGCACATCTTCTTTTGAATAAACAACTGCTCCTTTATCTGAAACAAAATCGGGTATAGGCGGAGCTTCGGTATAGGTATGGATGCCGATCATCAGCACACCTGTAACACTGATGATGAAAATAATGAGTAATGGTATCCACCATTTTTTCGGATTCATCAGAAATGAAATGAAATTAAATTTCCTCATAGCAAAAAGTTTACTCCGAAAGTAAAATAAAAAAAGATAAATTTGTCTTTTATTATTTTTTTATACAAAAATTCAGCGGTTTTTTATTTTCATAAAACGGGACAAAAAAAATATGATCCCAGTCACAAAAATTTTCAGATAAATTCATCTCATGTTTTCAAAATCTTGTGAATATGCTCTAAGGGCTGCCATTTATGTAGCGCAGAAAAGTTCTGAAGCAAAAAAAATGGCCATCAGTGAAATTGCAAAGGCAATTGATTCGCCACAACATTTTACGGCAAAGATCTTACAGGTGCTTGTAAAGGGTGATGTCATCAGTTCAGTGAAAGGACCAAACGGAGGATTTTATATTACAGCAAAACAAAAACAACTGCCGGCAAGAAAAGTATTGCAGGCACTCGGTGAGGACAAGGAATTGGAAAAATGTGTTTTAGGACTAAAAGAATGTTCAGAAAAAAATCCATGTCCCATGCACGTGCAATACAAATTTATCAGACCGCAAATCATCCGGTTATTCGAAAGCAAAACGATTGAGGACCTTGCTGAAAGCAAGGAATCGAATTTGAAAATAAAAAAGTCGTGAGACAATAAAAATTGTATGGAGGAAGAAGCTATTGGTGATTTTTTCAGCAGCAAACCTGTGCTGCGGTCTCTCTGTTATTTTGTAAGCTGCATAATCACAGGCTTCTAAACCCTCAACTATAATTTCCTGTGTTATTTTTTTTGATAAAATTATTATTTACAATTTTCAATTAAAAGTTATTTCATCATGTATCCTTCTTCAATTCATAAATTTAATACCCCGGTTATGGGTTTGGCTTACACGATAGATAGCCCAATAAAAGTTGCACATTTCGGTATAGCATCTGTTATTTCAAATATTGAAGACAGGTTAATAGAAATGATGAGAAGGCACTATTATCAAACAATCAATAAGGAATATTATCCTATCCCGATTTCTGAAGAAGATTACAGGGCTAAAAGGATTACTGATTACCTGAACCTTGTAAATTCCATCGTTCAGGTACAGTTTGAAAGGCTGAAGAAGGCCGCTTTGAAACAGGCTCAGAAATAATCAAATATTTTGAAATGCTGCCGGAAGACAGTGCATTAAAAAAATGTACAGGCAAATGACGGCCACAACGGATCAGCCAGAAAGAAAACACATAGAAGCTTAACATCTTTCGCGATACCTGTAACTTTCAGCGGTATTTCTTTATTCAGTGTTATGATATTCGCCATGGCATTATCAACGCTTCCAAAATATTTTTTAGCAGTTGATTCGGTCAGCACAACACTGTTCAAATTTTTTAATACGGTTGCGGGTGTACCTTTTATTAATGGAAAGGAAAAGAGGCTGAAGAAACCAGTATCAACATCCAGTTCTTTTTTTTCGTATAAGCATTTTAAAATTCCCATATCTTTTTAGAGTTTTTAAAAGTTTCTATTTACTCCTGAGTTGCTCGGTCAGTCAATCATTTATCTATACTTACGGCTGACTGACTGCTTAATGATATTGCTTGGTGGAACGTTCCAGCATTATATACTGGAGAAAGGATATAGGAAATGATACAATTTTTCTGCAAAGTGACCGGTCAGTCATTCAGTGTCTATAGAAACCACTGACCGTCTATTAAGTTGAATACCGGAGACAGTGCAAGGCTAATCAGCAGGTACGGGGAAACTTCACTTCCGGTATCGATTGATAGTGCTCTTAAAAAGGGAGAAGTGTTCAGTACATTTAGTAATAACAAAATTTTCATGAAAAAAATAACCAGCCCATTCAGGGATAGTTACACGGAAACACCGGAATTTAAAGTAACGGCAGTACGCATAGAAAAATAACAACTATTGAAAAGGCACTAATACAAGAACAATAATTTTTTAATTACCCGGAAATTCTTTTATCCTCACTATGTCACAGATCAACAGCGTGAAAAATGCTGAAGTGTGCGACGCAACAAGGTTGCTATGAAAAACTGCACCCGGCAAGAGTAACCCAATGATACTCTTAATTAAGAATTTTTTATTGAGCCGGTATTCAATAAATCCGGGCTTCCGTTGCGTAGTGCGCAAAGGATAAAATTGAGAGTTCCTGCCTGTTGGCAGACAGGGATTTTTTTGAGCTGGGCGGCACAATTACTATGAAGCTTTGTTGCGTCGCACTCTTCTGCGCTTTGTTCATTGCTGAACAAAATCATCAATGTCATTAATGTATCTCTTACAAAGTTCATAACTGCTTTTTCGCATAAGCAATGATGATCGTAAGAGGTAATAATGATTAGGGTCATTGTTTTAAAAATATAATCTGCTTATTCTTGTGACATACATTCGAATAAGGAAAATCATCTTTTAATCTATACACCTGTAATAAAAAGTATTGCAGGTTGTTATCCTGAAGATATCAGCCGCGAAGTTTTTTACAAATAGAAAAATTTATAATAATGAAAAAGAATTTATTACTCATTACCATATTACTGTTAGTAACTGCAATAAAAATATCCGGGCAAAATGTTCAGGGTTCTTCGCAAGTCAATACTCAATCAAAACTCACCTATAAAATTATTAATTCACCGTATAATACGTATGGCTATGATGTGTATGCTGATGGCAAATTACTGATTCACCAGACAAGTATTCCTGCAATGCAAGGAAATAAAGGTTTTGCAGCAAAAACCAATGCAGCAAGAGTTGCTGAATTGGTAATTGAGAAATTGCATAAGGGTATTATGCCGCCAACAATAACAAAAGAGGAATTACAAAAATTAAAAGTAATTCCGTAACAACATTCTTTAAGTTTTTAAAAACGAGTTTATGAAAAAGAAAATATTACTAATGGCAATGATGCTATTGACCATCTTTTCTGTCACCAGTATGGCACAGGGCATATGGAAGCAAAAAGCAGATTTCGGGAACACTACACGTCAATGGGCAGTTGGTTTCAGCATCGGCAACAAAGGATACTTAGGAACGGGACTTGATAATAACCTTAATGATACCAAAGATTTATGGGAATACGATCCTGCTATCAACGCATGGACTCAAAAGGCTGATTTTGGAGGAGCCGCCCGAAGTTTTGCTGTAGGTTTCAGCGTTGGCAACGAAGGGTATTTGGGCACCGGATTAGACTATGAAAGCGTAAAACCGTATAAAGATTTCTGGGAATACGATCCTATGTCTAACACCTGGACACAGAAAGCAGATTTCGGAGGAACTGCCCGAAGTCAGGCTGTAGGTTTAAGCATTGGCAACAAAGGATATATTGGAACAGGAAATGATGGCAGTTACCCTTACATCAAACAAGATTTCTGGGAATATGACCCTGGCTCCAACACCTGGAATCAGAGAGCGGATTTTGTGGGAGGTGCCCGCAATTCTGCAATTGGTTTCAGCATCGGCAGTAAGGGGTATTTGGGCACTGGCTATGATTACGCAAGCAATAATTATTATAAAGATTTATGGGAATACGATCCCGTGTCTAACATTTGGACACAGAAAGCCGATTTCGGTGGACCTGCCCGAAGTTATGCTGTAGGTTTACGCATTGGTAACAAAGGATATATTGGAACAGGAGTCAATTTCCCCAATTATTATAAAGATTTCTGGGAATACGATCCTGCAGCCAATACATGGATGCAGAAAGCAGATTTTCAAGGTGGTGCCCGGGACAATGCTGTTGGTTTCAGTATCAGCAAGGCGGGATATTTAGGGACAGGAAATTTAAATGGAACTTACTACAAAGATTTCTGGGAATACACACCAGACAATAATATAATGGCTATACCAACCATTACTTCTTTTTCTCCAACCTCCGGTCCTGTTGGCACTACTGTAACAATAACTGGTACAAACTTCACTTTAAATCCTGATGATAATACAGTGTACTTCGGGGCTACCAAAGCAACAGTTACTGCAGCAACAAGTACATCTTTAAACGTTTCTGTACCTGTGGGCGCTATATACGAACCCATAACTGTTACAACTAATGGCTTAACTGCATATTCTGCTAAACCATTTATTGTGACATTTGAAGGTGGAGGCGGGCCATTCACTACAAACTCCTTTGCACCAAAAGTGGAATTCGCATCGTTGGGTTATTCCCGAGGTATTGCAACAGGTGATTTAGATGGTGACGGCAAAGCAGACATGGTTACCTCTAGCGAGTTAGGAGGCATTTCGATATTCAGAAATACCGGGGACATCGGAAATTTTTCTTTTGCAGAAAGAATAGACATTTACATACCCGATGAAAACAACTATTATGATCTTGCAATCCGCGATTTGGATGGAGATGGAAAATTGGATATTGCGGTGCTAAATGCTTATTCAGTTGATCTATTCAGGAATACCAGCACGCAAGGATCAATTTCATTTGAACCAAAAATAAGATTAGCTGGAGGAGGTTTTGGAAAAATTTCAATTGGTGATCTGGACAGTGATGGAAAGCCGGACATTGTTGCCGTAAATAACTCGAACTATCCAGATTGGAACCACATAATTGTATTTAAAAATAAAAGTACTATCGGCGAATTTTTATTTGATCAGGGTATGGACATCCCAACCATAGATTATCCCTTTGGAATTGCTACCGGTGATTTGGATGGGGATGGAAAACCGGAATTAACGGTTTCTAATAATGGCTTCTATCAAACTTCAGGAACTTCTATATCTGTGTTCAGAAACATTTCATCTGATGGACAAATATCTTTTGAAACACCTGTACAGTACACTACCGAAACACATCCTGAAGATGTTGCTGTAGGTGATTTGGATGGAGATGACAAACTGGATGTTGCTGTATGTAACTACAGTTCACACAGCGTTTCCATATTTAAAAATATTTCACAACCCGGAACAATTTTGCTTTCTGATAAAGTGGATTATTATTCCACAGAGAGCACAAACGTTTCTGTTGGAGATTTAAATGGAGATGGGAAGCCTGACTTGGCAACAGTAGGCGGTTTCGATGTAACAGTGTACCGAAACACATGCACGCCCGGCTTAATATCTTTTGATGAAGGAATAGCATATCCCACAGGTTATGGCGCTTTTGGTGGTGTAGCCATCAGCGACCTTGATAGCGATGGTAAGGCTGATCTTGCAATAGCGCATTATTATGGTACGCCGCTTGCAATTTTAAGAAATCTGCTTCCCATCACCGTTTGTCTCCCACCAACAGATCTGAAAGTAACAAATGTTGCAGATACCTGCGTAAGACTATCATGGACACCACCATCATCTTCTGTTCTTTGTTTCCAGGTTGCTTATAGCTCTGTAAGATCCGGAACATGGATAAAGAAATGGAGACCTTCATCAACCGATCATATTGTTTTAAAAGATCTCCAACCTAACACTACTTACAAATGGGCAGTAAGAAGTATATGCGACAAAGACTCGTCAACATCTGAATGGATAAAGGGTCCCAATTTTACAACTTCATCCTCTTTTGCATCAGCCACTTTAAGTATTTCTCCAAACCCTGTAACAGGCAATATGCTTACAGTGCGTTTCACAAACATAAATGCAACAAACATTCAGCTAACCATCAGCGATCTGCAAGGTCGTGGCTTTATTAATCAAAAGCTGTTGCTTAATGTTGGCATTTTACAAAAGACAATTGATGTATCTACCCTGCCTAAAGGCATTTATGTTTTAAAAATCGCCGACAACAAAAACGAACAGCAGCAAATAAAGTTTGTGAAAGCAAATTGAGAACAATCATTTCAAACAGCACCTGCAGCAGAAAATATTGCAGGGTGTTGTTGCAAATCCTTCAACAAATTTTTTGAGAATAAAAAATAGCAACAATGAAAAAATACTTCCTGATGATTGCAGCATTGTTGTTGATAACTGCCGTAAAAACAAATGGACAACAATCTACATCTTCATCACAAATCAGCAAAACAAATTTCACTTATAAAATCACATACATATTGCTATGATGTGTAGGGAGACGGCAAGTTACTAATTCACCGGCAAGCATTCCTGCAATGCCCGGCAATTGCGGATTTACAACAAAAAAGGATACATCTAAGGTGGCAGAACTGGTTATTGGAAAAATGAAAAAGGGTATTATGCCACCCACAATAACAAGAAAGGAATTACAAAAATTGAAAGTGATTTCATAATGCCATATCTCATTAAAAACATTTATTTATGAAAATGAAAATACTACTTACAGTTTTCCTGTTTATAACAGGTGTCGCAAACAGCAATGCACAAGGCACATGGACACAAAAAGCGGATTTTGGTGGTACTGGCCGCAGACTTGCTGTTGGTTTCAGCATTGGGAGCAAAGGGTATATTGGAACCGGTGCAGATATTAGTGGTGGTCAGCCTAGAAATGATTTCTGGGAATACGATCCCGCTACTAACACCTGGGCGCAGAAAGCTGATTTTGGCGGTACCGCTCGAGATGGTGCTGTTGGTTTTAGTATCGGTAGCAAAGGATATATTGGAACCGGTTATGATGGTTCCCATCCTTACAGAAATGATTTCTGGGAATACGACCCTGCTGCTAATACCTGGACGCCTAAAGCAGATTTCGGAGGAAGTGGCCGGATCTCAGCTGTTGGTTTCAGCATCGGCAACAAAGGATATATTGGAACGGGGTATAATGGTTCCTATGATAAAAATGATTTCTGGGAATATGATCCTGTTAAGAATGTATGGACACGGAAAGCCGACTTTGGAGGAGATGAGCGATTGTTTGCAGCCGGTTTTAGTATTGGAAGCAAAGGATATATTGGAACCGGCTTGATTGGCAGCTCCCTTAGAAAAGATTTCTGGGAATATGATCCTGCTGTTGATAAGTGGACGCAAAAAGCAGATGTCGGGGGAGGTACCCGCGCCTACGCTGTTGGTTTCAGTATTGGAAATAAGGGATATCTTGGAACAGGTAGTGCCAATAACCCAAATTTCTGGACAGTATACGATCCAATCACCGATTCCTGGACTCGGAAAGCGGATTTCGAGGGATCAGAGAGGACTGGTGCAGTCGGATTTTCCATCGGCAGTAAAGGATATATTGGCACAGGCAGTTATACTAAAGATTTCTGGGAATATACACCCGATGAAAATTTTTGCCTCCCACCTTCTAATTTAAAAGTTACAAACATAACAGATACTTCAGTAATGTTGCATGGAACAATACCAGACTCATCTGTTAGGCGATTCATGATTGCTTATCGTGCAACAAATACAATTGACTGGATAAGGATATTAAAGCCTGCCACCAGCAACCATTTTACTTTAAAAGGATTGTCTCCAAATACTACTTATGAATGGGGTGTAAGAAGCCTCTGCGGAAAAGACACATCAACATCTGAATGGGTTAAGGGTCCAAACTTTACGACTGCGAGTTCATTCGTATCCAATGAAATGAATATCACTTTAAGTATTTCACCTAACCCTGTTACAAGTAATCTGCTGACTGTTCATTTTATCAGTAAAAACACAACAAACATTCAGATTATCATCAGTGATGTACAAGGACAAACCTTTATTAAACAAAGACTGCCGGTCAGCAATGACATTTTAAACAGAACTATTGATGTATCTGCACTGCCAAAGGGAATTTACATTTTGAAAGTAATCAACAGTAAGAACGAACTGGAACAAATAAAATTTGTAAAAGCAAATTGAGCGCTATTATTAACCAGATCACAAAAACGAAACCAGATGGAAATCTGGTCTCGTTTCAAAATCCAATATCTTGTAAAAAACCATTATAAAGATGTCTCAAACGCCGTCCGGTCCGTTGAATAAAAATACTTGAAACCAGCTATGGGAGCGTGTTTCCGCGTTTTAGACCCTTTTTCCGGGTCCGCAACTTTTTGACATTTTAAGACCGGGCTCGCTTAAAAGTCTTTCACTCATATACTTCTACATATATATATATATCGTATTCTTCAGTTGGTCTAGGTGTCCTTTGAGGGTGCAAATATTTTTTCATTTTTTTGTATCCCGAATTTCCTGAAACGTTTGCCACAACTGTGTTCTAACAAAATAGAAATTTCAATGTCAATACACTTCGGGGAAAAATGTTTTTGGGAAGATCGCAGTAAACGCACATTACTGGGTGTATTCAAACTCAGCATTCTTGACCTTGACAAACTTGCTGTAAAGAGAATATACAAGAAATTTACATTGGTTAAATACAGAAGTACCGAAAAACATCTTATCGAATATATGAACTTGCGAAATAATGGCTGCGATGTTTTATTAACTGATTTAAGAATAGATTTCGTTAGCAAGTTCGAATTCTATTTGCAGGCGATAAAAGGACTCTCGATTAATTCTTCCGGCAAAATGATCAAGAATTTGAAGAAGGTAGTCAGGGATTGCGTCGATAAAGATTGGTTGGACTAAGATCCATTTCGAAATTTCAGAGTCAAACATATTGATCCAAAAATTCCTCATTTATCTAGTGAAGAATTAAAAGCGCTGGAAGAAAAAAAATTACAATAAGACGACTTGCCTAGGTTCGCGATATGTTTCTTTTCTGTTGCTATGCAGGATTTGCGTATGTAGATGCTGCAAATCTTACTATCCATCATCTTAAGACGGGCGTACCGAGTAATCAAAAAGTAAACAGTTATCTGAAGGAACTTGCAGATATCTGTGACATTCAGACTCAAATTACTTTTCATATTGCACGACACACTTTTGCATCAACAGTAATGTTGGATAATGGAGTTCCCATTGATTCAGTAAGTAAAATGCTGGGACATAGAAGTATTAAGACAACGCAGATTTATGCTAAAGTAATTGACAGAAAGATTAGTGATGATACTGAAAGCTGTTCACAAAATTTAGGGACAACTGAGCAAGAGAAGTTCCCTTAGGTTCTAAAAGTTTAGCAACCCTAAAAAAGTGTATTACTGCATGAATCCAACGAAGGTCCTAATGCGCTTTTGAAATTGCGCGGTAGAAAAATTATAAGCTTTGAATATTTTGTAGATATCCAACGGCAGATGAATCCTTAACGTGAAACAACAATTGTCAACCCTTTTGAAAAAATCAACGCGCCTGAACGAAAAATTAGGGCTGTGCACCATCCCGACAAACAAAATGATCTTGCTCACTTTGTTTAGTGTAATTTCGGTTTCAGGAGAATCAGAATAAGTGCTTTGCGGTTCTTAATGCGAAACCCTCTTTAAGTTAATCATGTAGTGATGCGTCTGCTTATTTTTACTGTTTTGCTGTTAATGTCCTTTACTGTTTTTGCTCAAAGTGAAGGTTATGGTTTTTCCAGGCTTGATATTTATAATGGTCTTTCGAATAACCAGGTTAATGCTATACTAAAAGACCAGGATGGCTTTTTATGGTTTGGTACTACATCGGGTCTTGATCGTTTTGATGGCTACTCTTTCAAGATATTCCGTAAACAATCTAACGACAGCACTTCATTAACCGATAGCCATATCAATGCGCTTTACGAACTGCCTGATGGAAAGATGTGGGTGGTAACGAGGGCTCCTGCCTGCATTTACAATTCACATACGGAAAAATTTATGGCAAATGAAAGTTATTTACATGCTCTCGGTTTGCCTTCAGGTTATGTTGTAAATATCGTAAAAGGAAATAGCGGAAGATATTGGTTTCTCTACGACAATGCATTATATCTTTATTCATCTACCGATAAAAAAGTAAAAGCGATCACTGGTAATTTCCTTAATACTTCTGAGAGAATTACTTCCATAAAAGAAACAAATGATGGAAAATTATGGCTGGTATATCAAAATGGATTTTTGCAGAAGTATGATATAAACACAAACAAAGTTATTTTCTCCAGTTTCGCTTTGCAAAATGCTGATACGGAAGGCACGGCTTTTTATGACTTTTTTATTGACAGTGATGGCGACTTGCTGTTTTGGCGATTTGCCTCCGGACTTTTTCTTTTTCATCAACAGAATAATTCTGTCGTTCAGTTTAACGAAACTTCATTTCCGTCACGATTGAGTTCCAACGTCGTGACTCATATTGTGCAGGATAACAACGGGGTCTTATGGGTTGCAACTGATCATGGAGGCGTAACGCTGATCGATAAAAAAAACAATTTCAAAACCAGGTATCTCTTGAATGACCCCAAGGATCCAAAGAGCCTCAGTCAGAATAGTATCACTGCTTTATACAAAGACGACAAAGGAATTATATGGCTTGGAACCTATAAGCAGGGTGTAAGTTATTTAAACAGCAACATTGTAAAGTTTCCTTATTATCACCATGAACTATCAAACTTGAAGAGCCTTCAATATGATGATGTAAACCGCTTTGTTGAAGATAAAAATGGTAATATCTGGATTGGAACCAACGGTGGAGGCTTAATATATTTCGACAGGAAAAACAATACATTCAAACAATACCTGCACAATCCTAATGATGTAAATAGCCTAAGCAATAACGTTATCGTAAGCTTATTCATTGATCATGATAACACGTTATGGATTGGCACTTATCTCGGCGGCTTAAACAGTTTCGATGGTAATAAGTTTACACACTACAGGCACAGCGAAAATGATTCTTTTAGTTTGTCAAACGATAATGTATGGGAAATATTTGAGGACAGCGAGCAAAATCTGTGGATAGGTACTTTAGGCAGCGGGCTTGATTTATTTGATAGAAAAACAAACAGCTTTAAGCATTTTCAAAATAAAGATGGCAGGCGAAATGTTGTGTCATCGAATTATATATCTGGAATTATGCAGGATAGAAACGGAGACCTGTGGATAGGTTCAGATATTGGCATTACTGTTTTTGAAAAAAATAAAACAACACCTGTTTTTTACAGGCATACAAGCGAAGACAATAGCTTGAGTACTGACAATGTCATCTCCCTCTTACAAGACAGTAAAGGAAGAATTTGGGTAGGTACTGCGGAAGGTTTGAATCTCTTTAATGAACAAACAAAAAGCTTCCAGGTATTTTCTACATCAAATGGTCTTCCTGATAATATTATATTGAATATCCTGGAAGATAATTATCAAACACTTTGGATTTCCACGCCTAATGGTTTATGCAATGCAATTCCGCAGGAAAAAGAAAATGGCATCAGTTTGTTCATCATTAATTATGATGAAACAAACAATCTTCAGAACCGCGAATTCAATGATAACGCCGCAATAAAAACAAGAACAGGAGAATTGCTTTTTGGCGGACCTTCCGGTTTCAACATCATTAATCCTGATAAAATTGAAAAGCCTTCTTATAATCCTAAAATTATTTTTACAGGCCTACAAATTTTTAATAACAATATTGAGCCAGGTGCAATAATTAATGATCGTGTACTTTTAAAAGAATCTCTATCACAGCTACAAAGCATTGACCTCAAATACAAAGAGAATGTTTTCTCTATAGAATTTGTGTCGCTTGATTTTGCACACAGTACCCGGGATAAATATGCGTACATGCTCCAGGGATTTAACCCTGATTGGTTATATGCAAATGGCAACCAACGCCAGGTCACGTACACAAACCTGGACCCGGGGCACTATACTTTTAAAGTAAAAGTTTTAAATGGCAACGGTTTGTGGAGCGATGTAAAAACGTTGCAGATAAATATTGAGCCGCCCTTCTGGAGAACGCCATTTGCATACATTATTTATGTATTGATTGCAGCAGGGTTGTTTATACTTGCACGCCGCATCACGTTAGATAGAATTCAAATGCGCTTTGAAGTGCAACAGCAACGCAGGGAAGTTGAGAGGGCTCATGCCATAGAGCAATTGAAAACAAAATTCTTCACCAATGTAAGCCATGAATTTCGCACACCCTTAAGCCTTATTATTTCTCCTTTAGATAAGATCATCAAACACACTTCAGATGAAGAGCAAAAAAATCAATTAAACCTTGTGCAACGAAATGCAAAGCGTTTATTGAACCTCGTAAATCAACTGCTCGACTTTAGAAAAATGGAAGTACAGGAAATAAAATTGCATCCTTCTATAGGTGATATTATCGCATTTGCTGAAGATATCAGTCACTCCTTCACGGATATTGCTGAAAAGAAAAACATTCAGTTTTCATTTGCATCAAACATTGATAGCCTTGAGATTTATTTTGACAAGGATAAGATTGAAAAAATATTATTCAACCTGCTGTCAAATGCTTTTAAATATACACACGATGGCGGCACAGTCAGCATCAATCTTCTTTACAATCCACCCTCTAATAATGAAGCTAATGGAACGCTTGTTATAGAAGTAAAGGATACAGGCATTGGCATTCCTGAAGACATGCACGACAAAATCTTTGAACGGTTTTTTCAAACGGATGTTCCTCAAAGCATGGTTAACCAGGGTACAGGTATTGGTCTTGCAATCACAAAAGAGTTTGTAAAACTTCACAATGGAATTATTACAGTAAAGAGCGAGCCTGAAAAAGGCACCTGCTTTACAGTGCTGCTTCCTGCAAAAAAAATATATGAACCTTCAACTCGAAACACAACCGTTCCCATACCTGCAGAAGACACTGAACAATTACTATCTGAAACAAGCAGCAGAAGTGGCAAAAAGCAGACGATAATGGTAATCGAAGACAATGAAGACATTCGCTTCTATTTAAAAGACAACCTCAAGGCGCAATATCATGTAGAAGAGGCTTCCAACGGCAAGGAAGGTTGGGAGAAAATAAAACAGGTAAACCCAGACCTTGTTGTAAGCGACATTATGATGCCTGTAATGGACGGAATTCAATTAGCCAGGAAAATAAAAAACGAAACGCTTACTTCCCATATTCCCGTTATTCTGCTCACGGCGAAAGGAAGCGAAGAAAAGCAACTCGAAGGTTTTAATATTGGCGTAAATGACTACATCACCAAACCTTTTACTTTTGAAATTCTTGCGTCACGTATCAGGAATTTGCTTGCACAGCAAAAATTATTGCAGAAACGCTTTCAAAAGCAAATTGAAGTTCACCCGGAAGAAGTTACCATAACGCCAGTTGACGAAAAGTTCCTGAAACAAGCGTTAGAAGCTATAGAGAAAAATATGGACAACCCGGATTTTTCAGTGGAAGATTTTAGTCGTGACATGTTCATGAACCGCGTTACTTTATATAGAAAAATTCTTTCCCTCACCGGCAAAACGCCCATAGAGTTCATCCGCTCCATGCGTTTAAAAAGAGCCGCGCAGTTATTGGAAAAAAGCGGTATGTCGGTTTCCGAGATTGCTTACGAAGTCGGTTTCAATAATCCCAAACATTTTTCAAAGTTCTTCAAAGAAGAATTCAAAGTATCGCCTTCGCAGTACGTAGCAAACAAGAGTGATAACAGCCAGGAGCCTGCCTGATTATTTTTTGTTCCCGGCTTTGGATTATCATGGCATCGCCTGTTGTGTCACTCACTTGTACTGTTGAGCTGTGAGCGGCTTGCTATGAGCTTCGAGCTTTTTCTCTTTCTGCTCATGGCTCGCAGCTAATAGCTCATAGCTGTTCTTTTGTACAAGAGTGCGACGCAAGGAACGATTCCATGAAAAACTACTGCTGGGTTCACAAAAGAATTTCTTTTCCCTCCTTTTTTAAGACCTTTTACAACAGATCCTTGTCTAAAACCCAATACAGTCCGGTATTTGCAACATTTGATACCCTCAATTGCAACATTTGACTTCCCTGTTTGCGCTAAGATGAAAATAGTTTTACAGCGATCAATAAACGCACAGAATTGCTGTATATGAAATTACGACTGCTATTGCTAAACGCTCTTTTTCTCTGTTTATATAATGCTGTATTGGCAGGAGGAGCTTCTTATATTGAAGCAAAAGATGGCGTTATTGTTTTTACAGACCCGCAGTTCACGGGCATATCCTGCGCCGTAAAACTGGAAGTGGTTTCTGATAATATTATAAGAGTAATTGCTGCACCGGGAAAAGAAATCCCTCCACATGAAAGCCTTATAACGATTTATAGAAAAAGTCAGGATGTAGCATGGCAACTTATCCCATCAAACGATAATCTTAGTTTAAAAACAAAAACACTCACCGCTATCGTCAATCTTAAAACAGGTGCTGTTTCTTTTTGTGATATAACGGGTAAAAAAATATTAGATGAAAAACCAATTGATGGAAGAAGTTTTAAAAATGCTGTTTTTGATGGTCAGCGTTATTATAATCTTACCCAGACTTTTCAGGCAAGTGCAGATGATGCGTGGTATGGATTGGGACAACACCAGGATGGTATTATGAATTACCGTGGACAGCAAGTCACGTTCTTTCAAAACAATACCGAAGTAGCAATCCCTTTTTTGATTTCCAGTAAACATTACGGTATTCTTTGGGATAATTATTCCTTAACGAAAGCCGGAGACGTAAGACCACTCGAGCCGCTTTCTGCATTGCAGCTTTATTCAAAAAAAGGAGAAGAAGGATGGCTTACGGCTTCTTATGCAAACAATAAGCAAAAGCCACAGGATATAGTTACTGAAAGAGCAGAGGGAAATATAAGTATGGAGTTTTTGGGAGACTCAAAAATGCAGCTTCCAAAAGAATTTACACCTGCAACGGGTGTGGTAACATGGGAAGGTAGTATAGAAAGTTATTTTTCCGGGCTTCACCAGTTTCAGTTCACATTTGGCGGTTCGCTAAAAGTATGGCTTAATGGCAAACTTGTGTTAGACCACTGGCGAAAAGCATGGAATCCTGCACCAGCATTGGTTCCTGTGGATTTGAGAAAAGGCGACAAGACAGCCATCAAAATTGAATGGGCGCCTCAAGGAGCAGAATCTTATCTCTCTTTGAAATGGCAGGAACCATTGAGTGAAGAAGAACAAAACAATTTCAGTTTTTCTTCTGAAGCAGGCAAACAGGTTGATTACTATTTTATCTATGGCAATAACATGGATGAAGTCATTTCCGGCTATCGCGATATTACCGGCAAAGCACCGATTGTTCCAAAATGGGCGCTTGGCTTTTGGCAAAGCCGTGAGCGGTACAAAACAGAGAATGAAATTCTCTCAACAGTTGATGAATTCCGTAAAAGACAAATACCCATAGATAATATTGTTTTAGACTGGAGCTATTGGAAAGAAGCAGAATGGGGCAGCCAGGAGTTTGACAAATCACGTTTTCCTTCTCCCGACAGTATGATAGATGTATTGCATAAAAAATACAATACACAGATCATGATCTCTGTGTGGCCAAAATTTTATGAAGGCATTTCAACCTACAATGATTTTGAAACGAATGGCTGGTTATATAAAAGAAATATTGCAGACCGTCAAAGAGACTGGATCGGCAAAGGCTATGTTTCTACTTTCTATGATGCATTCAACGCTAATGCACGAAAAGGTTTCTGGGATTTGATCAACAAGAAAATTTACAGCAAGGGAATTGATGCCTGGTGGATGGACGCAAGCGAACCGGATATTCTTTCCAATGTGTCGCCTGAAAAAAGAAAACAACAAATGACGCCAACTGCACTCGGCAGTGCAGCAGCATATTTGAACGTATATCCACTACAAAATGCAAAAGGCATTTATGAAGGGCAACGTTCAACCGATCCTAATAAAAGAGTTTTCTTACTAACGCGTTCTGGTTTTGCAGGTTCTCAGCGTTATGCCGCGGCAATATGGAGTGGCGATGTTGGTTCTACGTGGACGGACATGAAAAATCAAATTGCTGCAGGAGTAAATTTTTCTATGTCCGGACTTCCTTATTGGACGATGGATATTGGCGGCTTTGTTGTTCCCGAAAAGTTTGAAAAACCTAATGCAGAAAAGCTGGAAGAATGGAGAGAATTAATGACACGCTGGTCGCAGTTTGGTACGTTTGTTCCGCTGTTTCGTGTACATGGTCAATATCCTTTCAGAGAAATTTTCAATACCGCTTCTGAAGATCATCCTGCATATAAAAGCTTTTTGTATTACGATAAACTGCGTTATCGTTTACTCCCTTATATCTATTCATTAGCAGGTGAAACTTATCATGATAATTATACCATCATGCGTGGGCTTGCAATGGATTTTGCAACAGACACCGCAGTGTTGAATATCGGTGATCAGTACATGTGTGGTCCCTCCTTGTTGATCAATCCTGTTTATGAATACAAACAACGCAACCGCAATTTGTATTTGCCAACATGCGCAGGATGGTATGATCTCTATTCAGGAAAATATTTTGAAGGCGGTCGCAAACTCAATGCAGATGCGCCTTACGAAAGAATGCCTGTGTTTGTAAAAGCTGGTTCAATTATTCCTTTTGGCCCCGAACTGCAATACACTTCTGAAAAACCTGCTGATACCATTACGTTGAATGTTTATACAGGCGCTGATGCTTCTTTCAAATTATACGAAGATGAAGGCACAAACTACAATTACGAGAAAGGTGCATTCAGCATCATTCCAATAAACTACAACGATACAACAAAAACATTGACAATTGATAAACGCGAGGGCTCTTTCGATGGGATGCTTACAAAGAGAACCTTCCGCATAGTATGGATAAGTAAAGACAAACCAAAAGATTTTAATACAGCGCAAAATGCAGATGCAACAGTAACATACCAGGGAGAACAAATTACAGTGAATATGAAATAAAATTTTTTGTGAGCCCTGCATTAGAATAAGCATTTAGCATTGTTGCGTCGCACTCTTGTACTATAGTTCTTTATTCAGCAATAAACGCACAGCGTACACAGTATTACAGGTGGGCATATAACCCCCGGGGCGACTGTAATAACCTGATAGCATCGGGGCTGTGTACGCAGTGATGAGTGATGCAAGGCGATGGTGAGTAGCCGTTTATAAAATAACAACAGGTTAGGCTTTCCGGGCTATTCACCTCACTTGTTTAAAAAAGTTCTGAACGTAAAAGGGAGTGACACAACAGGCGATGCCAAATGATATACTGCTTATATCAAAGAAATATATAACTGCTTATATAAATCACTAATATTTTTTATTAACCACTAATTGTTTGCTATGAGACTTAAACGACAACATCCAAAAAGAGCCAAAAGCAGGCTGCTCTTTTTTTTATTTTTCCTGCTTCTTGCAATGAATAGTCGTGCACAGGAAAAATCTGTTGAAAAGAAAATTACCGGGAGAGTTTACGCTGCATTCAGTGAACAGCCCCTTGTTGATGTTACAGTATTGATTAAAGGCACCAGTGTACATACCTCTACAGACAGCACCGGTAGATTTGTTATTAATGCAAAGGTTGGAGATGTAATCGTCATCGGCAGGGTTGGTTACCTGCAAAAAGAAGTAACTGTTGGCAAAAGCAACACGATTGAGTTAAAACTGGAAGAGAATGGATCCGACCTTAAGGATGTAGTTGTTATTGGTTATGGCAAAACGAAGCGAAAAGATGTTACAGGTGCTATATCTTCTATTAGCGGAGAAGAACTTCGCCAAACACTTCCTACAACTATTGATCAGGCATTGCAGGGTAAAGTTGCGGGTGTAATGGTACAGCAGGTTTCTGGTCAGCCAGGCGGAGGTGTAGCTATTCAGGTTCGTGGAGTGTCTTCTATAACGGGAAACAACGCTCCATTGTATGTAATAGATGGAGTTATTATTCCTTCGCCAAATGATCCGGGCAGTGGTTCGAACCCGCTAAATACCATCAATCCTTCCGAAATTGAGAGTATTGACGTATTAAAAGATGCCTCGGCATCAGCAATTTACGGTTCGCAAGCTACAAATGGTGTAATCATAATTACTACTAAACGAGGGAAGGCAGGAGCTTCAAGCGTTTCATACGAAGGGTATTATGGTCTCCAGGAAATACCTAAGAAACTTCCTACCGTTAATCTGCAGGAATTTGCAAGTCTTTTAAATGATCGTGCTGTGGTATGGCAGTTTGATGCGAGACCAGAATTAGCAAACCCCAAATATTTGGGAACAGGTACAGATTGGCAGGCAGAATTATTCCGTAAAGCGCCGATGCAAAATCATTCTGTTACTGTTAATGGTGGCGATGCCCGCACACAGTATTTATTTTCAGCTTCTTATTTTGACCAGGAAGGTATTGCACTGGGTTCTGATTTTAAAAGATTTTCAGTTCGCTTAAACTTAGATAACAAAACAACCAATTGGCTGAAAATTGGAACCAGCCTTCAATTGGCACACGTTGACGAGAATGTCAATTCAACTACCTCAAGTGTTATTTCTAATGCGCTGAGCTTAACTCCTGATGTTCCTGTAAAAAATCTGGATGGAAGTTGGGGTGGTGTTACCAATGATGCCGGTTGGGTTGTACCTATTCCAAACCCCGTGGGGCTTGCGCTTTTGAATTCGCATACTAAAAAAAGAAACCAGGTATTTGGAAACGTATATGCAGAAATCCAGTTTTACAGGGATTTATCATTGCGTAATGAGGTATCCGGAAATTTCGATTTTACCAACGAAAAATCTTTCAATCCTACATATGATTTTGGCAGGGCCAAAAATACTACCAATTCCGCATCTTCTGCTTCCTCTCAGAATATATACACTGTAGTTCGCAATTATCTTACGTATGCCCATCTATTTGGAAAACTTAGTTTAAATGCATTAGCCGGGCACGAATCGCAATTAAACACTTTTGAAAGTGTATCAGCATCCAGAAGAGATTTTCCTTCCGATAATGTAACATCTGTCAGCAGCGGTGATGCCAATACAGCTGCTAACGGTGGTATATCAGGTTCAGGGCCTGCGCTTGAATCTTATTTTGGACGTGTTAATCTTGGATGGAACGACAAATATTTGTTAACTGGTAATGTTCGCAGAGATGGCTCTTCCAATTTTCCGGCAGATAATCGTTGGGTAACTACTTCGTCCGGCGCTTTTGCATGGAGAATAAATAATGAAAAACTTCTAAAAGGTATAAAATTTATTAATGACCTGAAGCTGCGTTTAGGTTATGGCGTAACCAATAACCAGGGGATACCGGGTAATACATTCGTTACAATGCTTTCTACTGTAAATAATGGCTTATCAGGTACGGCCCAATTCCAGTCTAACCTGGCAAATCCTTATGTAAGCTGGGAAAAAACGAAATATGCTAATGCAGGAATTGATGGAACGTTTTTAAACTGGAGATTAAGTTTTTCATTTGACATTTATGATCGTCAGACAGATGGACTGTTATTAAAGCTGCCGTTGCCATTATTTTCCGGAACCACTACAAGCTGGTCGCCGGGAGCTATGCAGGCGCCTTATGTTAATATCGGCGCTATTAGCAATAAAGGATTTGATTTTAGAATTAGTTCTACCAACATCAGGTCAAAAAATATTACATGGAGAACCGATATCACCGTTTCACACAACGTAAATAAGATAATAAGCTTAGGTAATGGTGATGTAGGAGCAAACTTATCGCAAACCTATAATGGATATGTTTTTGAAAAAACAGTCGTGGGTCAGGCAATCGGTTCGTTTTATGGCTATGTGTTCGATGGCATTTTCGCTACCCCTGGAGATTTTAAATCTCATGCACTTCCGGTAGACCAAAGTGGAAATCCATATCCTGTTTCACCTAATGGTGGTGGTATTTGGTATGGCGACAGAAAATATAAAGATCTCAACGGCGATGGTGTTATTAACACAAACGATCAAACGTTTTTAGGCTCTCCTTTACCTAAGTATCAATTTGGATTAAATAATTCCTTTACTTATAAAGATTTTGATCTAAACATTTTTCTTAGCGGAAGCTATGGAAATAAAGTATTTAACCAGTTGACAATTTCACAAACCTATCCTGGGAATAATACCAATTATTTTAAGGCTGTTTTGGGCTATGCCAGGGTTGAGTATTTGGATCCGAATGCATCACATGCTGATGTTAACAATGCTTACGTATCGAATCCCGATACAAAAATAGTGGGCTTGAGAAATGATAATACGAACGAAAATCTTCGCCCCTCTGATTTGTACATTGAAGATGGTTCATTTATCAGGTGCAAAAACATTACACTGGGATATAGAATTCCTGAAAGATTATTATCCAAAGCACATATGCATGCGCTCAGAGTTTATGCAACCGTTTCAAATGCTTTCATTATAACCAAATATTCGGGTATGGATCCTGAAATCGGATCCTGGAATCCGTTACAGGCTGGTTGGGATGGTGGATATTATCCTCAGCCGAGAACATTTACATTCGGAGTAAACCTGAATTTAACTAAATAACAAAATTTGAGATCATGAAATGAGCTATAAAATTTTCGAGCTATTATACCAAACGGCGGAGAAAATTTTATGGCGAATAACATGTGGCAAAATTCAAAAAATAAAAATTAGCACATGAAACGTCTTAATAAAATTTTACTGATTGCAGTGATTGCGGTCTCCTGCTTTGCTTGTAATAAAAGCTTTCTCGACCGTCCTTCGCAATCGCAAATAAGTTCGGATAACTTTTATAAAACCACTGCAGATTTAAGATTAGCCACTGCCAGTCTTTATGGTGGTTCTCCTTGGGGTGTATGGCATCACGAAGCCTATCTGCCTTTGGGAGATATCTTAAGCGGAAATGGCAACCGTCAATGGATCAGCGATTGGGTTCAGCTTTATACACGCACCATTACTGCTGGCAATAGCGTAATGCAGGGTGGATGGAAAGGATTGTATAATTTGATTGGTCAATGCAATGGTGTTATTAATTCCATAGAACAAAAGGCAGATAAATCCATCAGTGATGCAGATAAAAATGCAGCTATTGGCGAAGCAAAATTTATTCGTGGCACTGCCTATTATTATCTCGCTATGTTGTGGGGTGCAGTGCCTATCATCGAAGATAACAGTAAGCTTATTCAGGACCCATTACTAAAACGTAATGTTGTTTCAGATGTTTATCAGTTTGTAGTTAATGATTTAACTTTTGCCGCAAATAGCTTACCTCGTAACGATGAAAAAGGAAGAGTAACAACATGGTCAGCACAGGGAATGCTTGCAAAAGTTTACCTTACTATGTCTGGTTTGGAAGGCAATGGAAGTCGTGATCAGAAATTATTAGACAGCGCAAAAAAATATGCGGGAACCGTTTGTAATGAAAGCGGCTTGAGTTTATTGAATAATTATTACAACCTGTTCCAATCTCAGTACAATGATAACCAGGAAGTACTATTTGCACTTCAGTGGGCTACAGGTCCAAGTATTGGATGGGAAGAAGGTAATTTATTGCTGACTTATTCTCCATCGAATGATATCAACCCACAAAAAAATGGTGCGTGGCTTTCTTTGGACCCTACTTACGATTTGTATCTCAACTATTCTGCAAAGGACAGCATAAGAAGAAAAGCTTCGTTTATGCTTAATGGGGATTATTACCCCGAATTAAATGCAGCAGGAGGGGGATACACAGCTACTAGTCAAAGTATGAAGAAGCATATTATCGGGAACGAAAAGGATAACAATTCACCCTCTATGACCTTTACGGCATCAATTGAGCATGATGCACTGCTTCGTCTTGCAGATGTTTATTTAGTTTATGCTGAAGCGATCCTGGGGAATAATGGAACCACCTCCGATGCTGAGGGGTTGAAATATTTTAATAAAGTAAGAACAAGGGCTGGTGTTGATCCAGTTTCAACGATTAACATAGACAGTATTCTTAAAGAAAGAAGAATTGAATTCGCTTTCGAAGGGCAATATTGGCTGGACCTTGTTAGACTTTCTTACTGGAATTCTGCTAAAGCGGTTAATATTCTCAATAACCAACAGCGGGTAACATTTAAGTATGAAAATGGTATAGCTACCCCGGATTCACCTATTGGCACAGCTGTAGTGCCAGCTAATATTTCATCGTTTACACTGCAATTACCTGCATCCGAACTGGCAGCAGATCCAAATCTCGCTGAACCGCCTGTTAAGTATTTTTAATCCATAACGTTACAATATACTATTATGAATAAAATATTAAATCACCGATCATATTTGTCGCTTTTTATAGTGATAGTGGCATTATTGACGGCTTGTAAAAAAGATGTTGAAAGACCTCCTGTTATTTCAGAAATCAGAAGTTATGTGGCTACTCCGAATGACACCATTCTTAATAGCCTCGTTGCAGATGGTCAGTGGGTGGTTATTACGGGTCAGAATCTGAAAAATGCAATTGAAATAAAATTCAATGGTGTAACTACACCTTTTAACGGCACTTTGTTTGCCGAGAACAGTGCAGTAGTGCAAATACCTTCTATAATGTTTTCAACAATAGATACCAGTAAGCTATATACAATAGAGTACACAACAACTGGAGGTACAACCACTTTTCCATTTAAATTAGGACCCGGTGCGCCAACTATTAGTGCGATTTCCAATGTATTTGCTAACCCTGGCGACTCTGTTTTTCTATTCGGTACCAATTTAGTTCTGGTTCAAAGTCTTTCTTATGCAGGGACTGCTATAACATCTTTCCATTCAAACCTTAATGGTACTTCTCTTGGTTTTCTTATGCCTGCACAACAACCTGCTGATCAGATATTATTAACAACAAAAGGTGGTTCAGTAACATTTAAAATCGAGGCAATCCCCACGATTACCAGTGTTTCCAATGAAAATGCAATTGATGGGGATTCGGTGTATGTCCATGGTACCTATCTTAGAAATATTCAATCATTCACTTTTGCCGGAGCAGCTATCACCTCCTTTCAATCATCAGATGATGGTAGCTACGTTGGTTTTTTTATGCCTTCCATTTCAACAAGCGGTCCTGTCTCAATTACCACTCAATTCGGTTCAGTAACTACAATATATAATGTAAATGATATCAGCACAGGTTCTATATCAAACTGGGAGTGGGCTGGTAATTTTAATTGGCAATGGTGGGGTGGAAGTAATTTAACCAGTGGCGATCCAAATTCAGGATGGCCGCCTTACAATGCTGATTTTCCTGGGAATAAAAGTTTGTATCAGGTGTTACAAAGGGGCATTCTTAGTGGCGGCGAGGGTAACACCTGGTCTAGCTATGCCATACGCATGAACGCCGTACAATGGATACCTGCGGCCAATATGAATGATCCGATCGACAATTGGGCATTTAAGTTCGAAGTAAATATCCCACAACCGTGGAATGGTGGTACAATTGACATTCAAAGCTCCGATGTTACATACATAGCCCGGTGGGAACCATGGCAAACCTCTGCAACTACCACAGCGGCGTATAGCACAACCAGTTGGAAAACCATAACCATTCCTTTTTCTATGTTCCGTAAAACGGACGCTACACTTGGTGATGGTAAAGGAGCTTCAATGACAAAGTTTGTTGATTTATTGGGAACAACAGGAAACAGTGAATGTATTGTGTATTTACATAATTACAGCACATCTGATACACCCACAGGCTTTTATGGCGCGTTTGATAATTTAAGAGTGGTAAAAATAAAATAACAGTAGAATTGGAAGTTTCCAATCAAGCAAAGGATGACCTGGGGATGGGCAATGAAAAAAATTGCACCATCCCCTCAGAAGCTGTCTAAAGTGATTTATTTGAATGCCAGCCATGTTTCTTATGGCATCTTTCGTTGCGTCGCACTCTTGTGCCGTAGATTCTGTGAGCAGCGAGTGCGAAGTAATTGCTTGCATCCAGCAACTTTGGGGAACACTTCACCTGCTGTACAACTGTCATCTTCGGTTTCAAAATCGGGATACAAACAAAACTTAAACGGCTTCTTATAATACAGAAATTAAATTATTACACTTTGAGTACAGAAAAAATGAACAAGTTCAGGACTTATACAATGTTAGGGTTTGTCTTTGCAGTACTGTTGATGACAGGCTGTAAAAAAAACAATGGTACAATTACTCCGCAACTCTCCGCATCTCCATCTGAAATTGTTCTTCCGGCGAGCGGAGGAACAACCGATCTTACCATAAACGGAAATGCAAATTGGACTATTAGTAATGGAGCTTCATGGTTACAATTGAGCAAAACATCTGGCAATAGCGGTAATAGTACCGTCCAGTTATCTGCAACATCAAATGAGACCGGCGCTACCCGTTCTATAACATTATCAATAGACGCTGCAAACGGGCAGGCAAGGAGAGTTTCAGTTTCGCAACCTGCTACAATATATCCGTCTTACAATATATCTCCCCAGGCACCAGATTCAATTGGAATGAGCACTGCCGTGCAATTAGCGGATAAATTTACATTAGGATGGAATATCGGGAATACACTGGAAGCCACAGGTGGAGAAACAAGTTGGGGTAATCCTCTGATTACAGAATCGTATGTAAAATTTGTAAAGCAATCAGGTTTTACTGCTATTCGCTTACCCTGCGCATGGGATTTACACGTTGACAACAAAGCCACAGCACACATAGATCAAAACTGGATGAACAGGGTAAAAGAAGTTGTGGGTTATTGTGTTAATAACGGTTTGTATGTCATGCTGAACATTCATTGGGATGGTGGTTGGTTGGAAAACAACATCACTAAAGCAAAACAAGATTCTGTTAGTGCTAAACAGAAAGCATTATGGGAGCAAATTGCTACTGCCATGCGTGATTATGATGAGCATCTCCTGTTTGCAAGCGCTAATGAACCGAACGCTGATGATGCAGAGGAGACAGGGATCTTATTACAATATCATCAGGCGTTTATCAATGCAGTTCGCTCGACAGGAGGAAAAAACAGCTATCGCGTTCTTATCCTGCAAGGGCCAAGCACATCTATGTCATTGACATCGCAATACATGACCACACTTCCTGCCGACCCGGTAGCTAATCGCCTGATGGTTGAAGCGCACAACTATACACCTTCACAGTTTTGTTTCCTTAGTGAAGATGCGAGCTGGGGTAAAATGTTTTACTACTGGGGCAGCGGACATCATTCAACCATTGAACCTGATCGTAATGCTACATACGGGGAAGAGAGCGACATAATTTCTGACTACGATAAAGTTAAAGCAGCATTTATTGATAAAGGAATTCCGGTTATAATGGGTGAGTATGGTGCCTACAGGCGTGATAATTCCAACCATGTCCCTTTAGACCTGGCAACGCACGAGGCTTCGGTTGACTATTGGATAACCTTTACTACCAAAGAAGCATTAGCCCGTGGGATAAAACCTTTCTGGTGGGATACAGGTGGTGCATTGGATAGAAGCAATAACACAGTAAAAGATCAACGCACAATTGATGCTCTCATTGCCGGGTCTCATTAGTCAATGCCAAAAACAATATTAAAGAATTACAAAATATCAATTCCGGAATTGATATCGATCATGATTTCCGTTTCAGCAAGCAGTTATTAAAAATCCTAAGCCCTGCAGCAGTTAAACTGTTTTGCAGGCTCAGTCTTTTATTAAGTGTTTGGAATTTTTTGAACCCGGCTGCAGAACATACATAACGCTTTTCTTGCGTCGCACTCTTATACTGATGAATATGCAGCAGCAAATTATTTGCTATTACCATGAAAATATGCAGATGAAGTGATTGCGACGCAATGAAGATGCCATGAAAATCTTCTGCCGGTATTCAAAAAATGAGTAATTAAAACGAAGTGAAAGTGTATTTTGAAATTTTTAAACACAGAGAATAATAATAACATTGGTTATGCAGAAGTAGATGTGATTACAAAATAAGTTGCTTCGTTTATGCATATAAAACCATCTCGATTTTTTGTAACAAAAAATAAAGTGTATAATTGACAATTATTAATTGTCGTGAAAATAAATCTCTAAGGTGTTTGCTTTAGTAATACGATTTCTTGTAAATCTTTTTTGATTTTCGAATGTACCGGTATAAATAAATCATATCTATTTACCAATGAAAAGAAGAAACCTTATAAAAGGATTGGCAACGACAATCCCTGCATGGTGGTTATCGAAATCATCTGCAGCAGCAATATTAAACAGCACTAAACTTAATGGCGAACAAATTGCAGATGGTCCATTTGAACCAACATGGAATTCGTTGAAACAATATAAAGTGCCGGCATGGTTCCAGGATGCAAAGTTTGGTATATGGGCACACTGGGGTGCACAATGCCAACCTGAACACGGCGACTGGTATGCACGTGGCATGTATGAAGAAGGAAGTGATCATTATAAATATCATGTTGAGAAATATGGGCACCCTTCGAAGTTTGGATTTAAAGATGTAATAAATGAATGGAAGGCAGAGAACTGGAACCCTGATGCATTAGTAGAACTATATAAAAATGCAGGTGCCAAATATTTTGTTGCTATGGCAAATCATCACGATAACTTCGACAATTTCAAAAGCAGTTATCAATCATGGAATGCTACAAAGTACGGACCCAAAAAGGACCTGATTGAAGGGTGGGCAAAAGCAGCAAAAAAACATGGATTACCTTTTGGTGTAAGTGTTCATGCTTCGCATGCATGGATGTGGTATGAACCCTCACAGCGGAGTGATAAAACCGGCACATTTGCAGGCATTCCTTATGATGGCAAGCTTACAAAAACTGATGGAAAAAATAAATGGTGGGATGGCTTGGACCCGCAGGAACTGTATGCACAAAACCACCCGCTAAGTCCGGATGGTATTGACTTTGGTACAATGTGGAATTGGGGCGGCGGCACGAATGTTCCTTCAAAAGCATATTGTGAAAAATTCTTCAACAGGACAGTGGATCTCATAAATAAATACCAACCGGATATTGTTTATTTTGATGATACCGCTTTGCCTTTATGGCCCATCAGCGATGCAGGCTTACGCATTGCTGCATATCTTTACAACGAAAGCATAAAAAGAAATGGTAAGTTACAAGCAGTATTGAATGGAAAAGTTCTTGACGAAGAGCAGCGCAAATGCATGGTATGGGACATTGAACGCGGCGCAAGCAACAGCATTGAACCTTTCGAATGGCAAACAGATACCTGCATAGGAGGCTGGCACTATGATCGCAGGATTTACAACAACAAAAGTTACAAAACTGCTGCAACAGTAATACAAACATTGATGGATGTAATAAGTAAGAATGGTAATTTATTGCTCAATATTCCTGTTCGCGGAGATGGCAGTATAGATGAACTTGAAATGGCTATCGTTAAAGAAATAGGCGAATGGATGAAGATAAATAATGAAGCAGTTTATGCAACACGACCCTGGAAAATTTTTGGAGAAGGACCGGCTATTCAAACTGCTGCGCCATTAAATGCACAAGGTTTTAACGAAGGCAAGGGCAAGCCATTAGGCGCAGAAGATTTTCGGTTTACTACAAAGGGAAACAAATTATACGCGACGTTTTTTGAGTGGCCCGAAAGTGGGAAAGTGTTTATAAAATCTCTCGCCTCTGAAAAGATATCAAATGTTCAGTTGTTAGGCAACAATGATAACATACAATGGCAGCAAACAGCGGATGGACTTGCGGTTAATCTTCCGCAAAAGCAGCCCTGCGATAATGCATATGTGTTGAAGATAATATAACAGGATAAAAACAAGAACCATAGAGCTTAATATTGTTACATCACTATTGTCAGAAGAAGCAGTGTGGCCGCTAATGATTTAAATTTATTATCCGTTATTTCATGGCGCTTTCTGTCAGCTCAAAGTAATGCGTTCCAATGGGTACGTGGACTATTGCATAGATAAAATTGACATATTTTTGTATAGAAATGTACGATGCTGTTCATAATAGTAAAGAAGGAAGTTTTTTAAGATTTACCGCGACTGAAAATTATAATAGATTGAATTTAAATAAATAGTGAGCTTTCAAGCCGGCCCGTCCGGTCCGCAGAAAGGCTCACTTCAAAAAAGTGAGCCTTTCTTTTTTGTACAAAACCGAACAATTAAGACACTCCATTTCAATCTTTTATAACAGTCGACCTTCGGCGGCTGTTTGCCGAAAGAGTTCGGCGATCATGAAAAATTAAATTGATGAAATTGATCGTCAAGTTCAACTTGCATCCGACCTTATAAAATTTGCAAAGCGACAGGAAGTTGCTGAATTAGGTGCATACATAAAGGAGAAATCTGATCCTGCTTTAAAGTTGTATAAACTTGCACAGGAAGATTTTAATTTAAAAAATGCATATGTGCCTGATGTGCCTCAAATTTGTTAAGTCAACACTGCAATTGCATGGCACCGTTTTAATTAAGACAAAATAAATTGACGAAAAAAAGCGCCATAAGACCCTTCAGTCCAAGGAGTAAAAACCTTGATTGGGGATGATAAAAAGACCCAAGATCGCCCTTCGCTACCCCATTAAATAAGCTAATCCACTATTTACAAACTCGCATAAATCTGCGATCCTGCGTGTGTTGAATAATTGTTCTATCAGGTTTCTTGCTTCTTTATATTCGTTATGTATAGGACATGGATGCGAAGCTGAGCATTTGCTTAAGCCCAATCCGCATTCCTTAAATACGTTTTTTCCATCAATTGCTTCCACTATATTAATGATAGGCTGTTTTGTTTGTTCTTTGGAAATATAAAATCCACCCGACGGTCCTTTCACACTGTTAACGACGCCTTGCTTAACGAGTGTTTGCATAAGTTTGCCAACAGTGTGTTCACTTGCATTAATATATTCGGCTATTTCCTTAATACCTGCATTCTCGCCACTTTCAAATTTTGAAGCAAGATATACCGCAGCCTTTATCGCAGTTTTACATGTATAACTTAACATTCGTTACCTGTTTAAAAAATTTCTGCCTTCTTCCGATATCATTTCATAACGCCAGGGCGGATCAAATGTCAATTCCACCAGCACGTCAGAGTCCGGAAAATTTATTTTTAAATTGTTGGTTACGCCATCAACAATGCTTTCGCCCATCGGGCAAAATCTTGTACTCAATGTCATTAAACAATTAACTTGTCTTGCTTCTTCATCAAAATTCAACTGGTATATCAAACCCATATCAGCCACGTTCAATCCCACTTCGGGATCAATAACATCATGCAATCCGGCAAGCGCAAACATGCATTTAACACTATGATTTGTTGACACATTCATTTGCTGTTTTGTTTATGAAAAAGTATTTTGAAAACATTCAGATTATAAAGGAAAGCACAGCAAAACAAAAGTATTGCACCGGTTTTTATTGCGATATCATCCGCTGATAAAATTCCGATCAAGAAACACCCAAATCCAACCACGTAACTAATCGCCATGCCGTTAAATATTTTTTTGCTGAATAAATCCCCAGGGCTGGGTGTTTTCCCCAGACCCGCTTTTGCATGATAAACTTTATTCCATACAATAAAAGGTAATGTCTTAAATGTCATCCCTAAAATAATGGCGGTTAGCCATCCAAAAAATATGCTGAAGCCATAGGCCAATATCAAGCTACCATTTACAGATGACAAAAGCAGCAACAGCACAATAAGTAACAGGCATATCAATGGCGCTATCATCATCAGAACAGAGAGCAATGAAATTTTCATTTGCCCGTCAACGCGTTTACGGATCCTTTGTTGATGAGCTTTATAACAGTAAAATACAAATAAACTCAGCCCTGCTGCAATAAATAGTGCGGAAAACAAATAAAAGACTGGTTTTGCCGAATAAACAAACAACAGAACAAATGCTATGAGCCCAAGATTTATCAATGCATATATCCGCCACAAAAGCTTTTTGTTATCATATTTAGAGATCAAAAACATTGGAATCAATCTTGAGCCAACGCCCGTAACAAGCAACAAAAACCATCCGGCAATCCCTGCATGCGCATGAAGCGAAAGATAATGCAGGGAATCCCTTGGTAAAATGTTATAGGTAAAATTATAAACAAGCAATGCGCCTATTGCAGTTGTAATAAATAGCCATATTGCAGCTGTAAAAACAAACACCGACTGGACATTTTCGTGTTTGCATTTTGCAATACTTGCTGAAACATTGATGAGATAGCAAACAATTGCTGCATTGATAAGCATCGCTCCATATTGCGCCGGCCACCTCATGTTGAAAGTGTAAAATGCATATACCAGCAATGGAATACCGACAGCAGCAAATGCAAATGAAAGATAGGCGAGCGTATTGCTGTATAATTTTCCTTCAATCAGCACCGGCAACAGTTGATGGCTTGTGCCTAAAATGATCATGGTACCCCAGCCGAGCGTCATGGCATGCGTGATTGCCAAAGTGTGCGGCTGAAAATAATGTCCAGTTACTTGGGAGGATGTGAACAATAGTATAGCAGCTGCAAGAAATGATAATGCTGCGTAAATATAAAACGGCAATACTACTTTATGCGTGGTGGTTCTTGTATCGTTGTTACCTGCTATCATTGGGTTTTAAAGATTAACAGATGCACGTCGTTGCCGGCTACTTCTTTTATACGATAATCAAATTTTCTTTGCCTGAGTTCGGGCAGCAGAAACACAGGAATGCGTTTATGATAAACATATAATGCTTTTTCTTCCGGCAATTTTTCCAGTGAATCTAAAATGGTTAACATTGGCTGCGGCATTTCTAGTGCACGCACATCAATGGTTTGCATTTTATCATGGAATTCTTCCATCATTTCTTCCCAATTCTTTGATCCAACTGCAACCTGCAGCGGTTCACTTTGTTTCGTTTCTGCTGCCCTGTAAAAATAAGTCTCCACCAAATCTTCATCAATCAAGTTGACATATGATTGAAATCCTTGTTTCCCCAACAAAAGCATTAATGGTGTGGGTTCAAAGCTGTTGATGATCTTGAGCGCCTGGTTTTGCTGAACCTTGCTTATTTTTTCAAGAATAATCCTGAGTGGATCCTTTCCCGATGCAATGATGGGCCGCACATCCAAAACAACAATGTCACCGGTTTTTAAAGACGAAATAAATTCCGGAACTTCTTTTTGCTCTTCATTAACTCCGGTAACCGTATCATCAATTTCAAAACCTAATGGCTGAAGTTTTATGAAGAAATCAGCAGGATCGCATCCACCGATTTTGCTTGCCATCGAAACGGTTGTTCGCCCTGCCATTAACCTTCTTAAAACAGGATTACGCAGTTTCGTAAATTTTGGTGAAATGCTGATGATGGCTTCCAATGCATCAGGATTATGTTTTAGGATCGCTGCAATTTTTGTATTATCATTAATAATCATGGCTGCTAAGCATTATGTATGTGCGAATAATTTCATGGAGTTACTTACATGATCATCTTTATTGATGCTGATGAAAATAGCTTCTAACTCATCCGTATCCATTTTTTCCTGTAAGTGATTGAATAGAACTCTTTCTTCAAATCTTATGTGTACCTCGAGTAAATCTGCAAACTCCTTTAGCAATTCTTTGTCCTCATTGTTTTCACGAAGCGATTCGATAAGCAGGTAAATTTTATTATGCTCCGTTTTTGCTTGTTTGCGTAAAACATCATCAGCAGGCAATTTGCTGAATAGCAGAGATTCTTCGTCTTTGAAATGTTGATTTAAGTTATCATCAAAAAAAGTCAATACATATTCGCTGATAGGTTTCGCATCCATATTCCCCTTCAAATCATTGCGGATCTTCCACACCAGTAATAAACCAAAATGATGATCTCTTGAAAAAGAAACAAATGCTTTATCGCGCCTGATAGGTTTATGCTCTTTCATTGTTTAATTGCTTTTCAAATTCAAGTGCTTTTGGAAAAAGGATATTGTTTTCAAGATGAACATGTGTATGCAGGTCGTCTTCAAATTCGTCAAGCATCCTGTACAACAGGCTATAGCTTGCGCACGCATCCTGAGGTAATGCATAATTGTTGCTTAATGTTCTTATTTCTTCAAGGTTTTTGCCCACTAACTCATGTTCCATTTCCATCATGGCAATAGGGTTTTGAATAGTGCCAAAATGTGCCACGTGCATTGTCTGTGCATTATTTTTTGAAGTGACCAGTTCTTTGATGTAGGGGAATAAAATATTTTCTTCTTTTATCATGTGGGCAGATAACTCTGCTTTAATTTCTTCCACCAACTGATGAATCGCCAGCAATTCAGGATGCTTGTCTCCGTGCACCTGCGCCACTTTAGCAGCATATCCCTGTATCTCGGGCAATGATTTTTTTACATAGCTATGATGCGTGTTCACAATATAATCGGCAAGAAAATCGAGACTCCAGTCATTATAAGGCAAGGGACGGGTAGAAAAATATTTATCGGCATGTTGCAACTCCTGTTCTATTTTAGTAACATCCAACCCTTTATCTGCACATGCCTGCTTCACTGTTTTTTTACCGCCGCAACAAAAATCAAGTCCATACTTTTTAAATATCTGTGCCTTGCGCAAATCCTTTGCAGCAATTTGCCCAAGTGTTTCTTCGCGCTCACCTGTATTATTTCTGGTTATGCGGACTTTCCATACCTCGGGGCCCTGTTCAAGATATTCCCATTTGAAAATGTTTCCTCTTTCTCCCAGTAATTGATAATAGAGCGGTTTAGGATCGTGGTCGTTGTGAATGGTTAAGCTTTCACCTTCCTGCAAGGCATCAAAGTGTGTAAAAATTGCAGGATGCTTTTGCCTCGGTTCAAGTAATGTTACATTCAAAATGTTTTGTTGTGTTGTTTGCATGGCTTTATGTTTATTGATTATATAAAAAGTTTCTAAATTTTGTTTTCCGTTCGCCGGGTCTTATTGCAGAAAGCAACCGAGTCCCTTTGCGGTAGAAATCTTGATGGGTAAATGATGGAGATATGCTTCCAGTGCATCTTTTAAATAGAAATGTTTTACCGTGCCCATATTCATTGGTCCGTCATCAATAGCTCCTTTATACAACACGTTCCCCCTGTTATCAACAAGCACACAATCGGTGCTTACTGCTGGTTGTAACTGCTGCACAAGCTGATGATGATTGTCTTTTATATACGGCAAATTCCAGCCGAGATCATGAATTAAATGCTGCATAGCCGTGTTGCTCTCTTTGCTGTCTGTAAAAACAGCGGTGAAGTTTACTTTATCACCATAATTTTTTATCAACGAGCCAAAAGTTTCTTTGTGATTATAGATGCAAGGGCATTGTGATTGCAGAAACAGATAAATCTTCAGCTTTCCCGGTGGGGTTGCCTGCAGCGCCATGAATGAACTTAACAAGCCTGCTATGATAAATAATATCTTTTTCATCTTTCATGTTTTTTCAAATGAAGTGGGCTGATTTTATGAATATTGTTGCTGGAATATTTCAATCCACTTTGATCCGGTTTTTTATTTCGCCTCAATCAAACCGATAGCTCCTTGTTCAACACTGGCAAATGAGTGATCAACAAAGGCGTAAGTACCTTTTTCGGGAACAACAAATTCAACAATAGCGCCGTTGCTGCTGCCCAGTTCCACCGTTTGCATTCCGCGAAGCTCATTGTGAGGATTACCGTCGAGCCACACCTTATCGAAGATGGTTCCTACGACATGGAAACTTGAAGTAAGATTGGCACCTGCATTCAGAATGTATAACCTTACGCGGTCGCCGGCTTTTACTTCAAGCGGGCTTTGAACGTATTGTTTGTACTTGCCATTAAAAGTCACAAACATCGGCTGCCGATTTCTCGCGCTGTTCACGTCTGTTTCATACATACTGTCGTTCTGTTTTAGATAAAATTCATTTTGCACGATCGTGAATTCCTTGTCCACCTTGCCCGGAAAACCATTTTTAGGTTCAACGATAATCATACCTGTCATGCCAGAAATCATGTGCTGTAAAATCACAGGCGTACCACAGTGATACATAAACACGCCGGGATAATTTGCGGTGAATTGAAAATGCAATGCTTCACCGGGGTTGATGCTTCTGTACTTATCATGCGGGTCGACCATAGCAGCGTGAAAGTCTATGGAGTGGGGCATTGGTGGAGATACTTCTGCAGTAAGGCCGGAACGATTGAACATTGTGAACTTTACAATCTGACCAACGCGCACTCTTAACACAGGACCGGGTACTGAATCGCCGAATGTCCAGGCCCAAAAACTAACACCTTCGGCAACCGTTATTTTTTTGTGTTGCACATCTACTCTTATCGCCACTGTGTCATTATCAACAATGGCAGGAAGACCAGGAGCATAAGCTACAGGTCCGTCCGTTGTTGTTGCAGGAATAGCTTCTTTGGTTATATATGCTTTGGGTGCGCCATAAGCCATTTTATCATTGATTCCCGGATCATTGCTTTTGTCTGCAGTTGAGAAGCAACTGCTGAACATCGTGGTTATAAATACCAGCGTTAAACTTAGATTATGTTTCATATAAATATTTTTAGTTTGAAAGTTCCCCGGATAATGGTATCTACATTCCTGATTTCCCCTATCGGTCATTTCTCTTTTTCCATTTCCGATTTATAGCACAAAGATATATTTAAAAGTTTAGAAGTACTTTAATACTTTTATTATTTAAGCTATTTATACTGAGAATCATGTTTGTTTATGATGAAGATCAGCCGCAGTGCTGTCGACACTCAGCATTATTTTTATTGCCTTTGGTTCAAAATCCCGCCTGAGTTTTGGGACAAAAGAAAACTTTGCATTAAGGAAAGTTTGCCAAAAGAATTTGGTGAACAAGAAAAGTTGAATGACGAGATCGCCCGGCAATTTCGTCTTGCAAGTGATCTCATAAAATTTGCAAAGCGACAAGAGGTCGCTGAATTGGGATTATTCACTTGCGGCATTTTCATGTTATATTTTTCGAGAATTTTTTTTTACTTCAAGACGTAATGGAACAATTACAAACCGACTTATTAAAAACTTGTGTAAGTATATAGCATCTAATGTATGCTGGGGAACGATATAGGTTTTAAAGGCCTGTCCGTCGTGATTTACTTTTTTAGCTGCGTTAGCGGCCGTGATACGAACGCAGTACTAGCTTTTCATCTCTATTTTCCCAACACCACCTGCAAGATCATCAATTTGTTTTTTTCGCCAACCCTATTGGTCAAATAGAAAATAAATTTTAATAGTGCGCGATGAAGACCGGCAAGTTGATAGACTTTACAACCAAATCAGCATCGCTTTTGGTGAACAGGTTCGATACCCAGCTTCTTCCATAAGCACCCATTACAACAAACATATTCTCTTTTTCCAAAAGATAAGCGAACAATTCTTTTCCTAGCTCACCCTGCAACTTTCCTAGCTCACCCTGCAACACAACCATATCAATATTGCTGTAATGGGATTGTAACCACTCTTTTAATTTGCGATTTTCGCTAACTATATTTTCATCATCTTTATTAACATGTACAATCCTGATCATTCTATCTGTAAACTGCGGAAATAAATAGGTGAAGAGCTTGATTGCATATACCGAAGATCCGGAACCATCGTAAGCAAATATGATCTCATCAACCCCGTCAAAACTGTCAGGTGAAATTATTACAGGACACTCAGTATTTGCAAGAACATCCTTTACAAATTTTGTGGGTATGCTTTCTGTTCTTTTTGAAAAAGATGTTTCAGCGTCTATTATCAGGAAATCTGCAAACCTGCTTTCTTCGATCAGTTCTTCCGCAGGGATACCGCGATCAAGATGTACATAATGCGCAACGCCTTTGTTTTTACAAACCTTATTGAACTGAATTATTGCCATTTCGCAGGCTTTTCTCTTAAGAATATTGTCAGGTATATCCGTAGTCAAAATTGTTTCTATATAAGGTGAACCATACATGCTTTTTATAACCGCTCTGTCTTCATAAGAGAGATTTTCGAGAAATACCCCAGTAAGTTTTGAATGATTTGCGTTGGCAAGGTAACATGCGAAATTGAGCGTCTTCTCATCAGGCGAGAGCACATCTATAACCACTAATATTTTTTCCATTATGAAATTTTAGCAAGGTTAATGGTTCAATGTTCTTTGTGTAGATGCTTGTTCTTTACAGTGGATATTTTTTGATTCTTGTGTGCAATAAAGATACTTTGTGAGAATACCCATAATCTATGACTGGTATCAGTATAACAAATAATTGAAATCACGCTGATTAAATACAGGGCAAACATGAGATAAAAGAATCTCCATAACCTGATATGAAAAACATGGATAGAAATTTTCCCTGAGATGAATTTACTTGCTTCTGTATCCGGCCAACTAAACTCAGTTATCAGAGAAATGGGGTTTTAAAATGACACTGGTCTGTTCAACTTTAATTCGGTTGCGAAAAGTTGATGATCAAAATCATATATAAAGGACGCTAAGATCATTGGCTGGTGGTATTCATAAATTGAAACTTCGTGGATATTATTATTTGTTGATCAGTAATCCTAAATATTTTGTTATGAAAACAAACCTTATTCAGCAGGAGATATTATTGTTGACAGATTCAACATTTTCTCAACAATTAATGGGTGAAAAAGGCAGTTCAGATAGTGATAAATACCTTTCACAAACAGAGCAATTGGAAAATGCGTGCTGGAATGGCGCACTGTATGAAATGCTTCCGGGTGTAATAAAAAAAACACCAGGAGGGAAAAACCTCTATGTATGGGAGGTGCGGTCTTACGCGAATTTTCTTGAAATGGAATTGGGCGAGTATCTGGAAACAACAAAACAACAGGATTCAATTAACCCGTATATTTTTCTTTCGGCACTATATTATAATTGATCTTCAAAAAATAATAAACCCTCAATAGTTTTAGTTTTCCCTCATGCTCATTTTAATAACCATTATTACTTTTTTTTCAACACTCGCAGGTGGCCTGTTTGCCTTAAGGGTTAAAGACCGATGGGGACTTATTCCAGGTTTTAGCGCAGGCGCAATTATAGGAGTCGGCTTTTTTGATCTGTTGCCGGAATCACTTTCCCTCGCAGGTGGAAAGCATAGTTTTGAAATAATTAATTCGATGGCGGCTCTGGGATTTCTTATCTATATGACCCTTGACAGGCTTGCTATACTGCATTCGGATTCAAAAGAACAGCA
This sequence comes from Panacibacter ginsenosidivorans, assembly GCF_007971225.1. NCBI lineage: Bacteria > Pseudomonadati > Bacteroidota > Chitinophagia > Chitinophagales > Chitinophagaceae > Panacibacter > Panacibacter ginsenosidivorans. The sequence goes on along the minus strand of NZ_CP042435.1, from coordinate 4,390,839 downwards.
GGTAAAAAATAAAATAAAAGGCAGAATTGGTGCGGGCAGTTTATCGATACATAGTTTTCTTGATGGCATCGCAATAGGATTTGTATTTAACATCTCAGTTTCTATGGGGACAATTGTTGCGGCTGCTGTGATAACACATGGTTTGTCTGACGGTATCAACACGGTCATGATTATTATTAAAAATAATTGTAAAAGAAAAGAAGCTATTAAATGGCTGCTGATTAATTCATTGGCGCCTGTGGCGGGAATTTTATCAACATTTTTTTTCTCGCTGCCTACATCTTTGCTTGGATTAATGCTTGCTTTATTTGCTGGTTTCTTTTTTTACCTGGGGGCAACCGATCTGTTACCGGAATGTCAGCATGAATATTCTATAGGGAGTACAATCATGACAATTTCAGGAGCTGTTGTAATATATGCTGCTGTTAGATTATCAGGCTATTGACTGAAATAAAATGAAAAAATTCTATCATTACGTTGTCTCGACGTTTTTGAGCAGAATACCTGCAAATTCAAATACCGGGAACCACTACGGAAAGCCGCAGCATAAAGCAATCTCACGAAATACACCTTAATAACAAGGAATATCTAACAATTTACTCTTTGTTCTTTTAAAATTTCATAAATTAACGTGAGTTCTGCATGAACATCTATTTTTGATGATACCAACTTTGGAATTTTATAGCATCGTTCGTTGCGTCGCAAGCACTTCATCAATATATCTTTTGGCATCTAAAAGCTCAACTCATAATCAGAACGATGAAAGGATTGCGACGCAACGAAGACCAATCAGGGTATAAAAGCTGGTATCATAATTATTTTATCTTATCCCGAAATCACGTTAAATTAAACGAATGTTATCTTTTTCAATCAGCGGAAGTTACACTGACCTGTATGAAATAACTATGTCAGAAACATATTTCATGGAAGGCCGAAAAGATGATACTGCATGTTTTGATTATTTTTTTCGTAAAGTGCCGAACAAGGGAGGGTATGTGGTTTTTGCGGGATTGCAGGACGTTTTGAATATATTGACGGACCTGCATTTTACAGATGATGATCTTTCCTTTCTCAGAGAATTAAAATTCAATTCTTCCTTTATTGAATATCTTAAGAGATTTCAGTTTCGCGGTAATGTATATTCTTGCATGGAAGGCGAAATTATTTTTCCCAATTGTCCTATACTTCGTGTTGAGGGAAATATTATTGAAGCACAACTGGTGGAAACACTGCTGCTGAACATACTCAATTTTGAATCACTTATTGCAACCAAAGCTTCACGGATGAGGTATGTCGCGGGTAATCGCCTCCTGAGCGATTTTGGTTTACGAAGAGCACAGGGTATGGGCGGTATACTTGCTGCAAGAGGTGCCATTATTGGTGGATTCGAATCAACCAGTAACGTATATGCAGCACAATTATACAGATTGCCTGCTGCAGGAACGATGGCACATTCTTTCATTGAAAGCTATGATAGTGAACTCGAAGCTTTTCGTGCTTTTGCAAAAGCACGTCCGGATGATTGCATATTCCTTGTTGATACATATGATACACTTAAAAGCGGTGTACCTAATGCTATTACAGTTGCAAAAGAAATGGAAAGCAATGGGCATCGTGCGGGAGGTATCCGTTTGGACAGTGGTGATCTTGCTTATCTCTCCAAAGTTGCAAGAAATGAGCTCGATGAAGCTGGTTTGCATTACATGAAAATAGTAGCTTCCAATCAACTCGATGAGTATGTAATTAAAAGTTTAACTGAGCAGGGTGCACAGATTGATATTTTTGGCGTAGGTACGCGTCTTGTTACTGGTCAACCGGATGCTGCACTGGATGGTGTTTATAAACTTTCGATGGCTTCCGGAAAGCCTCGCTTAAAGTTATCAGAAACACTTGAGAAAATAACATTGCCCGGGATAAAGCATACGTATAGAGTAATTACCAGCGATGGGCTATTCTTTGGTGCAGATGTAGTTACGCTCACAGAAGAACAACAAAAAACTGACATCATGTATCATCCCTTTGAAGCTGGTAAATCTCTTGTAATAGGAAATTTTCAGCAGGAACCTTTGCTGCAAAAAGTGATGGAGAAAGGAAAAATAATTTCTCAGTCTTATTCATTAAAAGATATTGCCGGGTATGCAAAGAGGAGATTATTACTCTTACCCACAGAGTATAAAAGATTTGAAAATCCACACCTGTATAAAGTAGGTGTAAGCAAAAAATTACTGGCATTAAGAGATCAGCTGAAAGATGATTATAAAAAATAATAGAATGAAAGCACTTCTACTTGTCGATATTCAAAACGATTTTTTACCCGGTGGCGCATTGGAAGTTCCTGCAGGCGATAAGATTATTCCTGTTATAAACGAACTGCAAAACTATTTTGAGTTGGTTGTCATTACACAAGACTGGCATCCTCCTGATCATAAAAGCTTTGCATCCAGCCATGTAGGGAAAAAACCTTTTGATGTAATAGAATTAAACGGATTGCAACAAACCCTTTGGCCGGATCATTGCGTGCAGGGAACATCAGGTGCAAGTTTTCCTGTTGCATTTAACACGAATAAAGCGGAGGCAATTTTCAGAAAAGGTACCGATCCGGAAATAGACAGCTACAGCGGTTTTTATGATAATGGCCATCGTAAATCAACCTGTCTCGCTGATTATTTGCGTGGCAAAAAAGTAAAAGAAGTTTATATAACCGGATTATGTGGTGATATATGTGTCTTCTATACAGCGATGGATAGTTTGAAGGAAGGGTTTGAAACATATATCATAGAAGATGGCACTTGTCCTTTGAAGAAGGAAGACTTTATAACAACGATGCAGGTGTTTAAAGACAAAGGCGGAATGATTATTCAAAGTGGTAGTTTGCCCGCAGCTTTGAACATCGTGGGGGCTAAAACGCAATAAAGAACGGATTTGTAAGATCAGGTTTATTATAACAGAGTTCTGATTTCATATCAGCCTGGTACACGCCCCTGTTGGAAGCGTTTAAAATTGCATGAGCAGCCGCCGTGTCCCATTCCATCGTCGCTCCCAATCTTGGATAAATATCAGCCCGGTTTTCAAGAAGTAGCATGAATTTAAGTGAACTGCCAAGTGACATAAGCTTTGTACTTTGAAACTGTTTTATAAACGTCATTGTTTCAGAATTCACGTGAGATCTGGAAGCTATTACTGTTATATGTTCTCTTTGCAGCAGATCTTTAAATTGAACTCTTTCAGCCAATGGCGGAAATTCAACCAGGCTCCCTTTCTCATTTTTGAACGCCCCCGTTTCTTTTGACCCACTATACAAAGTATCGTTACATGGCGCATAGATTACACCTCCGGCAGCGGTATTCTGTCTTACGAAAGCAATATTGATAGTGAACTCACCATTTTTATTAATAAACTCTTTTGTCCCGTCAAGCGGATCTATCAACCAAAAATATTCCCATTGTTTTCTTTTTTTGAAATCAATATGCCCCCCTTCTTCGGAAAGAACTGGTAAATGGGTCTTATCAAGGTGCCCCGTGATAATTGTATGAGATATTTTATCTGCCTTGGTTACAGGAGAAGCGCCTGTCTTTATATCTGTTTCAAATTCCCCAGATCTGTATATTTCCATAACTGCTTTGCCTGCATCAAGCGCCGCATACTTTGCTATTTCCAATAAATTCTGTACATCTGTCATCTTCTGCCCCTGAGTTTTGCTAACATCCAAATATTATCTATTATCATTCAAAATATAAAGCTATCGCAGTATATGCATGCATCTGCCGGGATAATACCGCAGGCATTTAATAATACAATAGCACCCGGTACTAATTCATCAATTGGTATTTCTTTTCTATGCCGCTTTTTCTTACCGTTGCGTTCATGATTTCGGTATTTTATTAAGACAGCGTTGTTGAGTAAACGGGTACTTGCCTCACTTTCTGCTAAACCATTTAGAGAAGAGTCAGTTTGATAGAAAAGTTCTGGCTTATCAAGGCTCCAGAAAGATTTTATTGGTTGCACTGTTTTCGTTTTATTGCTTTTATACAAATTATTTTTTATCGGACCGCCTGTTGTGTAATTCATTTGTGCATTCTAAACTTTATTCATCTTAGAATATTACATTACGTTGTAAGTATTTTGTCATATTGTTCTGCCAGTGCTACATATCTGTTTGCTTTGGTAAGCCATCCGTTGTCTCTTTTATAATTCGATTCTGTTACATGTCTTGCACCAAGGTAAGCCCGGAGACAAGCTCTTTTTATTTTATAAAAAAGAACCAATGACGGATTTATATTATCTGAAGTTTGTTCGGAATAAGTGTTAAAAAAAAATTCACCAAGAACAACATTTCCTAACATTTCACATTCCATTGCAAAGTAAGAAAGCTCTTCAGCCGTATCCAATATTCTCAATGCACGGCTGAATTCAAGACGATCAATAATCACTGGTTTTGGAGTAAGGCAAACATGCTCGGGTCTAAGATCACCATGCGCTTCAATAATTTTTTTCTGCGATACCCTTTCGTTAAAAAGTAATGAATGTTTCTCCAGGAAACAGAGCAGTTTGTTTGTAAGCTTTTTGATTACCTGTTCAGGTAGTTTATAGTCCGGTTGAATCAATGCTTTATAGTTTTCTATAACCTCTTTTCGTAATTTTTTTTTGTATTCCTCTTCACCCATCCTTACAGATGGCTCTTCCTTGTAAAAATTTGAAAGCAATAAAGCCGCCTGTTTTAATCGCTCTTCATTAATACAATTATGCCTTATAGCATGATCGAGCATTGTTTCCTGAGATATGTAGTTCATTTTTACCAACCATTCTTCAATTTTACCATTCCCGCTCAGTTCTAACTTACCTTCTTCAGTTGAAGTGAGTGGTGTAAGCCCTATGTATATATCTTCAGCCAATTTTTTATTTAACCGAATTTCTCTTCTGCAATCTTTCAATCTCGAGGCTAGCGTTCGATGATCCAGGTAATTGTATCTGACAGGTTTTTTTAATTTGTACACAAAATTGCCAACAAAAAATATCCATGACATGTGCGTCTCCTTTGTATTCACTTTTTGTGCATGAAAAGGATAGACTTCAGGCTGTTTTAAAAACGCAACCTTTTCTTCAATCGAAAAACGATTATCAGTAACTGCTTCTACTGTATTTTTAGTTGTCATTTGTTCCCAATTTAATCATTCAGCAGTGCTGTAATCGAACCTCCTTCATTTATTCTTTTTATTGTCTCAGCAAACAAGGTTGCTGCATTTAATACCGTTACTTTCTCTTTCGTCTTTGTATTGTTTAACCTGAAAGGCGGAATGGTATTCGTAATAATTATTTGCTGCAACATTTCTTTACCAAAAACCTCGTCTGGATTTCCCGTGAAGATTCCGTGAGTGGCAAGTGCAAATATTTTTTTAGCTCCTGCTTTTTTACAAGCTGTGGCTGTACGGGCTATAGTAGTTCCTGTACTGATAAGATCATCAACAATGATAGCAGTTTTATCTTTTACTTCTCCCAACAATATGGAGCCCGATACAACTCCCTGGCTCCTGTATTTTTCCATAAACGCCAGGGGAATATTTCTCTCCATCCTTTTCTGTAAAGACTGCTGAAACTGTTCTGCTCTTTTAATGCCTCCAATATCAGGAGACACAATCACCACATTTTCATTTGAAATCAATGGAGCTAAATAATCTGCAAATATTTTTTTTGCTTCAAGATTTTCAGTGGAACAGCGAAAACTATTTTGAAATGCCTGGATGTTGTGTACGTCCATTGTTATGATACGATCGGTTCCAACTGCTTCAAAAAGTTGTGCTATATAACGTGTAGTAATGGGGTCCCTTGATTTTGTTTTCCTGTCCTTACGTGCATAGCACAAATAAGGAACAACAGCTGTGACATTTTTCGCGGAGGCATCTTTTAATGCGCCTATAAAGAATAGTAAACGGCAAAGTTTATCATTTACACTTTGCATTCCATCACTATATAAAGAATGAATCACGAATACTTCTTCATTGCGCACATTTTCCATTGAACGGATTTTGTGTTCACCGTCTTCAAATTCTCTTTCTTCATGCATGCTTAGCGGAATATTCAATTCCTTTGCGATTTGCTCACCGAATTCTATACTATTAAATAAAGAAAAAAGTTTCATAAAAAATAAGTTCTAATAGCTTATAATCTTAAACCGTCATTGATTTGCCGGATGAACGTTAATAATCTGAATAGTTATATTCGGTAATTAGGAATATAAATTATTATTTTTTAAATAATGACAAAAGAACCAAATTACGAAAATTGCGACGCTACAGCTACCTCATGCATTTTGTATTGTCTGGAAGAAGTTACTTCTTACTTCACTTTAAATATGAAATGTGTTTTTAATTTATTTGTGTCTTGACTTTTTCCTGCGGCAAATGAAATTCAACAGTCATAAAATTTAGCTTACTTTGAATGTACTCATTGAATGAATTGGTTTACTCCTTGCCAATTACTTCTTTCTTTACCATGTCACTTACAATCAGCTGTCCATATTCATGCGCCAGTGATTCTGAATTATCGGGGTTGAAAGATTTTGTTTGAACAGAATAAACAAGGTGTTTGGTAGTTGCATCATATAAATTGCTTTCCCAGAAATATTCAGTATTGGTAACATAATAACCGGGGGTATAGACACGTCCATATATCGTTGTGTAATAACCCCAGAAACGGTCATAATAAATTGCATATGGTGTGTAAATAATGTGATTGGGAACGTAATTACGTTCTTTTGATTTATCAAGCAATACAATTGTCATTATCGCATCTGTTCCTGTATTTTTTATTTGCTCAACAAACCCTTCTTCATTCATTTTATCAAATTCTTTAGGACCATATTGCTGATACGCGGAAATAGCATCAATGGCGTGTGATTTTAGATCTCCTACCAAGTGCTGTTCCATTTTTTCTTTCAGGCTGTTATCCGGTTGAGATAATGCTATGACTAAGATTTTTTTGTACTTAACAGGCGTTGAGGCAGGCGCTTTCCATGAAGAAGTAATACGGGTATTTGTACATGATATTACAATAAGCGTGATTAATAAAAGTGATACAAAACTCTTTTTCATAACTTTTTGCTTTATGTCGTAACTATTTCTCAACAAAAGAAGTGTTTGCATTTGGTGATTAATGACTTTAGTAAAATACTGAGAATAAAGGAGATAAGCTTAAGCAAGATTATTGATGAATTAACATCACCGGAACATGACTAAATCAATTGCAACAATATTGTTTTCATAAAATTTCTTGTTTAATAATATTGTATAAGTGCAATATGTTTGTACGCATCCAGTACATCTTTATCTACAAATTCCACATCCCCACCAGTTTCCAGTACTTTTTCAATCACATCATCCACTGCATCTTTTATATGAGAAAATTTATTGTAAGGCTCAGAGGCTTTATAAATAACATCTTCATCACTTCCATATTGAGCAGCATACATGTAGTCTCAAACTCATCTTTGGTTCAAACGGAATAATAATTGATACGGCGGGCCTATAGTGAACAGCCCCAATTACTTCACGTATTTCCGGTGTAATGACCGCATTCATAGCAAGCTTTTTTAGATAACGAAACTACTTTTAGTTATCGCTTAAAACACTGATAGCTATCACAACATATAGTGATTATCCTCATAGACTGGAAAAGGGTTTAGCCTGTTATTTGCCTTTTATTTAGCAGAGTGAAGAATTATGATTGGGCTTTCGTTGCGTCGCACTCTTTAGCAGTTTGTACTCCATGCAACAAATAGATACTTTATGTTTGAGGGTTTGTCAAAAAAAAATATTATTCAAAACAATTTGTCACTTGCATCTATATTTCATCATATGGCAGATTGTTACCGCTATCTGGGAAGCGAAGAACGTTTCCGCGCTATTGCCTATGAAAATGTTTCCAGGATATTGCGTAATATGAAAGAAGATATTGCTTGTTATTCAGGTGATGTGAAAACACTTGATGAAATTGGTGGTATTGGAGAAAGCATAGCCGAAAAAATTATAGAATACCTTCATACTGGCAAAATAGAAACATTTGAACTGCTTAAAAAGCGCGTGCCTTATGAGTTACTGGAGCTGATGGACATTACCGGTTTTGGTCCTGCTACATTAAAACAATTGCATGATAAACGCGGTATCAAAAACAGGGAAGACTTAATCAAAGCATTGGAGACAGATAAACTGGAGGGATTAAGGGGCTTTGGCGAAAAGAAAATTGAAAATATGAAACGGGCTCTGAAATTATTCAAGGAACCCAAACGCATACTGCTAAAAGATGCTGAAAGAATCGGCAATGAAATAGTAAATGAAATAAAAAAAATGCCCGGCGTGCAAAAAGCAGAATTAGCGGGCAGTCTGCGTAGAAAAAAAGAAACCATTGGAGATATTGATATTGTTATACTCGCCGAAAGCAAGGACAGAAAAAAGATCGTTAACAGGATTATTAAACTACCACAGGTAGCGAAAGTATTGGTAAAGGGCTCTACCAAAGCCAGTGTAATATTGAACTATGAAAATGTACAGGTAGATATCCGCCTGGTAAATGATTACGAATATGGTGCAGCTATGCTATACTTCACAGGATCCAAAGAACATAATATCAAACTCAGAATGATTGCCAAACAAAAAGGCTTTAAAATAAATGAGTATGGATTATATGATGCAATTTCCGGCAAAAGATTAGCGGGTTCCACAGAAGAAGAAATGTATCATTTTTTGAATCTAAAATATATTCCTCCGGAACAACGTTTAGATAAAGGCGAAATTGAAAAAGCTACTTTGAGTAATGGCATTATTTATCCCAATTAATTGGACACTTTTTTATTAAAAACCTCTATTACCTTTGAAGGTTCCATTCTTTAAATACACAGTTCAATATATAAGCATATCACTTTTCTTTATATTGTTCGTGATTTTATCAAATCATTTATATTCGGCATCATGCTTTAATCAATAGAATAGAAGTTGAAGTGGGCGATGTAAGGAATGATACCATGAATGCAGCAGCCTGCAAAATAAAAAATAAATGATTACAGCTTATGATTAATATCAACGTGTGCTGCATAATTTTTATCAGCAATATTTTATTAAAATAAGGTATTTATATTAACAGTTATTCAATACCTGTTGTAAAGATTCTTTTATTTCTGTGGCAAATGTTCTCAAATTAAGATCGCTCACGCTATGCATCAATTCTTCAGGATTTACTATGGAAATTTCCACTTTACCAACTTCGTGTTCCTGTATCACCACATTACACGGCAAAAACACACCAAGTTTATCTTCTTCCAGTAAAGCTTCATAAGCATAACGTGGATTGCAGGCTCCCAGTATTATATATTTTCTGAAATCAACATTGATTTTCTTTTTTAAAGTTTCTTTCATATCGATACGGGTAATTATTCCGAATCCCTCCTTTTGTAATTCGGCAATTACTTTCTCAACTTCCTCTTCAAAAGAAATATTTACTGTTTTGCTGAAATGGTACTCCATTGCAAATAATTTACATTGCTGTGATCATTCATTAAATTCACTTTTAGTCCACTAATTATAACAAGTTTGCAGTAATTATTTTTTGGTCGTTTTAACTATCCTTACTGCTATTACGAAAATGACAATGGCAAGAATAATTATAAGTATATAGTTCGACTTTATCGCTTCCATTGTAATTTTTTTTTGTCAAAAAAGCATTTATATCACCTTCATAAGATCTGCAATATGAATTATTTATTTCTTTCAGAAAGTGAGAACACCAGTCACTTTCTAAGATAAATTACAATTTCATCGGATTATGTTGAATAAAATACTCATACAGTTTTAGCAGTATCCATCCCATTAACTGCCTTCCATACAGTACCAGCATAATAAATAAAATTATTATGACAAACCAGTAAACAACTATTTCTAATTGAACCTTTTCTGGGGCTATCATAAAAAATTTTTACTTATCAAATCTATAGCTTTTATCTCCCTTGAAAAATGATTATTATCAGCCGAAAGACTGATTTTTCTTAAGTTGTTATAACCTATGATTTATCAAGGAATCACTATGCCTTTGGCAACAAAAAAAGGTCAGTAGAAATACAAGCTTTTTCGTTTTCGTTTTTTCTTTTATGCAACCCGATCAATTCACCAAATGCAATGATCTGTTCACTCATTGCTTTTTCTAACTGGAGTTTTTTAGGTAACCTGGTTGATCTTACGGGGGGATGAATACAATTTGTTTGAGTAAATAATTTCCTTTCATTATAAGCTGTCGCTGATCTTCTTTCTCGTTATAAAGGGTTTTTTTTATGACATGTTGTGAAAAAATGAATTAAACTTTCATTGTATCATTCTACACGAATGATGAAAATCATAATACCCTCATTTAATTAGTTTTAGATTTGTGCTGATAATAATGAATGAAGCACAAGTATTGGATTTTTAAAAATATCCCTCCATGATTATAATGGTCTTTGGTTTGCCAGGTTCAGGTAAAAGTTATTTTGCTTCTCGTGTTGCAGAGATGATCCATGGGGATTATTTAAACAGTGACAAACTGCGAAAGCAGATGTTTGGTATCAGAACATATTCAATAAAAGAGAAATTATCAGTATACAATGAAATGCTTGCCCAAATGCAAAAGGCAATAAAACAAAACAAAAATGTGGTACTGGACGCCACCTTTTACACAAATGATATCAGGAAAAAATTTATTGATGAAGTGAAAAATAAAGATCTTGTTTTTATTGAAGTCACAGCAGAAGAGCCTTTAATCAGGGAAAGATTGAAAAGACCGAGAGGAGATAGTGAAGCTGATTTTGAGGTCTATAAAAAAATCAACCAGGAATGGGAGCCTTTGCATGAAAATCATTTGATACTGACATCAACGGATGATAATATTAAAGACATGCTAGAAAAAACTGCAGATTACCTGCACCTTGGTGATGACAAAGGAACAAATTAACAAGCTACTATTGGAAGGAAGTTTTCCTGAAGATTTATCCCGTCCTGAATTGATTGAAACACATATTTCCTGGGTGTTTTTATGTAACCGGCTTGTGTATAAAATAAAAAAGCCTATTCATTATTCATTTCTTGACTTTTCCACAATAGAAGCAAGAAAATACTATTGTGAAAGGGAAGTCGAATTAAACAGAAGATTAAGCGATGACATGTACCTGGACGTACAAACTGTAAGAGAGTCCTCCGGCAACGTCTTTATCGGAGAGAAAGATGGTGTGATAATAGATCACGCTGTGAGAATGAGAAAAATGGACAGGGAAAAGCAAATGGATTTACTTTTAGCCAGCAACAAAGTAACCCAATCTGATATACAGCATTTAGCAGAAAAAATAGCCTCTTTTCACAAACGTGCAAATATCATTTACGAAAAAGATATACTGGATGTTCAAAAGAAATTTAATGATTTGGGTGCAGAAAAAGATTATCTGGGTGAATATTTAAATAGCAATAGTAGCATTATCATTAGCCAGGCCATTGATATGTCTTATGCATTTATGGAAAGGAATAAAGACCTCGTAGCCGCGAGGCTTAAAGCCGGGTATTTCAGAGATTGCCATGGGGATTTACATTCAAGAAATATTTTTTTACTGCCATCTCCCCTGCCCTTTGATTGTATAGAATTCAACGATGATTACCGCCAGATTGATGTATTGAACGAAATTGCATTTTTGTGTATGGATCTTGATGCATTTGGCAGGCAGGATTTATCAGACTTATTTCTAAGCTGCTATAATGATTTTTTCCCTTCCATAAAAACTGAAAAAGACCGCAAACTTTTTATTTACTATAAAAGTTATCGCTCGAATATCAGGGCAAAAGTAAATAGCCTCAGATCCAGGGATTCAAAAAATGATGCCGAAAGAAAATTAATTCTTTCGGAAGTTGACAAATATCTTAAGTTAATGAACACCTATATTAAACAGCTGGAGAATAATTAATATTCTTAAATCTTGCCGTAATATCAATGGAAGTGAGCGCAGTAGATGGCGCTTGGTTTTATATGTGTATTATACCATACCGTACATCTGAATCACTTTGGTGGACATTACTAACCAAAGAATGTTGAACAGTTGCTGCGAAAAGCAATGCCGGTTTAACCTGGTTTTGAATAATTTACCATTTATTCCTTATCGCTGCACCATAAAGCCAGCTTTTAAAATAGACTATATTGGGCTAAATGTAAAAAGGCAACCGGGTTTGAGCCAGATCAGTTTACCAATAAAATGTCGGGCAGGAAATAATTCTTAACACAAATGTTAGCCATAACACTATCTCAATAAAGGTAATAGATAAGGGCATTGGCATTCCCCGGTAGGATCAGGCAAATATATTTTCAAGTTTTTTTCTGGCACAAGATGTTTCGTCAATATAAGGTACAAGCCCTGGCCTTAATATTGTAAAACGTTATTTGGATTTGCCTGGAGGAAAGATTAGTTTTATCAGTGAAAATGATATAGGGATAACATTTATTGTTGAGATCCCTGTTGGTCATTAATTCATATCGGTCACTTTTCATTTTCTTTGCTTTACAATCCTTTCATCTTTGCTATCCATAGCTTCCGCTGAAAAAAATTACATGAGATTTTAATAAAAAGAAACCAAGCCAGCCATCAAATAATAATATCTGAAATTTTTTTTATTACGTTATTGTCGGTGTTATAAATGTTGATTTCTCTCGCATGATGCTGACAAAGCATACACGCCTTTTGGTAGTTTTGCTACATCAATCGCATCATTTAAAGCGCCGTTGTTAAATGTAATTTTTCATTGATGAACACTTTTTTTAAAAGCTGCAGTTTTCATAGATTCTCGTTTTGGCATGCAATAAAGAAAATCCTGGTAAGCATTTACCAGAGAAAGTATTCATGTATATTTTTTTATGACTATAAAACCGGGTAACAAGTTAGCTAATGCATTGAATGCAGCGGCAAAAAAAAATGTGTATATGTACATGCTTGCTGATAATACCCTTACTCATGCCTGATATAAATCAGTATTTTCATTCTTCTCGCTCTATAACTTTACTGAGAGCTATTTATGCTGAATAAAGATAAAAGCATACAAGTGTGCGACGCAACAGTTGTTAAATAGAATTACTTAAGCCCGGTACAAAAAAATTTTCTATGCTAAAAATTATTTCATGTTTTTTTTCATTGCTGTTTATGCTTTCTGTACATGCACAGGATGCAAAAGAAATTGTGAAGAAAGCTGATGACAGGGCGAAAGGAAAAACCTCGCAGGCAAATATGATGATACAAATTGTGCGACCAAACTGGTCGAGAGAAATGGGAATGAAAACCTGGACAAAAGGAAATGATCTTGCTTTGATATTGGTTACATCACCTGCAAAAGACAAAGGCATTGTTTACCTGAAACGCAAGAAGGAAGTGTGGAACTGGGTGCCCGCAATTGAACGCAATATAAAACTGCCACCATCTATGATGAGCCAAAGCTGGATGGGCACTGACTTTACAAATGACGACCTTGTGAAAGAAGCATCGATCGTAGAAGATTATGATCAGTCAATTATAAAAGATACGACGATCGACGGAAGAGCTTGTTACATGATTAAAATGTTGCCGAAGCCGCAGTCTTCTGTTGTGTGGGGAAAGGTTTTATTGTGGATAGATAAAAATGATTTCATCATGATGCATGCGGAATATTATGATGAAGATGGCAGCCTGGTGAATACGATGCATTGTTCGGATATCAAAATACTGGGTGGAAAATTGTTGCCTGCAAGAATGGAAATGATACCTGCGGAAAAAAAAGGAAATAAAACTGTACTCATTTATAACTCGCTTGAATTTGATAAAACGATCGACGATAATTTTTTCACAACACAAAATATGCCACGGGTGCAATGACCTGGAAACTTACATGGAGAAATCTCTGGCGTAATAAACGCCGCACCATTATTACCATGGCATCAATATCGTTTGCTGTTGTGTTGGCAATTGTTATAAAATCATTGCAGGAAGGCGTTTTTAATAATCTTATTAAAAATGTTGTAAGCTTTTACTCAGGATATATTCAGGTTCATAAAAGAGGTTACCAGGATGAACAAGTGCTTGAAAATAGTTTTGTGCTTTCCGATTCATTGTTAAAAAAGATTCAGCAACCATCCGTAAAAGAAATTGTACCGCGAATTGAATCATTTGCACTTGCATCAACAGGAAATACAACGAAAGGTTGCATGGTGGTTGGCACAGATCCGGAAAAAGAAAATCAACTCACTTCACTTAAAAGCAAATTGAAAGCCGGCGCTTACTTTAATAAAAATGAAAATGTAGCATTGATCGCAGAAGGATTAGCAAGACGATTATACTTAACAGTAAATGATACTATTGTTTTGCTTGGTCAGGGATACCAGGGAGCAATTGCCGCTGGAAAGTATGCTATAAAGGGAATTGTAAAATTTGGTCAGCCACAATTGAATGATGGTCTTGTGTATTTACCATTAGCTACCGCACAAAAATTTTTGAGTGCAGAAAATATTGTCACATCCGTTGCGCTTGCCATCGACGATCCTGAAAATCTTGACATCATTCAGCAGTCAGTGGCATCAGGACTTGACAATGAATATGAAGTGATGACATGGAAACAAATGATGCCTGATATAGAGAATCACATGAAAGCAGATGCTGCAGGTTTTTATGTATGGACAGGTATTCTTTATCTCATCATTGCATTTGGAATCTTTGGAACAATACTAATGATGACTGCAGAAAGAAAATATGAATTCGGAATGCTGATCGCAATTGGCATGAAGAAAATTAAGTTGGGAAAAATGCTGATTGCCGAAACAGTTTTAATCAGTATCTGCGGCACTTTAACCGGAATACTGATAAGCGTTCCTGTTGTTTTATACCTGCAAAAAAAACCAATTCATTTTACAGGAGACAGAGCCAGGGCCTATGAGAATTTTGGATTTGAAGCAATATTCCCTGCAACATTTAACGGAGATATTTTTTTATCACAGGCATTCATCGTTTTAATAATAGCGATGCTCATCGGGATCTACCCTTTGTGGAATGTAAGCAGGCTAAATCCTGTTGCAGCAATGAGAAAATAAAAAATTATGTTGATCAAAGTAGCATGGAGAAATATCTGGCGAAACAAAACGCGAAGCCTTGTTATCATTGCTGCAGTTGCTATTGGTTTGTGGGCTGGATTTTTCCTTATGTCATTTTACAACGGTCTTATTGAACAACGCATCAGTGCGGCGATTGAAACGGAAATATCACACATACAAATTCATCATTCAAAATTTTCAAATGACTACGACATACAATACTATATACCATACGCAGAAAATTTATTACAACAAACAAAAAAGAACTCACTTGTAAAAGCTGCGGCAGGAAGAGTGATCATCAAGGGAATGATCTCTACTGCATCGGGCAGCAGCGGCATACAAATAAACGGAGTGATGCCGGCAGAGGAAGATCATCTTACGCAACTCAAAAACAAACTGGTTAATGGAACTTATTTCACTGCTTCAAAGCCCTATGAAATAATTGTAAGCGAAAAAACTTTGAAGAAACTTAAGCTAAAATTAAATGCAAAAACAATTCTCACCTTCCAGGATAGAGATGGCAACATTGCTTCAGGTGCGTTTCGCATTATTGGCATTTATAAAACCGTGAACACACCTTATGATGAAAGCAATGTGTTTGTAAATATTTGCGACATAGATACACTTGCTGGCATCACACATCAATACAATGAAATTGCTTTGCTGTTACGTTCAGGAAAAGAAGTTGAAAATGTAAAGCAACAATTACAAAAAGAGTATCCGCAACTTGAAATAAAAACATGGACGGAAATTTCACCCGAGATGAATTTGCTTGTTTCTGCATCAGATCAAACTATGCTAATCTATATGGGCATCATCATGCTTGCACTTGCATTCGGCATCATCAACACCATGTTGATGGCTGTGCTTGAAAGAACAAGAGAAATAGGAATGCTGCTCGCTCTCGGCATGAACAGGATAAAAGTTTTCACGATGATCTTACTCGAAACCGTTTTTCTTGTTTTCGCCGGAACACCCGTCGGCATTGCGTTTGGCTTAAGCACTATTGCTTACACACACAAAAGCGGCATCAATCTAAAACAATTTTCAGAAGCTTATTCCAGCCTCGGCTACAGCAGTCTCATTTACCCAACATTCAATGCGCGGCAATTTTTTTTAATGCTTGCAATGGTCATCGCAACGGCGCTTGTTGCATCACTTTTGCCGGCGCGAAGAGCATTAAAATTAAAACCTGCAGAAGCAATACGAAGATGAAAATGTTTTATAAACGATATGATAAAAATTGTGTAGCCAGCTACGGAATATGCATTGAGCTTTTGTTGTGTCACTCACTTGTACTGTACAACAGTTATGAGCTACGCATAAATTGTTGACTCATGTTCTGAAAGTTGAAGTGAGTGACACAACAGGCGATGCCACAAAGGGCAAGAGCCGGCTAATAAAATTTCAGATGCAATAAAGAATAGAAATTAAAATGAACACAGTAATAGACGCACACAACCTGGTAAAAATCTACGATGAAAAAACAATTCCTGTGTATGCACTTAATGGTGTACACCTGCATATTGAACGTGGTGAATTTACTGCAATAAAAGGACCCTCAGGTTCGGGAAAGACTACTCTACTAAATATGATTGGAGGATTAGACGAACCCACTTCGGGTTATGTGGAGATCAATGGAACAAACATTACCAAGATGAAAGGAAGTGCGCTCATCGATTTTCGTTTACACAATATTGGCTTCGTGTTTCAATCATACAATCTTATACCGGTGCTTACTGCAAAAGAAAATATTGAGTTCATTATGTTGTTACAAAAAACTCCAACAAAAGAAAGAGAAACAAGAGTGATGGAATTACTGAAACAAGTTGGTATTGCAGACAAAGCAAATAAGCGACCCCCGGAATTATCCGGTGGTCAGCAACAACGTGTTGCAGTGGCAAGAGCATTGGCGCCTAAGCCGCAATTTATTTTAGCAGATGAGCCAACTGCTAATCTCGATTCTGTTTCTGCCGGTAATCTTCTGGATATGATGTTGCAACTAAACAAAGAAGAAAACATGACTTTTATTTTTTCAACACATGACCAGCGTGTTATTGAAAGAGCGAGAAGAGTGATCACACTTGAAGACGGAAAGATCGTAAAAGATACAGCGCCAATATCAGTAATGCATGCAGGATAATTTGCTAATCATGAGCAGCAGTAAACAAATATTGATCTTATTCTTGCTCGTCTTTTGCGCAACAAAAATTTTTTCACAGGATGACGGCATAGAAAAACCCAAATGGCTCGAGTTTCATGGGTATGTAAAAGATTTGCAGAGTGTAAGTTTTGGTGGGGCAGGAGATTCTTTAACCTCTTCCAATCTCATACACAACAGACTGAATTTTAAATTCAACATCTCTTCAAAAATCTCTGGGCGACTTGAAATACGCAACAGGATTTTTTATGGCGAACAAATTGCGCAAATACCAGGCTTTGGAAAAATAATTAATCAATATCCGGGCTATTTCAATTTGTCAAAGCTGTGGGTTGATGATTCCAATTTTGTTGTACAATCTGTGATCGACAGAATGCTGTTGCAATATTCAACTGATAAATGGGACATAAAAATCGGGAGGCAACGCATTAACTGGGGTATCAACAATGTGTGGAATCCCAATGATATTTTTAACGCCTATAACTTTCTCGATTTCGATTACGAAGAGCGACCGGGAAATGATGCAATACGAATCCAACATTTTTTAAAAGATAATTCAACAATTGAATTTGCTTATAAGCCAGGAAAGGAGAAAGATCAAACCATTGCAGCAGCTTTATATAAGTTTAATAAAAGCAAATATGATATTCAATTTCTTGGTGGTATTTTCAATACTGATGTTGTTGCGGGAACAGGCTGGGCAGGCAGCATAAAAGATGCAGGTTTTAAAGGAGAGGTAAGTTATTTTCATCCGAGGCAAAAATTCACAGATAGTTTTGGTGTTGTAACAGCATCAATGATGACAGACTATACTTTTAAGAAGAACTGGTATGGCATTTTTTCTTTTCTATTTAATAGCGAACCGCTAAATATGTTTAACCCAGACGTAAAAATTTTGAATTTTAATTTGACGGCTAAAAACCTGTTCCCTTTTCGTTATTCTTTTTATGCCGGGGCAATAAAATCCTTTACGCCTGTTACTTCTATGAATATTGCAATCGTTTATTCTCCCACAAACAATACGCTTATATTCTTCCCGTCTTTTGCATGGAACGCTGCAAAAAATCTTGACCTTGATCTTACCGCCCAATCTTTTTTTGCATCAGAAAATGGGAGCTATCAAACTCAGGGAACTACAATCTACCTGCGCGGAAGATGGAGTTTTTAATTGAGCACGCGTTGGACGGACTACAATTTTTTTAAGAAAAATCAATCACCAGACTATCTGTAACAATAATGAGCATTAAATACATATCATATGTTAAGCGTAGTATACTATGCTGGAATATACAAGAACGTGTAAGTGAGTCCAAAACAAGTTGGATTAAGGATGACACGCTCAATGATGATAGTAGTAATACAATTAAATAAATGATTATTACTTAAATATTGGGTATAATTAATCCTTATTGTATTTACCGGGAATTTCTTGTAACCTGTTCAAAAAGAGCTGGGTATTAAATTGATTTGAAGAAAGCCTCTATATAGCATTAATGCAATACATCATTTATCAATACAGTAATTTAAATTCAAATAAAAACACCTGCAATATTTTTATACTGCAGGTGTTGATAATAACACAATTTCTTAGTTTGCTTTTACAAACTTTATTTGTTGCCGCTCATTCTTATTATTGATCACATTCAAAATGTAAATCCCTTTTGGCAGCCCTGCTAAATCGATTGCCCTATTCAAACTACTACTACCCAAAAATAAATTTTGACTGATAAGAATCCTTCCCTGCATATCAGTAATACTGAGTTGAAAATTGGTTGCAGTTGCATTTGAGATATAAAGGTTAAGCACATTTCCTGTAACAGGATTGGGTGAAATGCTAATGCTGAAGTTGCCGGCACTTAAAGCATCAGACATGTTTGTTGAAGATGATACAAATGAACTTGCCGTTGTAAATCCAGGACCGTGAATTCCTTCTGATATTTGCCCCCCACAATTACTTCTTATTTGCCATTGATATGTAGTATTGGGTGATAAACCGTGTAAGGTAATTGCATTTTGTGTTCCCTCTTTTCTCTTGTATATCCAGGCTGAATCACCCGCCACACGATAACGAATTTCGAAGGTGGTAGCAGCAGTATCGGGTAGTGTCCATGTAAGCTTTGCTGATGAATCTGTGATATTGGTAACTTTTAAATCTGAAGGTGGGGTGCAACCATTGTCACCGATAAGACTTTCCAACACGGATATTGTTTCTGAAAATAAATTATCCAATACAATATCCGGCTTTCCGTCTCCGTCTATGTCAACAGCATTAAGAAAACGCGGACCCGTACCTGTAGAATAATCAACTTTTGGAGCAAATGAAATAACTCCAACACTTCCGATATTTTTGAAAACTGAAATATTACTAACCCAGTAATTATTCAGGATAATATCCGGTTTTCCATCTCCATTCAGGTCATTTATGATCGATACGTCTGACCCTATGCCCCCGGATGGATAATCTATTTTAGATGCAAATGAAATTACACCATTTGAACTTGTATTTCTGAATATGGAAAGAGAATGATCCGGGTTATTAAAATTTGAGATCGCAAGGTCGGGTTTACCATCGCTATCCAGATCACCGATCGCAACTCCTTTCCGTTCTGCGTATGTAGTATAGTCTAACCTTGCTGCAAATGAAATATTTCCCGGAGTGCTTGTGTTCCGGAATACCGAAAATATATTTGATGGCGCTTCTGTGCCCACAACAACATCAGGTTTGCCATCCCCGTCCAGATCACTTATTGCACAATTAAAATTACCCAAAGCTGTTGCAAAATCTTTTCTTGTGTCAAAAGAAATATTCCCTACAGAGCTTGTGTTTCTGAAAACAGAGAAGGTAGCTGATACAAAATTGGTGATAATAATTTCAGGTTTCCCATCTCCATCCAGGTCTCGTACAACTGCATATCCGGGACTATTTCCGGTGGCAAAATCTATTTTGAGCGCAAATGAAATATTTCCCGCTGTGCTTGTGTTCCTTAAAACAGAAATCGTATTCGCAGAAATATTACTGGTAACGATATCTAATTTGCCATCGCCGTCAAGATCGCCTGCAGTGCAACTTCTGTTACCATTACCCGCAATAAAGTTTTTTTTCTGCGCAAAGGAAACAGAACCAGTGTGGCTCGTGTTTCTTAAAACTGAAATTACAGAGGAATTAAAATCACCTGTTACCATATCTGTTCTTCCATCACCGTCAAAATCTCCGATATAAGATCCGCAAGGATTGTAACCGAGTGGAAAATCTTTCTTCGGGATAAAAGAATTTTGTGTAAAGGCATCATTACCTCCTTCGAACGTCACCACAAAAGGTTTTGCCGAATAAGCGGTTAGACCATTAGTTGTAACCGATATTGGCTCATATGTTGTACCAACCGGCACATAAACTTTCAGCTTTGTTGCAGTTGCAGAAGCGACAACCGCTCTTACCGCACCAAAATAAACAATGTTCTCAAGTGGATTTGTGCTGAAATTCGTTCCATTGATTGTTACTGTTGAACTAATATGACCGGAAGTTGGAGAAAAAGAAGTAATGGATGGTATGCCTGGTATATTGTCGTCTGGCGTGTATTCCCAGAAATCTTTAGTATAACTGCCTGTGCCAATAAATCCTTTGTTGTTGATAGAAAATCCGGTCGAACTAATCTTTCCTGTCCCCGGGAAATCAGCTTTCCGCGTCCAGGTATTGATAGTTGGGTCATATTCTTCCCAGAAATTTGGGTTATTGGAAGAACCTGCTCCAATGTATCCTTTATTTCCGATACCGAAACCGACAGCGAAATCGCGACCACCCCCTGCTACATCTGCTTTCCGCGTCCAGGTATTGGCGGCAGGATCGTACTCCCAGAAATCTTTTAGAAGGGAAAGAACCGACAAACCGGTTCCAATATATCCTTTGCTGCTGATGCTGAAACCAACAGCACCATAACGACCGCTTCCTCCAAAATCTGTTTTCTTCATCCATGAATTGAGGAGAGGATCATATTCCCAAAAATCTTTCAAATCATTAGTAGTTTCATCCTCACCAAGTCCAATATATCCTTTGCTTCCGATGGAAAACCCTACCGCAAAGTCCCTTGCTGTTCCCGCGAAATCAGCTTTCCGGGCCCAGGAATTGGTAACGGTATCATATTCCCAAAAATCTTTGTAATAGACAGGACCTCCATTATAGAAATACCCCATTCCAATGTATCCTTTGCTGCCGATGCTGAAACCAACAGCCCTGTCACGGAAACCTCCCCCAAAATCTGCTTTCTGGGTCCAGGCATTGGTAGCGGGATCGTATTCCCAGAAATCTTTAGTGGACTCGCCCACGTCAGGATAGCCTGTGCCAATATATCCTTTGCTTCCAATGCTAAAACCAACAGCATATTGTCGGCCAGTTCCCCCGAAATCGGCTTTTCTTGTCCATGTGTTAGGTTGTGCATGTATTGTTACCACATTAAAAAGTACTGCTGTGATAACAACTAAATACTTTTTCATACAATAGATTTTAGTTTATATAAAAATTCGGTTGATCGTTGTAATTCTTTTTCTGAAAGGCGGCGAATGATCGGTTATCAAAATTTTCGTATTCATTTAAATATATTTTTGAAGAATGTATTTATTGTACAGGCATCGTCATTTCATGGCATCACCTGTTGCGTCGCACTCCTGTACTTTAAATTTTTGATTCAGCAATTAAAATGACTGGGTCAACGATTAACATAAAACAACACCTGCAATATTTTTTATACTACAGGTGTTGCTGAAGAGGTACTTAATTTGCTTTTACAAACTTTATTTGTTGCTGTTCGTTTTTATTGTTGATGATTTTCAAAATGTAAATTCCCTTTGGCAGTGCTGCTACATCAATTGTTTTATTTGAACTGCTATTCAACACAAGATTTTGATTGACAAGTATTCTTCCCTGCATATCAGCAATACTCAATTGAATGTTTGACTCACCTGAATTTTTGATACGAAGATTGAGCATATTTCCTGTAACCGGATTTGGCGAAATATTAATTGTAAATTCCTTGTTGCCAGAAAGAGCATTTGAAGCATCATTTGCAGTAACCTTTAAATCAGGATCTCCGCCACCATATACAGGATGTGCTGATAATGCATACCCTTTTACACCCTTTACAAAATGCGCATCACCGAAACCATTGTATGACCCATTTGGTCCAACAACGCTTTTTTCGATTTCTTCTTTTGAGCCAAGTGTATTGTATAAGACAAGTTTACCTTTCCCATTGTAGACTCTTAATTCATCCATAATAAGTTCGCCCGTTAGCGGTGAGTAGGGAGAATGATTTACGGTTATCAGATTGAATGTTCCACCAGAAAGTGGTGCAAAAGCGGGACACGCAACACCACCCCAAGCAGAAGTATTTTGTTTGCCATCAATATAAACTGCAACTGTTTGCTGCCGGTTAAGTTCAGGTAAGCCGTTTTTGTTCCATTTAATACTGTAACAATGCCATTTATTTACTTCGCCGTTACTGCCATATATTCTCTCATAAGTCCAACCACCGAATGAACCTGTTCCGCAGGCATTGTCGAGGCTGGCCGTAAAGCACAATCCGCCGTGTCCTTCACCATCGTTGGAGTTGAATTGCAGATAGTACATGTTGACATAGCTTTCGTAACAAGGTTTATAGGTTTTCTCGTCTGTAATCTGAAAAAAGGCAGGTCCGCGTCCGCTTCCATCAATGCCTCCGCTAAACCCTGTAAGTTTACCAAAAAATTCAATCCTGCCTGAGTCTCCATCTATAATTGTATAAGGAAAGCTGGCGGCGGTAATAGGTAATGTTTGGGCATTTGTTTTCACTGCTGAGCTTAACAGCAATGCGCTAAAAATTATTAAATTTTTTTTCATAGTTAAGCAATTTTATACTTTATAAAATATTTAATTGTTGATTGATTGCGATGCCAAACGGTGGAGAACCGTCTGTTGCAAATGTTACTTTAGGTTGCATTTGAAATATTTTAAGTATCCCTGAAAAACAGGGCATTATGTTACAATACTTCACCGCAGTGGCTATCTTTTGTTGATTAAAGTTTTAGAGTACAAGTGAGTGACACAACCAAAGCATAATAGCAGTACAGTGGCTGGTTGCAAAAAACAGTTACATCATATCTTGTGCTGTGGCAATAATAGTTGCATCTTTTTTCTCAGGCTTTTTAACAATCACGCACTCAGTTGTTATAAACATGCCCGCTACCGAAGCAGCATATTCCAATGCAAGGCGGCTTACTTTGACGGGATCAATAATGCCTGTTTCCAATAAACGTTCAAATTTTTCTGATTTCGCATTGTACCCAAAATCATTCTCACCTGATTTTACTTTTTGTAAAATCTCTGATGGCTCAATCCCTGCATTAACTAAAATTTGTTTTAAGGGTTCTTCCAATGCTTTGCGTAATATTTCAATACCTACATTTTCGTCGTCGTTGGTATCCTGGATCTTATCAAATTCCTTTAAGCAACGTAAATAAGCAACGCCTCCTCCCGGCACAATGCCTTCTTCCATAGCAGCGCGGGTGGCGTTAAGCGCATCATCTACCACGTCTTTTTTTACATTCAATTCAATTTCTGAAGAAGCACCCACGTATACTACGGCAACGCCTCCTGTTAATTTAGCCAGACGCTCCTGCAGTTTTTCTTTATCATAATCAGAAGCAGTCGTTTTTAGTTGCTCTCTTATTTGTATTATAGCATTATCAATATTTTTCTTATCGCCGGAACCTCCGATAATGGTTGTCTTATCTTTAGTAATAATTATTTTATCACATTTTCCAAGATGCGCCAGTTCTGCGTTTTCCAACTTTAAGCCCTTTTCTTCCGATATAACAGTTCCACCGGTAAGCACAGCTATGTCTTCAAGTATTTCTTTTCTGCGATCTCCAAACCCAGGTGCCTTAACAGCAGCCACCTGTATAACTCCTCTTAATTTGTTAACCACCAATACTGCAAGGGCTTCGCCTTCCACATCTTCTGCTATTATAAGCAATGGTTCATTAGACTGTGAGATTTTATCAAGCAGTGGAAGCATTTCTTTCATTGCTGATATTTTTTTGTCATACAGGAGAACAAAAGGTTTTTCATATACCACATTCATCTTATCCGGGTTAGTGATAAAATACGGTGATAAATATCCGCGATCAAACTGCATACCTTCCACTACTTCCACATAGGTTTCAAAACCTTTCGCTTCTTCAATAGTGATGACGCCTTCTTTACCAGCCTTACGCATTGCATCAGCGATCAGTTTTCCAATCTCGGGATTGTTGCCTGCTGAAATAGTTGCCACCTGTTCAATTTTGGCACTATCAGTGCCAACAGGAATGGCCATCTGTTTTAATTTTTCTGATACGAGTTTTACCGCCTTGTCAATACCTCTTTTGATATCCATTGGATTCATACCGGCTTCCACTTTTTTTAAGCCGGCGTCAATCAAAGTACGTGCAAGTAAAGTGGCAGTTGTAGTTCCATCGCCTGCAGCCTCTGAAATTCTGATAGCTGCATCCCGGATCATCTTTACGCCCATTTCTTCAACGGGATCTTCCAGTTCTATTTGTTTGGCAACAGTAACTCCATCGCAGGACATTTGCGGCGAGCCATCTATTTTTTCAAACACCACGTTACGGCCTTTTGGACCAAGTGTGATAATAACTGCTTTCGCCAAACGATCAACCCCGTTCTTTAATTTTTTACGGGCATCGAGATCATATTCTATAAGCTTTGACATGGGATTACATTTTATAGACAAATATTGTTACGCATTAGAGAAGTTGTCCCACCCAATGGGCGGGGCAACTTCTGCTAAAGAAAGGTTTAGTGTTGAACGAGATTGTTTTAGTTTTCTTCAAAACTGTATTCAGGTATTTCTATTTCCAGTTTACTGTCAACAATAGTTACACCCGGAGCACTCCACGCAGCTTTTTCCGCATCTTCTTTTTCAGCAAATGAACGCACCTTGCCACGAAGTGTAACCCTGCCGTCAGAAATTTCGGCGGTTATTTTTTCTGCATCAATTGTTGCACTTCTATGAAAAGCAGCATTAATTTTTTGTTCAATTGCAGAAGCTGTTACTTTAGGTTTTATAGTAACCAGGTTAATTACAGAACGTACGCCCATTAAATTTTCAATAGCTGTTTTTACGTTATTGCGCTCGTATTCCCATTCAACTTCACCTTCCAGTCTTACAATACCATCTTCTACTTTTATTTTTATCTTTTCTTCCTGCACAGCAGAATGCCATTTTAGTACATTCAGCACTGCTTCAGCGATTTCTGTATCTGTTTTTTTGTCGAGAGGTGAGACGCCAATTTGTATGCCTTCTGCAATGGCTTTTACACCGGCAATACCCTTAGCAGCTTTTTCCGCAGCCAATTTTTTTGAATAGGAATCTACTTGCCCGGATAGGGTAACAACCCCGTTTTTAACAGCTACACCAATTTGTGTGGCATTTAAAAAAGGTTGCCATTTAAGTTCCTCCATTACATCTTTTTGAATCTGCATATCGGTTTTCATAATCATAATTTTTAGAGTGAGTAATTATTTTATTTAAGATCAAAGAAATAATAAACCGGATTTGTTATCAATGACAGCTATCACAGTTCTTAATGACATTAATTACATAAAAACGCATTCGTAAATCTTTAAAAAAATTACCAGTTTTTCTCAACTCTCTTAATTTATCTAAATAAGACATTATTTCTTCATCACCCACTTCTCTGAAATCTTCATAAAAAGCACCAACACCGTGAAATGCTTGCAGTGTTAATACAGCTACTACTTCATCAACCTCTTTCGGTAATTTTTGTACGGCACTTCTGCAACCATTGTTTTTGCAAAAAGATTTGTCGGTTATAAAAGAGCCGATCTTTTTTTTCATGATAAGGATAGATTCACAAATTTGTTACAAACAAAGAAAGACCGTACAAATTATATGGGCAGGTAAACCTTGTCCAATGAATTATGCGGCAATTGGCGTGTTTGATAAAACTGTAAACATCAGTAGACGCGTCAAAAATTAAGATGCCAGTTTTTATAAATTTCAGCAAATGCAGTGATCTGATTAGTCATTTGATAGCAGCGGGATGTGTCGTTGCTGGGTGGCATTGAAAGAAGGAGAAGTAGTAACACCCTCAATCCGGTAATTGTCTATTTTCTCATTCTCACGGAGGTATGAGATCATTTATAAAATACCTGAAATTATAGCATATTCAAAGTTTTTTCAAATAGCAAACGGGGCGCTGAAAGCAGCGCCCCGTTTGCTATTTAGATAATTACTTCTTATTTAAAAAGGTTGTACTGTTATATTTTTAAAAGGCTCAGAAAAATTTATTTCTGAATTACCAATTCTAATTTTTTTATTTGATGAGCACTGTTTGCTAATTCAATAAGATACAAGCCTGCTGCCCATTTACTGAAATTGAAATTTGTTGTATGGTTCATTATTTTATCTGCAAAAAGTATTTTTCCCGATGCATCATGTACCTTGATAGAAGCGTTGAGCCAATTATCGGTAACAGCTAAAGTAAATGAACCGTTTGTAGGATTTGGATACAGATTCGTTGCGTGTATATTTTGTATGACTGCCGCATCTGCAAGTGAAACACCTAATACTGCACTTGATTCGTAACAACCAAGATCTGCAGCAGGTCCCTGCGGCCTCGTATTACCATCAAGATCTACAGATGGGGCAAGTGCAGTATTGCCTGAATTGATGCAGGGTGAACTGTCTTGCAAATGATAATCTCTATTGGAAACAAATTTTGGATCGCTATTCAACACTGCAGTACCATTATATCCACCCCGAATATCGCTATAGGCAACCTGTGTAAGTTTTGTTTGATTATAAATTTCTGCACCGTTATCAGGGTTCCATAAAATGGAATTATAAACGTTTGGCGCGATACCAGGCAAACTGCTGAAATAAATACCTGTACCTAGCACAGGTGCTCCATCCGTTCTTTTGTTGTTAGCAAGTGTGCTGCTGAAAATTTTAAAATCTTTTGCCTGACCGTAAAAATAAACAGCGTTGCCAAGTAGCGCTTCATTGGTGCTGAAAGGGGTTAATATATTTTCATCTACAAGGCAATTGGTCATCTGAAGTTTTGTAAGATATGCATACACAGCGCCGCCTTTTATGGAAGCTGCACCATATAAAATCTGTTCAGTTGTATTGATAGTATTGTTTTCAATTTTAACTGCATCCAGTTTTAGTGAAGCTGAATAAGCATACACCGTACCTACTGCCACTTCAGAAACGGTAAACTTGTTATTAGTAATAGTAGTATTACCAATAATAGCATTACAACTCTCCACCCCTATTGCAGCACCTTCACCGGTTGTAACATCTCTTAACACATTCCCGGCAATAAGACAATGATCAATAATATTCGTTAATGCAGCAGGTGATGAAATAATATAGATAGCTGCACCACCACCATTGTTCTGTATCTCCGCAGAACTGGTAATAAGATTTTTTACCAGTGCACAATTCTTTACCTGCACCGCTGCACGAAATGCATAAATTCCTGCACCCCTGCCGCCTTTGTGTGCAGGCACATCAATAAAACCATTTTGTACAGTAAATCCGTTGATCTCTGCTGCAAATGCAGTGTTGCCATTCCATTCAATATCAAATACACGGCCAGCTCTTTTACCATCAATAACAGTGGCTGCTGTCTTTAAATTTTTGCTTAATAAATGAAGATTATTTGTTTGCGGCCACACAATGTTTTCAAAATAAGTTCCTGCGTCTACCAGCACTGTATCGCCCACTGTACCTGCGTTCAGGGCTGCCTGTATCGTTGTGTACTGTTGTGGCACCTGTATAACTTTTGCAAAGCCCTGCATGCTTATTACCAGCGAAAAAATGATAAAGATCTTTTTCATACATAAATTTTAATTGACAAAGGAAAAAAGTTGACTAAAATTGAAATGTCAGCAGGATTGCATTTCAGAACGAAGAAGCCTTATGAAGTGTTGGTATAGAAAAAAAATATTTTTTCGGGCCTTGTGCAGGCAGCAGCTTTCGTTGTGTCACTCACTTGTACGTTCTCTTCAATACTGAGCTAACTGCTGAAGAGTGCGACGCAACGAAGATGCCATCATAACAATAGCCGACATCAAAAAATAAAAGTCATACAACTATATCCACTTAGTATAAAAATTAAAACCCTCCTGTTTTAGAAAACAGTAAATCTATTGCGTAAAAATTACAGGAAGGCAGGACAGTACAGGACAGTTCATGTAAGCGCATGACGGTTGCGGGAAATGTAAAAAATACTTTTGACCTATCGATTGCTATGCACACTGCTATAAAAAAATTGCATCCGGTCGTCTTTTAATTTTTTTAGAAACTACTGTCTCAAAAACTAAAATGCTTGTTATGAACAAAAGATTGCTTAACGGTACAAAGCCTTATGTTTTTATTACCTGCTTTGTAATGCTGTTGCTATTTTCTTCACAGTTATCTGCTCAAACTGTTGCTATTTCAGGTAAGGTTACCAATCAAAAAGGAGAGCCGCTGGCAGGTGCGTCTGTATTGATCAAAGGAACAAACAATGGTACCAAGACTGATGACCAGGGAAAATTTTCTTTTACCGGTCTAACATCAACCAATGTAACAGTTATAATATCTTATGTTGGTTATAATGATAAGGAGATAAAAATATCAGCTGGCAAAAGCAGTGTCTTAAATATTTCACTCGAAGAAAAATCCAATGATAATGAAGAGATCATTGTAACGGGTGTATTTGATAAACGTAAGAAGATGGAAGCATCTGTTGCCATTACAACTATTAACTCAACGCAAATAAGCAAACTGGTTTCTGCAAGTGCAGCAGATCTTTTGAAAAATGTTTCCGGTGTATATGTAAACTCTGCATTGGGTGAAATAAGAAATACTGTTTATTCACGTGGTGTATCTGTTGGTTCAAATGATGGTGCTTCAGGTTATTATTATGTAAGCATGCAGGAAGATGGATTGCCTGTAACCAATGCAACCTATGGCAATTACGGCCCTGATTATTTCCTAAGACCTGATGCAACACTGGGAAGACTGGAAGCGGTGAAAGGTGGTACTGCATCTATTCTTGGCGCAAACGCACCCGGTGGCATCTTTAACTATATTATGAAAGAAGGCGGCAATAAAACTGCCGGTGAAGTTGCAACCAAATATGGGCTGGAAGGTGATGGCAAAAATAATTTCTATCGCACAGACTTCAATATTGGCGGACCTCTCGGGCATAACTGGTTCTGGGATGCAGGCGGTTTTTATCGTTATGATGAAGGCAACAGAAACCCTGGTTATGCGATGAACAGAGGCGGACAATTCCGTAGCAATATTGTAAAAAAATATAATAGTGGTTCTATAAAATTATATGCCAAATATTTGAATGATCACAATGGCTGGCCTGAATTTACACCCACAGTTGGATTTTTCAACCCTAAACCCGCACCAGGTTTTTCCATTACATCTTCTGTGCTGATGCCTTCTGTTCAGCAAAATCTTCCTATCAATCAAACAGGGCAAATAGCAACATATAACAATCGTGATCTTATTCATTCCATTGATAAATCATTTGGCTTTAACTGGGAGCAACGCCTTGGTAATGGATTTACTTTTAACAACGCCATGCGCTATTCAGATAAAGCTGCTGTGTGGAATACCAATGCAGTGGTGTATCCTGTAGCCATGGATGACCTTGTTACCTATGCTATTCTTGGTTTGCTTGGTACGCCCGGTACTTACAGTATTAAATCAATGAGTACAGGAAAAGAACTGGCAAATATTACTTCATTCAGTGGTTTTGATTTTAATGTCAATCACAGTGAATTACCCGGAAGTGATGTTTCTGCAAACTCATTATTCTTCGAACCCGTTTTCTATGTTGATAATAAAGTAAAAGAACTGTTAGACCAGTTCTCACTCACCAAAAAAATGAAAAATATGAGCTTTACATTTGGTGGCTTTTATGGTCATTCGAAAATTGACAGGCTTAATTCTTTTGGCGGTGTAGCGTTGGGCACTATACAAGACAAACCAGAACTGGTAAACATTACACGCACCAACCAGGACGGAAGTATTGCAATGGTTACTAACTCAAACGGTGTCACAGGTGTTGCAGGTGGCGGCTTTTCCCTTGCACACGCAGCACAAAGTCAGCTTGCATTATTCTTTGGTCACAACTGGCAAATAGCACCTGCATTAAATGTGGATTGGGGTGTGCGGTACGAAAGCATGCAGGTGAAAGGTTATAATACACCATCTGTTTCAAACCAGGATACAGCAGGTGGTTTAGATGGTAACCCACTTACCTTGTATGATAATGCATATGGTACAACGCCAGCTACCTATAACTTTAATAAAACAGTAAACACTTTTTCTTACTCAGCAGGTTTAAATTATACGATCAGCAACCAGTTCTCCTTATATGGCAGGTATTCAGAAGGTAATAAAGCGCCGGATCTTGATATGTACTTTAATGCCACTTCAGATTTCCTCGCTAAAACATTGAACCCGCTTGCGCAGAAAGTGCGCCAGTTTGAATTAGGAATAAAAGCACGAACAGGCAATCTCAATTTATTTGTAACGCCATTTTACAGTGTGTTAAGCAATGTATCAGGTGTGCAGAATTTTCAGAATGAGGATCAAACCTTTTATGGTACGCCACTCGTGTATAACAAATACAGAACCTACGGTGTAGAAGTAGAAGCAGATTATGCTTTCGCAAAACATTTTAATGTACGTGGTGTGCTTACATTGCAGAAGTCAAAAGCAGTAGATTATCATACCTGGCTTTCAAATGGTTTCGGACCAGAAGATGATTCACTTGTTTCTTTCTCCGGCAATGAAGTGGATAACATTGCAAGAAGCATCTTCAATATTACTCCCTCTTACAATCTTAATAAATTCTATGCACAGCTTACCTGGGCATTCATGGGCAAGCGCCAGGCAAATGTGGCCAATGCATTCCAGCTGCCATCATTCAGCCAGTTCAATTTCAGTACAGGGTATGATGTAACAAAAAATTTCAAACTCGGTCTTGTTATCAATAATGTTTTCAACACATATGGTGTAATGAGTTGGAGCCGCCCCGGTACTTTCCTTGCAGCGCTTGACAGGCAGGGCTTCACCAAAGAAATGTATAACGATGCAGTTAAAAACAATACGCCTTATTCAACCGTATCTATTCCTGCCAGGTCGTATTTTGTTACAGCAACATTCAGGTTTTAGTCTCTTGTGTATGTATTCATAAAGCAGCGGGCATGCTCTCAGTAATGGGAGCATGTTTTTTTGTTATGAGCCCGGCTGAAGCAGACTTGGTTCAAAAGAAAATTTTAATGATACAGATTTTTCAGGCAGTGTGCTACTAACCAATATATTACTTACAGCAATTGAAATTTAACCTGTGACACATACAGATTTTCGTGGCTATGCGCTGCTGCTTTATTAATTGCTTTCCTGAGTGATGTTATTCGTTGCATTATTTTATGTGCCTGAAAAAACTTTTCATTCCTGATAGCAGTTTCATGGCAGATCTCTTCTTCCTTTAGTTGAGAAGTTAACATTGAGATAAAATCTTGTAGTTTCATACCTATAGTTTTAGTGTTCCGTTATCTGATCATGAATATGCTTAAAATGAAAGACCAGAACAATCCTCATCTTCCATCATCATCCTGCTAAAAGAAACCATTTTTAGAATCCCCACTCCAGGTTTCATTTCGGCCTCTATTACAAAACAAATATTTAATAAAAATGCTGTCAGAACAATGACAGGTATCATGGAAAATAATGATATTGGTTAACGGGTTGCACCTAATGTGCATAGTTGTGGCATTTTCTGCTGGTGAATTATTGTTTTAACTATTGAAGATGGATTTGTTGACGGACTTTGGGTAGTTTGGGCGGCTAAGGTTGTGTCACTCACTTGTGCGTTCTGTTCTTTGCTGAGCAGAGCAAAATAATTTCGTTTTGCAACGATCTGGTCGAAAGAGAAACTTTTACGGGTTCTGCTTTTGTTCTTTCATTTTTCTTTTCGTAACAGCTATCTCAATCAGTAAAGAAAGCTCTTCGCCATCTGCATACTCATCCGGGTATTCTTTAAGGTCTTCAAGATGTACAGCATGCTTAATATCATAAGCTTTCTGATAAAGCCGCAAGGCCTTTTCATAATCTTTTTGAACTTCCATGATATTGCCTTTTAGTTCCAGGCCTCTATAATCTGTAGGATTTGTTATAACCGAACTATCTAAATCTTTAATGGCATGTGTATAATCACCCAACTCAAAGTATACTTCTGCGCGGAAATAGTAAAAGTTGGCACTTAAAGACCTGTCCATTTTATACGTTCTGTAATTTATCATTTTCCGCAAGCTGTCTTTGTTTTTACTGACCTGATAAAATCGTGAGGAATCCATATACTTGTAGTAGACGTCACACGTACTTACTGTTTCCACCATCACCTCTGCAGAAATATCTAAAGCAAAATGTTCAAAATTTGCTTTAGCATCTTTACCGAATTTTTTTATTGCCTTGTCTACTACTATTTGTACATTATCGCCAAACGCTTTGTCTATGCAATCCCCTAAAGGTTTATTAAGATTAAGAGGTTTTCTTGATTTGTTTTTTTCAAAGCAATTGCACAACGCTGCTTTTATAGGTTGTAATGATGTGTCTTGTGCATTTAGAGAATTACAGAAAAGAATAAGCGGCAGTAAGAAAATATATTTCATGGTTTAGAGTTACCTGCGCAATATAGCATTTGTCCTAAAATCAGCCGCTTACTTTTTGCTGCACAATGTTCAGAACGTACAAGTGAGTGACACAACAGGCGATGCTATGCATACCCAAGGTTGTAACAAAAACTCATACTGCATAGAAAGTTATTTTTAATATTATCATAATTTCACAGAAAAGGCAGGTATTATAGTGTGTTATTGATTAATTTCAGGTATCACCCATTAACGGCTTGTATATGAAACACTGCTCTACCCTTTTTCTAACGTTATTGCTGACATCGTCACACTGCCTGTTTGGGCAACCACCTTCTGTTAACCCCGATTTTGTAAGTACACTTTTCTCGGATTTTATACAAAACTCAGAAAAAAGTATACTGCTGCAGACAGACAGAAATATTTATATAGCAGGTGAAAAAATATGGTTTAAAGCATACACGGCAAATAGCGGTGATAAGTCTTTGAGCAATTACAGGAACCTGTTTGTTGATCTTGTAAATGACAAAGACAGTGTTATAGATCAACTGGTGCTCAACAATACACAGCAGCGCACAAACGGTGTTTTAGATCTGCCTGATTCTATTGCGTCGGGTTTTTACTGGATAAGATGTTACACCGCCAAACAACTTGCAGGTGACAGTGCAAATATTTTTATTGAACCTGTATTTATCTTAAATAAAAAATTGCATGATCAAAGTGCTTATGCAACCCAATATGAAAGAATGTACAGGAATAAAAATATTAAACCTGACATTCATTTTTTTGCAGAACGGCTTACAGCAATACCCGGCGTTATTTCAACAGGTGTAATTGAAATAAAAGACAATTATAATAATCCTTTATCAGTAAAGGGGAATCTTATCAACAGTAAAGATTCTGTAATATCAGTATTTACAACAAACAAACTTGGACTTTCACGTCTTACTTTTATTAATGATCCTTCAGAAAAATATAACGTTGTTTTTCATTTGAGTGGCACAGATATTAAATATCCGTTACCTGCTGCCGGTCAACATGATGCCCAGCTTTCTGTTGCCAGGCAAACATCAAAAACAATAAAAGCATTTGTAACACTTGAAGAATCCTTGCCTGCTGATATGCATACCACTATTCTCGCTGTTAAAGGTGATAGCTTGTGTTATGCAGCGGTTGGTACCGGCAGTTATGGTATTACCATACCGCTTGAAAATTTTCCACATGGTATTGCCAGATTATTACTGTTTGATGAGAACAAACAATTATTAAGCGAAAGAAAAATTTATGTTCCAAAAGAAGATGTGCAGATAGAAATAAAACCGGGAAAAAAGAAATATGATGCAAGAGAAAATGCAGCAATTCATATTAAACTAACAGACCCAAACAGTAACCCTGTTGCGGCATCACTTAATGTTGCTGTACAGGACGAATGGATATCTCAGTTTGCTGACAGTATTGAAGTTGATGCACCTCCCCCATCCAATGAATTGCTGCTGGATAAATGGGTACAGCTTAATAACAGCAAATATTCTGCTGATGATATTGATCTTTTAATGGCAACATTAACATCCAATAAGCAGGTGAACTATACAAACACCACAACCGTAATTGATAAATATGATGATAATACAAAGCTCCTGAGCCTCATTGGAAAAGTAATTGATAAAAAAGGTAATAGCATAAATGACAGGGTTGTGACATTGCTAACAAGAAATGTGCAGGGCTTTTTTATGGATGTTGATACAACCGGCAAAGATGGAATGTTTGATCTGCCCATTCCCCAGGGTAACGATAGTCTCAGGCTTTCGTTACAGGTTACTGACAAACACAAAGCGCAAAGACTGGAAGATAGCATTGTAGTTGATAGTTTTGATTTTCCGGTTTTCCCAACGCCATTATCTGTAAAGCAACAATATATGGCGGAAAATATAAATACAGTTTCTTCTTTGCGTAAATACCATATTGATACAGCAATTACTTTCCAGGGCAAAGGGTGGCTTGCACCTGTAACGGTAACAACCGTAAAAAAAGAAGAACCGAACTATGACGTATCTAAAAGAATAAGTTCAATGTCTCAAATTCTTACAGGTGATAAACTCAGTCGCAGCTACGGCTCTGTAGGACTGGCCTTATTAACTGTTCCAGGAGTATCATATGCGTATGGAGATATCACCATTTTTGGATTGGGCATATCCAAGCCGCTTATTCTTATGGATGGCGCTGAATTCCCTTTACCCAACGATGCCATTCCCGGACCGGATGGGCCGGTTATGACTTTTCTAAATTCATTATCTCCTTCAGATATTGATTTCATTGAAGTTTTAAGAGGTGGAGAGGCCGCTTTTTATGGCGTGCGTGGTGCCGATGGAGTAATTTCCATTAATACAAAACATGGTACGGGACGTATTGATTACAGTAAAACAAATTTTAGATCATTTATACCAATCACTTATCATACGGCTACGAAATTTCCAATGCCAGACTACTCAAATAAAGAAGTAAAAAGCAGTACCATTCCTGATCCACGCACAACTATATATTGGAATGGCGATCTCTCAACAAATCAAAATGGCGAGGCAGACGTAAATTTCTTTACGGCAGATAATGCAACTAATTATACCGTAACAGTAACCGGTGTAACAGCAAAAGGTGATCTTATTTATAAACGTATTACTATAAGCAACAGCGGAAAAATAAAATAATCTTTAGAAAAGATACATGTACGATTGTTGTTATTACAAAGTTGTTGTAGAAGCCGTTTGAGTTATTTGTTAGATACCAGCAACAGTTTTTTATGGCATCCTGGTTGCGTCGCAATCACTTCACCTGTACAACTTATGGCATCTTTGAAAGCATATAATGAATAAAATTTAATCTACTCACACAGCTTCTTGCAGAATGCTGCACAAAGATGTTACATGTGTGTGAGTACACAACAAAAGCTTCATCTATCTGAACCGCTTTTACCTGCTTGTTATTTCGTAGTCCCGGCACCCATTTGTTTACCCATTTTTTCATATACTATATCATTGGGTTCCCATAATTCTATTTTGTTGTTTTCAATATCAAGAATGTGAACAAACTTTCCGTAGTCGTATGTTTCAATAGTATCTAAAACGGTAACTGCATTCTTTTTTAAATCTTCAACAAGCAATTCTATGTTTTCAACCCTGTAATTTATCATGAAGTCTTTTGTAGAAGGCTCGAAGTAATGGGTAGTTTCTTTAAAAGGGCTCCATTGTGTAAACCCCTTTTTGGTAGTGTCTGCACCTTGCCGCCATTCAAAAACTGCCCCGTACTGGTTAGTATTTAAACCCAGATGTGTTTTATACCATTCCCTCATTTTACCGGGGTCTTTGCATTTAAAAAAAATACCACCTATACCAGTTACTTTTTTCTTTTCCTGTGTTTCGTTGTTTTGTGTAGTTAGCATCCCTTTGAATGCAAAACCGGCAATAAAGGATGTGGCGATCAAAAGGATAATTAAAGTTATCTTTTTCATGTTGCAGGGCGTGTTTTTTATAGCAGTAAATAATACTTTGTACTAACACTAAATTTACAACACCCAGCTTAAAAGATGAAAAGGATTCATTTATTTACATTCTGGTGCGGTGCACTATTCACTTTGTTCATGATGGTACATGATAGTTATTACATTATACACTGTACTTTTAATTTTCTAAACAAGCCATAATGAAAAAAAGCAGCCTTATTTTTTTTGTCCTTTGCCTCGTTACAGCAGCAAATGCACAGGATATCTACAAAGAGCAGCGTGGCGGATGGTTGCAAAAAGCAGAAGAAAGCAAACCTCCATTAATTGAAACAATTAAACAGCCCGTAACACTTGTTACGCTTGTGCAGGATGACAATGTATTCCAGCATTGGAAAGCAGTCAAATCAAAACCCGTTGATTCGTTATATAATAATTCTTTCAAAAAACAATCTGGTGTAGTGGTAGATTTTGGTGAACATCTAACCGGCTATTTTACTTTTAGTGTAGAAGAATTGAACCGGGCAGCAGATGCACCGTTGCGTATAAAATTTACTTTTGGCGAAGTGCCTTCTGAACTCGCAACGCCATTCGATCCTTATCCCGGTGGTTTAAGCCGGGCATGGCTGCAGGATGAGATCATAACCATTTCAGATGTGCCATCAACGATTACTATTCCGCGGCGCTTTGCTTTTTGTTATGTAAAAATGGAATTGCTGGGGAGTTCTGTTTATTCAGATTTTCGGATCACCAATGTTTCATTTAAAGCATCTACTTCGGTGAATACAACTCCCGGCGCACTTGCCGCAACAACAAATAAAATGATCGGGGATATAGACAGAATTGGATTGACCACTTTAAAAGAATGCATGCAAACAGTGTATGAAGATGGTCCGAAACGTGACAGAAGATTATGGATCGGTGATCTTTATCTTGAATCACTTGCCAATATTTATTCTTACAAAAATTATGCGCTTACCAAACATTGTTTGTATTTGCTTGCAGGTCTTAGTTATGAAGATGGCGTAGCACCTTCTAATGTTTTTGAAAGACCAAAACCACATCCGCAGATCAATCCTTTATTCGATTATGCTTTGATCTATGATGTGGCTGTGAAAGAATATGTGCAGGCAACAGGCGATAAGCAAACAGCACTTGATCTCTGGCCGCTTATAAAACAACAATTAGAAATCCCCAAAAAATATCTCGGCGAAGATGGCATGCTCGATTATGAAAAAGCAAACAAAGAATGGTGGCTCTTCTTCGATTGGCGCAACGGTTTGGATAAACAGGCAGCGTTGCAGGGTGTTGTTATCTGGGCATATAAAAACACGTACGAACTTGCAAAGATGATCGGTAAAGAAAATGAAGTAGCGGAGCTTCCTGCTTTAGTAAAAAAGATGACCGATGCAACACACAAAAATTTATACGATAAAACTTCCGGTGTTTTTGTAAGTGGAAAAGACAACCAGGTTTCTTATGCATCGCAGGCATGGATGGTGCTTAGCGGTGTTGCCACAAAAGTAGAAGGCGCTACTGCATTAAAGAAATTACCAACAATGCAAAACGTCGTATATCCCGGTGCACCTTATTTGTATCATTATGTTATTGAAGCAATGATCCAATGCGATCTGAAGCAGGAAGCAAAAGAACTGCTCACAAATTATTGGGGTGGTATGGTAAACAAAGGCGCAGATACTTTTTGGGAAGTGTACGATCCCAAAGATGATTTTTTATCACCGTATAAATTTTTTCCTGTAAACAGTTATTGTCATGCATGGAGCTGCACGCCTGTTTATTTTATAAGAAAATACCCGGAGATATTTCAGCAGTAAAAAAGATGAAAATGCTTTTAAAATATTGACGTACATTTTTGATCACTAATGTAACAAAATGAAAAAGGCAACATTGATCTCTCGTATTATATTAGGGTTTATTTATCTCGTCTTCGGGCTTGATTATTTTTTTCATTTTATTCCGTATGAACCAAACCATACCGGGATAGTAGCCGCATTTAAAAAATCGCTTGTGGACATAGGATATTTTTACCCTATGATAAAATCAATACAAATCGTTGGCGGTATATCACTTTTGATAAACCAATACGCACCCTTTTTTGCGGTCGTAGTATTTCCAATCAGTGTAAATGTTTTTTTGTACCACACTATTTTGGTGCCTTCTGCCTGGTGGATGGGCGTTTTACTCCTCGTTCCTAACTTGTTTTTAGGATATGCATATAGGAAATATTATAGTGGTATGTTTATAAGAAAACCGAAATTGTAAGATTGTTTTATTTCTTTATTAACCAAACATTGAATTATCTATTAAACTTTACTTGCGTCGCACGCTTGTGCTTTCAGTCCGAAAGCCGGCAGGCCGGAAGTCCGGGAGATTTTTATACGAAGTGATATTCTTCTGGCTTACCTGCTTTTCCCACTTTGCTGACTTGTATTTAAACCGTACAAGAGTGCGACGCAACGGATGTTTAATACTTGCACAAAAGTATGGCTCATAAGATTTCAATTGCTTCATGACAGACCATGACAGTTATCTTTATCAGTCAATATACTTTTACACCAGATTGTTAATTGCTATATAGAAAATCAACAGAACATGCAGGCTATACTCGGAGTTATTTTTCATTTCATCGGAGGTTTTGCTTCAGGCAGTTTTTATATGCCTTATAAGAAAGTAAAGGGCTGGCATTGGGAAAGCTTCTGGATCGTTGGAGGCATCTTTTCCTGGTTGATTGTTCCGCCGCTTGCCGCTTATCTTACCATTCCAGGTTTTGCAGATATCATCAAAGGTGCCAGTGGCAGTACCATTGGTCTTGCCTATATGTTTGGTGTGCTTTGGGGCATTGGTGGATTAACCTATGGCCTGGGCGTTCGCTACCTTGGCGTTTCACTTGGCAGCAGTATTATTCTTGGATTATGCATGGTGTTCGGTGCAATTATTCCTTCCATTTATTATGATCTTTTTCCTAAAGAAGGTAAAGATACTTTTAGCATGTTGACTGGTTCGCAGTGGGGTCTCACAGTTCTTGCGGGACTTGCAGTTTGTATTGTTGGTATCATCATCTGTGGTAAAGCCGGGATGATGAAAGAGAAGCAATTAGTAAAAGAGGCTACTGACCCGCATGGAATGGAAACAAAGACCGAATATAAATTTGCACTCGGCATGTTTGTTTCTATTGTATCGGGTGTGTTAAGTGCATGTTTCAATTTTGGTCTCGAAGCCGGTAAACCAATGGCCGATCTTGCCAATGAATTATGGAAAGCAGCTAATCCAAATCAAGGCAATTTTTTATACCAGAATAATGTAACTTATGTGGTGGTTTTATGGGGTGGTTTAACAACAAATTTTATCTGGTGCATGATATTAAATGCACGCAACAAAACATTTAATGATTATACAAATAAACAAACACCGCTGTTAAAGAATTATATTTTTTCTGCATTGGCAGGCACTACATGGTTCTTACAATTTTTTTTCTATGGCATGGGCGAAAGCAAGCTGGGCAATGGCCCCAGTTCATGGATACTGCACATGGCATTCATCATCCTCACGGCAAATATGTGGGGGCTGGTATTAAAAGAATGGAAAGGCGTAAACAAAAAAACGATCACAACAATTGTATTAGGAATAATAACCATTATAGTTTCTGTATTGTTGGTGGGTTATGGGAATTCGATAAAATAAAGCCCCCTCTAACTCCCCCGGGGGAGGATATTGAAGTAAGGATGATGTAGAAAATTTTTATGAGCCGGGCTAAAGAATAAGCATTAAGCTTCCGTTGCGTCGCACTCTTGTAAGATTATATCGCTAAGCAGCAATTGTCTGAACCATGATCTATAGGATTAAACTGATTTACCAGATTAAAAGCAAATAGCAAAAACGATTTAGAATAGAATCATCGATGATGAATAGAGATACAAAAGCACAAGTCTCAGATGTTACTGAAGTTTAATGAAGGCGAATGAAGAAAAGTGCTGAATATCTTTTCTTCCTGACTTTTTTTGTTACTTTTTTGTGTCAAGACAAAAAAGTAAATAAGAGTTCCGAACGTACAGGTTAGTGACACAAGGAACGATTACCAAAGAATAGAAAGATCGTTAACAACAATAAAAAATATTAGTTATGGGCACAATTAAAAATGATGAGATTTACAGCTCCCCTTTAGGGGTTGGGGGTTTCAAACACGTTTCATATTTGTGGGACGAAGCCAAAGCAGCAGAACTTGCAGGCGATGAAGTAGCCTTATTGGTATATCGTTCTAACTTGCTTGGAGCTGACCTGCGCTTGACAAACTACGGTGGCGGCAACACATCCTGTAAAGCAATGGCCAAAGATCCTTTGACGGGAAAAGAAACAGAAGTGATGTGGGTAAAAGGCAGTGGCGGCGATCTTGGTACCATGAAACGCAACGGACTTGCAGCTTTATATGTTGACCGTTTACGCAGTCTGAAAAATATCTATCGGGGGTTAGAATATGAAGATGAAATGGTAGAGTTGTTCAATCATTGCATTTATGATCTTGCATCAAAAGCTCCTTCAATAGATACACCGTTGCATGGATTTCTTCCATTCAAACATATCGACCATTTACATCCTGATGCAGCTATTGCAATCGCGGCTGCAAAAGATGGAGAGAAAATAACAAAGGAATTATTCAACGGAACAATCGGTTGGGTAAAATGGCAGAAACCCGGTTTTGAACTCGGCCTCATGTTGAAACAATGTCTTGATGAAAATCCTGGTATCCGTGGCATTATGCTTGGCTCACATGGATTATTTACCTGGGGCGATACAGCTTATGAAAGCTATATCAACACCCTTGAAGTAATTGAGCGTTGCGCACAATACCTTGAAGATAATTATGGAAAGAAAGGCGCCATTTTCGGCGGACAAAAAATAGAACCATTACCCAAAGAAGAACGGTTGAAAAAAGCAGCAACACTCGCTCCAATTTTAAGGGGATTGTGTTCATCAGGTTACCCTAAAAACTCCCCTTCAGGGGTTGGGGGCATGATCGGTCATTTTACCGATGATGACCGTGTATTACAATTCATCAATTCAAATGACCTTGAAAGATTAGCGCCTCTTGGTACAAGCTGCCCCGACCATTTTCTGCGTACAAAAATTTCTCCGCTTGTATTAAATCTTTCAACAGATGAAGACGTAACGAATACTGCAGCAATCAAAGAAAAGATCGCTCCGTTGTTTGAAGCATACAGAAAGATGTATACGGAATATTACAACAGTTGCAAACATCCAAACAGTCCTGCTATACGTGATGCAAATCCCGTGATCATTTTATATCCCGGTGTAGGTATGTTCAGCTTTGCAAAAGATAAACAAACAACAAGGGTAGCTTCAGAATTTTATATCAATGCTATTAATGTTATGCGTGGCGCCGAAGCAGTTAGTGAATACACATCATTGCCAAGGCAGGAAGCATTCAACATTGAATACTGGTTATTGGAAGAAGCCAAGCTGCAACGCATGCCCAAGCCAAAATCATTGAGCGGCAGAATTGCACTCATAACAGGAAGCGCAGGAGGAATAGGAAAAGCAATTGCTAAAAGATTCGCAGAAGAAGGTGCATGTATTATCATTAATGATATTAATGAAGGGCGTATGAATGAAGCCATGCAGGAATTTCAAAAACAATTTGGCAGAGATACTGCCGCATCAACATTACTCGATGTAACAGATAATGCTTCTATCGAAAAAGCTTATGCAAATGCAGTACTTGCTTTTGGTGGTGTCGACATTGTGGTAAACAATGCGGGCATCAGCATTTCAAAATCTATCACTGATCATTCAATTGAAGATTGGGATAAGCTGTATGATATTTTGGTGAAAGGTCAGTTTCTGGTATCAAAGCTTGGCGTGGAGATCATGCGCAAACAAAATATTGGCGGAGACATCATCAATATTGTCTCAAAAAATTCTGTAGTTGCCGGGCCAAACAATGCAGGTTATGGAAGCGCAAAAGCTGCGCAGGCGCATCTTACACGTTTGCTGGCTGCAGAACTTGGTGCAGATAAGATACGTGTAAACACTGTAAACCCTGATGCGGTTATTGCAAACAGTAATATATGGGCTGGCGGCTGGGCAGAAGGCCGTGCAAAAGCATACGGCATCACGGTTGAAGAGTTGCCCGCATACTATGCAAAGCGCACTTTGCTCAATGAAGTTATTCTGCCTGAAGATATTGCCAACGCATGTTATGCTTTTGTTGGTGGTCTATTAAATAAATCAACCGGTAACACATTGAATGTTGATGGTGGTGTGGCTATGGCGTTTTTGAGATAGAAGAAACCCCCGTCCCCTAAAGGGGAGTTATAAAGTATGTTCATTGAAAATTGTACGTTTAATAAATATTATTTTGAGCCTGACTACTGTTCTTTGTACCATCGCCTGTTGCGTCGCACACTTGTACAATATATCGTTATGCGGCTAAAACATAAAGTAGAATTGTAAATTACGCATCATTGATGAGTAAAGAAAAAATAGCTGAAGTCACAGATGTTACAAGAGCCAAATCAAGGCGAATGAACGGATGTGCTGTATATCATCCGTTCTTGATTTTTTTGTTACTTTTTGTATCAAGACAAAAAGTAAATAAATAAAAAATATGCAACGTGTAGCATTCAAAATGAAAC
The DNA here is from genome assembly GCF_007971225.1 of Panacibacter ginsenosidivorans. Lineage (NCBI taxonomy): Bacteria > Pseudomonadati > Bacteroidota > Chitinophagia > Chitinophagales > Chitinophagaceae > Panacibacter > Panacibacter ginsenosidivorans. Next base: position 4,347,688 of record NZ_CP042435.1, on the reverse strand, counting down.
TCTTTAAAGGTTGTGAAGACGAATACAAAAAGCGTCATGATGCCTTATGGCCGGAATTACAATCGTTGCTCAAACACGAAGGCATAAAAGATTATTCCATTTTCTTAGACGAAGAAACAAACATATTATTTGGTTACCTTACTATAGCAGATAAAACGAAACTTGATGATCTGCCCAATGAACCAATAATGAAAAAATGGTGGGATTATATGAAAGACATTATGGAGACCAATGATGACAATTCTCCAATAAATATTCCATTGAAAGAAGTATATTATTTACCATAATGAATAAAGAATCAGGATAATCAGGTGAATCCTGAAAATCATGGTTCAGACAAAATAACATTGCTATGCAAATAGAAAAATATAAACTCGAAGAACACAACCATTCGCTGCAGAAAGAGCACCAGCGCAAGTTTGATTTTATTGCCGCAGATATAAAAGATGTAAATGGTTTGCTGCAAAAGTTGATAGACTTCCAGGTGGCAATCCCAAGCTGGGCGCTGGGTACAGGCGGTACAAGGTTTGGCCGTTTTCCCGGTGGTGGCGAACCGCGTAACCTTGAAGAAAAAATTGAAGACATTGGTTTGCTACATGCATTGAACAGAAGTAGTGGAGCTATCTCTTTACACATTCCGTGGGATATTCCGGAAAATGCATCACACATTAAAGCACTCGCTGCACAAAACGGTTTAAAGTTCGATGCCATGAACTCCAACACTTTCCAGGATCAGCCTGATCAGGAATTGAGTTATAAGTATGGATCCATGCAGCATGTAGATAAAGCGGTGCGCAAACAAGCAGTTGATCACAATATTGAAGTAGTTAAATATGGCTTAGAGTTGGGTTCTGAATCATTAACCGTTTGGTTAAGTGATGGTTCATGCTTTCCCGGCCAGTTGAATTTTAGAAAAGCATTTCAGAATACATTGGAAAGTTTGCAGGAAGTATATGCAGCTCTGCCCGATCACTGGAAAATGTTTGTAGAGTACAAAGCATTTGAACCTAACTTTTATTCCACAACTGTTGGAGATTGGGGACAATCATTATTATATACAAGTAAGCTTGGCAAGAAAGCATACACATTAGTTGACCTTGGGCATCATTTGCCAAACGCAAATATTGAACAGATCGTTGCATTGTTGTTGATGGAAGGAAAGCTTGGTGGCTTTCATTTCAATGACAGTAAATATGGAGATGATGATCTTACTGTTGGCAGTATAAAACCATATCAACTATTTCTCATCTTCAATGAACTGGTTGAAGGCATGGATGCAAAAGATATGAACCATGCAACAGACCTTGGCTGGATGATTGATGCGAGTCACAATGTAAAAGATCCGCTTGAAGATTTATTACAATCCGTAGAGGCAATCATGATCACCTATGCCCAGGCATTGTTGGTTGACAGGAAAAGGTTAGCAGAGGCCCAGAATAATAATGATGTAGTAACTGCACAGGAAATTTTGCAGCAGGCATTTCGTACAGATGTTCGTGCACTTGTTGCAGAAGCAAGATTAAGAAGTGGCGGTGTGTTAAATCCACTGTCTGTATACAGAAGTGAAAAAGTAAGAGAAAGTCTAATTAAACAACGTGGATCGAAAACTGTTGCAACTGGTTTGTAGTGTTGAACAAAGAACAAAGCGTACAAGAGTGCGACGCAAGAAAAGTTTCATAGTAGCAATACATTTTGGCCCATAATAAACATGAATAAAATCTCTGTCATAGCGATCTTCGACATTGGCAAAACCAATAAAAAAATATTATTGTTTGATGAACAATATCATGTTGTGCAGGAAGAAAGTGTGCAGCTCGACGAAACAACAGACGAAGATGGCTTTCCCTGCGAAGATTTAAAAGCCCTGACCAACTGGATTTGGGAAAAATACTGGCAGCTTATTGCGAACAAACAGTATGATGTAAAAGCGGTAAATTTTTCTGGTTATGGTGCAAGTTTTGTGCACCTGAATGATTTTTATAAACCGCTAACGCCATTATACAATTACCTGAAACCTTATCCTGAAAATTTAAAGAAAAAATTTTATGACACTTATGGTGGTGAAAGTTTAATTGCAAAACAAACAGCATCGCCTGTGTTGGGGAATTTGAATTCAGGAATGCAGTTGTATCGTTTGAAATATGAGCAACCGAAAATTTATGAGCAGATAAAATATTCCCTCCACCTGCCTCAGTATCTAAGTTTTATTGTTTCAGCCAGAGCAGCTACAGATATAACCAGTGTTGGTTGCCACACACAGTTGTGGAATTTTAAAATTCATAAATACCACAAATGGGTATATGATGAAGGAATGCGTACAAAATTTGCACCTATTTATCGTGGAGATAATATTGTGCATGCCAATAATGATACGCGTAAAATAGCCATTGGAATTGGCTTACATGATAGCTCTGCTGCACTGATACCATATCTTTCAGCTTTTACAGAGCCATTCATCTTATTGTCAACAGGTACATGGTGCATCAGCCTTAATCCTTTCAATCATAGTTTACTTACTGATCTTGAACTGCACCAGGATTGCTTATGTTACCTTTCCTATAAAGGAACACCGGTAAAAGCTTCCCGCCTATTTGCCGGTAATGAACATGAGCAGCAAACAAAAAGATTAGCAGCGCATTTTAACAAAGCCGGCAACTATTTTACCAGTGTTGCTTTGGATGAAAAGATTTTGAATAAGTTGCATACTGCGGGAAAAGCTACAGCAGGTGACAATGGCATGATGAAGCAATCAATGTTTGCAACAAGAGATATCAGTGCTTTTGAAAATTATGAAGCAGCATACCATCAGTTGATCGCAGATATAATTGTACAGCAGGTACGTTCGACAAAACTTGTATTGAATGAAAGTGTAAAAAGAATTTTTGTAGATGGCGGGTTCAGCAGGAATGCTATATATATGCATTTACTTGCAGAAGCTTTCCCCGGTATTGAAGTGTATGCTGCAACGGTGGCGCAGGCTTCAGCACTTGGCGCAGCGCTCGCTATACATCATCAATGGAATGCTAAATCTTTGCCTGACAATATCATTGATCTGAAATTATATTCTGTTGCCCATTCCGAAAAAGCATAATTACTGTACGGAACGATAAAGTGATTGCGACGCAACAGGCGATGCTATAAAAAATTGTCGCTGGTATCATATATAAAATTATTGTAGTCACATGCAAATAAAATACAACGCAAATTATCCCGGTATAGATGACCTGATAAAAAAAGCAAAACAAAAAATTCCACGTTTTGCTTTTGAATATCTTGATGGCGGCTGCAATGAAGATGTGAATCTTTTTAAAAACACTGCTGAGTTAAGAGAGGTTGAATTGAAACCCTACTATTTAACGAAGCATGTTTCTTCTGATATAAAGACCGAATTATTCGGTCATGTATATGATGCGCCTTTTGGAATTGCACCCGTTGGCTTGCAGGGACTTATGTGGCCCAATGCGCCTGAAATACTTGCCAGGGCTGCGTTTGAGCATAATATACCTTTTATTCTTAGCACTGTTACAACTTCATCTATAGAAAGAATCAGTGAAATTACAGAAGGTAAAGCATGGTTCCAGTTGTATCATCCTGCAGAGAAAGAAGTAAGAGACAGCATCATTAAAAGAGCTGAAGCTGCTCATTGCCCTGTGCTTGTTGTACTGAGTGATGTACCAACGTTTGGATTCAGGCCACGTGATATAAGAAATGGTTTGGCAATGCCGCCAAAGATGACGGTGCAAAATATTTTGCAGATCATGGGCAGGCCGGAATGGGCAATCAAAACATTGATACACGGTCAGCCGGCATTTGAAACATTGAAACCTTACATGCCAAAAGGTTTGAACATGAAACAACTTGGTTTATTCATGAACAAAACTTTTTCAGGAAGAGTAAACGAAGAAAAAATTGCACCGATAAGAGATATGTGGAAAGGAAAACTGGTGTTGAAAGGTGTGGCAAGCGAAGAAGATACAGAGATGGCAATTCGTTTGGGTTTTGATGGAATTGTTGTTTCGAATCATGGCGGCAGGCAGTTGGATGCCGGGCAATCTGCAATCAAATCTCTGCAACCGATCGTAAAGAATTATAAGCATAAAATAAAAATAATGATGGATAGCGGCATACGCTCCGGCCCGGATGTAGCAAGGACTTTAGCGAGTGGTGCAGATTTTACTTTTATGGGCAGAACGTTTATGTACAGTGTTGCTGCGTTAGGAAATGAAGGTGGCAATCATGCCATCTCTATGTTGAAAGTACAGTTGCAACAGGTAATGGAACAGGTGTGCTGTAAAACTGTTGCAGACTTCCCCAATCATTTGATTCAGTAAAAAAAATTTTGCTGCTATTTATTTTTTATGGCATCACTGTAACGATCACTCTTTTATATCCTGTTAATGATGGTGTTCCTTTGTCTGTAACTTTTAAAATAAAATGAATGGTCTGAGCGCTTTGAACAACCGGTGCCGTTACAGGTATATCGTACAAATTGGGTGAATATGGCCTGAAACTTACAATACCTTTATAGGTTCCGGCCTCAGGATATTGAAACCATAAATAACTCATTGAATCACCGTCAGGATCTGTTGTGCCTGCAGCACTTAAATGAAATTGTTCACCCGATTTTACGGTAAGATGATCGCTGTGTGCAAGCATAGGAACAGGCGGATGATTACATTCATTAAAATTTTTTGTTGTCCACAACATGCGTGCAGCAAAATCATGCTGAAATTCTGTGCGCCAGCGCCAGATCGTTTCACGATTGCCCACATAACTTTTTTTATCAATGGGTGATACAACTGAATCACTGGCATTCGTCCAGATAGCTCTTGTTTCGGGTTCATCTTTTGGCCAGTTATCTCTTTTAAACATGCCTGTATTAGAATCCTGAAATTCGGGAAGATAAAATGCATAACGCCCTCCCCAGCCGCCGTAATTGGGATGTTCAGGATCATTCAAACCATTGCTGATAAGATTTAAAAACGATGGCGTATCTCCTTCCATTCCATAAGCCACATCCGGGTACGCAGCACCAAGTGGACCATGGCCCTGCTGAATATTTTTTGCAAGCCAGTCCGCAGAAGTAACTTCTGTGTTTGAACCGGGCATTGGAAATGACATACCCAGCCATGTTGCGTTTACATAATTATAACCAGGCGTTACCACATAAAAAACAGATGGAAAATTTTTTCGTATCCAGGGTCCTGCGTCATCCTGGTCAGAGATGGTGTATACTCTTAATTTTTTATACAATTTTTCTGCATCACCGGCACTCTTTGTTTTTTTTATCTTCCATAATGCCTGGGCCAATGTATTTGGTCCGCCCCAGACAGAAACCCATAAAGGGCGGTCATCATTTTTCTTCAATGCTTTTATGATCCAGTCAGAACCTTCTGAATCTCTTCCTTCACCAACTCCTTGCATGCCATAAACCGCCAAACCCTTTTTCACTAAAGGTTTCAGCGCATCATAAGCAGGATAGCCTTTTTCATGTTTTAATAAATTCGGTTGCACTTTTTTATAGGCATCAAGTATTTTCAAAATACTTTCAGGAGCTACTCTTGCCTGCTGATGAATGGAAGTTGTGGCTATCAGGCCTTCCACATCCCATTGATTTGAATACAACAAAAATCGTATCATCGACTGCGTGTCGTCAGGGTCTGCTTCAATATCTGATAGTACTAATACTCTTAATTTCTTTGCTGTTTGTGCAGACACAACAGAATGCATAAAAAATAATATAAACAATAGCGCTGCCAGTTTTGCAATTATTCCTTTCATGTGGTTGTATTATTTTGTGTACCCAACTTTCTATACTGCTATGAGGCTTAACTTGCGTCGCACACTTCAACACTTTGTTCTTTGCTGAGCAATGGGCAGCACGTACAAGTGTGCGACGCAACGATGCCTAATATTTATACTAAAGCCCGGTTCATAACAAATGTATGTATTGCTACTTACTTTGATTAAACAAAGCAAGCTTTGCATATAGATCTTCGAATAATAACTGCACATCGAGTTGTGTGTACACACGTATATTTCTTCCTTTATGATTTACTTCATATATGCCCTGGTTATTTATAAACGGCGAAGGCCGCAACACATAAAAACTGGAAGCAGGATCGGGCTCAAACGAAGATTGCAACGCAGTTAACAGCACCAAAGGACTATCACCAACAATATACACTTCACCAACATTGAAATTATATTTGATACCCATCTTCATGACGCGTTCAATATTGTTTGCGAGGTATTCACCGATCTTGCCTTGTGTTTTTACTTTCAATAACAATGATGAATAAGGCATCATCACCTGGCGATATACATTGCGTGGAATTTGCCAGACAGGAATGGATGATTTATTAAATATTACCTGTCCTGCTTTTAAATCTATTCCTAAATTATATTCAAGCGTTGTATAACCAGGCGGAGGCGTTGCAAGCTCAGGATATTCCGGTCCGCCGATCCATATGAGGGTTAAGCGGCTGGCAATCTTTGGTTCGAGAAGATACGCACTTGCAAGATCTGTAAGCCCTGCACCGCACACAACGTACAAAGGAAGTTTTGTATCATCACGCATAGCTTCTTTTATAATTGCACTTGCTGCATCAGAAGGTTGTGCAGTGCTGTCGTTCTCCAGTGCAAAGTTTGAACCTTGTAAAACATTATATGTCTTATCGAGATTCATGATGTTTAAGACTTCTTCGATTTTCATTTTTGCATGAGCTGCCGTTTCCTTCGAAGGATCAAAACCATCTCCCGCTCTTAAGTGAGAACCAATGATAGCACGGATCTCAACAGAAGGAGATAATAGATGTTGCACCAGTTCAAACAAGCCATCAGGATCGCCACCAAAATCATTATCAATGATGATGCGCATACGCGGTTTAACCATGCTGTCCGAAAACAATGAGCCTGTCTTTTTTTGTAAAGCACCTGTTTGGGCAAAAATATTTGTACCCGGCAGACAAAGTAAGATTACGATGATATAAATTTTATATTGCATGTTGCTTGTTTAGTTCTCTCAGTTGATTTAACCGGAACAGGTGGACCATCACCCGGCATTTTGCTAAAGCTACGGTAAAAGCATATTGCCGGACAACGAAATCAAACTTTGCTAACTTCACCTGATCAAAAAAAAATTATGACAACCAAACAGATCGTGTTTGCAGCAAGGCCAAAAGGCACACCCACCATGGAAAACTTCAGGTTTGAAAATATTGAATTACCAGAACTGCAGGAATGTGAAGTATTGCTGCAGGGTTTATATTATTCTGTGGATCCATATATGCGTAGTAAAATGAATGATGCAAAATCTTATACTCCTCCTTTCCGTTTAAACCAGCCCATGGAAGGTGGTGTAGTGGCTACAGTAATAGAAAGCAGGTCAGCTAAATTTAAAACCGGCGACCTTGTTTTAGGAAGATTACCATGGCGCGAACAAATCATTACTTCGGAAAAAAACATACAAAAAATTGATACTGTTATTGCACCGGCAAGCTATTATTTAGGTATACTGGGCATGACCGGCCTTACTGCTTATGTTGGGTTAGTACATATTGGTAAACCAAAAGCAGGAGAAACAGTGGTGGTATCCGGTGCAGCCGGAGCAGTAGGCGTAGCAGTGGGACAAATAGCGAAAATATTAGGCTGTCGTGTAATTGGTATTGCGGGCTCTGATGAAAAGATAAAATTGCTTAAAGAAAAATTTGGTTTTGATGAAGCCATCAATTATAAAACCACACCCGATATGAAATCAGCCATCGCTGCAGCATGCCCAAATGATGTAGATATCTATTTTGACAATGTGGGCGGCGAAATATCTGACGCGGTAATCTATAACATCAACTTTCACGCACGTATACCGTTATGCGGGCAAATTGCTTTATACAACAGCACTGAAGTGCCCATGGGACCAAGGCTCCAAACTATATTGCTTACAAGAAGTGTACTGATGCAGGGGTTTATTGTAAGCGATTATCAAAGTATATTTCCGGAAGGTATTCAGCACCTGGCACAATGGGTAAAAGAAGGAAAACTAAAATTTATGGAAACAATTATCAAAGGCTTCGACCAGTTGCCCAATGCATTGCTTGGATTATTCAAAGGAGAGAATACCGGTAAGATGATCGTGGAAGCATAATTGTAACATAAAGCTTAACCCACAGCGATAGCTTATCAAATTGAAATTATAAAAGAGTATTTTTAAGCCATCCCGATTAATTTATATTTTGAAAAATATACTACCTCATGAAAAAAAATATTTTAAAACATAGTATTTTACTTATTTGTTTTATAGTAAGCATTTATTTTTCAAATGCCCAATCAACAGCTCCCGTACGCATTTGTGTGGCACGTATTACACATGACCACGTAGGATGGATCTTAAGCAGAAACAAACCCGATGTTACCATTGCAGGTATCTACGAGCCGGATAAAGAACTGGCTGAGCGCTATGCAAAAAAATATAGCCTTAATGAAGCATTGTTTTATACCGATCTTAATAAAATGCTGGATGCATTAAAACCAGAAGCAGTGGTGGCTTTTGGTTCTATCTATGAACACATGCAGGTAGTAGAAGCCTGTGCACCGCGGCATATACATGTAATGGTAGAAAAGCCACTTGCTACAACTTACCAGCAAGCATTGCGTATGGATACACTGGCAAAAAAATTCAACATAAAACTGCTTACCAATTTTGAAACCTCCTGGTATCCTTCAACTGCAAAAACATACAACCTGATAAACGATAGCAATTATATCGGCAACATAAAAAAAGTAGTGATCCACGATGGTCACCAGGGACCAAAAGAAATCGGCGTAAGCAAAAATTTTTTCGAATGGCTTACCGATCCTGTGCAAAATGGCGGCGGCGCACTTATCGACTTTGGTTGCTATGGCGCCAACTTAATGACTTATTTAATGCATGGGCAGCAACCCGTTTCAGTTACAGCAGTTACGCAACATTTTAAACCGGATATTTATCCAAAGGTGGATGATGAAGCAACCATAATTGTTACTTATCCCACTGCCCAATGTATTATACAAGCTTCCTGGAACTGGCCCTTCGGCAGAAAAGATATGGAAGTGTATGGAGATAAAGGTTATATCATTTCAACCAACAATACCAACATGCGGTTAAGATCGCAACCCGATTCTGTTGAACACAGCGAAGAGGTAAATGCTACGGACCTTAATGTATATACGGATCCTTTTGCTTATCTCGCCAATGTACTGCGCAATAAAATTACCGTTCCCGAAAATGGCCTCTATGCATTGAACACAAATATTACCGTAGTGCGTATTCTTGATGCGGCAGGAGCATCTGCTAAAACAGGTAAAACGATCTACTTTAAAAAATAATGTTATGCCAAAAGTCAGTCCACTATCTCACCGTGCGTGGCGGGCATGTTTTCCGCGTGTTATAATTTTTCAAGCAGCATAATTCCTTTGAAGCCGGCAACGGTATTCTATGGCATAACCTGTTGTGTCACTCACTTGTACGTTCGGTTATAATAGCAACGGCGTAATTTACACCTGCCTGCAAATTATCTCCCTTATAGTTTTGTGCCTTGTATTAACACCGATGACCTTATTGACCGTTCTTTCAAATGCAAAAACTTCTTACGTTCTTCATCCTGCATAAAGTTCTTAAAATCCTGTTCCGTATCAAACGCTGCCAAATGAATTTCGTAAGGTTGTTCTATATGACTTTCTATAAAACTTTTTTCGGTTGGTCTTACTCTCAACAACAGCCTTCCGTTATATTTTAAAATAGCTGGAATGGCAATGTCTTCAAATTGATGAAACACATTTTCCTGCCCTTCAATAATATAAATTAGCTGGGTTATGAATATCATGTTTGTGCCGTTAGTTATTGGGTTGAGAAAGGTAACGTCATTTCCGGATATAATTTTAAATAACCTGCATGCCTGCGTTTACATCGCTGCGCCTTTCATACTTTATACTCCTGCTATTGCAAGAAGCTACATACATTCATTTCGAAGGCATCTTCCCTGCATCATTTAAATACGCAGCAATCGCATCTTCCATATCTATATCCATGATATTGGCCAGCGTTAATAACCACATCAGCACATCTGCAAATTCTTCCTTTGCATTCTCTTTGTTGCCGCTTGCAATGGCAGAAGAAAGTTCGCCCACTTCTTCATGAAACCATAAGGCAGTATGATAAATACCTTTTGCGTTATCGGTTTCGAAATACCTGTCTTTTACTATTTTTTGCAGTGCTGAGATTTCCATAAAATATAATTTATAAGTATTGATGTTAAAGTATGACTGCAGACAAAAAAAATTTGCTGTAACGGTCTGACGGCTTTGAGCCGTCTGACCGTGTGTTTATGCTCAATAATGCATTGCGGCACAAGAGTGCGACGCAACGATGTTGCCATAAATACAAAAGCCGGGTTCAAAAAAATATTATGCTTCTTTCTGCTTTTTTATCATCGTCCTGCTGCCTGCATACAATTCATATTCCAGTAAGCGGCAGTCAATAGTGCTCGTATAAAATTCTATTCTTCGTTTGGCTTTCAGACCAATTTTTTTTGCAAGGTCTAAGTTGCCGGTAAACACATAACCAAAATAACCACCGCACTTTTGTTTCATAAAATCGCCGATGCGGCTGTAGGTTTTTTCAAGTTCAGTTATATCACCAAGCCGCTCACCATATTCAGGGTTTACATAAAAAATGCCCGGAACATTTTGCGGAATTTCAGTTTCAGCAAAATCACAAACTTTAAACTCAATAAGCTTTGCAACACCCGCAGCCACTGCATTCTTTTTTGCATTCTCAATAGCTTTTTCACTATAGTCGGTGGCAATGATACGCAGACCGGGCACATCAATAATTTGTTGTTCCAGCAATGCATCTTCCTGCTCATAAACAGTTGCATTGTAACCCTGCAAATGCATGAATGCATAATTAGTTCTGAACAAACCGGGTCGCCTGTTCGTAGCGATCATGGCAGCTTCAATAGCCAGTGTGCCGGAACCGCACATAGGATTTACAAATGGCGAAACTCTGTCCCAGCAGGTTGCATAAATAGTTGCTGCAGCCAGTGATTCCAGCATAGGGGCAAGGCCTGGTATTTTGCGGTAACCATGCCGCGCCAGTGAATCGCCGGAAGTATCAATAAAAATTTCTGCATCATCATGCTTCCAGTATAAATGAATGACGGCTCCTGTAAGTTCCGAACCCGTGGATGGCCGTATGCCACGTTGTTCCCGAAACCTGTCACTGATGGCATCTTTTACACGCAGGTTCGCAAACATGCTGTTATTGATAGTATCATTACTTACATTACTGGTGATGGAAAAATAACCGTTTGCAGGAAGAATATTTTCCCATTCGTATTTGAGTATGTTACGATAAACAGCATCAGCATCAGCAGCTTTAAATTGCTTCAGGCTATACAACACCTGGCTTGCACACCGCAGGTTAAGGTTTAATTTTATGCAGTCATTGATGGTGCCATGCAACCGCACACCGGTTACAAAACTTTCTTCCACTTCAAAGCCCAGTGCTGTTACTTCCTGCGCCAGGTAAGGCATAATGCGCTTGTGGCAGGTAATGGTAATAGCCGCTTTGGTAGTGTATAAACTCATCGCGATAAAGATAAAGTTTCCGCGAACAAAATAATTTTTATGTAGCAGGCTGAAGTGGTGCTATTGATCTTTTCTTGCGTCGCACACTTGTACGTTTGGATATGTGTAGCAGCAGTTGTAAATAAACTGCATGCTTGCGTTTACAAAAGCAAAGGAAACTGACACATAGCTGTAATAACCCTGCACCTTATTACTGTGCCAGCTATGTGTTATATGTGCGCTATCCGCAGAAGATTTTATTTTACTGCCGGCATACTGGTGCTCCCTATATCACGATACAATTTCCATTCTCCATTTCTGTTTTCCCACACTACTACATACTTGCCTCTGTCGATCAATGATTTATTTCCATCTTTCATTTCATAATTGCCTGTTTCAATTATAAATGTTGAACTCCCTGTTATATCTGTTGTGGAAAAAGTCATTTCTTTAATCCCCATACGTATTGCTGCGCCCCACGCACTAAGAATATCATTACCTTTTGCTACTTCGCTGTTGTCAAGCAATAACTCAGCATCCGGCCAATAATGAGCGGCCAATGCAACAGAATCTCCCGAAGCAATTTGTTCTGCAAATTTTGCATTAATACTGTCTATAAATGAGCCAGCCCGTTGTTTGTCGAAAGTTGGGTTTACTGTTTTTGAAACTGCTGAGTCCCCGGTATTAGCTCCATTACAGGAGAGCAAGCCATAGCAGGTAAGTGCTGTAACAATTAGTACAAATATATTCCGCATAGTATTTGATTTTAGTATTTACTCTTTTGGATACGCTCACACTTGCCAAAGTCTATTTTGTATTGCTGAAGATACATTTTGTTGAAGATATAATTTCTTTACCGGCTTTTATTTTCACGGCATCATTTGTTGCAGCCCATCCGCCGGGTTGCATCACTCACCTGTACGTTTCATTATTATAGCAACGGTTGTAAATAGCATGCCTATATTTGAAAAGGCAGGAAACCGCCCACACATTCTCTTTCATCCTGATAGTTTACATTAATACAAGATTATTTTCAAAAATGTTTGATTGCAGTCCTGGTCTGGCATTTATTTTGAATGCTCCAATAGTATACAGCATTAAGTTTTAGGTAAATAAAATCATCTATTAACCGTGAAAGCTAAATGTTATGAAAACCAAAACTTTTCAAATACAGTTTGATTATCCTGTTACCCGTGCAATTAAACTCCACTTGCAGTCCGAAGTTGAACTTCACCATTCAGAACCCTATTATATTATCCGGAATATTACAAACATTAATGGCCAAAAAAACGTGTCCGTTTTATTCGACATCAGGATAAAAGCTATCAAAGGTAAATTTGGTAAAACCAGGTGGGTGCATATTGATTCAGAACAGGAAAGCGCTTTAAGCAAAATCATTGGTGATAAAATATCCGCAGGTCATGAAGTGGAATTTGCGGATGTTTTTACAGATGAATAAGTACGTGTGTATTAAATTGTATAAAGGGTAATTGTTTCCCGAAATGAAGCATCATAATAATGTATTTATACAACAAAAAAAAGAGGGCATATTTTATTTATGCCCTCCACTCACTAAAAATAATCAAAGAAAAAATTAATGTCTTAATGTGTCAATATGCATGGTATCGTCGTTTCTTATTTGCGTACTATCATCGGTTAACACACTGGTAGAAGAAGGATTACTGCTTGGGTTACCAATAGAATCCATCTTATTATCATCCTTAGCTTCATTGTCATTGTCACAGCCTGCAGCCAAAATAAACATTGAAAAAGCTAGCATAGTAAGTACTGATTTCATAATTGTATTTTATGAGTACAATTCAATTATGTTGCCAGAAAAATTATTTTTCATGGCATGGTATTTTATAATGTTTCTAAACAAGAATTTAAATATTACTAATTAAAAGCTAAACGCAATGGAGAACATGAACACGCAAACAGGTAACATAACTGTATCAGCAACATTTCCTGACAGGGATAGTGCTGAAAGAGCATTTCAGGCAGTAGAAGAAAGAGGTTATACAAAAGATGATATCAACCTCGTTATGAGCAAGGATACACGTAAACGTTACTTCGATGAAGAACACGAAGAAGTGCATACCGAATTAGGAAGCAAAGCAATGGAAGGCGCAGGCACAGGTTCCGCAATTGGCGGCACAGTAGGCGCTATCGCTGGTGTAATTGCTGCTTTAGGTACTAATCTTATAATACCTGGTTTAGGTTTGGTAATTGCAGGCCCTATTGCAGCAGGTCTTGCAGGTGCAGGTGCCGGTGGCCTCACAGGTGGTCTTATAGGTGCACTCGTAGGTTCAGGAATTAAAGAAGAGCATGCAAAGGTGTACGAAAAGAGTGTTAAGGACGGGAGAATAGTGCTCAGTGTAAAGACAAACAATGTGGAAGATGCCGCAGCGATCAGGGAAACCTGGGAAGGCTATGGAGCTTCTGATATATACTAAACACTTAAACAAGCAAAATAAAAAAGGGCTGCAGATACAGCCCTTTTTTTATTGTTAAAAGATATCTTTTATTTCCTGTTATTTCTTACAATTTTGTTCAATGAATAAATACCCGGGTCTTTATTATATACCCTTTTTTCTACACAATGTTACCTGAAAGGAACACTATGTTGATTAACTTTTTAAAAGCAATAATTATTATCCCGGCTTTGTAGCAGGTAGCATCTTCGTTGCGTCGCACTCTTGTACGTTCGGTTATTATAGCTGCAGTTTTAAATAACCCACATGCTTGCGTTTACAAAGGCACAGGAAGCTAACACACTTATCCTGCGCCTTGTTGCTGTGCCAGCTATGTTTTATATACTTATGCCCTCGTAGTTCACAGGTTATTTTTTATACCATGCTGCACAAGAATGCTTTTTAAATAGGCCAACTGTTCATCGCTGATATTTCTTCCGGGTACCATGTTTGCAATCTGGCGTGACTGCCATATCAGTATCTAGTTTTTTGTTTTACTTACTTTATACAATTTATCCCATGTAAGTGTTGAAGTAAACGATTCACCTTTTATAGAAAGGCCACTGTTTTCTATGGTATATTCTATCGGTTCACTTATCCTGTTATTGGTAGTGTAATTTTTTCTTGATGTAAAATAAGTAAGCAGGGGAATCCACGCCATTATAAAAAAAGCAACAAGGATAGTAGAACCTGAACCATATTTCGGATCAGCGAAAATCTTGCTATCGGGGATGTTTTCCGCAGTGTCTCTCTATTGGTTTGTGTGTGCAGGTCGAGGACGCTGCGGTATCGTGATGAAGATTTTATTTACTACCAATAACCCGCAGCGTCCCTTGCAGGAGACACTGCGGAGACGGAAGTTTGCCCACAAGCATTGCTATCTTAAGCCTTGCTTATAATAATTTGCCCAGACGCTTGTTCAAAATTTATGCCTCAGGCTAAGGCTAATATTACACTTTTATAATTTACATTTCACTACTAGTTGGCAGGTGTTTTCTAAACACAATGCAGACAGCAGATCCTGATTTTCTTCATCAAATTTTCCACCAATATTTTCCTGCTTTTGTATTACAGCATGTTTTGCCTTCAGACATTGGAATTCTATTTTCGATTTCCAATCAACGTCTTCCCCAGTCTCAAAGGGCTAAACGAAATCACTTATAAATGTGACTAATATCATCTCTTTATAGTGTTTTGGTCAGCGACAAATAGATAAAGTGTCACGAAATTACCTATTATTTAAAAGGCCACAAAAAGAGTAATAGTGCCAGTGAAAAAGTGATTTTGTAATGTGCTACAATTCATCAAAAAAATCTTTTTATGAAGGAAACTTATAGAGAAGTGGAGGTACCGGTAAATAAGAGAAGATTTTTCAAATTTTCTTATAACAGTAGCAATAAAATTGTAACTGGGTGGGAATATTTGATTGTAAGCTTGCTAATAGGTTTAAACGTTACCTGGCTTGCACTATTAAGATACAAAAATCCATGGAAGGCATTTTCTCTTGCAGCCAAAGTTATTAATACCAGGAAGGGGTTTAAAACTACACATCCAAAAATTGTAAAAAGGGCTCATAAATATTATATGAATTTGCATACACCTGGTTGGCCATCAGGTGTATTTAACCGCGGTATAAATCATTCATTAAATTTATTTTCACAAAGCCCTGACATTTCATTGTTTTCACTTGTTTTTGCCATAACTAATAAATGTGGCTTTCAATGTGAACATTGCGTTGAGTGGGACAATTTGAACAGGAAAGACAGTTTATCAGCTTCCGATCTCGTTGATATTATAAACCGTTTTTACCGGATAGGTATTTCGCAGGTACACCTAAGCGGAGGAGAACCCCTCAACAGGATTGAAGATATTATTTTTATACTTGATTCAGTTCCTGAAGGGATAGATTTCTGGATGTTTACCAATGGGTATAATTTATCTGCTGAAAAAGCCGCACGGCTAAAAAATCATGGACTTACAGGTGTAATAATCAGTCTTGACCATCATGAATCAGAAAAACATGACCAATTCCGTGGCATACAAGGCTCTTACCGAAAAGCCTTGCAATCTGCCCGAAATGTTATTGATAGTGGATTGTTGCTTGCATTTTCCTGCTGCGCAACAAATGATTTCATATCTATGAATAACCTTGCCAGGTATGCAAGGATTTGCCGTGATGCAGGAGCATCATTCATTCAATTCCTGGAACCAGAAGCTGTTGGTCATTACTGGCAAAAAAATGTCTCACTTAATAAAGAGAATAAAGAAATCCTCGAACATTTTTTTTACCTCTTAAATTTTGATACTTCTTATTCAGGCTATCCAATTGCCAGTTATCCTGCAATGATAAAAAGGCAAAACGGATGCCCCGGAGGAGGATTACATTTTCTTTACGTTGATGCTAATGGATACGTACATGCTTGCCCTTTCTGTAAAAATAAGTTGTTTCATGCCTCTGCCGGGAATTTGGAAAAAAACATTCGCTCATTAAGAGAAAGGGGGTGTTCAATGATTGAATTTACTTCGAAATCCAACGATCAGCTTAAAACAAATTAGTATGAACCCGTAAGCCTATGATTAAAGAAACCCTGGTTGATATTCTTCGCAAAAACTGATTTATCCTATGTAATGTTAGAATTGAGGTCATTGAAATATTGAACTAAATAAAATCAATTTCACAATATAAAAATTAACTTATGAAGCCGATAATTTCCCGCTTGTCACAGCACAGCACCTTATTCTTCTTTCCCTTGCTCCTTTTATTAAGATGGAAATGGAGAAATTATATTTTCATTGTTTTGGGAATCATCATTCTCGCAGGTTGTTTCAGGAAATTTTATAATACCGGAACAACTACCAATGTGGATTCCAATATGATTGAACGACTAAAGGCAGAAAATAAATATTTTATTATACATTATAGAGACACTATCCTGCAACTTGACAATATCTCCATAGGCAATAATGTGCTTACCGGGAAAAGTGGCCAATTGTCGACAGAGCATACCAGCCAATTGAATCCGGAAAGTAATAAACCCAACCCATTCAAAAATGCAAATAAGGCTGCTGTATTGTCTGAAGTTCATCTGTACGTTAATAATGATAAAAAAACCACTCTGGAAAACCCGGAAGTTAATGTTCCTCTATCAGACATTTATAGGATGGACGTTTATGAATTTAATAAAGGAAGAACCAGTACAAGTACTATCATAAGTATTGTAGGAATAGTTACTACCGCAACATTAGTTGCTGTAATTATTGGAGGAATAATTGGATCATCATCTTCAGGTGGTTATAATGGTGGTAGTGACACCACATCATGCGGTTGCCCGCAAGTATATGTGGAACAAAAAGGCAACTTTGATTATCAGAATGGTATTTTCAGTGGTGCTGTTTATGCAAATCTTGAACGGATGGACTATCTTCCACTTGGTAACATAGAGCCTGAAAATTCAGCCATCCGTTTACGCATATCTGGCCACGAAGACGAGATCCAATATCTCAATTCTGCCCAACTCATCGGCGTTTACCACAAGGAAGGTTCCACGATACTGGCTGACAGGTATGGAAAGTTTTATTCAATAAGCAATCCTTCACTTCCGGAAATAGCAATGGGTTCAGATAAGAAGGATTTAAAAGAAGTATTAAGTAAAGCAGATGGAACTTCATTTTCATTTAATACATATGATTCTCAGGAAACTTACTCAAAAGCATACCTCAATTTCAAAAAGCCATTGGAAAATCGAAAAGCGAAATTAGTTGTTCGTGTAAAAAATAGTAATTGGGCAGCCCTATTAAACCAGGAGTATACTTTATTATTTGGCGAGGACTATTCCCGTTATAGGGATTACTGGGAAAACACAAGTCCAGCTAAAATGGAAGCCTTTATATTAAACCAGGGGCTTCCAATAAAAGTTTACGTAAAGAATGGAGAAAAATGGGAATATGCAGGCTATTTTCCTTTAAGTGGAACAGAAAACTACCGGGATATGGTTATGGAAATCAAACTGCCTGAAAATACGAGTAAAGATTTGCGTATCAAGCTCGAAACAGTTTATCGGTTTTGGGATCTTGATTATGCAGCCATAGATTATGATGAAGGAGACTCATTACAAACTTTTACTATCGATCCTGTTTCAGCCAAAAATATGCTGAAAGAAGACCAAAAAGATCAACTGGTCAAAACAGATAAAATATATTCTCTGCTGAATAAAGATGAAAGTATAGACCTTGAGTTTCATGTTCCGGAGAAAAATAGAACTAATACTGTTTCCTATTTCCTTGCGTCAGGCGGATATTACCATATTCAAAACACTTATCCTGTAAAAGCAAATGTTTCAAGGCTAAAACAGTTTAAAAAACCAGGCGAATTTGACCGGTTTTCAAGAGAAAAATATTTGGAAATGGAACAATTGCAATCATTAGCAAATCAGGTGCGCCATTCTTCAAATTGAAATGGTTTCATCGAATAAATTGTATTTCATTAAATACATGCCTTTGCATACATTTTCTTGTGCAACTAAGAACCTTTTTGTATAGTTGAAAAAGAAAAGTTGATATAGTTCGGGTTAAATATTTTTCATACGGCTAACCAACAATTTAAATTTATTATTACAGATTCTATATAGTAGACCAGGTTGCCATCTTTACATTAATAATCTACCTATGTTATCAGTTTTTATTGAAGGATAAATGCCACTTTTTTCTGTTCCGAAAAAAGTGGCATGCAAAATAAAAATATAACCCAGGAAAAAATATTTTCGTAAATATAACAAGACCGCTTCATTTGATTGAACTGTAGTTTTCGAATAGAGCGAAACATAGAGAAGATGTGTACACACGGCAACTCTTGTACGGCTGGTTACTATAGCAACAATTAAAAGGTACACTGTGCAAAAGAAACTATCACCAATATCCTGCGCCTTGTTGCTGTGCCAGCTATGTTTTATATACTTATGCCCTCGTAGTTCACAGGTTATTTTTTATACCATGCTGCACAAGAATGTTTTTTAAATAGCCCAACTGTTCATCGCTGATATTTCTTCCGGGTACCATGTTTGCAATCTGGCGTGACTGCCATATCAGTATCCAGTTTTTTGTTTTACTTACTTTATACAATTTATCCCATGTAAGTGTTGAAGTAAACGATTCACCTTTTATAGAAAGGCCACTGTTTTCTATGGTATATTCTATCGGTTCACTTATCCTGTTATTGGTAGTGTAATTTTTTCTTGATGTAAAATAAGTAAGCAGGGGAATCCACGCCATTATAAAAAAAGCAACAAGGATAGTAGAACCTGAACCATATTTCAGATCAGCGAAAAGCGTAAGCAACGAACCTAAAAACATAAAAATACCAATACCGGTAATTAGTTTCATATTCCATTTGCTATACAGTAAAACAAGATTGGCTTTAATATAGTCCTGTTGGGAAAGATGGGTTTTGATGGTCATTTTAAAAATTCAGGGAGTAATATAAGATTTGTTTACCGGCCAAATATACATAGATCTGTTTAGCAGGTTAATGTCAAAATAGTGTACCGGTTATTCTTAATCATTTTTTATAGATCTGGAAATAAACAACGAAAAGTATTACGCAAAAAAACTAATTACTACCCGGCTTTATATACTTTATCATCTTCGTTATCCAGCTTCTTCCAGTGGAAGAAGGTCTCACTTGTACGTTCTGTTATTATAGCAACAGTTGTAAACCTGCTTGCGTTTGAAAAGGCGCTGAAAGCGAACATATATTTCCTACGCCTCATTCCTGCCAACACAGTTTTATATACTTGCTATCGGGGAATCAGCACCCATTTGCAGATGGTTGTTCTGCTGATGCCATACTTCGCTGCTAACTTCCTGAAGCCGCAGCCTTGCGTTAAATACTCCGCAATGATCTGTTCTTTTAAGTCCATAAAATAGTTGATTTTTAGTTAACCTATTTCTGTACAACATTTATCTAATTTATTAATAGTGAAGTTCTTTCAAAAAGTTGCAAGATATTCCGGATCGCTATTAATCTTTGTCAAACCCAATGTCTTCAATATTTCTGATTACGTATTGGCTTGATTCCATTAGGTCACCTTTTGAAATAAATGATATTTTTATGCCTATATTATCCGGTTCATGCATTTGTCGCCTGTTTCATTTTCTATGTAATCATTACACTATTCAGACACTACCGGATATGATGTAGCTTTTCATGAACTTTACCGTAGTATAAACAATTTAAAAATAAATTAAAATGAAGCCAATTGAACAGTCCGGAATTAATACAGTTCGCCTGTTGTCGGTCGATGCGGTACAAAAAGCTAACTCGGGTCATCCTGGAACTCCAATGGCTCTTGCGCCAACAGGGCATGTGCTTTGGACAAAATTTATGAATTACAACCCGCGGAATCCTGAATGGCCTAATCGCGACCGCTTCATTTTATCATGCGGTCATGCGTGCATGTTGCAATATAGTTATCTGTATATGTGCGGTTATGATATCAGCATGGATGACATAAAAAACTTCAGGCAATTGCACAGTAAAACCGCCGGGCATCCTGAATATGGTTTATTAGATGGCATTGAAGTAACGACAGGTCCCCTGGGACAGGGTTTTGCAAATGGAGTGGGCATGGGTATCGCACAACAATATCTTGCCTCACGTTATAATAAGCCTGGTTTTAAATTATTTGACTACATAATTTATGCCATCTGCAGTGATGGAGATATTATGGAAGGAGTTGCTGCCGAAGCAGCTTCGCTTGCAGGTCATTTGAAATTGGGGAATCTTGTTTATTTATACGATGATAACCACATTACTATTGAAGGAGAAACTTCACTCGCATTTAGCGAAGATGTAACAGAGCGTTTCCAGGGTTATGGATGGCATATTCAATCTGTAGCGGATGGTAACGATACAGATGCGATTGCGGTTGCTATAGAAAATGCAAAAAAAGAAACCAGGCGACCTTCGCTCATTAAGATCCGCACTCACATTGGATTTGGCAGTCCTAACAAAGCTGATACAGCGGCTGCCCATGGTTCTCCTTTAGGCAAAGATGAAGTAAGATTGGTGAAAGCAAATTTTGGATTTGACCCTGATGAAAGCTTTGTCGTTGCAGATGATGTTTTGAATTACTATCGTGAAAAAGGCAAAGCCGGAATAAAAAAAGAAGAAGAATGGAATGAATTGTATAAAAGATATAAAGAAACATATCCCTATGAAGCAACGGAATATGAACTTTTCAAAACAGGAAGATTACCTGAAGGATGGGAAGATAATTTACCCATATTTAAACCTGATGCAAAAGGTATCGCTACAAGGAAAGCCTCAGGAAAAACGTTGAATGCAATTGCACAGAAATTACCCTTGTTAATTGGCGGCTCTGCCGACCTGGCCCCGTCTACCGATACCAATTTGAATGATTTTGAATCATTCACAGATGAGAATCATAGTGGAAGAAATTTTCATTTTGGCATTCGTGAACACGCTATGGGTGCAATTTTAAATGGAATGGCGCTTACCAAGGGAATTATTCCTTATGGTGCTACATTTCTTATTTTTTCTGATTATATGCGGCCACCCATCCGCCTCGCTGCTATCATGAAAATACGAACAGTGATGGTTTACACGCATGATAGTATTGGGCTGGGCGAAGATGGAACCACTCATCAACCGATAGAACAACTGATTGGTTTAAGGTCTGTTCCCAATTTGATTGTCATTCGTCCCGCGGATGCCAATGAAACAGCACAGGCATGGCGGATAGCGCTTGAACATTCTGGAGGACCCGTTGCATTAATTCTTACACGCCAGGAACTGCCGGTTATTGATCAGGATAAATATGCAAAAGCATCAGGACTTGAGCAAGGAGCTTATATTTTATCTGATTGCAATGGCGTACCACAACTGATTTTGATAGGAACCGGAAGTGAAGTGCACCTGTTACTGGAAGCGCAGGAAAAACTTAAAACAGAATCTATTGAGGCACGTGTAGTAAGCTTTCCATGCTGGGAATTGTTTGACGAGCAAAGCGAAGAATATAAACTAAAAATTTTTCCAAAAAGTATCCGCAAAAGATTAGCGGTTGAAGCAGGTTCACCGATTGGCTGGTGCAAATATGTAACAGACGAAGGAGATGTAATTGGTATTACAAAATTTGGAGAATCAGCTCCAGGCGATCAAGTAATGAAAGAATATGGCTTTTCTGTAAAAAATATAATTGAAAGAGCAAAAGCATTATTGAAATAAAAGCAATTGATTTAAAAAATGAAACGGGTTGCTTTTAGTTTAATTGTTCGCAATGAAAAATCAACCAATAATATACAAATGAAAAAGTATTCATTGCATTAGATTATGATCCCTCTGTTCAAAAAATGCGGAACACAGTTATGCGTAAATTGTCTTTTTTGATCCTATACACTACTTAAAAAAATCTCTCCTAAAGCGATTCTTCAGGATAGTACGGGTCTTTACCATAGCTAGTTGAAACGGGTGTTGGTTCGTGTTTAATATAATGATGCCACACATATTTGATCACACAAAAATGAGTTACCGATGTGATGAAGAGGTATGCCATTAGAGGCGCTGTACAAATAATTAAACGATGATCAATAAAAAACATACATCGGTAATCCTAACGTGATGCCAAACCTGATCATAGCGTTTTTAAAATCCACGTTCAATACAATGTCATTTTCAGGCATTCTTTTTTAGTATGAAGAGAATTATCCTTTATACCTGCCGGATACTCAAGTCCCCGTCTAACCGCCGGAATAGCTGGTTCAATTGCGTTCATGATTTTTAAAAATTAGTTACAGAATAATCACTGTTGAAGGTAAGTTGGCGCTAAACAAGAAATGTTACACAATTCTATAAATTATTTGCAACATTTCATGTATCATCTTTTTCAAAGCGGCAACAAAGCGAATTTTCATTACTGAACTATTCATTATTATAGAAAAGATGATTTCCAACAATTCGTGCAGGCCTTGTGTAGGGATGTTCTTCACTTTTTCCGATACCCATAATATGTATTAC
Source organism: Panacibacter ginsenosidivorans (assembly GCF_007971225.1). Lineage (NCBI taxonomy): Bacteria > Pseudomonadati > Bacteroidota > Chitinophagia > Chitinophagales > Chitinophagaceae > Panacibacter > Panacibacter ginsenosidivorans. Next base: position 4,324,579 of record NZ_CP042435.1, on the reverse strand, counting down.
TTTCCATTTGTAAACCTTGAGATAATCTGAAACAAGCGACCGATGACAACGCCACCAAACGGCTTCAGAACACATGTAGGCAGTTCGTTCTTTTAAGGCAATGGCTTCAAGTTCTTTTATGGCTATTTTAAAAGCATCAGTCTCCATATAGTCTGCATATCCTCTGAATGCAGCAACACGCCAACCCGTATTAACGGAATCAGGTCGTACTTTCCTTCGTCCTCCGAGTTCTCTTAGATGAATATATTTTATGTTGTTTTCGGGTAATGAAACTTCAAGTGCTTCTTTATTAAAATGGGGATACCGTCTTGAGCCGGGAAAACTTCTTATATCTGCGAGCAATTCAATCTGGAAAGATTTTAGCATAGCAATAAATTCATCAAGGGTACGGGTAGAATGGCCGATTGTCCAAATCGTTTTATTTTGTTTTGACCTTATCATTCCTTTCCTGCTAATGCTGTTGTGAGTGTTAATAAAAACACGGTTTCTTTTATGGCAAGTACACTATGAGGAATACGTTCATGAAGTGCCAGCATTTGCCCTTTACTTAATTCAACAGATCTGACATCGGTAGTAAATTTTAATTGCCCTTCAAGTACCTGTACGCTAATATGACCGTTGGCTGTATGTTTTGCCATTTCAGCACCTGCATGAAGACCGATAAGCACAATACGCATCCCATCTGTTTTAAAAACAGCTATACTGTTCCGATCGCTTTCTTTCCAGGTTGACTCTTGTTTTAATTGCTCTGTAAAAGCCAGAAGGTTTATTGAGACTAATGGTGCATCTAAAAGATGATCCTGTGAACGTTGCGAAGTTGCTTCATTAAATTTTTCTTCCATTTTTAATTTGATTTTATTTTTAATGAAATAGTATTCCGTGGATGTATGATTATTTTATAATTATGTATTGGCCAACAAATCGAAATATTCATCGTCTTCATTTTTTCCTCCAAAACCTTTTCCTATAATTTTATGTGTTTCCAAAAATTCTATAGAACTTATCCATTTCACCATTTTATAACCCAGTTGATTTTCTACCCGAAGCCTTAATGGAGCACCGTGTTCAAGTGGCAATGTTTCATAATTCATTTCCCATGCCAGTATGGACTGAGGCTTCAAGCAGTTATCAAACGTGTTTGTATCATAATAATATCCTCCGTAAAGCCCTTCCCCAAAAGAATAAAAAGCTACGGTTGTTACAGTTGCATGTGGCTTAACTAATTCAATAATTTTACTAATAGGCAGTCCTCCCCATTCGGCGATGCCAGACCAGCCCTGTATGCAATGATGCATAGTAATAGTTTGCTTCATTCCTAAATTTTTAAGCTCCTGCAATGATAATTCTACAGGGTTACCTACCAGCCCTCCTATTTTTAATTTGTAATCTTTAAAATTATTCTCTGCAAGTTTTCGCCATGTTTCCGAAGTAGGCATTTTTCCATTAGCCCAGAAGTAAGGAGATATATCATTTTTGTGATAATAAGCTTTTGGCTTAAAACGATTCAAAGTAACCCGCCATAAATTTTCATTGATAACGGCATTTAGCTGTTGCAGCAACCGTGGTTTGCGCCAGGAAAACCAATGCGCAATAAAACCAAAGCCTACAGTAATAAAAATAATTGCAATACCAATGTACAAGCCTGATAAATTGCCCGTGTCATCAGTTCCCCAAATAATATGATTCATGTTTCTAACCAACCCTGTTGCGGCTATCATAGAAACATGTATCATTATAAAGATGACATAAGCTATCATTATCAAAAAATGAATAGAACGTGCACTCTGGCGATTGCCAAATAATTTTGGATACCAGTGAAACCGGTTTTCAATAGCTGGTGACATAGCCATGCCCGTAAACATTGCCAAAGGTGCAAGGATAAAAACCACAGCAAAATAAGATAGTTGCTGTAATGCATTAAAATGATAATATCCATTAGGCTCAACAGGCAGATTAAATGTTGCATAATGAACAAAAACATTCCATGAATCAGGAATAATTTTCCATGAGGTTGGGATAAGCCGCAGCCATTGATTAGTTGTAAACAGAAGGATAATAAAAACAACTCCGTTCAATATAAAAAAAGGCACTGTAATAAAATGCCAGACTCTTGCTATGCCGATGGTATGCCGGTAGCCGGGCAAACCCAATACGGGACTAATATAACGGGCATCTTCTTTAGCGGTCCACGATTTGTCTTTTGGTTTTTTTAATGGTGTAAAGCGTATCCAGTCTGTTCCCGGTTTGCAACCATTATTCCAGTACAGGCGGGGATGATCCACTAAAATGGAGAGACCGCTTCTGATGATCAGAACTAGAAAAAAGAAGTTGACCCAATGGCTAAGATTTACCCAAATTGGAAACCCATTAGGTTCAGCAGGTGTTATTGAAGTAAAAATAAGCCCGGGATCTGCCGGCAATCCTGCTATCAAATATTGCAGCCATGCAGCTACAACCGGAAGAAGTATAACGATTGCAAATATTACCAGCATATAAGGTTTAACGGCAATAAACGTACGTCTATCTGCGGGATAATGTATTGCTTTTTCCTCTTTTGTAAAACTGGTAAACATTAATGAAATGATATTTTAAGTTATAGCAGTTTTAAATCCACTTACTTTGAAAAGGATTATTTATGGATTTTATCCACCAACTTCATAAAGCTTGTAACCAGCACATCGTTGTACATGCCATAAGCATCAACTATTGTTCCTTTTTCTCCGTCATTAGTTTCAATTGCATAAAGAATTGCATTATCGGAGGGGTTTGATTCGCCTTCAAAACGGTAAAAGTGCAGTATCTCAACTTCGGCAGGCTCAAAAGTTTTTTGTGTTGTCATTGAAACTAAACCTTCTTTAGTCATTTTGAATTGTGTGATAAATTCAGATAAAGTCAGAGAGCTAAGAACGGAAACCAATGATTCCATGTTTACTTTTTCCGTTGATTCTTTATTTTTCGTTTCGGGTTATAACAGTTATCCGTGTAATTATCATTGTACGTTGTGTTATTTCATTAAATTATTGAACGGGGTGCTGCATTGCACACAACGTCAGTTTGTGAAAAATCTTCAGTTGTTACTCAAATATACACACAATGTGAATAGGCTAAAGCATGTATGATTTTTGTAATTATCAGGTATGCAATTCATACAAGGCAGTAGCCGCAATCAAACCTGTTTTGCTACAATGGAAGACCATGTAGCAGCAGATGATCCTGTAAGGCTGATGGATGCTTTTGTAGATAAACTGGATTTACAAAAATTAGATTTTAGCAATACGATACATAAAGTGAAGGTCGTCCGCCCTATGCCCCTGCTGTACTTTTAAAATTGTACTTGTATGGATATCTTAATAAAATACGCAGCAGCCGTAAATTAGAAAGAGAATGTATCCGTAATATAGAATTGCAATGGTTGTTGCAAAATCTGCAGCCTAACTATCATACCATTGCCGACTTCCGTAAACTGCATGGGGTGGCCTTACAATCAATGTTCAGGTTATACATTCAGTTTCTCGGTGATGCAGGTTTGCTGGGTAAAACAACGATAGCAGTAGACGGCAGCAAGTTTAAAGCGGTGAACAGGAAAAAGAATAATTACAATCAAAAAAAGATAGACAAACACCGTCAGTTTATAGAAGACAAGACCACTAAATATTTAGAGGAGCCCGATGAACTGGATAAGCAGGAAGATACCATAGCCAGTGATGAACTTCGAATAAAAAAAGGAAAGATAGCACAGGGCCTTGCCAAACTAAAAGAGCGCAGCATCAGATACGATACACTTCAGGAGCAGTTAAACAATACGGATGATAAACAAATAAGCACTACGGACCCTGAGAGCCGTAGTATTATTATTGTAAAAAATATTGTAGAAGTAGCCTATAATACACAGAATGCAGCAGCGGAGAAAATTATCAGTACCTGGAACAACAAAACATCACAGCGTATATACCATTACTGGATGGAGCATTAAGCGGCAGTGAAGGATTTATATATGATGAAGAGAATGACTGGTATATCTGCGAAAACAATAAGATATTAAAAGGAAGTGGCAGAGTAGTAGACGATGGGAGAGGTCACCTGGTAAAGAAATATTTTTCATTACAAAGTGATTGTAATTGTCCATTAAGAAAGACCTGCATCAGTGATAAAGCCAAAACAAAAAAAGTACAGCACAGTATATACAAAGCAGAACTGGAAAGAGCAAAGGCAAGACAACAGACCGTAAAAGCAAGGGTGATGAAGAGAAAGCGCAGCAGTACGACAGAACCGGTATGGGGCACACTGATCAATTTTACCGGCATGAAGCGTTTAAATGCAAGAGGAATAAAAGCAGCCAACAAAATGCTATTGCTTGCAGCCACGGTATATAATCTGAAGAAGTGGCTGAAATAAACAGCGCCCAAAACAGCAGTCAAAGCGATGGCACTTATAAAAGCAAACAAGGCAGCAGGTTTTGACTTTTTAAAAATCATTGTACAGCAACTTGTTTTAAGCCCAATAGCGGCATTAAAATTTTCTGTCTGTAAAATGTGTTTTACAGGAAAGTAAAAATAGCTTCTCTCTAATAGCTTTTAAATGCCTGTGAAGAGGAGTTATAACTAATCATTTTTTGAAATTATGGTTGTGCAACAGTGACCAATGTTGGCTGTAGCCGTTCTTTGTCGCACTATAAACTTTGCCCAAATGTAAGTAAGTTATTGTCTGGGTCAAGCATTGCAAATTCTTTTTGTCCCCAAGGTTTTGCTTCTAAATGTCCTGCTGGATGAATATTATTATTGTTGTCTAGCATAGATTGATAAAGAGTTTCAATGTCATTACAGCGAATATAAACTTGTCCATAGTTTTCTTTTGGGTCAAGTCCTTTGAACTCAAAAAAATGTATTTCCACATTGTCTTTTTTAGCTAACAAATAGCCATCAAAGTCTGCACTTCCAATGTCAGTAAAGCCTAGTTGTGATAAGTAAAAATCTCTTGTCGCAACTTTGTTACGCATAGGTAGTTTTGGAATAATCGTTGTCAGCATAATAATATTTTTGGCAAAGATTACTGTTAGTCTCCAAAAGTCCACTTGATTGTAATCAGTAAATTCAATAAGAAGCTCTTACTCTGCTTAAAGTTTCAGGTGCAATTTTTAAATAAGATGCAATCATTTTAATTGGGAACACTTTTGTTAATTCAGGTTTAGCTTTGTTGATGTAGCTATATTTTTCGTTTGGTTTAAGTGAATTGTCAAATAGGAAAACTCTTTTTAGTGATTGATTAAGAATTTTTCCAAATTGCAGAAAGGATTGTGATTTTGAACAAAGGCAATGAAAGCTATTTAAACTCAACTCAATGATTTCTGATTTTGAAAATGCTTTGATTGTCGTACTTGAAGGTGTTTGTTCTGTTAGGCTTTGTTGGTTAAACATCCATTCGTTTTGTAAATGCAAATCAATGATTACTTCGTCTATGTCGTGAGTTTGAAATTGTGAAAATGAACCTGATAGAATAAAGTAAAATGATTTGCAAACTTCTCCTTCGTTTAATAGCACTTCGTTCTTGTTAAGTTTTCTCCTTGCAGAATGTTTTTCAAAAAGTTCTGCGTCAAATTTTGAGAATTGTCCTAAACTGTTTAAAATCTCTTGCGTTGCCATTTTATTTTGTCAATAGACTTTGATGTTAAGGGTGCTTCAATACGGTTACAGCCAACGTTCAAGCATTTGTGCTGTTGGGGACTTCATTTATTCGTCGCCCCCAGCGACGGCTGCCGAATGAAGTACTAAAGTACAAAACATATTCTGTTGCTTAATAGTAAAAGTCAAGCTGGGATAAAAAGCTGAGCAGCGAACGGGACGATGAAAGACGCTATTCGTTAGCCCCAATAGCACAAATGCGCCTGTTGTAGGCAGTTTTAGTTAAAGGTTTTGTCTACAACCTTAAATGAAATTGCAGATTCAAGTTTTTGCCCGCTATTATCTATTTGATATAGTAATGTTGTTGCAGTTGCATCATCTTCTGGTGTTCCGAAAAGAGCTTTTAAAATATTCTGCTTTTTTGTTGAGTCAAAACTTGGGTTTTTTGTAATCAATAGTTTGTCACTTGTTATGAGTTCAGAATATCGAGGATTGTCTAAATAAATAATACTGTCCCTGATTGTAAACCGACCACGATAATATTCCGCCGACATAAAATGATGTCTGCCTAATTTATAAGTATTGTTTTCTCTAAAGTCAATTGTTATTTGACCTAATCCAGAAGTGTTCCTTACTCCATATAAAATTGTGTTTGTATGGTCTTGCTTTTTTAAAAGATATGTCATTAATAAAAGTCTAGATAGGCAGATAAAAGTTACGGTAGATGCTGCAAACGATGTTATCCGCTTTCCAGTTTTGTAATTATTCAAGTCCGAATAAAAGACAATTGTCGAAATTATACTTGCAACAACTATAAGGGAAGTATGAATAATGCTGTCAAACAGATATTCTCGGTCGAAGTCAATATAAATCTTGTAAATACAGATTAGCCAAATGGTCAGAGTCAGCAATGTTTTAACGTATGAATTGAATTTAAGTTTCATTATGTGAGGGTCTAAAAGAATTGCCTACAACGGTCAGGGCTTGCTGCTGTGGCGGCATTCATTGCTCGTCCAGCCTGGAACCGCTGCCCGGTTTTATTTTATTGTCGAATGTAAGAACTAAAAGCCTGGCTTTATTCGTCGCGTTTGAACTGTTGCTGATACTTGCAAATAGCTGAAAGTCCCAACTGTCGCTCCGCCATAGCAGCAAACCCCATGTAAGGTGCAGCAGTCATTCGTATGCTATTTGGTATGTTGTCGTATGTGGCGTTTTACTTATTGAACTCTCCCATGTGTCGCTTATCAACAGACCCTTGTCATTGTACTCGTATAATGTTGTGGATGACACACCATTTGAGGATTTCTCAAATAGTTTGGTAAGCTTGCCTGTTTCATTATAGGAATATGTCAAAGTAATAGTCGTGTTGAAATAATAGGCCTTTGTCTTTTTTTCTATTATTTGTCGGTTGACGTTGTATTTATAATTAACTCGTTCCTCTTTGCCAATCGTATTATTTGATTTGTCTTCTTGAACTAGAAAACCTTTGTCGTCATACTTGTACTTTGTCAATGTATTGCCCATTGTTCCTGATGTCTGTATCTCTGAAATTTTATTGCCCTTATCGTCATACTCAAATGTCCATGTGGCAGAGACCTCACCAAACTGGATGTATTCCCGTTTAGAAAGTTGATTTTTGGCGTTGTAGTAATACTTTGAAGTTGCGTTAACGTCGCCGTTGCTTGTGTATGTCCGTTCTTCAATAAGCTGCGAAGAGTCGTTATAAAAAAGCTCTCTGTCAGTCTGAAGTTGCTTACTGTCATTTAGTGAGGTTTGTTTAATGAAGTCTCCCTTGCCGTTATAGAACTCGGTGTACTTAGTTTTTCCGTCACCGTCAATTGTTGTAATTGATTTGACTTTAAATCTTACAATGTCGCTCTTGCTAATTTCCTGTCCAATAGTAGCCTTAACAAGAATGAAGGAAAGCAGAAGCAAAAAGAGTTTCGAGTTCATGGGTTGTCAATTTATTGCACCTTACGTTTGTATTGACGCTATAAATCTATAAAAAATTGTTGATTATCAATACAAACTTATTGCGCAAATACAACTGTTACTTTCATTTTTAAACGTTTATAAACGCTTAAAAACGTTTAAATATATTTTCGCGTTTTTTGATAAGAAAAAAAAATCAGCAGTAATTGGATTTAAGATTATAAGCAATCAGCACATCTCATCAGGTACACAAATCAAACACTTTATTCCGTACCAGCCAATGTGGTTTTTGTAAAGTTTTTACCGGATAAGACACATGTAACTCCATATCCTCTCCTTCGTCTTTCATTCGTCTCTTCTTCGTATCATGTTCGTTTCAGCTTCGCTACGAACACTGCAACGTTTTAAGACCTGTTTTAGCAGTCTTTTACCCATCCGCGGCGGCACCCGAAGATGGTACAAAACAAATACGAAGCAGGTACAGACCAATAAGCGCTGTATTATAAAGCTGCTTTACAAACAGAACGTACAAGAGTGCGACGCAACAAAAGCCTTATAATAATTCTTTTGCCGGGCCCATAAAAAATATATGGGCTGTCTTCCCGGCATTACCTGTAAGCAACTCTGTGATGCATTAACTTTTCACAGCTCTCCGGGAATAACAGTGGAGACAATGTGATGCGGAACATGATTATGATTACTGCATAGTTTTTGGAAAATAGCAGGGTTGTATTTACCGGTTTATATTGCTTCTGCTGTTTATAATATTTCTACATAGCCTTCTGTTCCATGCACACGAATGCGTTGCCCATCTTTGATCAGTTGGGTAGCATGCTCCACTCCTACAACTGCCGGTAAACCATATTCACGTGCTATAACCGCGCCATGGGTCATTAGTCCGCCCACTTCGGTTACCAGGCCTTTGATGGATACAAACAAGGGTGTCCAGCTGGGGTCAGTAAATGCCGTGACCAATATATCTCCATCGCCAAGGTCTGCATCTTCCATGTGTAAGATAACACGTGCCCGCCCTTCTATAACGCCGGAAGAAACAGCCAGGCCTGCAATAGCATTGGCCGGAAGATCTTCCCGTTTGTATGCACCGGTGATGATCTCACCATCTGACGTAATAACACGCGGGGGACTTAATTTTTCAAATAATTTGTATTCTTCTTTTCTTTTGCTGATGAGCTGGTAATCGGCTTTATTGGTACGTACTACTTCCTGCAGTTCTTCAAAACTGAGATAGAATATATCTGCTGTTTCATGAATAATGCTGGCCTGTACAAGTTGAACAGCTTCTTTCAGCAGCGCCTGCTTATAAACGAAGTAGCGGCTAACGATGCCGTATTTTGGATACTCACGATAACCGGCTAAATTCCGAACCAGGCTGATCATTCGTTTAGTCTCGTTGACTTTTTGTTCGCCATCGGGTAGTGGCTTCAACCGGTCCAATAACTCCTGTTCTTTGTTCAATGCTTCCTGTAACCCCTGCTCAAATTTCCGCCTGCTTTCGCCATGCGCAAAGTTTTTGATATGACTAAGGATCATGGGAATAAGTGTGGTTGGTTTTTCACTCCAGCGGGGCCTCGTAATATCTATCTCACCTGCACATCGCATTCCGTATCTGTTGAGAAAAGCATTGATAGCATTCAAGGCTTCCTGTCCGCCGTTCAGCTTCACCAGCTTGTCTAAAAAGTTATCGTCTTTTACCTGTTTTAAATATTCAATTACTTCGGGGTAAGAGCGAATTACATCTGCCACCTCTAATAACGCAAGGCCCATTTCTGAAGTGATATTGTTGGGTACAGATTGCGAAAGCGTGTCTGCTACATTCTTTTCGCCTAACCATTCATTCATTTTTTCATTGATCCATGATGCAGCATTCATTGCAGTCATGATCACACCAAAACTTTGCGGGTCAGACATGGTCTTCTTTAATTGCCGGATATCTTCCATGATAAAATCAAACAGGTGCGACCCTGATTTCGTTTGGATGTTTTGTTTTAACACTGCTATTTCTGTTTCACTATGTTTGATCAACTCATCAACGATTGCCGGATCGTAGTCATATAGTGTTTGATAATTCGCAGGCTGTACACCTTTATCATTTTTGCCGGGATTATCATCCGGTAATGACTGTATAAAATCTCCCCGCTCTATGATGGTTGTAAGGGCGTCTTTTATGAGCGGATCGGATTTTCCGAGGGTGACATTTACCAGAGTTTCTCTGCCTGCTGGTGAGGCCAGCATAGGTGTAATATCAACAAATAATCTTCCACCAGCTTTATGCATAGGTGCACGGGTCGTTAACAGGAAAAAAGACAATCCCAGTGGTTTCATGGCATCGGTCATCATTTGATTATGACCCACAGATACATAGACATGATTCTCCTGGTCAGTCGTTTCGGGAATAGGGTATAAAGTAGTGACTGGCCTGCTTTGAACAATATAAAATGTATCATCAGCCAAACACCATTCTATATCTTGTGGTTTGCCGAAATGTGCTTCTATTTTTCTGCCTATGTGTTCAAGTTGTACAATCTGGTCATCAGTTAGCGCTTGCTTTTGCTGTCTTTCGTGTTCAATATCCTGCTGCATCGTACCGCCGTCTTTTAAAGCATAGACAGCAAGTTTCTTGGCAGATATTTTCTTATCTGTAATCTTACCGTTGCGCACTTTATAGTTATCGGCATTTACCTGGCCGGAGACTATGGCCTCACCCAGTCCGAAGCTGGCATCAATGGATAACACTTTTCGATTGCCGGTAATGGGATCAGCAGTAAACATAATTCCTGCAGTTTTCGGAAAAACCATCTCCTGAATTACTACAGCCAGTTGAACTTTACGATGGTCAAAACCATTTTGAATACGATAGATGATTGCCCGTTCAGTAAACAATGATGCCCAGCACCTGCTGATATGTTTAAGGATTGCTTCTTTTCCAATAATGTTTAAATATGTATCCTGCTGGCCGGCAAAAGAAGCAGCAGGCAGATCCTCTGCAGTTGCGCTGGAACGTATGGCATACGCATTTGTTTCTCCAAACTCTGTAAGATAAACTGCAATCTCTTCAACCAGGTCATGAGGAATGGCTATCCCTTCGATAACCCTGCGGATATCACTGCTCAATTCACTGATCTTATGTCGGTCTTCCAGCTTTAGCAGCGATAACTGTTTCAACATTTCGTTGACCGCAGGCGTTTCACCAATGATCTTTTTAAAAGCTTCCGTAGAAATACAAAAGCCATCCGGTACATGAATCCCTTCAATGCGGGTAAGCTCCCCAAGGTTGGCGCCTTTACCCCCAACAACAGGGAGTTTGGTTTTGTCAATAGCTTTAAAAACAAACACAAATGAACTCATGACCTGATTGATTTTTAAGTTGGACAAACATCTAATGTATCAACTTGCGGCTGCTCAATATCATTTTTATAACTATATTTTTTTTAGGCAATAATTACCATAAGAGGGCTCGTTATTCATGCAACTCTTTAATGCTTTCAATAAAGATTTGCACGTTGGTATCTTCATCAACTACTTTCAAATTTTTCAGGAAGTAAAAAGCCGAATTACCAGGGGTTATTTGTTTTTGGCTACCTGCACTCCATATATTTTTCGTCACCCGATTGCTGCTGATTCAACTGTACAAGTGTGCGACGCAACGGAAGCCTCATAATAATTCTTTTGCCGGGCTCATAAAAAATATGATATTGCTGTTAAACCATGCATATGAAAACATATACGGCCTCACATTTATCGGAAGGAAACAAACTCTTTGCCTGCAAAATTACCATAGACGATAAAGGTGTGACATTGAAAGTGCCGGGCTTCCTGAGCGGCAAAGAATCAACCGTACTGTATAATCATATATCTGCGGTAGATATAGAAAGCCCGATGATCGGCTACTCCACTATTTATATTGAAACAACCGGTGATGGAAAGATTACGGCGCATGGTTTTACGAAAGCGGAAGTAACAGAAATGAAAGAGATGATCCTGTCGCGGATGTGATACCATACTGCTGCCTGCTGTAACACATGCATACTGCACAATTACTTTGCAGGTAGCTGAAAAACGATGTATAGAAATACTATATTTATACATACTTATCACTGCACATTCATTAAACTTATAATTTGCTTAGCATGATGCACAAACTAAAATTTTATGCCACATCATTGTTCTTACTGTTATGCATGGTACAGGTTACTGCACAAAAAAGCAGTGAACTGCCTGTAAGTGTTCCGGAGAAAGAAGGCGTGTCTTCTGCAGGCATCATTAACTTTTTAGATGCTACTGCAAAAAGCAAAACAGAGTTTCACAGTTTCATGATGCTTAGGCATGGAAAGATAATTGCAGAAGGCTGGTGGAACCCTTACCGTGCAGACCTGAAGCACACCATGTATTCCTGCAGTAAAAGTTTTACAGCAACAGCTATTGGTTTTGCAGTGAATGAGAAGTTGCTCACCGTTAATGATAAAGTCATTTCTTTTTTTCCAAATGATCTGCCTGATACGGTAAGCACATACTTGTCTGAGCTTACAGTAAAAGATGTATTAAGCATGAGTGATGGTATGGAACCTGACCCCACCTTTACTGTTGCCAGCAGGGACAGTAATTGGGTAAAAGGATTTTTAGCAACACCTATTTTACATAAACCCGGCACTACGTTTTTATACAATTCACTGGGCACTTATATGCTCTCAGCCATTGTGCAAAAGGTAACGGGACAAAGAGTAATTGATTATTTAAAACCAAGATTATTTGATCCGCTGGGTATAACCGGCATGGATTGGGAAGTGGACCCCAAAGGCATCAATACCGGGGGCTGGGGACTAAGAATAAAAACTGAAGACATGGCAAAATTTGGTCAGTTGTTCCTGCAAAAAGGCATGTGGAACGGCAAACATATCTTACCTGCTGCATGGGTGGAAGAAGCATCCACCGTAAAGATCATACAGCATCCGGATATGCCACAAAGCAAAAGAGATTCCAGTGAATGGGAACAGGGATATTGTTACCAGATGTGGCGCTGCAGGCATAATGCATACAGGGGCGATGGGGCATTTGGACAGTACATTATTGTAATGCCGGACCAGGATGCAGTGATAGCCATTACTGCTGAAACACCCAACATGCAGGAAGAAATAAATCTTGTATGGCAATATCTTTTACCTGCCATGCAGGATAATAAATTACCCGATGATAAAGACAACCAGGCAAAGCTCACCAAAAAATTAGCGTCGCTGGCATTGCCTGTGCCTGCTGCAAATAATGCTGACATGGCAAGAACTATTTCGGGCAACAGTTTTCAAATGGAGCCGAATGCAGCCAACATACAAAGTATGTCTTTCAGTTTTTTCCGCGACAACAGTTGCATACTGCAGGTAGCCACTGATACTGCCGTTTACCGCATACACTTTGCTGCAGGAAAATGGGAGGAAGACGAAACTCTCATGCACGGGCCATCACTGGTGGCAGGTGCCAAAGCAAGTTTTGCAGGCCTGCCCGCTTTAAAAACTGATGGCGCCTGCACCTGGAAAGATGAACATACATTAGAGCTTACACTACGTTATATTGAAAGTCCGCATACAGAAAAAATAACCTGTCATTTCGATGGCGAAACTGTTACGGTTGATATGGAAAACAGTTTTGATTATGGCAGCAAGAAAACAACATTGAAAGGAAGATTATAACAAAGAATTTTTATGTAGTCATCAGTTGTGCTGCTATCATCTTCGTTGCGTCGCACACTTGTACTGTTAAATAAAAGTCAGCAATGACAGAAGGTTGAAAACGCATGTGGCATCAGAAAAAAGACGTTAAGAAATTAACGAAGAATTTCCAGCGAAGCAAGAAATACTAAAAGCGAAAACTATTTAAAGCAATAGATCGATCTTCTACGGTGTTACACCAGCTCATGCGTTAGGCGCCTTCTGCGGTTCGGTCACACCGCAGGTGTGATTGCTGCAATGGCGCAGCCTTATTGCAGCAAAGAAGCGCAGGCAGCGCCGTTGCATGAGCGAAGCCCAGCGGCTTGAGCGCAAAAAATATATCCTCACTGCCAGTTATCAATCTTCAGCAATTCAAAAAAATCTTTCTCTTCAATTTCTTTTACGCAACCCGGTTCAAGATCACCCAATACAAGATCTTCAATAGAAACACGGATCAGTCTTTTGCATTTATGATGTATCGCTTTTACCATTTTCCTTACCTGCCTGAATTTGCCTTCCGTTAATATAATGAGTAGCCAGGTAACAGGAATGTATTCAGGTAATGCATGCGCCTGCTTTGCTAATAATTCAGGGCTTTCAACAATGCTCACTTCGCAGACAGGTGTTATATAATCTTCCCCACCTTTTATGCGTATGGTAACACCTGTTCTTAGTTTGTTCAAACTTTCCTCACTTACTTTATTTACCACCTGTACCAGGTAAACTCTTTTATGTGGCACTGCACCCTGGAATAATAATTTAGTAACTTTTTTATTGGTGGTTAGTATCAGTAACCCTTCAGAGTTACCATCCAGCCTGCCGATTGCATGTATGCCTTCAGGGAAATCAAAATCAAGATCGCCTAATAAACCAACATTGTGCGAACTGATAAACTGCGAGACCATGTTGGCAGGCTTGTTAATTATAAAATACCGGTGACCAGTTTCCTGCATGTAAAAGTTTTATTCAGCAGCTATAAAATAAATATTTAGTATAAAGCAAAATGCAATTAAACCAATATACACGGATAGAAAAAATGAAAAGTATTAAGCTTAGCAATTTCTGCAGCATGATTAATTAAACCAATCTTGAAAATCTTGCATTGGAGCGGGGGAAATCAACACCCATTGCAAAGAAAGTAAAGAATCCTCCCACAAGTGCAACCAGCCATATTTCCCAGCCGTATGCAGGCTGAAGTGTTACTACAGGAATATCGATAGTAGTAAAAATGATGCCTGCAAGTACAGACGCTATGGCCGCCCATTGATATAAACGCAAACCACTCCAAACAGGTGTTTGCACTTCGCCACGGTAGGCCTCTTCCACAAAACGCCCTGTGCTGGTAAGAATAAGATACATCCCAAAAATAAAAGAGTAAGAAAAACTATGCAGCCACAATGCCAGCAATAAAAAACCCGTAAAGAACAACCACAAAATAGAATAAACCTGTGTCGGATGCAGGTACTTTCCTTTCAATCCTGATATATTACAAACACGGGAACGGTAATGATAAAAACGGATACCAAGAATGCTGTTATCAGTAGGTTTGCCATGACAGCAGCCATTAACCAAACAACGCAACCGACCTGCTGCCTGCACCCATGGCATCACCACAGAAATGATCCCGATAAGCACCCATTCATTATAACCCATTATCCAAAGAAGAGTACCGGCAAATAAAATGCCCACCAATGCACCATAATAGCCAAAAGGTCTTTTTAATTTTTCTGATCCTTCAATTATCTGGGCCCACAATGCAGCAAACACGATCACTACAAAAGCAAATAATAAAATGGCCCATGCATAAGCTTTGCCTACTAATAATCCGCAAAAAAGAATACCTCCAAAACTTCCTACACCAACATAAATACCATGATTGATAATTCTTACAGGCCCCCACTCCCATTCTTTCCATGAGTTGGCAATCTTCTCTGCTGTGTTACGTATCAGCATCCATATTGTTTTATAATTAGCTGTAACAAATAAAATAAAAACAGATACGGTTAAGTTAAGCAGAATTGATCTTGTATTGGCTAGTTGAGCTAAACTAATAATGATTGCTAATGGCAAAATGAACAACACTCCTTTTTTAAATTGCTTTACGTATGCAATTGCTGAAAGTCCGCAAAGAAAAACAGGTGCGCCTAATATAGCAGTGAGTTCTTTGTTTTTTATTATATCAGTGCTTATATAAAAATATTGCGCGCCAACTTCAGGCCATAACAAAGCTATATAAGTTGATAATATAATGCCTGCTATAACAGAGATCGTCCACCAATGCAGAATGCTGTTGCTTTTTATGATCAATGGAACAACCAGTATATAGGCAATGGTAAAGAACTGAACACTATTTAGTTCATTAAAAAAAGGAAGGGTCAATGAATCATTCCAAAAGGGCGTTGTATTATGCGTCAAGAACCAAACAATATAATTAGCACATAACAATAACATGATGATCCAAAAAAGTGTAGCAAGTCTCTGCGCTAAAACAGGTACTCCCTCTGTTGCGGAAGGAATGTCAAGCAAAACTGATTGATCAGTGTCTTTAAATCTTTTTTTCAGATCAATTGCTTCGTAGCCCATCACCAAAGCTATCATTGCCAGTATGCTTATTGGTGTTACTATCCAGAGCCCGCTGGCAGAACCGGTAAAAATAAATACACCCACCATCAAAAAACCATAACCCCAGTAAATAGGATGTCGCAAAAAACGGTACGGCCCTTGCTTTACATAAAAATGAGGAGGATAAGCATTCATCGGCAAACCCTTACCAAATTTCTTAAGTGAAAACATCCCCCACGCCATTACCAATATGCCGGCAACTCCGGCAACAGCACCAATATTGCGGGATGCAACAGGTGGAAACCGTACTGTATTCTCAAGCGATAAAGCCCACCACCATTGCACTAATGGAACAATCAAAAGAAATACTATTGCATAAAGAATTTTACCCGCATGTTGTATTGTTTTCATCTTACTAAACATAAAAGTTTATAGTATGTGAAATCGGCTTCTTTCGCAAATAGTTTTTTTGTGTACTAAGCTTTACTGCATGCATTAAACGCCTGTTGCGTCGCACACTGCTACTGCAACAATATCTTCAGCAAAGCGCTAATTTTTGTACAACAACAGAGACTTGATCCAATTTTAAAAATTGATTCTTTCATGAATTGCCCATCCTTCACTTTTCAAAGATTCAGCATTGTATAAAAAACCTTTACTCACCCATTTGTATTCATCTGCCATCAAAAAATTCAATGGTATGGCCCTTTTAAAACCAGGAATAAATCTTAGCAATTTTGTTACTACCTGGTTGATCTTTTTTTCAGATTCTATAATGCTGCTATTATCAAGTTTCAGAATGATGTTCTCTAACGGCAATACAATTTCGTCATCTGTTATTACAGCATTATGCATGAACACTCCATTATACCACACCCATTGTTTTGTGCTATCATTTTTTATTTCAATCCATACCAGGTAATCATTTGCCGAAATAAATCTTCCCCATCTTAATACATCCATCGGAATTTTCCATGGCTCTACTGTCAGTATTAATTGTTCTGCATACCCAAAGCCGCTTACTAATTTATTACCGACCTTTACTTTTACAAAAGAAGAAGGATGATGACAATTCCATTGCAGGCCATCCTCCTCAGAACCGAACAACGTTGCACTCAATTGCCCCGTGTTTGTATGCCAGCTGCCTTCTACTTTAAGGTGCGGGTCTTTCCAAACAATTGTATTACCTTCCTGCACAGGAAACTGTACACTACGAAATCCTGCCATATAACCTTTGCCGGTACCAGGCGAATAACTTAACCTGCTTTTATAGGAAACAATTACACAACGCCATTGCATTTTTGCAGCATAAAAAATAAAAGCTTCTCCTTCATCGCTTACAACATCCATGAACCACTTTTCCAGGTAAAAAGGCTGGCACTTCCCATGCATACTACGCATTGAATTCATACACTATTTTTTGAACTGGCTTTTTATGCCCCGCAAGTATTCTTTCAAATAATCTTTTTGCGGGCAATTCATACACAAGTGGAAATGTACCTCTTGCCAGTAATGAGAATTTACCCTGCGGTAATAAACGATGATGCTCTTCCAGCAACTCCATCCCTTTCTGCGCATGATGTGCAAACCATGCTCTTACAGCATCAGAGTTTTTATTATGCAATTCATCTGCTCCTATACCAAACAGGGAACAGTCTTCAGCTGAAATATTTACGTAGCCTGCTTTTATATCATCTTCAAAATCATCCAGGTCATATTCATAACGGGATGCAGTACCCAGTGGTTCGAGTAACGGATATTTTGCGGGATCTTCTTTAAAAATTTTCAACGTTGCTTTTATAGTGCCACGGATATCGAGTATATGAAAATGCATACTAAGCTCCTTTTCGGGGAAGATCATGAGTTTACCTCTTCGCCTGGCATCAAAAAGAAGAGAGTTAAGAATGTCTGTGGTTTCTTCATGAAAGGTTTCACCAAAACCCTCTGCCACATTAAAACAATACAACATCAGGTAATCCACTTCATCAACAGGGTTCACCGGGTTCCTGGAAAATTTTATTTTATCAACCATGTAATCTGCACCGTTATTGTAACCATCAGGCAATGGTGCATCTCCGTCAACAATATCATCCAGGTAGCGCATTAAGGTGTAATAAGATTCTAAAAAATCTCCCCTGCGCCAGGTAAAAGAAATATATTTAAAGAACCGGAGATAACGCAAAAAAGACCTGTATTTGCTACCTCTTGTTTCAAGCATATGCCTGTATACTTTTAACCGCATTTCCTTTGCGTGTATACCAAGATTCTTCATAAAAACTATGTATAAATATTATTTGTTTATAAACATCGGTAAATTATTGCAGCTTTTTACTGATCTGCGTCATAGCAGCTTTTTGATCTGTAGTAATTGCTGCGTAAAGTTGCAAAGTACAAGTGAGTGACACAACAGGCGATGCCATTAGCATAAATGCCTGAACCAAAAAAAATTCTTCATATATTCATACGCATAAACCAAAACGCATGAGACTGCAACTATTCCTTGCTGCATTACTGGTACTTTTTATTTGCTCCTGCAACAACACAAAGCCTGCGGAAGAAAAAAAAGACCCGCTTGCAAAAGCATCCCGTGAAAATAAAAATGGTTGGGTGTATGTGCATCTCGAAGGCTCGCCAACAGATATAGGTTACCAGCATGGCTATTTATTAGCGAATGAAATTGATACCAACATACAAACCATTGCTTATTACCTGCAGCATGAAACGCATAGGGAATGGCAGTTTTACCGTAATTGTGCAAAGAATTTTTTATGGGATAAACTGGACCGTGAATACAAAGATGAGATCAATGGCATTGCAGCAGGATTGAATGCAAAAAATATAAAGTATGACAGCCTTGATATTACTGCATTGAACGCATTGGAAGAACTTGCATTCTATTATGTGCCCATGCTTGACAACATAGCAAAGCCCGGCAGCGGTGATAACAAAGCACCGGGCAATTGCAGTGCATTCATCGCAACAGGCAGTTATACAAAAGATGGCAAGATCGTTATTGGCCATAACAACTGGACGGAATATATCATCGGCCAGCACTGGAATGTAATTGCAGATATTGTTCCGGAGAAAGGCAATCACATGATGATGGATTGCATGCCTGGCTTTATTCATAGCGGCGATGATTTTGTAATAACAGCAAATGGCATTCTTATAACTGAAACAACTATCACACAATTCAAAGGTTTTGATAGTACAGGCATTCCTGAATTTATGCGTGCACGCAAAGCGGCGCAATACGCCAACAGTATAGATGACGTAATAAATATTTTTCAGCAAGGCAACAATGGTGGTTATGCAAATGACTGGCTGATCGGTGATACCAAAACAAATGAAGTGGCTAAACTGGAACTGGGTTTAAAAGTTAGCCGTGTATGGCGCAGTAAAGACACGGCTATGATCGGTAGCAACTTTGCAAGTGATTCAACGCTCATTGCACAGGAAACAACTTTTAATGTAAATGATAAAACCACTTCGCCCAATGCAAGAAAGAAACGCATGGAACAATTGGTGATCGTTGACATGAAAGGTAAACTGGATGCAGAGTCAGGCAAAACGATTGAAGCCGATCATGAAAATGCATTACAAAATAAAACTGCCAATAACCGTTGTGTAATATGCGGCCATATTGATGAAGACAATAAGGGTTGTGCAGAGTGGGATCTTCCGGCTTATTATCCCATGGGTGCCGTGCAGGGAAAAGTAACGACCGCTGATCTCGCAAAGAACATGCAGTTCTGGGCACACATGGGTCATCCGTGCGGACAGGATTTTATCGGAGAAAAATTTTACAAGGCACATCCTGAATACGCATGGCAATCGAAGTATTTAAACAATATGCTTGCTTATCCATGGACATTGTTTAGTGCTAAGCAATAATTTTTTTGTACTAAACTTTAGTAATGCTATTAAGCTTTACTTGCGTCGCACACTTGTACGGCTTTTATTTGATGGAGCAGAAAGAAAACATACATTCAACTGCATCTATATTTATTTCTTAAAAGCTCTGGAAAATTACTCCCCTATTACCGTTTCTTTAATCATATTGCTTATGATAAGTCTTCCATACTCATGTGCCAGTGATGCTGAATTATCAGGGTTAAATGATTTTGTTTGCACTGAATAGATCAATTGTTTGGATGTAGCATCATAAAGATTACTCTCCCAGAAATACTCTGTACTGGTTGTATAATAACCCGGTGAATATACGCGACTATATATGGTATTATAATAGCCCCAAAAACGGTTGTAATACATTGCATAAGGAGTATAGATAATACGGCCTCTTATATATTCATGCTCCTTTGATTTATTAAGTAATACAATTGTCAGGATTGCATCTACACCTGTATTTTGAATCTTTGCTATTGCTGCCTTTTCATCAAGCTGATCAAATGCTTTGGGTCCATATTGCTGATACGCAGAAATAGCATCTACCCCATGCGACTTAAGATCATCTACAAGATGCCCTTCCATATTTTCTTTCAGGCTGTTATCTGGTTGAGATAATGCAATAACCAAAATTTTTTTGTAGGTAACAGGCGTCAAGTCAACCGCTTTCCATGAAGAAGTGATGCTGGTAGTTTTGCATGACATAGCAGCTATTACAATAAATAAGAAAAGCAGGCAATTCTTTTTCATATACTTTTTTTAATAAAAATTTCCATTACAAAAGAACTGCTTGTTTTATACTGCAGCAATGATAGGTATCATTGGCAATTATGATGTGCCTCATTATAAAGCTTTCGAATAGCTTCGAAAGAGGTGACTGGAATATTATTGAAAACCTGCCACGAAAGAAAATAAGATATACTATGCCTTTGCCAGTTGCTTAATATCTGGTATCTCCAATATATTTTTAGCGTAACCAATAGTTACTGCATTGATCATTGCCTTGCCGACTTCCTCCATGGTCAATACATGCTTAGGAGCGACAGCTTTAAATATTTTGGCGATCACTTTATAAATGCTCTTCCAGTTTTTCTGACCATCAAAAGGCAGCATAACCCCCGGCCTGAAATTATATTCTGCTTTAAAGGGCAACTTCTTCAGATCATTTTCTGTTTTACCTTTTACACGTGCCCACATCAGTCTGCCTTTTTCACTGCTGTCTGTTTGGCTGCCGGACACATAAGTAAAAACCATATTGCTATTCACTTCCAGCAGTGATTTTGCAAACGCCAATGTAGTATCGTAAGTAATGTGCGTGAATTTATCTTCTTTCATACCCACAGAGCTAATACCTGCGCAAAAAAAACAGGCATCATAACCTTTTATGTCTGTTGCAAACTTGCTTAGCTGAAAAAAATCAGGAACGATCAATTCTTTTAACCTGGGATGCTGCAGGTCGTAATGCCTGCGGTTGATAATAAGCACTTCACTTACTGTTGGGTTTTGCAAGCACTCAAACAAAACACCTTCGCCAACCATACCTGTTGCACCTGTGATAATTACTCTAATACTGCTCATTACAATTTGTATTTATTAAACGAAGGTCGGTAGAAAAATAATAAGCAGCTTTGTTGAAAAGTTCGGTATTTGAATAGCAGTTATGTAATAAAGTACGAAACAGTTAATGGCTTATAAATTAGTTTGCTGTTATCTAACTATTAAATTGTCTCAGGTGATGATCGGTATGTTTATACACAAAATAACCAACTTGCTCTTTTGTCATTTTGCCAAAGAACCAGTGTACCAAACCATCGTTTGAATAGCTTGCATATTCCTCCATTAATGACATCCATTTCTCTTTCTCAGCATTTACATCTCCGCTCACTTCCTTTATTTTAAATGCATCCCTGGTAGGTGCATTTCGTTGCAGCGGAGTTTCATCTTTCATTAAATTCCTCAAACCCATTCTACCAAACAAACGGCCAATGAATGCACGTTTATATTTTGTCTTCCCCAGGTACATCTCTTCGCATAATACACAATGTTTCAGCATTTGATAAATATTCATCTTACCCCATTGGGGAGTACTCTTTTCATTAAGTGTACTGATCCTGCTGATCAGTTCATCTCTCGTGGCTTTGTCAAATATTGTTTTCATATCGTATATTATGCATTTATACAAACATATTACCTTGCTTTAATATTCATGTAGTGCGAAAACGACAAAAAAAGGGGCCGGTACGACAAATTCTAACAGTATTAAAAACTATACACATGAAACAGCATATTTTATACCTTATTTTCTTTCCTGGTTGTATAAGCTGCAACGGGCAAAAACCCATGGGTACAGAACTTATGAAATTGGAAAAAGTAATTGAAATGCCGGGATTGGATGGACGAATCGATCACATGGCAATTAATATAAAAGACAACATTATTTATGTGGCGGCTTTGGGCAATAATACTGTCGAGGTCGTCGACCTCAATAAAGGTGTTTTGATACATAGTATTAAAGGAATTGAAGAACCGCAGGGAATTGCTTACATACCAGAACAAAATGAAATTGCTGTTGCAGGCGGTGATAATGGTGATTGTGTTTTTATTAATGCCGCCACATTTAAAACGGTTGCAACAATTCGTCTTAACAGTGATGCTGATAATATAAGGTATGATGCTGATGAAAGGAAAATATATGTTGGTTATGGGAATGGCGGAATAGCATTGCTTGACCCCGCATCTCATAAGCAAACAGGAAATGTAAAGTTGAGTGCCCATCCTGAAAGTTTCCAGCTGGATAAAAAGAATAACAGGATGTATGTAAACCTTCCTGATGCTAATAGTATTGCCATTATAGACTTAAAAAATTTTACACTTGTACATACATGGAATACAAATAAATACAAGGCTAATTTCCCAATGACATTAGACACTTCACATAATCTTGTTTTTATAGGATACAGGCATCCTGCTATGCTGGTAGGTTACAACAGTAATGACGGAAGAGAAATATACACAAATGAACTGGCAGGCGATGCAGATGATATCTTTTATGATGAGGCAAAGCAGGAAATATTTGCAACCGGCGGCGATGGTTCAATCAATATTTTTAAGAAAATAAATGATAGCAGTTACAAAAAGATTGCAGACATACCTACAAGGCAAGGTGCAAGAACTTCATTGCTTATACCTTCGCTACAAACATTTGTGGTGGCAGAAAGAGCTGCAAATGGAAAGAGCGCTGCTTTGGCAGTTTACAGGATAAATGCAGAATGAGTTAATGTTCCATAATGTATAAGACGTACAAGAGTGCGACGCAACAAAAGTTTAATAGCTGCACTTAAGCCCGGCCCATAAAATTCCTGCATTATTTTTTAGCACTACGGGTTCTGTCAGTTAATGCCTGTTTCATTATTGTGCTGGCTATCTTTCGCAGCTTTTCTGAATTCTTTGATGATACGTGTAACTGCGGGTATGGTTACTATAAGAATAATGGCAGCCATAATATAATAGAGATATTCTTTTATAGCCGGGATGCTGCCCATTAAATAACCTGCTATTATAAACACAGGTATCCACAATGCAGAGCCAATAAATACAAATAAAATAAAACGGCTGAAATTCATTCTAACTATTCCCGCGACAATAGGTGCAAAGGTCCTGGTAATAGGAAATAACATACCCAACGTTACTGCAAATTGCCCATATTTTTTATAGAAAGCGTCAGCAGCATTTAGATATTTGCGTCGATAAAACCTTGAGTCTTTTCGCTTATACAATAAAGGCCCTGTTTTATAACCAAACCAATAACCGGCGCAACCTCCGGCAACGGATGCAAGCACTGCGCAAACACAAACAGTAACCACTGCATGATGCAGTTGCCCGGTTGCTACAAACATACCGCCTACAAAAAGAAAAATACCACTCGGCACAAAAAAACAAAAGAACAATCCTGTTTGTGCAAACACGGCAAGGCATATGATCAGCAGCCCTCCGCCTCGCACCATTGTTTCTGCGTCGAAGAAGGAGAAAAGAATTGTGCTGACTATTGGGATCATTGTATCCGCTTATATTTTTTTAGCGTGTGGTTAGATGCTGGAATATCAGAATATAAAATTACACTTGTCTTTCTACTGTAGGGCACGTATAAAAAAAATACCTGCAGGATTTACTATCCCTGCAGGTATTTATAGTCAATAAATAATTAAAAAATTATTTATTGACGTTCCCAAAAATGCGGTGGTTCAATTCCCAGTGTACGTAAATAAACATATCCCTGCGCTCTGTGGTGAATTTCATTATCTATCCAATATAAAATAAAAAAATAAACCGGGCCTTCCCATTGTCCAAATGCAAGATCATGTTCCTGGAAACGATGCGCCGGTATCTGCGGCCACAATGCATTGATCTTTGCAGTTACCTCATCCCACACTTTAAGCAATTCTTTTTTAGTTGATGGTTTTGTTTTACCTGAATGATGCGGAAGCTCATACGCATCTTCCCATTTACCTGTAATAACACCATTTAAACCGGGTACAGCCATGCCTATCATTTCAATTGCCATCTCTGCAAATGGGCGCATACCACCTGCAGAATAAGAAAATAATTTGTCTTCGGGAAAAGCTTCAATTACACGGCGGGTAAGATTGCGGTGATCCTGCCAGTGCGCTAATAGCTCTGCAGGTGTAATTACTAAGTTCGTTTGTTGCAACGGCTCCATGATAATGTTTTCCATATTTGTTTGTTTTGTTACACAAAGAAAATATACACTTGTGACAGCCCTATGTCAGCAGCAAACGATATTGTTGAAATATTTAAGACAGCATAAACTTTTAATTATCATTATATTTGAAAACAGGCTTTTTATCCCTGCCTTATGCTTCCTTCCAGGATAACACCACAAATTTTATTTATAAACTAAAACCAACAGTATGGGCCTTAAAGTAATTGGTGCAGGCTTTGGAAGAACCGGCACTATGTCAACCTACAAAGCTTTACCAGAATTAGGGTTTCCCTGTTATCATATGATGGAGATCATTGGCAACAAAGAAAACAAATCTCATATCGACTTCTGGAATAAGGTAGCTAATGAACCTGAAGGCAAGCAACATAACTGGGAAGAAGTATTCAGCAATTACACTGCAGCGGTAGACAATCCTGCCTGCTGTGTGTGGAAAGAATTAATGGTAGCGTACCCGGATGCAAAAGTGTTGCTAACAGTTCATCCAAAAGGTGCGGAGGCCTGGTATAAAAGCACCATGGAAACGATTTATTTCACAGAGATACTTTGGCAGTTTAAAGTATTGAAAGCCGTCGTTCCTTTTATGCGCAAGTTTGGTGATGTTTCTACAAAGCTTATCTGGCAAAGATCTCACAAAGGAACCATGGAAAATAAAGAAGCCGCCATTGCCCATTACAAACAGCACATTGAAGACGTAAAAGCAACTGTTCCGGCTGATAAATTACTCATTTTTTCAGTTGACCAGGGATGGGGGCCTTTATGCAAATTTCTTGGTGTGGAGGTGCCTGCCACTCCTTTCCCGAATGTAAATGACAAAGCGCAGGTAAAAAAGACGATCGCAGATTTTACCAAAGGCGCTTATATAATTCTGGGTCTTGGTGTAGTTATTCTTATTGCCATACTATTTGCGTTGTTTAAAATTTTTAGCTGATCAAATTTTGATCTCCGGTTATTCTTTATGCCCAAAATTTTAACAGCAAATATTTTGTACCAGGCTGAAACGCTTTGTGCATCGGCTGTTGCGTCGCACACTTGTACGGCATAACCATTATTGCACTTTTTGATACACACGTACATAATCCACTTCATAAGTTATGGGTTGTTGCATGGCAGAAGGATCTCCGCCATTACCGCCCATTGCAAGATTCAATAAAATATATTGGGGCTGAAGAAAAGGGTTACTGCCATCAACATTAATGGTTTTATCTAAACTGGTGATGTTTAATAATTCATCATCAAGAAAAAGTTTTATGGATTCTTTATCCCACTCCATTTTCCATACATGAAATTTTTTTACCCATGCAGCATCTTTTGCAGTAAAATATGTGAGTGGTTTTATTTCTGTATGCCAGTTGGCTACGTAGCGTTTACCAGTGCCCCATGCAGTGTTGGCAAGCATTACAGGCTCTTGTTTGATCCTGTAAAACTCCATGATATCCGTCTCCCCGTTTGCAGGCCATTTACCATTAACACCCAATGTCCATATTGCAGGCCACGCTCCTTTTGCTGTATCAATTCTGGCACGTATTTCAAAACACCCATATTGCCATTGATGCAATCCTCTTGTTTGAATACTGGCCGACGTATATTCTGCGTATGCTCTTTTTAACCGCCAGTCAGCGGATGCTGCATTATAGTTTTTGTTCTTTATTTTTTCTTTTCTTCCTTCTATTAATAAAACACCATTTTTACAATTTGCATTTGCTTCACTATACCATTGCAGTTCTTCATTTCTTACAAACCCATGTTCATATATCCAGTTGGTTGTATCAGGTTTACCGGTATTATTAAACTCGTCATGCCATACCAATGTGAAACCCGCTTTATTTGGAGGTGCACTAAAATCAGGTTGAAACGGGTCGTAAGATTGTGCAATAGCGCTTACTGCAATGAATGTAAAACAGAAAAATGCAAGTTTCATTTTTATGCACATAAACGAAGATCATTAGAGTGTTGAACAAAAATAATCTTCAGCACTTATTAGTGCCGGATTAAGAGCGTAAGTACAAGTGTGCGACGCAACCAAAGCTTAATGCCTGTACTGCAGCCCGGCTTATTATTGTATTATCAGTTTTTGACGAGCTTATATATTACACCCTTAAATCCTTCTTTTGTATTAAGCACACCTGACAGGTACAGCTCATTGTTCTCATCTTCATCGCAACTTATGATAAGCAAAGGATCTGAAGGTTTATTACTGATCTTTACCTGTTGCCTGCTCCATGTACCGGTCTCATTTTTAGTAAGTGCATACAGGGTGCCGTTATAATCTGCAAACACATATTTGTCTTTTAAGAAAGGAATATTTTTTCCATAATAAAATTTACCGCCAATAACACATATACCATCTTTGTGCGTGTAGGTATCAATGGGTGCAACAAAATTTGCTGTATCTGCACTACTATTGTGCACAACTATTGTATCTCCTTCTGCAACAGGCCAGCCATAATTACCACCTTTTACAATGATGTCTGTTTCTTCACGTTCCTTATCTCCTACTTCTCCGCCAATCAACACATGTGTTTGTGGATCGAAAGAAAAACGCCAGAACCTTCTTAAACCATAGGCCCATATTTCTGGTCTTGCATCTTTAACACCTGCAAAGGGATTATCTGCAGGAATACCATAAGGCGTTTTATTTACATCAATACGTAATACTTTGCCAAGTAAAGAGCTGAGTATTTGTCCTTTGCGTTCATTTAAAGGCGTGTGGTTATCACCGATAGAAATATACAGATACCCGTCAGGGCCAAATGCCATATCACACGCATCGTGATCTACACCAGACCCCTGCACTTCTAAAATACGCCGCTCGCTTGAAAGGCTTGCACTGTCAGGATTTGAAGCACTTACGGTAAATTCTGAGATGACCAGCTTGCAACTATTTGAATCTATATTGGTGGGCGCATTATACGCAACGTAAAACTTTCTGTTTCCGGAAAATTGCGGATGAAATGTAAATCCAAACATGCCTTTTACTTCAGGTGTTGAATCTTTTGTTTCCAGCTTGCTGCGCAGATCAAGAAAAGGTTGCGGCAATACATTGCCATTTTTTAGTACCATGATCTCCCCGCCAAGGTCACTAACAAACAGCCGGTGACTATTATCAGGCGCTGCAGCCATTTCAACGGGAAAATTAATGGCATTGGTAACAACTTCTAATTTTACAGATGTGGAAGTATCAGCAGTTATTTTTTCAGTTCCGGTATCTTTTGTACTGTCGGAGTTACAGGAAACCACACAAACGAAAAATAATAAAACAACAAAATTGATAAGGCAAACCTGGGTAAAGCATTTCATTTTAAATAAAAATTTAAGAAAGGCAGGGGAAATAATTTATTGGCCGTTAAATATATTGTTTTATTCCCTGATATTTTCCACTATTCCGGAACTGTATAGCTATAAGCAATCCGGCGCGCCATATTATTTTTGCTATTTATTCATATTATAATTAGATTTATTTATTCTAACGACTGATTACACCTCTTTTGAAGAACCTGCAACTTCGTCACCCGATTTAATAAAACATAAAACTTGCAACATGAAAAAAATCATTCTTGTGGCTATGTGTTCTTCATTGCTGTTTGCCTGCAACGAACAAAAACCTGCAGAAGAAAAAACAGCAACACCTGCTGTGGAAACCACCCAGCAACCTGCTGAATTTGCTGATGCGAAATATACTGATATTGGCAAAAAGGGACTAGCCTCATTATCAGGCGGCGACGTTGATAGCTGGATGGCAGACTTTTCTGACAATGCAAAATATTTCTGGAATGGCGGAGACAGTCTTATTGGAAAAGCCGCTATCGCTGCTTACTGGAAAAAGAGAAGAACAGAAGTTATAGATTCAATCAGTTTCATGAATGATATATGGCTTCCGGTAAAAGTAAATACTCCTCAGCAGCAAGTGCAATCGCCGGGTGTATGGCTATTAAGCTGGTACCAGGTTTCAACAAAATATAAGAATGGAAAACATATGAGGCAATGGATACATACAGACATGCATTTTGATGCCAGCGATAAAATAGACCAGGTAGTTCAATACTTAGACAGAGCACCTATTAATGCTGCTTTAGCAAAATAAACCAACCTGTACTTTAAATAGCAATGCTGTATCAAATTGATACAGCATTTTTTTATGTTACCAACAGCACCTCATTACTCGTCGTTCGTTGTGTCACTCACTTGTACGTTCGGAACATTATTGAACAAGTTTATGCGTTTACATGTTACTTGTGACTTATCGAACTTGTGAACGTATAAACCTGTAAACTGCTGAAACTATTTTTTCAGCACAAGCGTGCGACGCAACGAAGTTCATAGCAGCATTAATGCCTGGCTCAAAAAAATTTTGAGCAATATTATTTTTTAGCAGCAATAAAACTCAATAAACGTACATTGTTCATATTGCTGTAATCGTATTGATAAAGACCATCGGCATCAACTATCAACGCTTTTTTATTTGCTGCGATAATATCATAAGGTTCATTGCTCTTTATTTGATGAACCAGCATTAAATTTAAAGGATTGATTGCATTATAGATCTTTACGCCGGTGCCATCGCACACAAAAAGATAATTCCCATCTTTACAAAGGCCCGTTGGTTTTGTAAGTGCATAAGTTTTTACCAATTTGCTGTTTACAAGATCCTGTATGTTTATTACATCCAGTTCGTTTTGATCGCCTCCACAACCATCTCCTGCATGCAATGTTACGTATGCGTAATTACCATCAGAGATAACAGGATCGCATGCACGGCCATGTTCAAACTGACCAATGGAAACAGGATGCTGCGGATCGCTTACATCATACATGAACATACCAATGGCAGAGCCAAGGAATAATTTATCTTCAAAAGGATAAACGGTTTGCAGGTCGAATCCTGCAAAAAAAGATGAATCAAGTATTGGAGATGAAGGATTGGTAATATCAACAATGCTTAAGCTATGCATTTCGCTGATGCTGTATAAATAATCATTCATGATAACCATGCCCGCCATTGAACCGGCAACGCCAGATGATGATTTTATGGTGCTGCTTGCTAAGTCGAAAAAGCAGCCATTACATTCAGCGGTAGGGTAATTATTTTGCACAAATACCGCAGTGTCTTTTTCAGTCCAGTCAACTGCTATTTTATCATCCATAAAAGATGGTGCACCATTTACATAACCACGGCTAGTAAAAAAATTATTCAATGTGTTTTTTATGGTAACATGATGTGGGTCTGTGATATCAAGTGCAAGCAGGTCTGTAAACATATCTGCATAAAGAATATTTCCTTTGATGGCAATATCAAGATTACCGGGTATCGAAAGAAAAGCAATTTGTGTTGGCTGAGATGGATTGCTGTTATCAATGATGTGGATGCCTTTATTAAGTTCATTAAGATAAATGAAATTATCTTTTATATAGAGTTTACCTGCATGTTCAATGTTAGTCGTCGAAACGCCGTTAATGGAAGCCAGCACTTCACTCTTAGCTTTATACACCGGGGTATAGATCGTATAAGTTTGCATCTTCCCTTTGTTATTATCTTTTGAACAGGCTGAAATAAATAACAACGTACAGGTTATTGCAATTACATGCAGCGGCAAAAGCTGAAGATTCTTTTTCATACATTAAGTTTTGCATGCTGACAATGTATGCAGCAATACCGTTGCGTTGATGATAAGAAAAATTAAAACTATTATTGAGCGGGTGGTTGAATAAGTATTCGGCTTTGGTTGTTTGCTCCTTCTGGTGGAAGAAGGTCTCACTTATACGTTCTCTTGCTTATAAATTCCCTTTCTTCAATTCATCGGCAGCATAATTTGCAGCACGTGCCGTAAGAGCCATAAATGTAAGCGATGGGTTTTGGTTGCCTGAAGAAGTCATACACGAGCCATCTGTTACAAAAACATTCTTACACGCATGTAACTGATTCCATTTATTCAATAATGAAGTCTTAGGATCGTGGCCCATTCTAATGCCGCCCATTTCATGTATATCAAGTCCTGGAGTCTGTTTGCTGTCATTTGGAATAATATTTTTACAACCTGCTATTCGCAATATTTCGGCGCCCTGTATTAAAAAATCTTGTAGCATTTTTTCATCATTATCATCATATTCTACTGCTGTTATAAGTTGCGGAATGCCCCATTCATCTTTTAAATCTTTACTCAACCTTACGTGATTATCAAACTTTGGAATCACTTCTCCCTGCATAGACATATACACACCCCAATTACCTGCTTCACACATTGCATCTTTAAATGATGCGCCAATATTTTCATTATTGTTCGCATTCCCTGTATTTCTATAAGCTCCCCAAAACACGAGATAACCACCCATAAAATCCATTTCCTTCTTATGAACATTTCTGAAACTGGGCATAAGCGGAGATACGGGCCTTCTGCCATAATAATATTCGTCTTCAAAACCATCAATATCTGCGTTAAGAGAACCACGATAATTTTGAAAAGTCATATACCTTCCTAGAAGATCATTATCATTACCTAAACCATTTGGGAAACGATTTGAGATGGAATTCAGCAAAACAAGATTGCTGTTGAGGCAGGCTGCATTTAAAAAAATTATTTTGGCAAAATATTCCGTTGCCTCTTTTGTAATGGCATCAATTACCCTTACACC
Organism: Panacibacter ginsenosidivorans; assembly: GCF_007971225.1. NCBI lineage: Bacteria > Pseudomonadati > Bacteroidota > Chitinophagia > Chitinophagales > Chitinophagaceae > Panacibacter > Panacibacter ginsenosidivorans. Next base: position 4,293,476 of record NZ_CP042435.1, on the reverse strand, counting down.
AATTGCTTTTCCTTTTTGTTCATCATAAATAATGGAGTGCACAACAGACTCTGGCCTAAGTGTGAGGTTGCCTGTATTGGCAGCCCATGGCAATGTTGAAGAATTGGAACTGAAATAACCACCATAAGGGCAACCACGGTGACAAAGATTGCGGGCCTGGCAAGGACCTCTTCCCTGTTTTAACTGAAGCTCACCAGCCTTTGTAAGATTGGTACAACGACCCATCAACATGCGGCGATCTTTGTAATAGGCATTCACTTTTTGTTGCATACTTTTCTCCACGCAATTAAATTCCCATGGCGGCAGAAACTCACCATCGGGTAAATTTTCTATGCCATCCATATTGCCACTGATGCCAACAAATCTTTCTACATGCGTATACCATGGCGCAAGATCATTATAACGTATGGGCCAGTCAACAGCATAACCATCACGTGCAGGTGCTTCAAACTCAAACCGGCTCCAGCGTTGCGTTTCACGTGCCCACATTAACGACTTACCACCTACCTGGTACCCACGGATCCAGTCGAAAGGCTTTTCCTGTATGTAAGGATGCTCTTTATCTTTTACAAAAAAATGTTGTGCACCTTCATCAAATGCATAACACTTACTTACTATAGGGTTTTCTTTTTGCAATGCTGCAGTGATAGCGCCTCTGTGCCGAAACTCCCATGGGTGCTTCGTTGCTGTAGGGTAATCTTTAATGTGTGTTACATTGCGTCCTCTCTCCAGCACCAACGTTTTGATGCCACGGTCACACAACTCTTTTGCAGCCCAGCCGCCACTGATACCAGAACCAATCACAATAGCATCAAAGGTATTTTTCTCAACGGCTTTTGTGTTGACATATAAACTATCTGCAGGCATAACAATCGCTTGATTTCTGCAAAAGATAAAATATTTTATAAGAAAGCAAATAAATGTTTTTTTATGGATGAGCTGAACATTGGTGCTGCTATTAAGCTTTCGTTGTGTCACTCACTTGTACGTTCCGCCGTAAATTCATCTTTTATCATCAAAACAAAGAATGCCGGTCGCGGAAAAATGTTATCAATAAAAACATAGAATTGATTATTCGGATGTCTTTTACCCGGAATACTTAACTTGTACAAATATTTTTATTGTGCATAATCCATCTTAGAACAACCAAAGATTTTTATAAATGAAAACTGCGATTGCTATTGCTGCTCATCCTGATGATATTGAAATGATGATGGCCGGAACTTTACTGTTGTTAAAAAAAGCAGGATATGAAATTCATTACCTGAATCTTTCCCGTGGCGATTGCGGCAGTGTTGAATATGCTGCTGCAGAAATTAAAAAGATTCGTCTTGCAGAAGCTAAAAACGCAGCTCATTTACTTGGCGCACATTTTCATCCGCCATTGTGCGATGATCTCCAAATATTTTATGGTGAGAATTTGCTCCGGAAGGTTGCTGCTGTTATTCGTGAAGTAAAGCCAACTGTTGTGTTAACACATTCCCCCGAAGATTATATGGAAGACCATGTAAATACCGGCAGGCTTGCAGTAACGGCAGCTTTTGCAAGGGGCATGCGCAATTTTACAACAGATCCTCAGCTTCCTTTTGACAATTATGATTGCACGGTTTATCATTCCCTGCCACACACATTAAGAGACAATTTCCGCAGGCGCATTATACCCGGGGCATTTGTAAATACAGGTGCCGTACACGAAACAAAACTGGAAGCATTGAGGGCGCATCAAAGCCAGCAAAGCTGGCTCGATGTAAGTCAAAATATGAACTCATATTTACAGGCGATGGAAGACGTTTCGCTGGAAGTAGGAGAAATGTCAAAAATTTTTACACATGCAGAAGGCTGGCGCAGGCATTCACATGTTGGTTTTTGTGAAGCTGGAGCCGATCCGTTGAAAGAACTGGGTAATGATTATCTCGTGAATGAAGCATATGAGAAGCATCTTGAATTGTGAGCGCTGCAAGTAGTGCAAACGCACAAGAGTGCGACGCAACAGAAGCTCAATGCTTAATCAAAAGCCTGGTACAAAATGATTTTCTTTTTCCTGATTCTAAAATAAAATAATATGGCCCGCAAATTAAGTTCTATTGCTCCCGGCTGGTGGGATTACACAACACTTGACACCGACCTTATTGAAGAAGTTGCACTGCTTACACCCGAAAAAATGCTTCAGCTTTCGAGGCCCGGTTTTAAAGTAGTAATGTACGACACGCTCGAAGATTTTTACCTGGCCGAAGCGCTGGAATATGTGAATGCATGGAAGCAGTCAACCGCCGATAATCCCGTTGGCATCTGCGGACCTATTGGCCCAACAGAGCAATTGCCGCTGGTTGCACGCATCATAAACGAATTAAATATTTCTGTTAAGTCTGCACATTTCTGGGGCATGGATGAATGGGTGATGGGAGATAAAGAAGTATCGCCTGACCATCCCTTATCATTCGAAAAGGCAGACCGTGAACTTTGTTTTAACCGCATAAAAAAAGAACTGGTAATGCCGGATGAAAATCTGCATTTTCCAAAAGCAGATACCGCTGTATACCGCAAGAGTTGGGAAGGTGTTCGTTGCGCCGTGATGCAGGGCGGGCAGGGCGATATCAAGCATTGGGCATTTAATGATCCTCCAAAAAGAGAAGCAGAATACATCGACAATCCGCCACCGCCAGAGGTATATCGTAAACTTACCGCACGTGTTGTTGACCTGCACCCGATAACCATTGCACAAAATGCACGCACATCGGGCGGGGGGAATATTACCCTGGTTCCCACAAAGGCCATTACGGTAGGGCCCGTTGAAACATGGATGGCCGAAAAGGTTTCTATCTGGCATGCGGGCATGCATGATAATCCTTTTGGTCAAAGGCTCACCACTTATATGATCTCAAAAAATATGGTGGACACATCAGTACCCATGTCATTGCTGGCAGATCATCCGAATGTACAGTTCAATTTTTATCGTGGTGGTATTGGCGACTGCTCTGTTGTGATGCATTAATTGACTATTTAACGATTGCTTTTTTATTTTAAAAGATGTGCCATGAAGAAATTATTGATTGCTGCGATTGTTGTGCTGATGTGTATGAACGCATTCAGCCAGGGTAATGGAAGTATTGTTTCCTTAATTCCAATACCCGTGTCGATGCAAATGGGCCAGGGAAATTTTACGCTGAAGAATAATACGTCGATTGAACTTGCAACGACCGACCCTGATGCAAAAAGAGTCGCAGGATTTCTTGCTGAAAAATTATCGGTAACAACTGGATTTAAAATTCCTGTGAAGCCTGTGAATAAAGCCTCGAATGCGAACGGCAATATTGCTCTTGCAATAGTGCAGGATGCAACATTCGGAAATGAAGGATATAAATTAAATGTTACGCCCAATTCAATTTCACTTAGTGCAAACAAAGCTGCGGGTTTGTTTTATGCGATGCAAACCTTACTGCAGTTACTGCCAAAGGAAATTGAAAGTAGTAAAGTAGTAAACAATATTGAATGGAATGTACCCGGTGTAACCATTACTGATTATCCGCGTTTTGGCTGGCGTGCTTTGATGTTTGACGTAAGCCGGCATTTCTTTACAAAGCAGGATGTGAAGACGTTTATAGATAATATGATTCGGTATAAGTATAATCTTTTGCACCTGCATCTTACAGACGACCAAGGCTGGCGAATAGAAATAAAATCTTTGCCTGAACTTACAAAGGTTGGTGCATGGCGACCAGAGCGGAAAGGTGCATGGGCCAATGCTAAACCGGTTACCGCAGATGAGCCAAAAACCTATGGCGGATTTTATACACAGGATGATATCAGAGAAATTGTTCAATATGCGAAAGAGCGCTTTGTAACGATATTACCCGAAGTTGATATACCCGGTCACAGCATGGCAGCAGTGGCAACATATCCGCAGTTATCCTGCACACCCGGTACTTATTTTGTAAATGCCGGAGAGGAAACACAGGTATGGGAAAAGAATGGTAACCGTGCGCTGATCGATAACACGCTATGCCCGGCTAATGAAAACGTGTACGAATTTTTAGATAAGGTTTTTACGGAGGTTGCACAGTTATTCCCTTTTGAATATATACATGTTGGTGGTGATGAAGCCGCGAAAAATTTCTGGGAACAAAGCGAAGCGGTAAAAGCGCTTATGCAAAGAGAAGGCTTGAAGAATATGGAAGAAGTGCAGAGTTATTTTATAAAGCGAGTTGAAAAAATTGTTCAGTCAAAAGGCAAAAAGATGATCGGGTGGGACGAGATATTGCAGGGTGGCCTTGCGCCTGAAGCTACTGTTATGAGTTGGCGTGGAATGAAAGGAGGAATAGAGGCTGCAAAGCAGGGTCACCATGTGGTGATGGCACCGAAAGATTATACTTATGTGGAGTTGATGCAGGGCGATCCGTATGTAGAGCCACCTGAGTTTGATATTTTACTACTCGATCAGTCTTATAAATTTGAGCCGGTACCCGATGGAGTTGATCCAAAACTTATACTCGGTGGCGAAGCCTGTTTGTGGAGCGAACATGTGACCAATATGCGTGCAGCGGGATACGAGTTGTGGCCAAGGGCCTGGGCGGTAGCTGAGTCTGTATGGTCACCAAAAGAAAACAAGAACTGGCCCGATTTTGTAACCCGTACAGAGAACCAGTTTCAAAGGCTTGATATTGCGAAGATCAAATACTCCCGCAGCATGTACGATCCGCTTTTTATTGCATCGTTTGATAACAAGGGGCAATTGAAAGTTGAACTGCACTTACAGGTTCCCGGCCTTGTTGCTTATTATTCTTTCGATGAAACAAATCCCGATGAATTTTATCCCGCATACAAAGAACCGCTCATCGTTCCCGAAGACGCACTGCATGTAAAAGTACTCACTTACAGGGATGGCAAGCCAATCGGTAAGCAGATCAATATGCCGGTTGAGGAGTTGGTGAAAAGAGCTAAAAAAGAGTAAGTAATATTATAAAAACTAAATACAATTGAATGGAAAAAACAATTAAGAATAGCTCTTCAAAAAGTTATGGCCCCATGATCATTATTGGTTCGTTATTCTTTGTTTTTGGCTTTGTAACATGGGTAAATTCTTTATTGATCCCTTATTTTAAATTAACCTGTGCCTTAACTGTAAAGGAAGCCATGCTGGTGGCCTTTGCATTTTACATCAGCTATTTTGTAATGGCTATTCCATCTTCATTTATTCTTAAAAAAACGGGTTATAAAAATGGAATGATGTTAGGGTTATTTGTTATGGCCGCCGGAGCCATGGTTTTTGTTCCCGCTGCCACCACCAGAGCTTATAGTGTTTTCCTGCTTGGCTTATTTATTGAAGCAGCGGGCCTGACGCTTTTGCAAACTGCGGCAAATCCTTATATAACCATACTTGGTCCTATAGAAAGTGCAGCGTCCCGCATAAGTATCATGGGCGTTTGTAATAAAGTGGCCGGTGCAATAGCACCATTAATATTAGTGGGTGCTTTAATTAAAAATCCTGATGAAATCGACCAGGTGAAAGCACAACTATTAACGATAGCACCTGCTCAGCAAACCGTAGTATTAGATGATTTGTCTTCACGTCTTATCATGCCCTATATTGTAATAAGTATTGTATTGGTGGGCCTTGGGCTATTGATCAAACTCTCTCATCTCCCGGATATTAATGATGAAACCTCTGACACCGTTTCATCATCAGCAGCGGAACAACATAATAAAAGCCTGTTTCAACACAAGCATCTGTTATTAGGTGCTGTTGCCATATTTTGCGCGGTAAGTATAGAAGTGCTGGCAATAGATTCTATCATTAATTATGCGCAATACAAAGGCTTATCCTTTAGGGATGCAAAATATTTTGCAACCTATACACTCCTCATAATGGTTATAAGTTATTGCATCGGCATTTTCACCATACCCAAAATAATAAAACAAAGAAAAGCTTTAATGCTATCTGCAATTATTGGGATTTTCTTTACTATCATAGCGTTATTGATAAAAGGACCCTCCTCGGTTTGGTTTATTTCTTTGTTGGGTTTGGGCAATGCTTTACTATGGCCCACTATCTGGCCACTTTCACTGGAAGGGCTTGGTAAATCAACCAGCAAAGGTTCTGCTTTATTAATCATGGGCGTAGTTGGGGGAGGTGTTTCACCCCTTATCTATGGCGCCATCAGCGATGCAGCAAACCCACAAGTTGCTTATAGCATACTTATCCCTTTATATTTATTTATCTTTTACTTCGCTGTATCAGGTTATAAAGCAGGAAAAGTAAATCTGTCCTCACAATGAAGCCTGAGATTACGATCACAGGCTTCATTGTTTAACATACTTAAATTAATTTTTATGTACCCGGCTTTAGTACTGCCATAATCTTCTCTTGCGTCGCACTCTTGTACATTTGTCTAACTTCACAAGTGTGTGACGCAACCGTTGCTCAATAGTACTGCTACAGCTAAGTACAAAAATTTATCTATACCCTTTCGCCTGCAAATGAAATAACTCAGCATATCTCCCACCCAATGCAAGCAGTTCTTCATGGCTGCCTATTTCGAGTTGCTGGCCTTTATCCAACACAAGAATACGGTCTGCCATGCGCACGGTGGAGAACCGATGTGAGATCAACACAGCAGTTTTGCCTTTGGTAAGATCAGCAAAACGCTGAAACACTTCATACTCGGCACGTGCATCAAGCGCACTGGTGGGTTCATCGAGAATGAGCAACTGCGCATCTTTCATATAGGCACGGGCAAGCGCTACCTTTTGCCATTCTCCACCACTTAGTTCAACACCGTTGTTGAAACGGCGGCCCAATGCCTGGTCATATTGATTGGGTAATTTTTTTGCAAGCAGGCTTGCCAAACTTTTTTCTGCACTTTGTTCTATCAATGCACGGTTATTCATTTCATCAATATTGCCCACCGCAATGTTTTGTGCAAAGCTCATTTGATAACGCAGGTAATCCTGGAAGATGATGCCGATGTTATGACGCAGTTGCAACAGATCATAATCACGCAGATCAATACCATCAAGCAATATGCGGCCTTCAACAGGATCATACAAACGTGCGAGCAATTTTACCAGCGTTGTTTTACCTGCACCATTTTCACCAACGAGTGCAAGCTTCTCTCCTGCATGCAACGTAAAACTGAGATGACGGTTTGCCCACTTATCAGAGTTGTGATATTTGAAGCCAACATTCTCAAACGTAAAGCCCTGTTTGATCTGCGCAGGAAAAGGAACAGGCTTAACGGGCATAAATATTTTTGGTTGTATTTCAAAGAACTCAAAGAAGTCACGCAGGTAAATGGCGCCTTGTGATACCGCTGTAAAACGTGTTAATATATTTTCAAGCGTACTTCTTAACTGCCTGAAAGATCCTGCCAAAAATGTAAGTGTACCGATCGTTAATGCACCTTCAATAGTTTTCATGATCATTACAACATAGGCTGTGTAATAACCTGCGCTTCCAAGCAATGCAAAGAATGTTCCCCATGATGCACGTTTGATGGAAAGTTTTTTATTGTCATCATAAAATTTATTGCTGAGTGTTTTAAAACGATCAATTAAAAAACCGGAGAGGTTAAAAAGTTTTACTTCTTTCGCAGTTTCATCACTGGCACCAATGTAACGTATGTAATCCAATTCACGACGCTCAGGTGTTTGTCCGCGTGTTAGGGCATAGCTGCGGTCGTTGAAATATGATTCTCCCAAAAATGCGGGCACTATTGCGATCAGCAATAATAAGATCAGCCATGGATTGAACGCCATTAATCCTGCAGCGAGAAATGCCATAGTAATTAAGTCCTGCACCTGCGTTAATACCTGCGACAATAATATAGTGCGGCCAATGGTCTGTTGTCTTGCACGTTCCAGCTTGTCATAAAATTCAGAGTCTTCAAACTGGTCAAGATCCAGTGTGGCTGCATGTTCCATGATCTTAACAGAAGTGTGGTTACTGAAAAGATCGCCGAGTAAACTATCCACCAATGCAGTTGCTCTTGCCAATGCATCTGATAAAATGGCCAATGCAAATTCTGCAGCAACGAGTTGCCATAACAATTGATGATCTGTTGCATGGCCCTTGCTGAGTGTTACTACTTCGTCGATGATCAGTTTGCCTACGTATAAAATTGCTACAGGTATAGCAGAGCGTAATAATCTTAGCAAGCCATTGAGTAACGTATACCATTTATGTGTTTCCCAAACCAGTTTAAAGAAACGTGGCAGGTTACCAAGTGCTGCAAATTTTTCTTTGAGTGTTGGGTTGGCTATAACATTTTGTCTGTTGGGTCCTCTTTCACGTGCCATTCTTTCTTTACTCTTGCTCATTTTGTAAAATTAGGGAAAGGCAATTTATGTACCCGGCAATTGAATAAGCAGCGGGCTTTTGTTGCGTCGCACTCTTGTACGGCAACAATTATATGCAGCATTTCACGTTCACCCATCAATTCAAAACAAAGGTTTATACAAATCAATCTCTTTAAACCGGCATCAACAGCTAAATTAATTATAGGAGCAAAACAATAATTTTTTTAACTTTCGCATGATTTTTGTCCTTTCTATTTCTTCGAAAACGTCTTATAATATTAAATACTAAAACAAACTTTTTATGAAAAAGTTATCCATGCTTGTCACCGGGTTGCTGTTGTTTGCTTTCAACACAAAACCGGTTTCCCTATCCGACCAGGAAAGAAAAACTGCTGCTGATCTTTTATCTCAGACTGAGCAAGGTGTGATTAATGCCGTTGCAGGATTAAGTGATGCACAACTAAATTTCAAACCCGCTCCTGATAAATGGAGTGTGCTGGACTGTGTAAAACATATTGCTGTTACTGAAGCCAGCCTTTGGCAAATGACCAACGGCGCCATACAGGCGCAGGCCAATCCTGAAAAAAGGGCTGATATAAAAGCCACTGATGAGCAGGTTATACAGATGATCGAAAGCCGTGAACATAAAGTAAAAACTGCCCCACCGATGGAGCCTCAGAATACGTCATATAAATCATTGGAAGAAGCTTTAACTTCATTTAAAAATGATCGTGCAAAATTGATTGACTATGTAAAAACAACTGATGCCGATCTTCGCAATCATGTAGTTACAATGCCTATGGCTTCTTTTGATGCTTACCAGATGATACTGTTTATAGGTGCACACAGTAACCGTCACACGCAACAGATAGAAGAAGTAAAAGCTGATCCTAATTTTCCAAAACAATAAAAATTTTTCAAAATAAAAAATCCCTGTTTATGCAGGGATTTTTTATTTGTATTTCTACAGTAAAGATGTTTTAGCTCATTAATTTCTTCCAGTATAAAAGCCAGTCGATGATACGGCTGGTATAGCCATATTCATTATCGAACCACGCAATAATTTTTACCTGCTTTACTGCTACCGATGTTAATGTGCCATCTATAATACAGGAATGTGTATCACCTTTTATATCTGCTGATACCAAAGGGTCTTCACTGTAAGCAATAATGTTTTTATATTCGTTTTCTGCGGCTTTTTTAAAAAGAAGGTTGATCTCTTCTTTTGCTGCTGGCTCTTTTAGTTGCACCGTAAAATCCGCCATTGCTCCATTTGTTACAGGAACCCTTACAGAAACAGCAGCTATTTTATCCTGTAATGGCAGCAATCTTTCCAGTGATTGCGCTAAATCAATTTCAACAGGAATAATAGATTCGGCAGCGGCTCTTCCTCTTCTGAATTGCTTATGCGCTGTATCCACAAGTTCTTGTCTTGATGTATAAGAGTGCAGTATGTTTATCTGTGCTGATTCAATACCAATTGAATTTAAAATATAAAGGATATGCGTGGAGCAATTGGTCATGCAACCACCGGGAGAAACAATTTCAATAGTATTATCCAGACGGTGGTGATTGAAACCGTAGATCATTAAAGGAATATCCGGTGAGCCTGTTGTTGACAATAATACTTTTTTTGCACCTGCCTTTAAATGTTCAGAGGCCCCGGCTTTGTTGGTGAATTTGCCGGAGCATTCGAGTACAATATCTATATCCAGGTCTTTCCACGAAAGCTGCGATGGATATTCATGCTGCAAAACAATAACCTTCTTATCGCCTGCAACAATTGCATTATCGCTTAATGATATATCTCCCTGGAATTTTCCATACAACGAATCATACTTTAGTAAATAAAGCAGGTTCTCTGTTTCCATAATATCATTTACTGCCACCAATGTAAATGCAGGATCATTGATCAGCCGGCGAAATAATAATCTTCCGATTCGTCCCATTCCATTAATTGCAATCCGCATATCAAATTATATTTTGAAAAATTGAGTGGCAAATATCCGAAAGAATAAGTTATCAATTTGTTTGAAATGAAAAGAACAGCAATGATGCATAATGCTTTTGTTGTTCAGCAGATAACAGAACGTACAAGTGTGCGACGCAACCAAAGCTTCATAGTAGAATGACCGACCGGTTCATAAATATTTGCTGAAAGAATGATCAATAATACCTGCCGATAAATTTATCATCTACGATCATGCGTTTCATTTCTTGCGGGTCTATCTGCCCCTGCTTTGCATACACGATCTTACCACCAGGCTCAACAAGAATGGTATAAGGCAATGCGCCCTGCCAGTTGGGATCAATGGCTTCAATAAGTTTATATTTATCATCGCCGCTAAAAATATAATTGGTGGCAGATGCCTGTTTCTTCTGCAAAAATTTCATCACCTTATCTTTATTCTCGGGCTCATCTGCACTAACACTAATGAATTCGAAATCGCGGTTGCGGTACATCCTGTTCATCGTAATGAATTCAGAAAATTCTGCAACACAGGGGCCGCACCAGGTGGCCCACACATTGATCAGGCGTAGTTTATCAGAATTATTTTTTACAAGATCTTTTATCCCCTGCACATCAATCGTATCAATTGCTACAGGTTCCTTTGCCCAATCTTCATTTGCTTTCTGTAGCCAGCTTTCTTTCTCTGCCCACTTAATGGAACACCCAAAAACTTTAGTTGTTTGCACAGCTAATTCTTTACCTGCAAGCAATGCATCAATAGCATTGCGTGTATCAAAATTGTGCGGCGTTTTGGAAGGTTTCTCTACATCATCTATGCGGCCCTGATAGCGTAGCTTTCTTGTTTTATCAAAAATAAAAACATGCGGTGTTGCAGCAGGTCCATATGCTTGGGCAACAGACTGTGTCTCGCCATCGTACAGGTAAGGAAAATTATATTGTTTTTGTTTGGCACGTAGTTTCATCTCTTCAAATGAATCACTCATATCTGTATAGCCGAGTTCATCAAGCCTTATTGCTTTGGGGTCATTAGGCATAATAGCCACCACAGCTACTTTCTTTGCGGCATAATCTTTTGTAAGTTGTATGAGCCTGTCTTCATAAGCCTGTGCGGTGGGGCAATGATTGCAGGTAAAAACGATCACTAAAATATCTGCTTTACTAAAAGAAGACAGCGTATAAATTTTATCATCAGTGCCTGTTAATTTAAAATCCGGTGCGTTTGAGCCAATGGCCAGTGTTGGATGATCTCCTGCGGCTATAGCTGTATTACAAAAAACCAATAAACAAAAAAAAGTAACAGGCAGGCAATGTTCTTACATTTCATAGCAGAAGATTTTTGAAAAGTTAGCATTTTAAATGAGTATGCAGGTTGATACAAATAAGAAAAATTTTGTACCCAACAGAAGTTCTTTTGGCACCGTTCCTTGCGTCGCACACTTGTGCTTTTTTATTCCATACTGATCTTTTTATAATCATCCGGGTAATCCAGGTCTTCAAGAATATGCGGGGTTTGCATATCGATCCGGTGTATATGTGTTTTGTTTTGTTCTACAATTTTTTTACAACCTTCCATCTCTTTGTGCTGCAAAATATCTGCTCTGTATGCTGCTGAAAATATTACAGGATTTCCCTTTTCATTTTTGTAACGCGGTACACAAATACATTTTTCATCATTCTGCAATTGCGTTTCAAAAGCCGTTATTATTGATATATATTCTAAGGCAGTTATGGAAAACATATCTGCCAGGCAGATCATATAACCGCTGCCGGCAGCCACTTCCACGCCTTTTTGTATTGAAGTAGTCATTCCTTTTTCATACAATGGGTTATAAATAATGATAACGGGTAAATGCCGAATAGTCGTTGATACCAACTGCGCTTCATGACCAGTGACTACAATTATTTCTTCTATACCTGCATCCAGCAAATGCTGTAAGGTGGTTTCTATAATGGTTTTACCATTATAAGGCAGCAGTAGTTTATTTTCATTTCCCATTCTTTTTGATAACCCTGCTGCTAAAACAATTGCACTCACCATAATAAGAGACTTGTGGTATAAGTAGTATATGATTCACTAAATTTAACGGAAATTATTACTGTTTTACTGAACGATCCATATTTTGCTTTATAGTAAGTTCACTTAAGATTTTAATACCTTTGTTAAAGATGATTATACAGGTGCTTGCATTTGGTATTGTAAAAGAAATATTTGGCCAGTCAGTTATAAAAATTGACCTGGCTGGTAATAATGTGGCTGCTTTAAAAGATGTGCTGGAAGAAAAATATCCACGCTTAAAGCAATTGGCTTCTTATATGGTAGCGGTAAATAATCAATATGCACAACCCGATCGCTTAATAGATCATACAGATGAGATTGCTATTATACCACCGGTAAGCGGCGGATAATAACTTATATAGCTAACCCAAAGAAAAAAAATGGAGCTTGATATTCAGATAAAAGAAATTGCATTGGATATACCAGCATGTATTGACTGGGCAATGTCCCCGCAATGCGGTGGTATTGATGTATTCATTGGTACGGTGCGCAACGTTACAAAAGGTAAGCGTGTTATAAAGCTGGAATTTGAAGCCTATGCATCTATGGCATTGAATGAAATGCAAAAGATTGCAGCAGACGCGTTTCAAAAATGGCCCGTGCAAAAAATATTGATCCATCATAGAACAGGAACACTTATAACTGGAGATGTGCCTGTTGTAATTGCTGTAGCTGCTGCACACCGCGCCGCAGCTTTCGACGCATGCAGGTATATTATTGATACACTAAAAGAGACAGTACCAATCTGGAAAAAGGAAGTTTTTGAAGATGGAGAAGTATGGGTAGCGGCGCATCCGTAAATACATAATGTTTTATATTGATCACTTTATCATTCCCATTCAGGCAACATATCCGTTTCTGCCACGCCGTCTTTATTTAAATTAAATGCATAAGAAACTGAACCATTGGTAACAACAATTATTGCTGATTGCAATGTTATATTATATCTAAGTATTTGCTGCAATACAACATCGTTTAAAATAACATCCTGTTCCTTGCACTCAATGATCATCCACGGCAGATGAGATTTATACACAACAATATCGCAGCGCTTTTTAAGATCACCAAGTCTGATTTCTTTTTCAACGGCAATAATCGAAGAAGGATATTTTTTTACCTGCAACAGATATTGAATAAAATTTTGACGCACCCACTCTTCCGGCGTAAGCCTTACCCATTTTTTTCTTATCTCATCAAAAATAAATTCTTTGCCCTGCTCTTCTTTAAACCTGAATGAAAAAGCCGGGTATTCTATCTGAAGCATAAGCAAATGTAATAATCAGCAAAGCTGATTTTGTATATTTACAAAATTTAGTTTGTAACATGCTACTGCTGAAGGAAGAAGAAAAGTTGCAGTGTGCGACGCAACAAAAGTTTAATAGCGGCAGCACTGCCGGGTAAATAAAAAAAGTCATGAAAACAAAAGAAGATATTGTAAGCAACTGGCTGCCGCGATACACAGGAGAGTCGCTGAAAAATTTTGGTAAGTATATTCTGCTTACCAATTTCAGTAACTATGTGGATATGTTTGCAGCATGGCATAAAGTAAAAGTGGCAGGCAAAGACAAACCCTTTCAATGCGCCACTGCAGATAATATTACGATCATCAATTTCGGTATGGGTAGCCCCGGTGCAGCTACAGTGATGGACCTCTTGCATGCCATAGATCCTGAAGCTGCTTTATTCCTGGGTAAATGTGGCGGGTTGAAAAAAAGAAACAAGATAGGAGATCTGATTTTGCCCATTGCTGCAATAAGAGGCGAAGGAACATCGAACGATTACTTTCCGCCTGAAGTGCCCGCCATGCCTGCGTTTGCGCTCCAGAAAGCCATTTCAACAACCATAAGAGATTACAAAGTTGATTACTGGACAGGTACCGTGTACACCACCAACAGGCGAGTATGGGAGCATGATGATGCATTTAAAACTTACCTGCAAAAAATAAGAGCTTATGCAATTGATATGGAAACGGCAACTATTTTCACCGTTGGCTTTTATAATAAAATTCCCACAGGTGCACTGCTCTTGGTAAGTGATCAGCCAATGATACCGGAAGGTGTGAAGACAGAAAAAAGTGATAACAGTGTAACGGCACAATTTGTAGAAAAACATTTAAAGATTGGTATTGATTCTCTTAAACAGCTTATCAATAATGGTTTAACAGTAAGACACCTTAGATTTTAAATATTTTATCAGCAGTATTGCTACTATTGATCTTTCGTTGTCTAGCTTCTTCCAGTGGAAGAAGGTCTCACTTGTACGTTCTCATCATACGCAGCAATAGATGATCTTCCTGATTATTCATGACCACCTTACTTAATATAGAAAACCTTTCGATAGATTTTGTAAGCGGTGATGCGACAACATCAGCGTTACAAAATATTTCACTCACCATCAATAAGGGAGAAATTGTTGCTATCGTTGGTGAATCAGGTTCAGGTAAATCTGTAACAGCTTTGGCTGTTTTACAATTATTATCAACACCCCCCGCTATTTATAAAGCAGGAGTTATCAATTATAGAAATAATGATAAGCAAATTAATTTACTGGAGTGTAGTTCAATAGAAATACAGCAATTGCGTGGCAATAAGATTGCCATGATCTTCCAGGAACCGATGACATCATTGAATCCTGTAAAAAACTGTGGCGTACAGGTAGCAGAAGCAATAGTACTGCACAAAAAAATAAGCAACGTATTAGCAAAGCAGCAAACAATACAACTATTTAAAAAAGTACAACTACCAGATCCTGAAAAAATATTTTATAAATACCCACATGAAATAAGTGGTGGCCAGAAGCAACGGGTAATGATTGCTATGGCGATGAGTTGCGGCCCCGACCTGCTTATTTGTGATGAACCTACTACTGCACTTGATGTAAGTGTCCAGAAAAATATATTATTACTGATAAAGCAATTACAACAGCAAACAAATATGGGCGTGATCTTTATAAGTCATGACCTTGGAGTGGTAAGTGAAATTGCAGATCGTGTAATAGTGATGTATAAAGGAAAAATCGTAGAGGAAGGAAATACAAACGAAGTACTTACCGCGCCAAAACATCCTTATACAAAAGCTTTGCTGGCATGCAGACCGGTATTATATAAAAAGGGAGAAAGATTACCGGTGGTAAGTGATTATTTACAAACAGAAGATAATATTAAGCACCAAGAAGATAAGGCACAGGTAAACGATAGAGTAGAAATCAATTTACCAAATCCAATACTCAATACACAGTATTCAATTATTGACCAGCCTAAGGATTTGGTGTCTGTTGAACATTTAAAAGTTTGGTACCCTGCTGGAAAAAATTTCTTAGGTAAGGTAACGGCTTATAAGAAAGCGGTGGATGATGTAAGTTTTGAGATATACAAAGGTGAGACGCTTGGTTTAGTAGGAGAATCCGGCTGTGGCAAAACAACATTGGGCAGAGCATTGTTGGGTTTACTGCCAGCAACAGAGGGGAAAATTATTTTCAACGGTAAAGCCCTGTCGGATGCAACAGCAAAGGAAATGCGGTTGCTGAGAAAAGAGATGCAGATCATTTTCCAGGATCCATATTCATCGCTCAATCCACGCAAAAAGATCGGCGAAGCCATAGCTGAACCAATGTTGGTGCACCGGCTTTTTAAAAAAGGAAAAGAAACAAAAGAAAAGGTGATGGAGTTGCTGAAGAAAGTAAATCTAAATGCAGCGCATTACGACCGTTACCCGCATGAATTTAGCGGCGGTCAGCGGCAAAGGATTGTAATTGCAAGAGCATTGGCGTTGGAGCCATCTTTCGTAGTATGCGATGAAAGTGTTTCTGCACTTGACGTAAGTGTGCAGGCGCAGGTATTGAATTTATTGAATGATCTTAAAAAAGAGTTCGGCTTTACAGCATTATTCATTTCACATGATCTTTCGGTGATTCGTTATATCAGCGATAGAATAATGGTAATGAAGGAAGGATGCATCGAAGAATGCGGCAACGCTGAAGATATTTATAATAATCCGCAACAAGAGTACACAAGGCAACTGATTGATGCGATACCGGGAAAGAAATTAATATTATAAATCTTTATAGAAAGTAAAATAGGCTTCAGGAAAAGCTATTGCATTCTTTTTAAACCCTCCTGATCTGATACATGAATGCAAAATACATTCCCATAGTTAATACTTTCGAGCTTGTTTTTCTCTACGTCAAAAATCAGGTATTCATAACTTTTAAGGATTGAAAAAATCTCTTTCTGGTCTCTTGATATTTCAAACATAATTCTTGGCTTATGTTCACGAAGTATATTTATCATTCCTTTTAAAGCAAGCAATTCTGCAGATTCAATATCAATTTTTATAAAGCCTGTTTTGTGGATTTCTTCCTTTAAGATAAAATCATCAAGACTTATTGTTTCTATTTCCACAACAACTTTTTTCCGTTCATCCTTTATATTCTTGTGTGAATTTGGTCCTATATGATCATTAACAAGTGAGTTATTTTGTCCAGTAATATTTTCAATATAAAATGTTGCGATGCCTGCTGCATCCGAAACAGCCTTTTCAATAAGAATAATATTTTTAAACTTGCTGATCTCTATATTTTTTCTAAGAAAGACTAAATTATTATCTGCCGGCTCAAAAACATACACCTTACCTCCTTCTCCTGTAAGAGAGGAAAAGTATTGTGTCATAAATCCAATATGCCCGCCAACTTCTATCACTGTTGAACCTGGCTCAATTAAAAGCCTGAACAAGTCCATTGTATCCTTTTCTACATCTTTACCCCTGAACCAATATCCTTTATGCATATAGGCATCCAATACTAATTTTCCGCCTGTAAACGGATGCTTAACCCTGATAGTACCAGGATTAAATACGCGTAATACCCATAAGACTATATGCCGTAAACGCTTATTCTTTGAAAGTTTCATGTTTTGGATGAAAATTAATAAATGACGGTATTTATATATCAGTTAGAGGATAAATACTCAAACTCAGATATCCCGGGCTGCACGTCAAAAACAAAAAAATGATAATTATTATCCGTAGATATGGCTTCAGCAAGGAGACCGTTTAAATAGCCTGAAGGCTTATAAACCGCAGGAATAATGATTGTATAACCTTCGATGGCCTCGCTATTACCATTCTGAATACTTACTTTATTATGGGCAACATAAGTGATACAGACATTTTGTAACTCTTTAATATGAGCCACATACTCTCCCATATTTGGATTCCATAATAATTTATTGTTCACATAATCAGAGAGTAATGCTGTAAATTTTATCCATTTTTCAGAGAGTTTCATTTGATCGCTCTTACCAGAGAAAATATGGTTTAAGTAGGGCAGATCATTAAGAATATAAGTATGCCCAATGTGAGTGCCATATTCTTTAATAAGATTATCAAGTGCTTTTTGGTTATATATATCAAGCAAATGGGTGGTCTCAAAAGTCGAGAACATTAGCATATCACCGGGCTTACTTTCCGGAAAAGGCATTCTGTTTTCGCAATATAGGGGTGGTGCATATTGTAGCAGGTCTTTATTATCATAAGGAACAGGTATGTTATTTCTATATGAATTAAATCTCCCCATCGCAGAAAAGAAGATTTTTAGCGATTTAAAAAGATTCCTGTTACCCTTTTTCCACTCAATAAAAATACCTTTGGTAGAGGCCATCGCATACATAAGAAAATCAGTAACAATATTTTTCTTATACCCCCGGTGAAGTAAGGAGCGCAAATAATGTGCAGCGATAAGCCATTTGCCGGTAAAAAAATTCCTGAATATTTTCATAATTATTTTCCGGGGGCCAAATCTCCTGGCTGAAAAAATATTGAGCGTATCTATAGCATCTGTATTTACATCATGGTATGACCAAAGATTATTAAATCCGCCCTGTTTTAAGCTGTTAACAAGCATGTAATCAGGATTTTCTTTTGCCCCCTGACTATAGCAATACTTCAAATAACTGCCATGATCGATCCATGTTTGGGGCCGGTATAATTTTGTAAGTATGGCAAGAGCTTTATGAAATGATGTTGAACTAAGCTGCCCTTTACTCTTTAAAGCATGCGGCACTATCTCGCTGCCGTCTTTATGGAGTGCCTCAATTAATTTAGCATATGGTTGATCTTCCAAAGAATCATTCTTACGTTCTTCGCCGGGTAACGGTGCAAGCGTAAATACGCCTTTTGTTATCTTCAATCCTCTTCCTGCCCAACCATCATTATTATTACCATAAAGAAATATTTTAAGTTTTTGTGCATTATCAAAATCACAATGGTCAGTAAGTATAAAAGCAGCCTTCAGGGCAAAAGGATAGATCCACTGCTGCACCGGAACAAATGATTGACTGAGTGAAAAATAATAAATAGAATAGTTGAATTGATAAATAGTTCCTGATGGTTGAACTGCTGCTGCTGAAGAGATACGCTGTCCTTTTGAAAGGTCCCAGGATGGATGAAGAAAAGCTGCATCGATAATAGCATTAACAGATAAACTATTGATGTCATTCTGCCTGACTAAAAAAGGATGCGGCCTTTCAGACTGAATAATTATTTTTCTTTGGTTGGTGATAATACAATATAAAGTTGCAGATAATGACTTATGATCAAAATGCTCAAAAGGTTTATAGATTTTCTCTATTTTTTCTGCAGTTTCAAAAAAAATCAGTTCATCATATCGCAGATCAGGTGCATATGCTGCAGTCAACAATATTTCAATTGTGGTTTTTTCACACAACTCATTTTTTTGATTTTTATAATTACATTCAAAATATTCAGATGATTTAAATGCTGCATCAATCACTATCGTTGAAAAAGAAAGATCACTGGTTGCCTTCCAGGAAATAACCGCTTTGCGCTCAATCTTCATATTTCTTAAGGTATATCTTTAAGCCAAACACTCTGATTAATTTGAATTGATACCATTTTTCAAGCCCCGCTTTAATTAACCCCTTAATGGAGACTTCATTTAAAGGATCAACAAAACCCAAAAACCGCTTGTCGGGATGATCCCTCATCATTGAATTGAGAATTACAGAAAAAATACCTCTGCCCCGGTAAGCAGGATCGGTATAAGATCCCATCGTATAATAATTGCGACCATATCCAAGTTGGCGTAGCAAAAGATTATTCTTATACACCCAGCTTATGTGTGCTAAATGATCATTTTCAAAAACGGCATAACAGGTATTATCAGCATTCTTATGACGGTCGATAATATTTATGCCGGTAAGCGCATTATCATCAAATATTTTGAGCGTAAAAGTTTCCGGTAATTTTAATATTGGTAGCTTTTCAAAATCTTTTCCCCCATACACATAATTTTTTATGACCGTAGGCTTTATTTTTTTCAATAGTTTTTTCATTTACACTTTACAAATTATTTATTAAATAATTTTATTATGCTACGCAGTTTTGTTCTTATAGCCGAAATACTTTTCCCCTGCAACGAAAATATACGCTCTGCTATTTTCCTGTTAATAACATAGGTATAGAATCCTGGCTTACAAATCTCTTCAGGCCTGAAAGATGTTTTAAACATGTAAACTCCGGACTCCCGTGGAGAATAACTTAAATTATAAATTTTTCTGTCTTCCTTATAAAAGCAGTCCTGCATTATAAGATAATGCAAATTATTGGCGGGACTGTATTTTGCAGGAATGTTCTGCAATTCAAGTGCACCGGAAAAATAAGTGAACGACTGACTGTCTTTCACTATAAAGGCTGCACATATTATTCTGCCATCAAGCGATGCAGTATATACAGAACATAGTTCATGTTTAATACCTTCCTTAAAAATTTTAGTGTAACTTTTCAATGGCCTGTAACTAAATTTTTTTTTACTGCCTAACCCAACAAACAGATCATACACTTTTTCCAGATCTGTTGAAGTCTTTACTTTCTCGAACAGGTAATTTTTTTCATTTGCAAAGCGGATCTTATTTCGGCAATCTGTTCTGAAGCTTTTGAGTAACTCATCAAATGGCTTATAATAAATGTTCAGGTCTATTCCCTGCGATCCTTTATAAGAAGGAAAATAGTCTTTATGCTCAAACTCACTGTCAGTATTTAATAACTCTTCTATAGCGGGTTCATTTGCATTTACACGCAGGAAAGTATACCGTTCTTTAACAGCAAACTTTTTTAACGCAATAAGAGATGACCTGTGATCAACATTTGTTTTAAAAAAAACGGGACCTCTTATAATAAGCCCGGCTTTGAATGGGAAAGCTCCCACATTTAAAATACAGCTATAGCCTAATTCTTGCTGTTGATCGTTAACTAGTTTTATATAAAGCGGCTTTGAGAATAAGAAAAAAGTATAACCTGAAGCATAATAGGGATACTGAAAAAAGGAAGCATGTGTTGCTTTTAGTTTTTCATTCCATTCATTTATCTCAGCTTTTTTTATTTTTACCCACTTCATATTTCTTCAAAAATATTTTGCGACAGCAGCATTTATTGCATATATCCTTTTACCGGTTTTATAAGATAATGAATATGCAGGTTACTATTTTATGGACCGGGCTTACAATTTAATTTTCAGCTCCTGTTGCGTCGCACAATTGTACTTTAAGTATGAATGCAACAGGAAATTCTGAATTGATACTTTTAAAATTTTGCTCTTGCACAGCAATATTCAAACGATGAAGTGAGTGACACAACAGGCGATGCTGCGAGGATCAGGAGCCGGCAACAAAAAATTACATAAGCAATTTGCGGTTCTGGATTTCCATTCCGTTAAACTGCGCATAAAACTCTTTTTTTGTGGCCAGGTCCTTTAATGCTGCAAGATGTTTTTCATGATGCATGTCTGTTCCAAGTAAGTCAACCATGCCATGCTTTACCAGTCTGTCCGCTATAGCTTTAGTTGGTTTACCATAATAACCAAGCAGTGATAAAAGATTTACCTGTAATAAGCAACCAAGATCCAGGTAATGTGTATATTTTTCAAAATCGTTGTGATAGTATGCATAACGTTCAGGATGCGCTAATACGGGCCGTAAGCCTTTTAACCGTAACTGAAAAATAACCTGCTCAATATTCGCTGATGGTGCCACAAAAGACATCTCAAGAAGTATAAGATCTTTGCCAAAAGTAAGCAGCGGTTTGTTTTCTGTTACAAGCTTTTCCATGTCCATATCTACCATATATTCTGCTGCTGCCTCAATAACAATATCTATACCTTTCTTTTTGATAGCATCTTTTACTAATTCAAGTTTAGGCATAATTGTTTCCGGGCTATTAGGATAAATATCGGCAATGATATGTGGGGTGCATATAAGTTTTCGGTAACCCAGGTTGTATAATTCACCAATAAATGCAACAGATTCTTCAAGTGTCTTAAGGCCATCATCAATACCTGGCAGTAAATGTGAGTGCATATCTGCTCCAAGAAAAGAAAGGTCAGCTTCTGTGCGTACAGATTTTTTAAAGAAAGAAAGCATGTGCAAATATAAACAACTGCCTATACCGAAGATGCAAGATTAGTTTGCGGTGTAAATTTGTTATCGTACAACTGGTAAACAGAATTATTACTGATATATTCAGGCAGAATAAATTTCATTTGCTTTACAACATCATCATCCCTGCACTCATTGGCCAGGTCTATAAGCTTCATAATTTGGTCCATTATTTCCTCTTTGTTGTCATCCTGCACTTTTGCGATCAATATTTTCTTATGATGCGTAGGAATCACTTCTTCTTTATCATTGAGTAACTCTTCATATAATTTTTCGCCTGGCCTTAATCCGGTGAAGTCTATTCTTATATCTTTACCTGGTTCATAACCAGCCAGCTTGATCATTTTGGTTGCGAGATCAAGTATCTTAACAGGCTCACCCATATCAAAAAGGAATATTTCGCCACCATTACCCATTGTTACAGCTTCTAATACAAGTGAACAGGCTTCCGGTATGGTCATAAAATACCTGATGATTTCAGGATCTGTAACAGTAACGGGGCCACCTTTGGCAATTTGTTCTCTAAATCTGGGTATAACTGATCCGTTTGAAGCCAGTACATTTCCGAATCTTGTGGTAATAAATTTTGTTTTACCCAGCACAGCATCCATTCTATAAACAAGCGGGTCAACTGCAGGGATATCTTTACTGCTATGATGCAGGGAATGACAATAAATTTCTGCCAGCCTTTTTGAAGCACCCATTATATTGGTCGGGTTAATGGCTTTATCAGTAGAAATAAACAGGAAACGCTCTACACCATAAAACTCTGAAAGATCTGCCAGTACCTTTGTTCCCAGCACATTATTACGAATAGCCTCAGACGGGTGGCTTTCCATAACAGGAACATGTTTATAGGCAGCTGCGTGAAAAACTATATCTGGCCTGTAAACGCTAAAGAGTTGATCCATGGCTGCAATGTCCTTCACATCACCCAGGTAAAATTTCAACTTGGCACCCAGGCCAAAATGCTGTTGTAATTCATATTCAAGATCATGCAAACCAGTTTCTACCTGGTCGCATAGAATAAGAGAAGCCGGGTGCATGGCAGCCACCTGCCTGGCCAGCTCGCTGCCGATAGAACCAGCAGCGCCTGTAATAAGAATATTCCTGTTCGATATGAAATTGGCCACATTCTCATTACACAATTCAATTGCTGGTCTGCCAAGTAATTCTTCGATCTGCACATCGCTGATCTGCTTAAAATTCAAATGCCCGTGTACCCAACGGTCTGCCGGTGGAATGTTCATCAGCTTGACATTATGCACAAGGCATTCATCCGCAATTTTATTTTTTACACTGGCGTCAATATCTGGTTTTGAAAAGAATAAATACTTTATACGTAATGGTTTTAATAAAGACTGAAGCTGGTCAGGCGAATAAATTCTGATGCTATCAATTGTCTTGCCAGCCAGCATTTCATTGTCATCAATAAAAGCCACAACTTTAAATTGCTTATTAGAAATACTAACAATTGTCTTCTGTAATAAAGAACCTTTTATTTCAGCGCCGTATATGATAACATTAGCCGCATTTATATCCAGCTCATCATCCTGGTACAATGTCTTTACCAGTATACGATAGCCGCATATAACAAACGATGCACAAAAAAAGTAACCAAATAAAACAGAATTCGGAATATATAAAGTAGCATGGCTCAATACAAGTATGCCATTAAACAGCAACATAATAAGGAATGAACAAAAAACAGCACTGAGCGCTCTTATTGTTTCATGTATCTCTGAAAACCTGATGATACCTTCATAAGTTTTAAAGATAAAAAAGCTTACGGAAGAAGCTACACATACGGTCATAACACCTTCGGACAGGGTTTCATAATTAAGCGATAAAATTTTAAAATCCGTAAGCAGGTAATTAGCATAAATAAAAGTCCCTATGCAGATAAGTAAGTCTAGAAGAAAAATGACCCATTTAGGAGTAATTCGGTTTTTCAGTAAAAATTTTCTAAACTCTTTCAATGCAGTGTCAGTTTTTGGTTGCACCTGAACAGTGGTTTTTGACAGGATAACATTCAGGTAATTGGTTATTTAAATACTGATAACAATGTGTTAAAGATAATAACAAAATAGACCCGTAAATCTCTTTTAAACGCGTATTGCTTATTTAATTGTATTTTAAGTGGCAGTATTTCTTTGATATAAAAAGCTTCCGGGTCTTTTTGCGTTGCAAGTAATTCACTTTCATGCCTGAAATGTATAGATGCATAGTCTGTTATACCGGGCTTCAGAAGTAGGATTTCCTTTTGTTCAGCAGTGTATAATGTTACATATTTTCTTAGTTCAGGCCGGGGTCCAACAATACTCATATCATTCTTTAAAACGTTATACAACTGGGGTAACTCATCCATTTTATATTTACGTAAAAAATAGCCTGCACGGGTTACCCTGCTGTCTTTGTTGCCAATAGTAATGGAGCTTTTGTGCCCGGTATCAACATACATCGTTCTGAATTTGTACAAAGTAAAATCAATATCATTTTTACCAACCCTGCGCTGTTGAAAGATCACCGGCCCTTTTGAGGATATTTTAATTACCAACCCAATTATCAAAAATAACGGAGAGAGTAAAACGAGTAGTAAACAGGCGATAAGTATATCAAAAAAACGGGTTGCATCTAACATCTCGAATAGAAAGATTTTTATTTTTATGTCCCGGCAATAATTTTTTAAATCATCGTCCCTTGCGTCGCACGCTTGTACGCTTGTGCATTCTTCAACTTAACAGGATATTACTTTAGCTTTTTATTTTAACGCGACAGCATCAACAGCTTTACAAACAGCATCCGCCACTATTTTACAGGTATCATTGTTAAGCTGAGGATAAACGGGTAAGGAGATTTCATTACAGTACATTTTATAAGCTGCAGGATAATCAGCCATACGATAACCTGCCTCTTTAAAAATAGTAAGCATGGGTAATGGCTTAAAATGCACATTTACTGCAACTCCTTTTGCTGCTATCCTTTCAATAACAGCATTTCTTTTTTCTTCATTGATATCTTTTATGCGCAAAGGATAAAGATGGTAAGAAGAACCGGAGCCCGTCTTTTTAAAAGGTGGAAGTATTGCCCACTCATGTAATGCAAAAGCTTCATTATAAAAATCAAACACACGTTTTCTTTCTGCCAATAAATTTTTTTTGTAAGCCCTGAACTGTGCAAGACCCATTGCGGCAAGCACATCAGGCATATTCATTTTAAAACCGGGGTAAACAATATCATACTCCCACCCTCCTGCTGCTGATTTTGTGAATGCATCTTTGGTTTGGCCATTAAGACTCCACAAACGCATTGTACTGTAAATTGCTTCATTACTAAAGGGTGCCGGCATATTGAAGGCAATAACGCCACCTTCTGCAGATGTAACATTCTTTACAGCATGTAAAGAGAAAATAGTGATATCTGCACATTTACCAACAGGCAGGTTATTGTATACAGCACCAAGTGCATGCGCAGCATCCGACATAATCATGATGCGGCCAAGTTGTTGTTGCTTTTCATTGGACGCAGTGAATTTTGATTTAACATCAGCACTCTTTAGAAGCGCATATATTTTTTCATAGTCGCATGGCCAGCCACCAAAGTCAACCGTAATAATGGCTTTTGTTTTAGCAGTGATAGCTGCTTTTATTTTTTCAGGATCAATATTAAAGTCATCGCCAACATCCACCATTACAGGCTTTGCTCCGATATGCATAGCGGCAAGCGCAGTTGCACAATAAGTATATGCAGGAACGATTACTTCATCGCCGCGTGTTATACCAAACCAATGCAACACCAGCATCATGGCAGAAGTGGCTGAATTTACAGCAAGTGCTTTTTCTACTGTGCAATAGGCAGCTATTTCTTCTTCCAGCAGTTTTGTTTTAGGACCTGTGGTTATCCAGCCACTTTGCAAAGTATCAGCAACTTCTTTTATAATATCATCATCTATATATGGTGGTGAAAAGGGGATCATGTTATTTTATTAAGGTAAAACCCGGAGACGGGAAGACGATAGCGTTTATTTTTAATTACTGATTTATGATAGCTATTGTTTTGCTCAATGAAGTTAGTCGGTACAAGAGTGCGACGCAAGAGAAGCTTAATGCATATTCAAATGCCTGGCTCAAAAAATATTTACAATTATCCGTTACTAAGTTCATTTAAAACCTTGCTCCATTTCTTTACCACATTTGTGTCATTATATTGTTGTGCATTGCGGTAAGCATTTGCAATGATCGTTTGTGCCAATGCCTGATTTTGTATTAGCATATTTATTTTTTCAAACATGCTTTTGTCGTCATCTGCATCTACAAGTAAACCGTTTACGCCATCTTCTATCATGTACGGAATACCACCTGTATTTACAGAAACAATGGGTAATCCAAACTGCATAAACTCTGTTAATGAAACAGGAGTGTTGTCAATCTTATTGGTGCAGATATAAATATCGTATGATGCAGCATAAGCTTGCTTTTGCTGCATATTGATATAACCGGGAAATAATATTTTATCTTTTAATCCAAACCGTTCTGCCATGATTTTTGTTGCATTATATAGCGGACCTTCTTTGCCTGCCATGACCATTTCAAAATCATTGTATTTTTCTGCAAGCCTTTTTGCAACACGCACAGCCATCAGTGGATTATAGATATCAGTAAAAGCACGCATCCATATGATACGTGGCCTTATTTTTTCTTTTGCACAAAATTTATAGTTAGCAAGGTCAACAGGGTTTTCTATTACCTCTACATCAAATCCTTTATCTGTAAACATAGAACTGAAATAAGCAGAGGGTGCAAATAATATGTCCGCCCTTTTCATTGCTGTATAAAATCTTTGAGCCCCTTTATCAATTCTTTCAGGAATAGATCCTCCGTGAATACCCAGTACAATTTTTTTATTGAGCTGTTTCAATATCCTGGTAACTATTTCCTGCCACAAAAAACTTGGCCATGTACCAAACAATGGCACGATTGCTATATCATACTCCTGCCGGCGGGTGATAAGTGTTGAAACTGTATCGATAAAACGTTTTGTTTTTCCGGCTGCAGCAGAACTGGTAATGACAGGTATATTATTGTTGCGAAACATAGCGGCTATCCTGTCTTCAGCCGAACGGATATTTTGTTTTGTTGAAGATGCATCTATAAACAAGCCAAGTATAAGCACCGCTTTTTGATGTTTCATGCGGGAAGCATTTTGTACATCTCTGCAGCCACTTCTGTTTGAATGCCTGTTTGCCAGCCAGTTTTTTTGTAAGCTGCAATGGCCCGTGCATTGGATGTTCTTACACTCAATGTCATTTTAGAGGCGTGCCGTTTGATGCATTCTATCTCAAAATGCTGCATTAATAATTCAAAGCAACCTTTGCCCCTGTAGTCGGGATGCACACCAATCACAACGAGGCCAATATGAGATGGAGTATTATTGGTAGCAACAGGATGTATAACTGGATTTTTTTTTATCCCCGTTATTTTCCTGGAAATATTTTTTAAGATCAACGGATAAAAGCGGATAACATCTTTATGAAAAAAAAGCCACGGTTTTTTCAGCATGCCCATAGCAGCTTCTTTCATAGCATATTGCATCATGCCACTGGTCGAGCCGTCACCAATACCTTTAGACTGAAAGCCCCCGCAATAGCCAATTACTTTATCATGATCAGTTACATGAAAAAGAAACCTGTTCTCACCTGCAAGAAACCATTCCATCGAACGTATGGCAAAAGCATAACCCAGTTTTGTACCAAAAGAACCGGGAAAGCTTATCAGGTGGCAACGTGCCACCTCAGGCAGTTGGTGCAGGGATGTATTGCTTAAATTCAATTTGTTTCTTTTTAGTGCGCCTGATAAGGGTAGGCGTTGCTATGGCGATAGTAAGTATATAAGGTTGGGCCGCGATTTTTAAGCCATTATGTACAATGATAAGTGAAAATAATAACAGGAGATAGAAGGCCATATCCCTTTGCTGTTTTTTCCTTTGCATGAACTCAAATATAAGAATGGCATAAAATCCCCAGTAAAAAATGATACCCAATATACCATGCTCAGCAGCAGCCCGTACAAATTCATTGTGCGCACCGGATTCTACACCATAAAGATTTCTGTTTAAAATCTCACTTCCATAATTACCTGTACCAACACCAGCCAGCGGTTCATCTAAAAATAAGGTAAACCCTGCCTCTACCAACTCTGTTCTTCCTGAATCACCCTTTTCAACATAACGCTGTTCCAGCTTACCATCAGTGGCATTCATAGCATAATAATATATAATATATCCAATAGGTACTAAAAAAAGAAGAATAGCAAAACGTCCAACTTCTTTACGGTTAAATAAAGCATACAATGCTATTACTCCTGCAAGGAAATATATGCCCCCACGTGAAAACGTAAGCACCATTAAGGTGACTATTACAGTAAAAGCAAATAAGTGCACTATAAAAGCCTGCTTATACTTTTCATTCATAATATATAGAAAGATCATACTGCTGCCAATGCCAAGATAACCGCTTATTTGAACAGGCGCCATTCGATTAGTAGACTCGCTGCTCGAAACAAGCATATACGTGATCTCATGTGTAAAATGGGCCACTAATATGTTTCCCGACAAATAAACTGCAGCAAGGGCAAGATGCTTGATAATATGAGCAGTTAATCTGGGACTAAGTGTATTAGCAGATGCCCACATAGCCATAGCAGTTAATACTATGGTATTTGTTACCATACTTCTTGCATAGGTAATATCATGGGCTCTGATCATGTCCAGTATTTCCACGATAGCGTATAAAAATATGGGCAATGCACATCGCGAATGCAATTTAAGTGAGCCGCCTTTGCTAAGGAGCATAATAACAAACACACCTATTAACAGGTATTCAACAAAAAGATAAGGAACATAGGTTACACCTGCTCCATTTCTTATAAATACTTCAGTAAACACCACATAGGGTAAAACAGTAAATAACCTGAAATGATCGTTTCTGAAAGCAAAATAAATACAGGCACCACCCGCTGCCATATAGAATAAACCAAGAGAAGCACCCAGCAAACGAAGGCCTACAAGAAATCCGATACCCGCGGTAATTAAATATTCTGTGGCTGTTATCTGTTTCACTTAATTTACTTAAAGTAACTGTTAATATTATTTATGATACAAGCTGACCAGCTTTGGATAGTCTGGCTCTTAACGTATTCCCTTCCATTAGTTATTATATCATTGAATCTGTCGCGTGCTGTCATAGCTCTTTTAATCACCTGCTCAAGACTATGCTCATCTGATGTATCAAAGATAAAGCCCCTGTTACCATCCCCTGTCATTTCTTCCGCCATAGCTGTTTTACTAAGTAATGGTATTACTCCATGAAACATTCCTTCTATCGGTGCTTTGCCAAATCCTTCTACATATGTAGCCTGAACGAGAAAATTTGCTTTGCGGTATAAATCCCTCAATTCAGTATACGTTTTTTTACCTGCAAGACAAACATGGTGCTGCAATACATTTTCCTCTATAAATGTTGCATAGTTTTCTTTCAGGTAACCGTCACCAACAATATACCAGTAAAAAGAAAAACCATTATCACGTAAGCGTTTACAGGTTTCGAGAATATATTGTTGATTTTTATTGGGTACCAATGCGCCAACCGTAATAAAAACAGGCCGTTCAATTTCTGTATGTTCATATTCTGCTATACGCTTTGCAACCTGCTCAGTTTCTTCCATCCATTCTGCCTCACTATACGAAGGGCTGTAACCTTTTAATAAATGATGATCTGCAGGCTTCTTATTTACATAGATCCATACAGGCCCTTCAAAAAATTTTTTTAGCAACCATTTCTGAAACCGGTAAGTTAGGGGTTCGTTTGTATAATTATCCCAGGTGCCGGTATATACGGCAAATGTTTTGGCACGTTTGAACTTAAAATAAAAAAAACCTGGAATACTCAGGTTATTGGGCATACGTAGAAAAATAATATCAGAAACACGCTTCGCCTTTTTAAAAGCGCTTATCCATGTTGGTATGGTCCTGATCAATTTCCATTTATCACTTATTGTATTACCCCCTGCATTGGGCAATTCAATAAAATCAATGAAGGGTAAAGTATAAACAGATGTTACACTTTCATTTGTAAATGCCACAAAAGGGCAAACAATAACGGTGTGTTCAAAATGTTTTGACAGTTCCTGTATCTGCCTGCAATAAATATGATTCTCCGTAACTGCCATACCATCTTCATTTCGCATATGCACGCAATCCGAAATAATGGCCAGTCTTTTAAATTTATTCTCCATGCATAAATACTGTTACAATTTTTTTGTACCAGGCATTTGTATCGCCAGTTAGCTTTCGTTGCGTCGCACACTTCAGCGTATTATTCAATATTGAACAGGTAAGGCAAGTCATTATTCATTCAGTAATTCAGGTTGGTAATTGTTATGCAGCATTTGTTTCGCAATATGCAAAGAGCGCCTGTATTGCATATAAAGCAAAGGTGATTTTATAACAGTAAGCACCACACTAAGCATTAACATGTTACTGCTTCTCTTTTGCTTATAAGAAACATTCGATAACATGATGCCCAATAACACAGCATTCTTATAAAAAGACTGGCTGAAATATTTTTTTAACAGGTACAACACACTTGGTACAGGCTTGGGTGCAAACCATTTGGTTGGTCTGAATCCATCCCAGCTGCCCATTTCACGCAAACCACCTTCTTTTACTTTCAGGTGCACACGTGGTGCTTTATGATTAGAGATACTGTTGAAACCATGATTATAAGCACGGTAGCCAAACTCCGCGTCGCCCATACGCATACCATTGAACTGTTCATCAAATAAGCCTGTCGTTGCAAATACAGAACGTTTTACCATTGCATTTCCTGAATCAAATTGTGTGGCCCAGCGGAAATAATTATAACTGTCAGAGATCTTTTGCCCTGTTACAGCCAGCGACACTCCGGCAGAAATTTCTGCGTTAAAAAAATCGATGCATTTTACATGTTCGGTTATCCAGTCAGGCTCCACTCTTGAATCGTCATCAAAAAATAAAAGCAGTGCTGCCTTTGTGTGTTTAATCGCATTATTCCGCGCTGTCCATAATTTTTTTTCCTGTTGCCGAATTAATTGTATGCGCAATGAAAATTGCTGGTAAAATTTTTCATCAAAATTGTCTGACTGGTCAACAACAATCACTTCAAAATTTTTGTAGTGCTGCTTTTCCAGGTCGTGCAATACATCTTTCAGGTATTGATACCGGTTAAGCGTTGGTATAATGACTGCTATCAGTGGCTGTTCTGTTATAAGTTTTGAGTCGAAGCTTTCATATAAAGGATAATTAACAGGATCAGCAAATAGATTCACTTTCTTTATATGTTTTGTAGCAAAGAATGCGCTGCTTTCTTTGAACCAGTTATGAAAAGATAAAATGCGCAATAAAAAAGCATACATGGCCCATGCTGTTCCCCAATATTTTCTGATGAAAACATACTCATCTTTCAAACTGATCGGCGGTAAAGACAATACTTTTGCTACATCCTCTTTTGTTGAACTGATCAGTGTCCCTCTGTTACAAAGCCTGAAGCCTGCATCTGTAAGCTTTGCCTGTAATGTTTCATAAGCTTTATCTTCCAGTTCGGGTGTTAGCTCTTCCGGCGCTATATAACAGGCTGCAAAACCTGTTGCATGTTTTGGCAACAGGTTAAACAGTAAAGTGGGCTGTGTGTATTTTATAAAACTAAACAGGAAGTAATATTTTTTGCTATGGTCAGGGTTAACAAAATGCTCAGTAATGTGCTAAACGTACAAGTGAGTGACACAACCAAAGCTTAATAGTGTTGCTGCACCCGGGTTCAAAAAAATATTAATGCAGCAATTTATAATATTCATCTTCGAATACATCAATATAACGGCTGATGTCAAATTTTTCTTCAGCCGTTTTTCTGGCAGCTTCGCCAAGTTTTTTTCTAAGTACGTCATCCTTACACAATTCAAGCAATTGCGCCGCCATCGCTGCATGGTCATAATTGCTGACAAGTTTGCCATCTGCATTGTGTGTGATCGCTTCCTGCATACCCCCCACATCAGACGATACAACTGCCAGGCTCATAGACATTGCTTCGAGTACCGCATTGGCGAGCCCCTCGCTTACACTGGGCAAAAAATAGATGTCGGCTTCTTCATACAATTCTTTTATTTCATTCCTGTCTTTTTTGCCTAGCAATACAATATTTTCCATCAGGCCGAGTGAGTGAATATGCGTCATCAGTTCCTCCATTTTGGGTCCGTCTCCCGCAATTTTCCATACAAAATTTCCAAACTGCTCTTTTAGTTTTTGTATGGCCAGTAAACCGATCATAAAGCCCTTTTGAAAAACCAGTCTTCCTACAGATAGAATAATAATTTTATCATTGTGGTGCACCTGGTTTTGTCTGGAGAAAAAAGTGGTATCTATTGCCGGGCGGTTAATGAATATCTTATCAACAGGCGCCCCATAGCTTTGTACAGTATTGGACATGCTTGCAGACACACAGTGGATCTTATCCACTTTTTCAAATAATATTTTCAGTTTTTTTATGCGCTCTTTTTCTGATATAAGTTTTACATTTTCTGCGGTTCCCCTGCAACTGATCACTGTTTTGCCTTTAAGTGAATCAAACAGCGATAAATAAAAAATTGCAATACCGGAATAACCAAAATGATAAATGTCACAATTATATTTGTTGGTATAAGCCTTACATAAATTAACATAAAGCTTTCTGCGAAACACCTGCAGATCTGTATGAAAACTTTTAAAGAAGGCAGATGGAAATAGAAAGAATATTTTACCAAGGTGAAGTAAAGAGCTTTTGAAATCAAGATCGGCGATCACAAGGTTCTTATAATTATCAAGGCGATACAATCTGGCTACAGAATTATCTATAGGTTTCCTTCCCCCGAAAACTGTAACCCTGTGTCCGCGGTTGCAGAGGCCAATTACTTTATTAATAAAAAAAGTTTCGCTTACAGTTGGAAATTCAGGAAGGATGATGCCTATATGTAACTGCTTTTTATAAGGAGTTGACGGGATGGCCGAAACAGTTACTTTATCTGCAGGTGCATTAAGTTGCTCAATTGTATCCTGTGCAGGTTGTATGCAGGTAATGCCCGCAAGCTTTGAATAAACGGCAATATATTTTTCTGTTTGTATATCCAGCGTGAATCTTTGTTCTATTGTTTTCCTTGCGTTGCTGCCAAGCTGTTTACGCAGGCCCGCATCTTTTAATAACAACA
Organism: Panacibacter ginsenosidivorans; assembly: GCF_007971225.1. Lineage (NCBI taxonomy): Bacteria > Pseudomonadati > Bacteroidota > Chitinophagia > Chitinophagales > Chitinophagaceae > Panacibacter > Panacibacter ginsenosidivorans. The sequence goes on along the minus strand of NZ_CP042435.1, from coordinate 4,260,441 downwards.
ATAAATGATCTGCTAATCCAATGTGGTCATAAACATCTGCGAGCAAGCCATTCTCTGCAGGCACAATTACTTCTTCCATACCACCGCTTCTGGTGGCCACTACGGGCAGTTCCATACTCATGGCTTCCAGGGCTACATTGGCAATACCTTCATATACACTGGGCAAAAAATAAATATCGGCCTGCACCATCAGGTCCTTTACTTCGGCAGAAGATCTGGCGCCTAATAATTGCACATGATCCTGTAACTTAAAATGATGTACCTGGTATAAGATCTGTTCATATTCCGGCCCGCTGCCCACGATCATCCACTTAAAATCAACGCCGGATTCCTTTAGTAAATGAATGGCCTGCAATCCTGTTCCAAAGCCTTTTTGGAAAGTAAACCTGCCCACACTTAGTATAGTTACAATGTCAGTTTTCTTTTGAGACAGATGTTGTTTACTGAAAAATGCAGTGTTGATACTTGGATAATTGATAAATATCTTCTCCGGTTTATTGCAGTAAGGAAGTATGGTCCTGCGCATATCCTCAGACACACAATGCACTGCATCTACTTCATCAAGCAATGCACGAAAATTTTCTTTACGGTCTTTATGTATCAGCAATTTTACTTTCTCTGCAGATCCGCGGCAGCTGACAACTTTTTTACAGGTAACCTTTCTTATTTCATAGAGATAGTCAACACCAATTCCGGAAAATTCAAAGTGTATTATATCGGGTTTATACTGATTGATCTTAGCCAACCTGAACCGCCTGAATAAACGCTGCCTTAAAGATGTTGGTTTAAACAAAAAGCGTGTTACCAAAAATGGATGCGACAACAGGAAAGGCACCATCGTGCTTTTCCGCAACAATACCACTTCAACATTTTTATTATTGCCAAATAATTCATGCAGCAGATCATTATTCCTTTTAACGCAAAAAACAAAAACATTGCATCCTTTCTCAGCAAGATATCTCACCTTGTTGGAAATAAACGTTTCACTCAGGGAGGGAAAAGTATCTACAAATAAAATGATCCTCATGCGGCAATTTTATTTTTGTGCATTGCATCCCATTGTACCAGGCAATATAACGCCCACACCAGCCAGCCGGCAGCTGTCTGTCCATGCATATACTGTTGCAGCAATTGCTGTAATTGTTTCCTGTTAAATAGGGGGGCAATATGTGCAGGCATGTCCATTATCTTCTCTGTCACCTCTTTATTCAAAACATTCCGCAACCAGTCGTCCAGCGGAATAGTAAAACCCTTTTTGGGCGCAAACGCAAGTTCATTACCCGCTTTGGCGGCAAGTAATTTTTTCAGGTTCATTTTACCTTGTGCATCTGCAATACAATCTTTATAATTGTAAGATTCACTAAGATCAAGCATACTATTGCTTAATAAAGGCACCCGTACTTCAAGACTGTGAAACATGCTTGCCCTGTCTACTTTCAGTAATATGCGTTGCAGGTGAATATCTACTTCCATTTTACGAACAAGCTCCATTACAGAAGTAACATTGCTTAGGTCCTGTTGTTCGCCCTTCTTTAGCATAGTATAATGATAAGCAGGTAAGGGTTCAGTTTCCAGTATTTTGGGTAACCAGTATTCAGCGCCTGTTATATGCAATGCACTATAATAGTAACCCGCAAAATCAGTTTTGTTCCAGTGCTTTGAAATATCGGTATGTGCAGGCTTTTTGGCTTTTGACCATAATAGCTTCATGCGCCTTGTCCATATATTTTTTTCATAGAAAGGAACCAGTGCCGGCACTTTCCTGTTTCGGGGATAACCCCAGAATAATTCATCGCCACCATCACCACTTAATGCAACGGTTACCTTTTCTTTTGCAAAAGCACTCAGCAATAAAGTGGGTATGGAAGAATAATCCGCAAATGGCTCACTGAATGCTTTGAAATGATCCTGTATCAATGGAAGGAAAACCTGCTCATCAATATAACGGCAATCATGTTTGGTATTGAAGATAGCTGCAAATTGCGCTGCTGCATCAGCTTCGTTCATATCCTTGTTATTTACACCGATTGTAAACGATTGTATTGCTTGTTTTTTGTTGGCGCAGTAAGTAACCAATGTACTGTCTACACCGCCAGACATAAATGTGCCCACAGGTACATCTGACACCAGCTGGCTCTGCGTGGCGCCGCAAATAATTTCTTCCAGCTTATGTTTATCTGCGTGTTTTGTGGCACTTCCATAGTTGTAATAACAATGTGTTGTAACCTTACCTTCCTCAACTATATAATAGTGGCCATGTAATAATAGTTTTGTTTTTTCAATGATACCTGCATCTTCAGGAATATAACCCAGTTGCAGGTAACTGCCCATAGATCCTCCGTTAAGATTATTATCCCTGCAATAAGGATGATTGATGATATGATCATACTGCGAACTATACACAACGCCATTTTCATGCATACCTATATACAATGGCTTTACCCCTACCCTGTCTCTTGCAAGTATAAGCCGGTTGCGTTGCAGGTCATAAAATGCAATAGCAAAAATACCATCTGTAATATGCATTGCTTTTTCAATGCCAAGGTGCATGATTGCATACAGTAACACTTCCGTATCTGCGGAAGAATGATAAGTGATACCAAAAGATTGCAGTAGATTTTTCAACGTATCTGTGTTGTATATCTCACCATTAAAAGTGATACAGTAGTTGCCACAGGATGAAAACATCGGCTGTCTTCCGTTAATGCTAAGATCACGTATAGAAAGTCTTACAAATCCCGCAATATAATTTTCATTATTGTGCCAGAGTTGCTGATCATCGGGGCCGCGGCGATGCATGCCCGTAAGACATTTTGAAAAATAATTTTCGTATAAATTACCTCTCTTAAAATTATACATCCCCGCTATTCCGCACATTCAGTGTTATCTTTTATTTTTTTATGAACCAATCTTTCTGTTCATATGGCATCAACTGTTGCGTCGCACACTTGTACTGAAGAATAGCTATGAGCTTTTAGCTGCGGGCCTTGAGCTATTACGTTATATGTATTTGCTCGAAGCTCATAGCTCGTAGCTTGCAGCTTCTTGTTCCAAACGCACAAGTGTGCGACGCAAGGAACGATGCTACACGCACTACTGCCGGGCTCATTATTTTTTTACCTGTAACAATACACCCGAAACTTTAAAACGGATACCCAAATAATATCCTGCAATTTCCCTGTAACCCCACAACGGATAATGCGATCTTTTCTTTTTATAATAACTACGCTCTGTAATAGTAATGATCTGCGCTGCTATCTGTTGTACCTGGCCGGGTTTGAATAAGGCGGTGATCTCTTCCGGTGTTGGCCTGAACATATTATCGATCGGGTCAAGATGTTTTTTATATTTATAAGGAACCGTGATAAGCAGGTAACCATTGTTGCGGCATGCTGTATATAAATTCTGCACAACAGCATTGATATCTTCCACGTGCTCCAGCATATTGGTGCAGATAACAATATCAAAAGCATTGGTATGTTGCGTTGCAAATGTTGGTTGTGTAATATCAGCAACCATATCAACGCCATTATCTTCTTTTACATCCACATGATAAATAGGATAACCTTTTTGTTGCAAAGGCTTAAAGATGTGTTCGTGTATATGCGGCTGCAGCGCCTCCCTGAACAAAGCAGTGGATGAACCAATGTTCGCTATCACCGGTTTGCGAATAGTATCAATATTCTTCAGCAAATCGCCCACCCATTTTGCTTCCTGCCTGAACATGCTTTAATTTTTCTGTTGATGAAATGTTTCGATCGCCTGGATATACGCGGCCCTGAATGTTGCAGTGATCTTGTCCCATGTATAATGTTGCTGCACTTTTTCAAAACCGGCAGCACCCATTTGTTGAGCCTTGTTGTTGTCTGAGATCATGCGTTTTATCTGCATGGCAAGTTCTGAAACGTTGCCCGGTTCAAAAAGATAGCCATCTTTATTTTCTTCTATCAAAGAAGCAATAGCACCGATGCGTGTTCCTATAACAGGTTTTTTAAAACTCCACGCTTCAAGAAATACCACACCAAAAGATTCTTCTTTGGAAGGCAGCACGACTATCGCTGCGGCTTGCAGAAGCATACATTTTGTGTGCTGGGGAATATCAGTAAGCACAAACAGGTTTTGGATATTTTTTGCAGCTTCCTGTAATGCGCTGCTGTAAGTACCTTTTGCACCTGCTATAACCAGGCAACTATTTTTTTCTTCCTGCTGCAGCTGACTAAAGGCATCTATTAAAACCGGCAGCCCTTTGAAAGCTTCCTGCCGGCTGATACAGAGGATGATCTTTTTATCAGCATTTATACCTGATGCTTTTCGCACATCTTCATCGTAGTGTATTTCTTGTTCCAGTATATCTGTAGCAGCACCCGCAACAGTTATTTTTGCAGCTTGCATTCCCTGCTTTATTAAAAACTCTTTTTCATACAATGTATTGGCGATATAATGATCTGCAGCTTTGATCCTTTGTATATACTTTGCAGGCACCTGCCCGGTTTCAAGGTGCAAAGCACCGTACAAAACAAATGGTTTAGGGTTAGGTATATTTTTACGGTATAACCCATAATCGGCAAAACGATAATGCACCGAAGAAGCGCAGATAATATCTGCATCGGTGGTTTCAATTGCTTTTTTCATAGATGCAGAAAAAGGCCCCATCGATAATGTGGCAACTGATTCAGGCAATCCTTTGCCACTCATTTTTACAGATGCTTTTGAAACCAGTTTAAGTAAAGGTTTATGTGCCCTGAAAAATCCAAAACGTTTTACATGCACACCATTGATGAATGTTTCTTTCTCTTCTATTTTTTTAAAAGTTGCATTATTGGGGCCATAAAGAGAATTCGTAGTGATCACCGTTACTTTGTCATTATACTGCGCATGTAAACATTCTGATATTTTTTTCATAGTGTGCTGCGTGCCACCAAGCGAAGGATAATAATTCTGTGTTACATGCAGCACTTTCATAAATATCAGCTGTTTGAAAATGCAGTTTTATTTTGCTGCAGCTTTTTAAAATTTTCAATACCCAGCAAATAAGCATCCCTGTATTTTTTAGTGATGACCGGCCAGGTAAATTGCTGTATGATTTTCGCGTAGCCATTATTACCAAATCGTTTGCGTTTTGCTTCATCCTGCATTAATGCGATGATAGCCGATGATAATTCCTGTATATTATCTGCTGCAAACAAAAGACCATCCCTGCCATCACGCACCAGTGAAGCTACAGCGCCCATAGCTACACCGATAACTGGCTTTTTACAGGCCCAAGCTTCCAGGAAAACAACGCCAAACGATTCGCCTTTTGAAGCAAGCACGAAAACATCTATGGCATTAAATAATAAAGGCTTCAATGCACTGTCAAAATCTTCCAAAAGAATTACAGGTAAATCATGTGCCTGTATCTTTTGCTTTAGTGCTGTAGTAAAATCTGTAGCAGTACCTGCCAGCAACAGCTTTACGTGTTTGTGTTGTTTATATACTTCTGCAAATGCATCCAATAAAATACCTGCTCCTTTACCGGCAGACAATCTGCCGATATGGCCAACCAGTACCTCATTTTCCTGTATACCATATTTTTCACGAAAGGCTTTTACTTCATTTTCATTACATACATAATCTGCTGCTGTTATACCTGTTCCTGTGGTAACTATTTTATCAGCTTCCACACCATATTCTATCATTTTATTTTTTTCAAAATCTGTATTGGCAATATAACAATCGCATACCCTTGCTCTTTTTATTACCGGCGCATCAGAGGGCCAGTTGATATGCAAATGCAATGCACCATACAATACAAATGGCTTGGGGCTCTTTGTGCGAAAGCGCCAAAAGGGATAATCGCAAAACATATAGTTACTGGTGGTGGCCATGATCACATCTGCATCTGCATCTTCCATCATCCTGTCAATACCTTTGCAATCCAGTTCCCAGCGGTATTTATATAACCGGTGCGGCAATGTTTGCTTGAATATTTTTTTGTAACCACGACCTGCATAAGTAAGCAATGGATAATGCCACCTGTTGAAGGCAAACCTGTGCACATCCACACCATTTATATTTTCATTCGCCGGCTCTATAGTTTTGAACAAAGGCATTTCAGGACCATATAAAGAATTGGAAGTGGCAACAGCTACTTCATCATGATAATACTCCACAAAGTTTTCCGACAAATGCTTCATGGTATATTGCGGGCCGCCATGCGCAGGATAATAATTAGAACAAACGTGCAGGATCTTCATTAATTTGTAATATTATACTTTCAATCTGCAGCTACCGAAACTCTGACGGGTAAACGATACCTTAAATCCATCATTGGTTTTTCAACCAGCCTGAATAATATATATGCACCACCAATGGTCCATATTATAAAAGCTATAAATTCAAAAATATTATAGGGAACAATCCCAAAGTAAAATACATGCAGCTTTGAGCGTATTATTTTATCAAAGGGTGTAAAATTCAACAAATACATAGAGTATGAAATTCTACTTATAAAAGTAAAACTCTTGTATAGTACACCCTTACCGGCTTTTATATTACTCAATTTCGGAAGCAATAATAATGAACCTATTGATTGGGCAGTTAATGAAATATACATCACATACCAACCAAAGCTTGATAGTAAACTGATCAACTTCGTGCCTATACAAATAAGCAGGCCGATAATGAATAAGCCATTTTTATTCTTCCAAATACGATACTTATAAAAATTTAAGTACGCACCAAGTATGCCAAACATTATACTATCGATACGGACGCTTACCGGCTCCCTTACAAATTCCATCCAGCCATCGTGCGTAGGGTGTTGTGCAGCCACAATTGATCTAAATATTATTTCTATAACAATAATAAATACGATCCAGAAGAATACCAGCTTCTTAATTTCAATTTTGAAGAACCTGAAAGAAAGGTATAATAAAAGCGGAACTAAAAGGTAGAACCATTCTTCAATACATAAACTCCATGATTCATGGAACAAATCTGCTCCTCCCCTAAAAATTGATTGAATAAAAATGTAATACTGTGCGTAGTCGAAGAAATATTGGTTTTCCCTTGTAGCTACCTGGTATATTATTAAGGTGGTTAGTACAACAAAATAAGCGGGCAATGTCCGTAACCAGCGTCTCATCCAGAATTGACGAATATCTGCAAAACTTACAGAAGGCTTGTTCAAAGTTTTCAAAAGAATTGTTCCGATCAAATAACCACTTAGTACAAAAAATATTTCCACCCCATCACAATGAGGAATAAGGTTACCCAAAAACTGGAAGCTGTGCCCATAAATAACCAGCAATATGGCTATTGCTCTTAAAATATCTAATCCGTAAATTCTACTTTCCTGTTTCATGTACAAATATTTTCCTACAATTACGAATGATATACTCTTAAATAAACTCTTTTATAGAATCACAAACAAATGCAATCTCTTCTTCTTCAATGCCCGGATAGATTGGCAGGCTCAAACAACTTTCTGCAATTGCTTCAGCTATTGGAAAAGCTCCTTTCGAATATCCAAGATGCTTATAGGCATTCTGCAAATGTGGTGGCACAGGATAATGGATCATCGTACCGATACCTTTACTATTCAGGTATTGCTGCAATGCGTCCCGTTGTTTTGTCCGGATGACATACAGGTGAAATACATGCGTGCAATGTTTGGCGGTGACCGGCAATTTTATCTCATCTGCATTTTGTAACAAGGCATGATACCTGTCTGCTGCCTGGCAACGCAATGCAGTGAATGATTCCAGGTGTTTCAACTTTACACTAAGAAATGCTGCCTGCAGTTCATCAAGCCGCATATTATATCCTTCCACTTCATTATAATACTTTTTTGCGGAGCCATAATTGCGCAGCATATTTATTTGTGCTGCAATCGCCGCATCATTGGTCGTTACAGCACCTGCATCGCCCAATGCACCAAGATTTTTTCCGGGATAAAAACTGCTGGCATTGGCATGTCCCCATGATCCTGTTGGCTGGTTATGACAGAGTGCCCCATGTGCCTGCGCATTATCTTCTATAACTTTCAAATTATATTTTGCTGCCAGTTGCATGATCGTTTGCATATCACAGGACTGACCATATAAATGCACCGGCATAATTGCTTTTGTTGCGGTTGTAATGTGCGGTTCAATTCCTTCGGCGGTAATATTGTAAGTGCTTTCATCTGGTTCTGCAAATATGGGTGTGGCGCCTGCATGTGTAATGGCTAATACAGTTGCTATATAGGTATTCGAAGGAACGATCACTTCATCTCCTTTGCCAACACCACATGCTTTCAACGAAAGTATCAATGCATCTAATCCATTACTTACACCGACACAATATTGTGTATTGCAAAAAGTAGCATAATCTTTTTCAAATACTGCTACTTCTTTACCCAGCACATACCATTTGCTGTTAAATACAGTTGTAAATGCCTGCTGCATTTCATCAGCTATTATTTTATTGGTATAATCGAAGGAGAGAAAGGGAATGTTCATGATTTTATTTCTTTTACTTTTTGGCTTGATCCAAAAAGTAACAAAAAGATCAAGGACAACACGAAGGCTCCGCCCGTTTGTCCTTGCCAGTACCACACATTTGGAACGTTTGAATAATCAAACTTAAAATTTTATTGATGGGTATTAATAATGATTGCAATGACTGTACTCTGCCGAATTTATTTCTAAACGTACAAGAGTGCGACGCAACGAAAGTCTAATGCATGCACTGTACCATGGCTCATAATTTTTCCATGCCGTTTTCTGTAAGCCTATATTTATTTCCATTAGCAGAATACCATGCATCATCTTCCTGTTTTATTAATGCATTGCCCTGTTCATCAACCCAACCCATAATGCGTGCAGGGTTGCCATACACCAATGCATGCGCAGGAATATTTTTTGTAACAACTGCCCCCATGCCGATCATGGCATAAGCGCCAATCTCAATGCCACCGCCAATTACAGCGGCTGCACCAAGCGATGCACCGCGATGAATAATGGTATCCGGCGTTTGCACATGTTGTTTGCTGCGTGGCCTTTTATTGTTTACAAACGTAACGTTGGGGCCAATAAAAACATCATCTGCTATGCGTGTGCCGTTCCACAAATACACACCACATTTAAGCGTAACGTTATTGCCTACTACCACATCATTTTCAATAAAACAATGTGCATTGATATTGCAGTTGCTGCCAATGACCGCATCTTTCAGCACCACACAATACTGCCATATCGATGTATTGTCACCGATATTTTTTGTCTGCACATCTGATAACGGATGTATCATGTTGTTTTGCGTAACTGTAAAAATTCGTTGTAGTCGCGTATATAGTCTGATGCATCATACAGGCCCGATGCAAGCACCAGCACAATGGCGCCTGAAGAAAAATTACTCATATAGTCCCATATCAACGGCTTTATATGCAGGCCCATATATGGCCTGTTTAGCTGAATGGTTTTTTTGCTATGGCCATCATCGATCGTAATATCAAAACTGCCGCTCGCTGCAATAATAAATTGCTGCAGGCTGCGGTGTGCATGTGCACCGCGTGTTTCACCACCGGGAATATCATAGAGATAAAATACACGTTGTATATCGAAAGGAATTTCAATACTATTCTGCACAGGCGTTATACTTCCTGCTTCATTATAAATTTTTGGAAGGTGTATAATATTGCAATCAAAAACAGTGGCTGGCATGAGTTGTGTCTTTTTTATTTTATGAACCCGGCTATTGAACCGCTATTAAACATTTGTTGCGTCGCACACTTGTACGAAACCAACGCTACCCGTCATTGCGAAGCTTTACTCAAAAGTTTGTGGTTGGCAAAGCTGCGGCAATCTTATAATACTTTACCTTAATTCAACAGATTGCCACATCCCGATAGCTTACACACAAGGCCTGTACATCGTGATTCGCAATGACAGTGAATACCCGGTCAGACGGCTTTGAGCCGTCAGACCGATAACTCCTTAAATTCCTTTCATTGCTTTAAACGCATCAAAATCCCTGATGTATTCATCTTCTTTATAAAGATCATCCGTTAATATCAATGCAAGTGAATTGGTGGAAAAATTTTCAATATGCCGCCACATCATCTTTGGCACATACAAACCATAATAGGAACGGTTGAGATGATAGCGGTATTCTTTTTCTCCGTCATGCAGCACCACATCATAACTGCCGCTTAGTGCAATGATGACCTCATTTAAATTTTTATAGGCATGACCGCCACGCATTTCACCACCGGGCACATCGTAGATCCAGTACACCCGTTTTATCTCAAAAGGCACTTCTTTATTGCTTTGCAAGAAAGAAAGGTTGCCGCGCTGATCCAGTATTTTAGGAAAATGAAGTAATTCCATACAATTTGTCTTCATAATGTGGTCATTATTATTTTAAAAATTATCTACACTAAATGGTTTTCCTATTTAGCAATAACTTTTAAATTGAATTTATTAGAATATAAGTTTCTAAAAAATCTAATAGATGGTTGTTCAATAAATTTATGAACAAGAAAGGCGATAAATATCATTGTCATAGCGGTTGTTCCAATAAATATGAATGGATAATTGCCTAAATAAGGTTTAGTATTATTCATAATAACATATCCAATATTTTGATGAAGAAGATATAAAGGATATGATATTTTTCCTAGAAATAATAAAGGTTTTGCATGCAGGTTTATTAAACCATAACTGAATAAATAAAATAAAACAAAAAAGCAAGAAGCAATTGCTTTTGCCGGCCATGGCCCAATGACAATAAGCGATGTAATTAAGCAGCTAGCAATAAGTAGATGAATTTTCCAATCAATCCTGTCTTGCGAAAACTTGATTTTATAAAAAAGAATACCAGCAAAAAAGAAACAATTATATTTTACATTTAGTATGATTGATAATTTATCAGGTATGGTATAAAAGAATGCATTGACCCATGTCATTGCTAAAAAGAATACTCCCCAGAAAAGAATATTTTTTATCTGTTTACAAAATAGCAACAGTGCCATAAATAAATAAAAAAAAATCTCAATTTCCAGTGTCCAGTAAACACCATCAACGGGCTTGAATCCAAAAATATTGGTAGCAATTAAAACATTTCCTGCCGCCTGATATAAGCTTCGTTCTCTCATCGGTAATCCAAAAAGAAAAACAATCGTAAACGTAGTTACAAGACAAAAAAGAAAGGTCGGGTAAATCCTGCTAAAACGCTTATACAAAAAGTCAATGCTATTTTTTGAGTGAATTAAAGTGAGAAATATAACAAATCCGCTTATCATAAAGAAAAGTTCAACTCCGAGATAGCCATATACAAAGTCATAATCTTGGTTGAAACTATGCTTATAATGAGCTCTATACCCAGATGTATAATGAAGGAGCAAAACAGAAAAGGCGGCAATACCCCTTAGGGCGTCTAAAGTATCTATTCTTTTTTTCAAGATTGCAATAAATGACTACTTGTTTCTATGCCTAGTTGTGTTTTATGTACTTCCTGAAACTTTATTTTATCCCGGTGAACATAAATGGAATACTTGCAATTGTATATTTCAACAATCGTGTGTCACCTGTTTTTAATAATGCTTTTGAAAACAACCCAAATGCATTTTTATATTTAAGGCTGTACAGGTTCTTGATGCAGAACAATAACCGGTCGTTGAATTGCTGCCGGTATTGCTTTCTCGTGTCGTAATTAGAATAGAGAACTGTAAACAGGTTCCTGAAATATTTTACAGGATACACATTATGGTTACTCAATGAACTTTCCAGTACACGGTATTTTACGGTAATTGTTGGTTCATAAATAAATGAATAATGTTTTGCGGCACGTAGAAAATAATCATAATCTTCATAGTCAAGTTTCTCATTATAATAACCGGTTTTTTCCAGTACTCCTTTTTTTATAAGTACCGTTGGTGCCGCAGGAATAATGCGGTTAATAAGGCTTTCATAATGATCGCCGCTGAAAGGTTGCTTATATGCATGCTTTTGAAAATAGGTAAGTGGAAGATCATGTCCTTCTTTATCTATTAATTGCATATCACTGTACACGATACCGGCATCTTTATTTGCCTGCAGCAAGGCCACTTGTCTTTCAATTTTATCCGGCAGCATAATATCATCACAGCCGAATACCTGGAAATAATCTCCTTTTATATAGGGTAATGCACTGTTGATATTTTTGGTAAGCCCCAGGTTCTTTTGATGATCGATAAATATGGCTGAGGGATCATTTTGAGCGATCCAGTTTTTGATCACTTCTTTAGAACCATCTTCTGAACCATCATCCGCAACAATAAGTTGGATGTTGGGGTATGTCTGCGCTTTAATACTGTTCAATGTATCCGCTACATAAGCAGCCTGGTTATAACATACAGCTATGATGGAAACAATCTGCACTTCGTTGTTAAGATTACTACAGTCAGACCGGGACGGTCAGACTGTTTTATTAAGCACATTTTTCAGCATCTTTAAGGTAGACGGATGCCCTGACCTTCTTCTTGTTAAGTAATAACGTGCAGGCTGGTACAACAATGAAGGGCTGTAAATGGTAAATAAATTTGCATATTCATTCCTGATAAAAAAAGCATTGTTACCACCCATATCACAGCTAAGCAATGTATATCCATGCTGACCGAAAAGCTGCAGCCATGCAGCTAAAGCAACGCCCATATAATCATCCGCAGCCCACACAAAGCCTGCATCATAACTTACTTTTACATTGGCATGCTTTCCCCATTTGGCATTGTATTCTACACAGATCATTTTTGGTTGTACACCATATTCAAGTACTGATTGCATGACATGATAATCGTTGCCATCAATATCAAGTGAAAAGAAATCAACTTCATTTACTTTATAGTAAGCATACACATCATCAAAAAGCTTGCGCACATTTTCTTTGTCAACAAACAATTGCCGCACCATAAGTTTTGCTAAATTCTCACCGCCAAGAAAAGAACTAATTGATTTGATAAAGGCCGGGTTACCATCCACCCACATACCCTGCCAGCCATTAAGCAAAAGGAAATGAGAATTGTTTTCAAGACCACGTTCACAACCGATCTCTAAAAAAGTTTTGCTGCCCGCTGTAATTTTTTCGAATATGGCTTCTATCATACCGTCCTCTTCCCCGGCACTGTAGCATTTATAACCTTTCAATACAATATTATCAGGCATGGTAAGCGCAATATTGCGTTTGATCTCATCGGCCCGGCTGTCTAAAATACTGTCATGGTTGCTGGTGAATTTAAGCAATACAGGTTCATAAAAGAACCTGCGGAGACTGCCCAGCATCTTATATATTCTTTGCTTCATGCCTTATTATTGCTGTTGTATGATTTGTTGTTTATCCTGCTCCATTGGTAATGCTTTTACCTGCTGCATACGCTTTGCCAATGCAAGTATTTTTTCAAAATCTGCGGCCAATTGCTTTTTGTTCTTTTGCATGTACCGCAGTTTATTAATGGCTGTTTTAATCCTTATCTCTTTATCATTCCCGGGCTTACTAAAGAGCAAAGCAGCAACTGAACTAAAAAAATTCCCTGCACCACTGATCTCATTCAGCAATATGCGTTTTTGTTTGCGCATGTTCCAGCGGTATAAATTTTCGAAATCAGCAGCTTCATTCTTATTGACCGCATTAAAACAATAATCGTAAATGGCATAGTATATCTGCGGAGACGCAAAACCTTTGGTAATCATTTCAACACAATAGGACCATTTTAAACGACCGGGACTTATGTAGTGAGTAAATTGCAGGCCTTCATCATAATAAAGATCATAACCCAGTTGCATGGCAAGTAAACATATTTCAGAGTCGCCGCCGGAAGAAAGTTCGTTTCCTTTTCTGCAGGTAAGAAACATCTCATGATTTAAAGCAGCAACAGTTGTATAAATTTCTTTTCTGATAACCATACCTGCACCAAATAAATAATTTCTTTTGTTGGCAATTCCAGTTTGTGGCATCTGTCTGCCGATTGCAAAAACATTTTCATATTTATCAAACCAAAGAGGTTTTGCCGAATCGAGATAAGGTTCTGCAAAACTTCCTAATATCCCAACTGTGCGATTTTTCTGTAAAAAATCATAAGCATACTGCACGTAATTCTCCTGTAACCAATTATCATCATCACAGATGATTAGTATATCATAATTAGATTTTGAAACACCCGTTTCCAGCGCAAAACTTTTGCCGGGCCTTGGTTCCTTGAAAATATAAAAAGGGATTTTGCATGATAACTGCTGCCATATATTTTTAGAAATTTCAGATGTATTGTCATTGGAGTTATTATCTATAAGAATTATCTCCCACTTCAAACTATCGACTGTTACCTGGGCAGCAAGATGTGCAAGCGTTTTACCCAAACGATTTGCCCCATTATAAGTACAAATCAAAACAGAAATACCATTACTCTGTTTAAGATACATTTTGCTGTTTAATTTTTTGCATTAAACTGGTAATAGCATAAAAATTTTTTTCTAAATCCGATTTATTAAATAACAGATATCTTAATTTATGTATATCGGATTTAAACTGGATTTCCTTTTCTGAACCTTCAGTAGAAATAAAAAGTGATCTTACAGCATTTAAAATTGATTTCAGGTTGGGATTATGTTTACGCAAATAATTCAAATGCCTTCTCATCAAAGTTTTATAAGTAATATCAAAGCTAACTTCCCTATTATTGAAAATATTGTTATGCAGGTAATGATAAAGGGAAAAATAAATACGAGGAATAGAGTGCCCATATGCGATCATCGAAACGCAATATTTCCAGTTAAGTCGTTGCTTAGGCATAAAATGAACAAAGCGTAGTCTTTCATCATAGTATAAGTTAAATCCCAAAAACATAGCTAACCAACAAAGTTCCGTGTCTTCACCTGAAGTCAAACGCTTTCCAATTCGTCCAGTAAGAAGAAGCGAGTATGATAAAAAATTTAATTTCTGGTAAATAGCTTTTCTTACCACCACAGCAGCACCTGCAAGATAGGTTCGGGAATTTGCTATGCCAGTTTCATACATCTGCTTCCCAACTGCATAGGACTCCATGAATGCATCAAACCAAAATGGTTTCCCAACTTCAAAGTAACCGCTGGAAACACCGCCTAATATTCCAATACTCTCGTTGCTTTGCATAATTTCAAAAGCATATCTGATATAGTCATCCCTTAACCAGTTATCATCATCACAAAAAATCAATATGTCATAGTTCGCATTTTCAAACCCTTTGCTCCGCGCAAAGCTTAGACCTTGTATTTCCTGGTGTACTACTTTAAATGGTATATTATTATTATACCTTCTCCATTCCGACATCGCCACATCGGAAGTGTTATCTGTAGAATTATTGTCAACAACAATAATCTCCCATCCAATTTGCTCCGGAACTTTTTGATTATAAATATGTCGCAATGTCTCGGGCAACCGAAGTGCGCTATTATAGCAACAAATAATTACAGAAACACCTTCCCTATTTTCCACTTCAAACCAATTAAATATGTACAATTCCTATTATAGAATCAATTTTAAAAAGCATATCCAAACATTTGTATATCCATGGCATAAAGCACAGCCACCTTTTTTTTCATATCTTCTGTGTAAAGTGTCTTGTATTTTATTTTAGAAGCTTCGGTAGAATTGATATCTAAAAGTAACTTCTCGGTATGAAATATAGAGTTGCATATTCTTCTGAAATCATCTTGCAGGTTTTCATATTTTCCAACAAAATCAACCATAATTCTTTCTGCATTATTTGAAGTGATATACTTGTATTGCGGAATAATATGATAATATAAATCGAGGTTATCTTCAGAAAGCCAATCGTTCACAAATGATTCAAAATTATTTACAGAGGAAAGATATTTTTTTGCAAAAGCCGCATCCGCTGAATTCATTCCTCCTTTCTTTAAAAAGAAATATGCAGAAGCAAGTCTCTCCCAT